>DATFXM010000061.1:0-72370 GCA_035315885.1 Blastocatellia bacterium
CTAGGTCGTCGGGCAGCTCTCCGTGCAGGAGAACGGTGCCGACGGTCCGCCATTCGGCGTCGTGTTCGTCACCACGATCGGGCCTGGAAGTTTACCGCACAGCTTCTTCTTGGCCGTGATCCTCGTGAACGAGTTCGTCGACGTGTCCAGATCCTTGAACTTCAACTTGCCAGGCGCCGTGCCGCTGATCGTCACTGTCGCACCTTGCTTGAAGTTCGTTCCGGTGATGTCGAGCGAGAACGTCCCCGACGAATCCCGGTGCAGCTTACATCCGGTGATAACCGCGATGTCCTGTCCTCCCACTGGATTCGGGTTCGGGTTCGTCGCGCACGTAAACGTGACCTGTACACCCTGCTCGTTGCCGATCGGGCATCCAGCCGGCGCTCCCGCAGGCAGCGACGTCAGGTTCCGGCTCGTTCCGCCAGGACCCGTCGCGAAGATCAGGAACGTCTTGCCAGCGTTTGCACTGCCAAACTGGAAGAACGCATCGATCAGGTTCGGATTCACGATCACGAACCGGGTCGCCTGGATCACGTTCGCCGGATTGTCACGTTGTACTGCAAACACGCTCGTCACGCTGCCTTGCGGAATCACGAAGCAAGCGCCGGGTATAAGGATATCCTGGCCGATACCGCACGGTCCTGACGACGGTGAAGCCGACAACACTACCGGCGCTCTAACGCCCAACGCCACAGTGCAACCGGTACTGCGTGTGAATGCGCCGAAGACGTTGTTGTCGCCAGCCGTGAACACCGTGGTAACCGTCACAACACCGCTGCCGCCGCAGCAAGCCAGCGGGAATGCCGTACCAGGCAGTCCGATTGCGCCCAGCGTCGGCAGGGTCGCGCGAACGAGGTTGCAGCTCGCCGAGGTTACCGGCGTCGCTACGATTGTTGCCTCCGGAATGCCATCACCGTTGGTATCGCACGCCAACGTGGCCGCCGTCGAAACGGTCTTGCCAGGCCGCTGTACCGGGATACCAGTGCTGCTGGTGACGTTCTGGCAGATCAGCGTCGTCTCGTTCGGGAAGAATCCGCAACCAAGCAGGTTGAGCTGAACCGCGCAAAGCGCGTTCACCAGACCTGTGGTGGTCGGGGTCGTCACAAACGGACTCGGCACTACTGTCTGACAGAAGGGTGAAGTCGGCGCGCATCCGACGCCGCGGAAGCATACGTGGCCTCGGTTGAGATCACGCTGCCGCGCCGGTGTACACTCGGCTGGATCGTTGCCTTCGAAGCGCAGGTCGAAGTCAGGAGTGGCAAGGGTGACCAATCCGCCACTATTCACGGAAGCGTCGGCGCCTTCATCGAAGATCTCGAAGAGCGTCGGTTCAGTGCCTTCTCCAATGCAGCAGGATGGACAACCAACCGCTGCCGTTTCGCCTTGTATCACTGCGAACGGATTGGTGTCGGCCGCTCTCGCAGCTTCGCCAATGTTGATTTCGCACAGACCTGGCGGATTCAGGACGCTCTGATTACCGATCGAGAAACCGGTAATCACCGGCCGGGTCGCTGTTCCCAACAGAGCCATGTGGCAATACTCGAAGGCGAACAGACCGGTGCCGTCCAGTCGCGGATTACAGCCGACGAGCGAGCCGGTGTTAGGTTCTCGCGTCCACCGTAGATCGGTAGGACCTTCGAGCAAGTCAAAGGGCACCGCGTTGTTGCCAATGGGATTGGCTGGGTTCAGCGGTTGGTTTGCATTCTCGTCGAGCCCCACGCCATCGTCGAAGAGAGTTATGGCAAAAGTATTTCCCTTGGTAGCTACGGGGAATCCAAAAAGATCCGTGCCGCCGCAGTCTTCAAATCCAAACTCCGGCACGTTGATCCATCGGATCTTGAAGGTGTTTACTCCAGTGAATCCCATCACCTGCAATGGGAAGGACAGGTCGCTGACGGATCTGGCAGCAGTATTCAGATCGGCCCATGCCGGAGCAATTCGCGGCGCGCCCGCCCTGAGCTCAGGTACCGTCGGCGTGTTGTCCTTGTCGCCCACGCCAAAGGTGATATTGCCGTTCGAGTTCAAGAAGAACCCATTCCAAACGCAGCCGGCAGTGCCGACAGGTCCACCGAATACAAACTCGAATCCGCCGCTGAGAGGACCCAAGACCGGCGGTGTTCCGGCTCCGTCGTCATCATCGCCTCGGAACGGCGAGACTTGATCGTCGCCGCCCGCTACCTGATGACCAGGGTCGAAGCTCTCAAAGGTGATGGTGCCGGTGGTGTCATCATCATCCTGCTGAGTCTGACCACCGGTCTGTCCGAGCGTGACGTTTAAGCCTATCGGGTGAGGCGCGAGCCGGGCTGTGTAACGCAGCAGTCCGTGCGATAACCCAGAGAGCCCGGTTGGCGTGAGAGTTATCTGGTCGATCGGCGCCTGATCGTAAATATGATCGAAGCGATCCGAATCGCCGTCACCCACGTTACCTCCGCTCGCGGGAGGATTCGGCACTGCATCTCCACGGAAGTCGACGAAGTCCGCTCGTCGGTCTGCCGGACATTGATCTTCGAAGCAAAGGATCTCGCCGAGCATTGGTGACGGGCTCTTGCCGACGCCGGCCGGTTCTGCCCCGCTGATTACGTAGACGGTTCCGTTATCGTCAACCGTCAGACCTGACTGTCCCGAGAAGTCGATCTGCATATCCAGCTTCAATGTGGAGCTGGTTGCGATTGCTTGCGTACCGGCCGGTGGCCGGATATCCGGTCCGTTTCCGAGCGCGAATACTCTGAAATTGTTTACTCCTGTCACCAGTGTCTGGCCAGGGACTGCTACGTCGGCAAAGCCGTCAGCCATTGGAACAATGCCCGGGATCGACTGTCCGGCGGCAACTTGTTTCCCGGTACAAGGATCGAAGTCTCCGGAGCAGTCAGCGAAGCTGATGATCATCGACGGCGTAGGGCCCAATGCTGGCGGATTGGTGAACAGGCCTTCGGTGCTTTGAGTACCGGGGTCGTCAGTGCCAACGAACGAGCGAGAGACTGCGGCGTAGATCGTATTGCATGGACCGGCTGATATCGCCACGATATTTCCGAACGTCGGGGACTGGCCGCTATAGACGGTGAAGAAGGGGGTATCTGGGAATCTGTCGCCGTCAAAGTCGAACGCCTTCAATATCCGTCCACCCGAGAATTGCACCAGATCTGCCTGGGACCAATAGATGTCGCCGTGATCGTCCACCGCGACTCCCCCAATCGACGAATTTGCACTGGCCGCAAACAAACCGGTCCCCTGGATGGTAATCGGGAACGCCACGTCCGGAGTGTCGTCGATCAACACGAAGAACAGCCCGCTTCTGAATATCGAGTTGCCACCTATTTTGAAACCCTCGGAATCGGTGAATGACCCCCAGAGAACTTCGCCGGGAATGCCGGTCCCGAGAAAATCCGCGGCTGGATTGACCGCAAGTCCGGTGACGGTAACCTGGTCGTCCAGCAAGAACTGCGGGCCTAGCGTCGTAGGCAGGTTGATCTGGTTGACTAAATCTACGCGCCCGTCACCGGTAGTATCAGCACCGACCCAAACGTTTCCAAGCGAGTCGCCGTAGTAGAAGATGTTTTCATTGAATCCGTTTGCGAAGGTGTGCTCGGAGATCGCGGTGCGCGTCAGCACCTGATCGCCATCGAGCTCCACTCCCGAAAAGTCGTCGACTTTTGCGGCATGGTCGGCGACACAGTCTTCCCTTCCGTCCCAGTCACCCAGCAGAGCTACTTCGGAAAACTGGGTGTCACGACCGCCGAAGGTGGTCATGATGCCCGCCGAGAGAGCGCTTCTGGCATTGAGGTTCTGCGGCTGGCCTATTTGTGGCTCGAAGCCGGAACTCGCGGTCGCGCCGAGCCAATGACCCTTGCTGCGCGTTTTTGGCTTTTCGGAGAACCCGAGCATCGCCTTAGCTCTTGGGTCGAGCTGGCCGCCTGCCGTCCCTGAGTCGGAGTCGGTGATCAGCGGCCCATCCTTCATTACGGACTGCGGGGTGACTTTGCCGGATTTGCGCTGTCCTGAGAGATTGGCGGGCACCCGTCTTTGAGACGTCAGGGGATTAGCCCTCGGAGCGGCGACAGGCGCCGCCGGTGCGACAGACCGAGCGGAAGCACGAAACTTCGCGCCAATTAGCGGAACACTCAGCGCTGCGATTGCAACGCCCATGATAACGACCTTCAGTACGCTCCTTGTCACCATCTCTCAATTCCTCCCGGCGGATACAGGTTTGTTCGAACGCAATGCTGGATCAAAGTTGACTTAGCTGTATTCGAGTAACAGCCAAAATAGGCAAAGGGAGAGCTGAAACTAAAACGCACGCAAAGTAAGACTGCTTCTTTGAGAGCGTGCCAGCTCCGGTCCTGCGGCTGGCCATCCCTACTGCTTGGGAACCGACAACATACAACGCATCACGCGGGGCGTGATAAGGCGGTCGCCATAATATGATGAAAAATTAAGAAAGGCAACAACTTTATGATTGAAAAGGCTTTAAGTTTTTCAGATTTCAGAGGAGAGAGAACTCGGAATCAAAAAAGGTGCGAGCCGGGGGCGCGCACCTTTAAACAATCGACTACTTTTGACGATCAACCGGTTTGCCCGGTCTAGGTTTGCCGAGTTTAGAACCTGAAACGGCCGCCAAACTGCAAAGCGCGCGGACCGCCCGTCCCAAAATTCTGACCCGCACGTCCGTTGGCCAAGCCAAAGTTGCCCGACGTGATGTCCGAAGCGCTCGAATCAAAGGTCAAGTTCGAAATGTTGAAAATATTGAACACCTCGAAGAACCCCTGAATCTCCCAGCGCTCCTTGATCTTGATCGTCTTGGTTATCCGAATGTCCTCAGATTGGAAATCATCTCCAAAGACAAAGTTCGTCGGTATAACCGCAGGCTTTACGATAGTGCCCCTGGCATCGGGCTTGCCGGCAAAGTCCGCGTTGAACTGGTTGACCAGCGTCAGAAACTCGCTGCGTCCGACGCCCCTGTTCAAGCCGTTAACCTTCAACCCCGGCAACGTATCGCCAGTCGTGCCGTCGCCGTTGATGTCGTTGGTGCTGTTGATCCGCGCGTTGAAAGGCGGACGGCTCGCATAAGTCGCAATCAACGCTCCCTGGATTCCCCACGGCAGATCCAGAACACCACTCACCGTCAACCGATGCCGCGCATCCGCACTGTCCGGGCCGTAGTGTCCAAACGGATTAGTGATGTCCTCGCCGGTGAAGAAGGTGTTCAACGCCGAAAGCGCATAGCTCGCGGTGAGCTGATACCTCTTCGAAAAGCGCTTGTCGAACTTCACCAGCAGCGCCTTGTAGTCCTGACGCCCGCTGCTTTCGATCACGCTGATCGGACCGTTGCTGCAGGCCACCGCCGGATTGATCGCCTCAAGGCCAACGCACTTTCGGAGAACAGGTCCCCCAAGCGCCGGCACTCGATTGAAAAAGTCCCGGTCGTTCTGGAACAAAACGTGTTGCCGTTTCCGGAACACGAAATCCGCCGACACCGCCATGTCATGAGGCAGTTGCCTCTGAACGCCGATGCTGAACTGCTCCGAATACGGGATCTGCAAATTCGGATCGAGGAGGTCGGTCCCCGTCTTGAAGAAGCCGATACCGGTCACTCCCTGGCTACCCAACGTCCCGAATTGCGCGAGGATTGACGGCACCTGCGTACTCAACAGGGTCAGAAAATCTCGTGCGGTCATCTTGGTTGGAACCGTGCCAAAGTCGATCGGTGCACCCAGCGGAACGTTGATCAGGTTCAGCGGAGGAGGCAGCGGGATCGGTAGCTGCGGGAATACGATCGTGTTCCTGAAAAACGAACCAGGAACCTGGGACCGACCATTGCCCAAGGGCCCAATCGCCGCCCGCTCGCGCAGTCTGGTCACAAACAGAATCGTGTCGTAGTACATGCCGGCGCCGCCCCGGATGACGGTCTTACCCTTGTTGCCGATGTCCCACGCAAAGCCAGCCGAAGGTGCAATGTTGTTCGTATCCTTGTCGGGCTTTCCAACCTTCCCGATCAGGGGCAACAGCAACTCCGGCTTTGCCAGATCATGATTCTGAAGGTTCGTCTCGTAGGTGTACGAGGCGCCGAAACTGAACGTGAATCCAGGCTTGACCGCCCAAGAGTCCTGTCCGTAGAACCTCAACCGGTTGCTCTTCCGAGCGATGTCGCCCTGGAATGGTGGAGGCTGTGATGGATCGCCGATTCCAACCAGCGGAACCCCGGAACCCGCGATAAGCGGCAGGTTCAGCAGATCGTCATAAGTGATCTTCGCACCCGGAGTCAAAAAGTTCGCGGGTACAGGAATATTAAGCGCCGCGATCAGCGCAGGCTTGAGCGCGCCCGGAATCTGCGGGTTTCCGTTGATGCCAGCGGCTACAAGTTGGTTGAAGCCGATGACGTCTCGTGGATTGTGGACCAGCATCAGCGCCGGATCCAGAAACGCCCACAGACCCTTGCCGTAGTTGTGCTCTACCTCGCCGCCAAACCGAAGCCTGTGCGCGCCCTTCTGCCAGTTCAGGTTGTCGGTGAACTGATAGCGATCCAGGTTTCGGGCCTGCGGCGCGTTGACTGTGTTCCCAAGGCGCAGGTTGCTGCCGTTGAGGCGAATCTGCGGTCCGCCCAGTCCGATGCAGCCGATATTGTCCGCCGGGCAATGAGCACTGGTCGGGATGTTTTCGCTGTTTTGGATCTTCTGGTAGTTGAACCGAAGGTCGTTGATGATCGTCTGAGTCAGGATGGTGGTCAAGCTGCCGATGATGTTTTCATCCTGGCTCCCATTGTCGCGCCAGTTCGACGGCAGAGTGTTGTCAGCGTCCGGTGCAAACACCTTGTTGTCGTCGTGACTATAGCGTACGAAAAGATTGTTCTTGGCAGTGAGCTTCGGTATGTCAACGCGGACATTCCCGAGTGTGCCTTTGTAAGGGCTGTTCAGCACGGTGCTGAACTGCGACACCGAGGGAAGCCCCGGAAGAATGGGGTTGCCGGTTACAAAAGACGATATGGCCGAGTTCTGGTCAAGCCGTTCAACGTTACCGAAGAAGAACACTTTGTCCTTCTTGATCGGACCGCTCAACGCCCCTCCGTATTGATAGCGTCTGAAGAACGGATCGAAGTTGCTGTCAGGCCGGAAGAACGTAGGCAAAGCCGAAATGCTGTGATCGCGGAAATACAGAAATGCATTTCCGTGAAAGTCGTTGGATCCCGTCCTCGAAACAATGTTGACCGCGCCAACCGAGGTTACACCGGTTGACAGATCAAAATTGAACGTTGAAATCTGGAATTCCTGAACGGTCTCGGTGGAGAAATTCTGAGCTGCGCCGCCGCAGACCGGATCCAGAATGCTGCCCCCGTCCACGGTCAGTCTGGTCAGCGCCGCGTTTGCGCCGCCAATTGAGACGTTGAACAGATTGTTCTGAGCACCCGGATTGCTGGCTGAAACGCTTACACCGGGTTCGAGCGAAGCAAGCTGCAGGAAGTTGCGGCCGTTTAGCGGCAACGCATCGACCTTTTGTCGCGTTATGACGCCATCAATCTTGTACTCTTCCTTATTGATCGTGGAGGCTTCAGCCACCACGTCAACAACTTCTTCTTTGGCGCCCGCACGCATGGTCGCGTCTCCGGAAGTAGTGTTGCCCACCTGGACTGTGGCGGTGATTACCTGGGTCGCGAACCCCTGCGCCTCGATTTTTACTTCGTACGTGCCGGGCAGCAGGTTGTCTACAGCGTAGATACCGTCGCCGCCGGTCGATACTTTTCGACTGCTCCCGGTTGCCTTGTTCGTGACCGTCACCATGGCATTGGTGATGACGGCCGCGTGCTCGTCGGTTACCGTACCTCGAACCGATCCGGTCGGGTTCTGGCCGACAGCGGGCAAAATAATGCCTGCGATCATGGCTGTCGACATAACCACGACCAGCAGGCGCTTAAACCTTTCACGCATACTTCGTCTCCTTTCAGTTCCTGTGAGCGGGTAGGGCTTGCCTTTTGATTTGTACTGACTGCGCAAACGCGAGGCCCCCCTCGGACCACTTCGACACGGGCCGCGTAGCAGTCGGTCGTGACGCATAAGGCCAACTTACGATGAACACTTCTAGAGGCTTATCCTCTTCCTAAGCGCGCAACAACAACAAATTACTCGTTGAAAAAAGAAGAAAGAAAGTGCCGATGAACGGGCATATCATTGTTTTTTTCGTCAGATATTGTCAAGCGCTTTTTGACCAACCGCCTTGAGCGCCTGCCGACCGATCAGTAAGATTCCGCGGTAGATTAATGAACCCTATAGACGCCGTCACACACCGCCTCTCGAGGTGCTTTATGCCGCGTTACCATCGCCGGTCTTCGCGCGCGTTCCACGCTCTGATCGTCCGGCTGACCCTGCTCTCGATCATGGTCACCGCCGGGCTCTGGACAACAGGCGGCCAGGTGCGAACTCATCGTCCGACCGGCGGCTTTAAGGCAGGCGCTGCCGCCGTGTCGATCACTCCGTTTGGCTCAAACCCCGGTTGGGGCGGAACAATCACCGAAACTGGCGTCTGGGGCGAAAAGTTCACAGATAAAAACCATAACGGCCGCTGGGATCCCGGCGAGCCGTTTGAAGATGACCCGGTCAATACGCAGCTCGACCCCAGTTCAAAAGGAAAATACGACGGCATCTTTCTTGCCGGATTCGGAAGAAACAGACTCGCAACCGGCAAGCACGACGACCTGTGGGCACGCGCACTAGTGCTGGAGGACGGCCAGACAAAAATCGCCATCGTGTCCGTAGACTTGATTGGCTACTACTCCAAGGCGAACTACTACGGGGTCGCTGAAATTCAGAAGATGATCGACCCGTCGCTGGGCATCGGCGAAGTGCTGGTGACATCGACACACGACCACGAAGGACCCGATACGATCGGCGCATGGGGCGTCGATCCGCTCAGTGACGGCAAGTACCCGAGGTATCTTCGTTTTGTCGATCAGCAAATAGCCAAGGCGGTTACGAAGGCAGCCCGGTCGACCGTCCGAGTCGTGATGAAGCTTGGTAAGACTGATCCGACGACGTCCCCTTCGATAGCCGGCATGCAGACTCGCACGGGCGGCCGGCCGCCGCAATTCTTCGATGAAGAGCTGCGAGTGATGCAACTGTGGAACGGCGAGCGTCGCGTCCTCGACCGCGTTGTCGCAACTGTCGTTCAGTGGAACACTCACCCCGAGTCCATGGAGAGCAAGAACACCGAAATCACTTCTGATTTTCCAAACGCAGTACGACAGGCCGTTGAACAGAAATACGGCGGCATTGCGATGTACATCAGCGGGGATCTCGGAGCAGTGGAGATCATCGGAGACACAAACAACAAACGGGGAGATAGGATCAAGTTCGACGGGAAAGAATTCCCTCTCAACGCGAACGGAAATCGGCCGGCTTACACCTTCGAACGTACCGAGGCTATTGGGCGCGACATTGCCAAAGCGGCATTCGAAGCGCTCGAGCGCGGTGAATGGAATTCATTACGCAGCTTCTACGTCAACAAGGCTGCGGTTCGGGCTCCGATGGATAATCAGGCCTACATTCTCTTGTCGGCGAAGGGCGTGCTGGATACGATGCCTCCTCCGAAACAGGGAGTGCCTATCGAAATCGAAACACAGGTCTACGCGATTACTATCGGGAACGCTCAAATCATCACGACACCGGGCGAGCTGTTCCCCGAAGTCTTTTACGGGGTCGATGCGAATCGCCGGCGCGATTGCCTTGCGGCGGACACCGGCCTCGCAGCCGAACCAGCAATCAGAGAGAGAATGCCGGCGAAGTACGTGTTCGTGCTCGGTCTTTGCCCGGACGAGTTCGGATACATCGTTCCGGCATACGACTTTCGAGCGCCGTCACCAGACTCGAAGAGGGGATTGATCGAGACGCGTGACGCTTGCAAGCAAGCGGGCGTTCCGGACCATTATCACGAGACAAACTCGGCGAGTTCTCAGCTCGCGGCGAGGTGGGCATGTACCGCGGCCCGATTATTCGACGGGAAGAAATCGGGCTCCCCGGCTTGTGAATCACTAGCTCCGCAAAACTGATGTCCAAGAACAGCAACCTCAAGCGTGCGGTGTTTATTGATCGCGACGGCACGATGAACGTAGACGTTGGCTACGTGTCGAGCCCGGATCAGCTCGAAGTGTATCCGTGGACCGGGCAGGCGGTTCGGCTCATAAACGAATCGGGGTTGCTGGCGATTGTAGTGTCAAACCAGTCCGGCGTGGCGCGAGGCTTTTGCAGCGAGCAGACTCTCGAGCTGATACACGAACGATTGATGTTACATCTTGAACAGGACGGCGCGCGCCTGGACGCGCTGTACTATTGTCCGCATCATCCGGAGATTGGGGATGCGCCTTATCGGCGCCGATGCGACTGTCGCAAGCCGCAACCGGGCATGCTGCATCGAGCGGCTACGTTGCACGACATCGACCTGGCTCGCTCGTTTGTCATAGGAGACAAGGCGAGCGATATCGCTCTTGCGAAGAACGCCAGGGCTCGTAGTGTGCTTGTGTTGACGGGTTATGGACAGGAGACTCTCGCCAATCCGGACGTCTGGCCGTGCGAGCCGGACGCCGTATGCGACAACCTGCTCGAGGCAGTGAATTACATAGTGAGTTCTGAGTTCTGAGTTCAACCCCGAAGGGGTTGCGTCGTCCAGCCCAGGGTTGCCGTCCGCGGCTACCCTGGGTCAAGTTGTTCAAATCCTTGAACCCTGAAAGGGTTGCGTCCGAAGCCTGAATTCATCGGCCCTTCCGCAACCCCTCAGGGTTGGACTCAGAGAACTCAGCACTCAGAACTTCCTGTAGTCCCCCCATTAGTATTACGATTCGCCGACGATGCTCACGCTGCTCAACATCTCGAACGTTGCTCTGATCGAAAACCTGCGAGTCGAATTCGAGCCCGGCCTTAACCTGTTGACCGGTGAAACCGGATCCGGAAAGTCCATCATCGTCGATGCGCTCGGACTTCTGGTAGGCGGCCGTTTCACTGCCGACATGCTCAAGTCAGGAACCGATCGCGCCTTTGTCGAAGGTTTGTTTCTGGTCAGCCGGAACGCCGATCTCGAGTCGAAACTCACCGCCGCTGGACTCCAATTTGACGACGAGCGCCCTTCAAACGAAGGAGACTCGCAACACGACCGGCAGCCCGGACGAGATGCGCGGCGTGAATCAGAGCAACGTCCCCTCGAGCTGATAATTCGGCGCGAGTTGTCTTCCGCGGGACGAAGCAAGATCTTCATAAACAATCATCTTGCAACTAACGCGCTGCTTCGAGAGTTGAGGCCGTTTCTGGTGGACATTCACGGACAGGGCGATCAACAGACTCTCTTCGACCCGGCCACACACCTCGAGCTTTTGGATGAGTTCGCCGGATCGCGGGCGTTAAGGGAGAAAGTCGCGTCGCGGTTTCAGGAGTGGGCATTGGTGCGTGACGAGCTTGATAGTCTCAATCGCGGCGAAGCGGAGAAGCTTCAGATGGCCGACATCCTCCGTTTCCAGATCCAGGAGCTGCAGAAGGCTGCGCTTGAGGAAGGCGAAGACGAGCGGCTTGAAGAGGAGCGTCGCAGGCTGACCAATGTTGAGAAGCTGAAGACCCTCGGGAGCGAGAGTTTTGAGTTGATCTATGAGGATGGAGACTCCGCGCTGACTCGAATCAAACAAGCTACGCGTCGAATTCAGGAGCTGTCGGATTACGACTCGAACCTGAGAGGTTACCTCGAAGGTCTGGAATCAGCGCAAGCAACTCTGGATGATCTTGCGCTCACATTGCGGGACTTCAATGATGCACTCGAGTTCTCACCGGATCGACTCGCGGATGTCGAAAGCCGTCTCGCCGATCTTGCGCGCATAAAGCGAAAGTACGGCGGATCCGTCCAAAGCGCGATCGAGCACTTTTCTGAATCAGAGAATCGCCTTCGCGACATCGAGCATCGAGACGAGCGCGAAGCGGAACTGCGAAACCAAGTAGAAGCAGCGCTAGAAAAGTACATCGCTTCAGCGAGCGAGCTGCATCAGGAACGCATCAAGTGGTCGAAGAAGTTTGAGCGGGCGGTTGAACAGGAACTGTCGGAGGTCGCAATGGAACGCGCGACTTTTGACGTTAGAATCAGCAGCCCTGAAGCGCTGTCGGAACATCGTGGGGCCGAAGTGGAACGGAGGTTTCGAAGCACCGGCTTCGACGATGTGGAGTTCTACTTCTCAGCCAACAAGGGAGAGCCTGCAAAGCCGCTTGCAAGAGTTGCGTCGGGAGGTGAGGCATCGAGACTGATGCTGGTGCTCAAGACGATTGCAGGCGCCACCGAGTTTCCGCGAACGATTGTCTTTGACGAGATCGATTCGGGAATCGGCGGCCGAGTGAGCGATGCGGTCGGAGCGAAGCTCAAGCGTCTTTCTGAAACCAACCAGGTATTGTGCGTAACCCACCAGGCCCAGATAGCGCGGTTTGCAACCGCCCATCACGCAGTTGAAAAGCATGAGTCGGGGAAAAAGACTGTCGTAGAAATTCACAAGCTTGATTCGCGAGGACGTGTAGAAGAAATTGCTCGAATGCTGACGGGGTCCGAGATCACCGACACCGCCCGCCGCCACGCTAAGGAGTTGCTGAAGAGCTAGTGAGGGAAGGGGCGAATGGGCGAACGGGCGAACGGGAGAGGGGAGACGCCGGGACGCGGTGAGGAGAGACGCGGAGAGGAACGAAGGGAGTTCCGGTCGCCCATTCGCCCCTTCGCCCCTTTGCACATTCGTCTTCAATCCGAACCCTAAACCCGAAAACCCTCCGCACCTCCGCACCTTCGTCATTCCCCCACGGGCACGAAAAACCGCAGAAAATCGAATTCTTGCACTGCGCGGAATCCGTGTTAGACTAGCGCTGCCAATGAACAGCTAATGCTCCCCCGGACTTGGGATCAGAACCAACTAAACACGAAAAAAGTGGAGACTGAGATGGCTGACGAAAACACGGCAGGCTGGGTAGGAGACGAAAGACGTTCGGGAGATGAGCGCCGAAAAGACGATCGAAGAAAGGTCAACGTAGGTCCACCTGCCGGCACTTCGGAGCGCAGAGCTGGCCGCGATCGGCGGCTCTTCGACAGACGAGCACAGGGATCGACCACCGGACAACTCCTCGTAGAGGTTGGCCGCTTCGCCGCTGAAAACATGGTCTTCCGTCAAAAGGGCAACAAAGCTGCCGCACGCCGCGCTCGAAAACACCTGTCACTCATAATGAAGCTTGCGAAAGCTAGGAGAGCGGAAATCTCAGCGGAAATCAAAGGCGGAGGAGCGGCGGACTCGGCTGCCCCCGATGATGATTCGGACGACGATACAGATTAAAGCCGTCCGCTCCACCAGCTAACACCCTCATCAGTCGACACGACCAACGCGAGCAACGATCCCGATAACCACGGTGTATCCGCCGCGCGGGGGTAATCAACCCGTTGCTTTCTAACGAAGGCGGTTAAGAAGCATTTCCAGTTCTACACGCAAGTGATGGTACTCTTCGACCAGCCGGTTAAGAGTCACGATGAACGGGATCTGAAGAGCTGCGGCATCGTCTGCCCGCTGCTCCAACTCCGAAGCCTCGGGGGATCCGCCTGGCGCGCAATCCAGAAGTTCCATCACCTCGTGAACGTTCTCTCCTCGCGGATGCCTGTGATAGCAGTAGCTTATGAGTGAGAGGGTCATCCCATCGATGATCGACTGAACTTGCTCTGAATCGTCCAGTACCAGGCGAGTCATCAGGAATGAATCCTCGGGCGCCTCTGTCTGCCTGGCGAATTCAATAACCCTTCTCTGCAAGTCATCGGACGATCCAGCGCTCATGGCAATGATGTTTAAACTTCCGCTCGACTGTTGTCAACTGCGGCAGTAGAATCCGCCTCACCAGTTCCCTTCGAGATTCTTTCCAGATTCTTAAGCGAGCCTCTCGCCCATGTTTCCTCGCCAGTTTTCCTCGAGCAAACAGCCATTCGTGCACCTCGCCCTAGCGTTGAGCCTGGGAATCGTCCTCGATCGCTGTACACACGTGCCTCTCTTGCTCGTCGCATTCTTCGCCGGCCCAGTGCTGATTCCGGCATTGCTCGCGTCCGCCCGTCACAGAACACAGGCCACCGCTGCCTCGCTTTTGTGTCTGATCGCGTTAGCCGGGCTGTTGCTATCTAGAGTCGAGAGGACGCATCGCAGCGCAACCAGCGTCGCACGTCTTGTGGGATCAGGATTGATTACAGTCGACGAGTCATTTGAATTGGAGGGCATATTAAGACGGCCTCCGGAGCCCGCACCCGCCGCGTACATTCTGGATGTCGATACGGTTCGCGTCACTTCAATGGAGGGGTCGGTTCAAGCCACCGGCCGCGTTAGGCTCACAGTTTTTGCGAGAGATCAAAAGGCGCGAAACGATTTCTTATCGCTCGGACTCGACAGCGGAACGAGAATCAGCGCGCCGGTGATTCTGTCGTCTTCGGGAAGCTACAAGAATCCGGGATCACCGGACTACAACGCATTTCTTGAACGGCGAGGCTACGAGATTAAAGCATCAGTCAAGAAGCCTTCGCTGATAGAGCGCTGCGGACAAGTCTACTTCAACCCGGCACTCGGCTGGTTGCTGCGAGTCAGGATCAAATTCATGTCCGCGCTGGATGGCTTGTTCGAGCCATCGGTGAGCGGAAGCCTCAAGGCAATGCTCACCGGCAATCGTTACTTTGTAGATCGACGAGTGGAGGAACGGCTCAGGGAATCGGCGACTTTCCACGTGCTGGTGATAGCCGGATTGCACGCAAGTTTTATCGCGCTGGTGATCCTGCGGGGGACCGGCCTTGTCTGGTCGGCTGCGGGCGGAGGGCGCTCGGTCTGGAGAGATTCAGCGCGCGCGTTGATAAGCATTAGCGCGCTCTGGCTCTACGCATTCATGACTGGCCTCGCCCCTCCGGTGGTTCGCGCGGCGGCGATGACTACGATCGGGCTCGTTGGACCGCTGCTTTGCCGTCGTGCTCCATCGCTGAACAGCGTCGCAATGGCAGCGTTTCTGATGCTAGTGGCTAACCCGTCACTGATCGCCGATCCGGGCTTTCAACTGAGCTTCGCTGCGGTGTTCGGAATTACAGGTCTTGCTCTTCCCCTGGCTGACACCCTGCGAAAAGTTGGCGAATGGAAGCCGGCTCCAACGACGCCTCATCCGCCGGTATGCAGCAGACTGATTCGAGGGGTAAGCGAGATCCTGTTCTGGAACGATCGGAAATTCAGAAAGGCAACGAGCGAGTTTAGGATCAGCTACAAGCCGGAGAAACACCCACTAGCGATCGCAACAAGTCGAATGCGACTCCAATGGCTGTTGCGAAGCGTAGGGACACTGTTAATGACTTCCGCGGCTATTCAGGCATCTACGCTTCCTTTGATGGCGTACTACTTCAACCGAGTAGCGCCGATCGGGGTACTGCTGAACGTGATTGCCGGACTTCTGACCTTCGTGATGATGGCTGGATCGATCGTAGCAATCGCCGCACGTTCGATTTCAACGTCGCTTACCTCGCCCGCGGTGTACTTCGTTGAACGTGCGCACTGGCTGCTTACGAATGCGATCGTTCCATTCTCGCATATACCGGGGGCCACGTTTCGCGTGGCGCACTACGACGGAGCCTGGGTTTTCGTTTACGGATTGTACCTGCTTTCCCTCGCGGTGCTCTCGAAGGCTATTCAATGCTGGCACCCAGTCGATGAAGTCACACGCAAAGACCTTCTCTTGCAACTTCGAGGGAAAGTGCAGCCTCAGCTCGACCGCCCAAACGACGTCTCGCAGCCTCGTGCGGCTCGGGCTTGGAAGCCGGCTCTTGTCGTTGCTTCGACCATAGCGTTAGGGCTTGCGACGATCAACCCTCGGGCGCCGTCACCTGATGGCAAGCTGACCGTCTACTTCCTCGATGTTGGGCAGGGCGACTCAGCGCTGATCGTTTTTCCGGGCGGAGCAACGATGCTTGTGGACGCAGGAGGAGAACTGCAGTTCGGCGCTGTGCAACGAAGCGGGATGCAAGCCGCTAATCAAGAAGGGCTCGGAATTCCGCTGACCGATTCGTTCGGAGCGGGCTTCAAAGAAGACGATGCCGAAGACAATCCATTCAACGTGGGCGAGGCGGTAGTCTGTCGCTTTCTCTGGTCGCAAGGGCGAACATCACTAGGTTGGATCGTAGGTACGCACGCCCATGCAGATCACATCGGCGGCATTCCATACGTCGAGCGCAACTTTCACCCGGGAGAGGCGCTGGTGGGCCGGGCTCCCCGGCGAGATCCAGAGTTCGAAAGGCTGCGCATCGCTACGGCAAAGAACGACACTCCGCTACACGTCATTGAATCCGGCCGGCAGTATGAGATCGAGGGAGTCAGCGTTCAGGTGTTGTGGCCGCCGCCCGCGAAGGGTGAGCCTGTGACATCGGGCAATAACGATTCGGTAGTGCTGAGACTCGTCTACGGCAGTGTCGCGATGCTGCTGGCAGGCGACATTGAACTTGAGACGGAGTCTTTGCTTGTGAAGTCCGGATTTGACCTGCGCGCGGACATCATCAAAGTTCCGCATCACGGATCAAAGACATCTTCTTCGGAGTCCTTGCTTGATGCGGTACGTCCGCGCTGCGCAGTCATATCGGTTGGGGAGAATAGCCGGTTCGGTCATCCTCATGCAGAAGTGTTAAGCCGCTATCGCGATCGTGGAATTCGACTTTTTCAAACCGGGCGAAACGGCACGGTCACCGCACAGACGGACGGACACGAACTGACGGTGGAGACGTATGAAGTAGGCAGTAGGCAGTAGGCAGTTTCGGGTTTAGGGTTTCCGGTTTAGGGTTCGTTTGAGTGAAGGATGGCTCGCAGCCGAGGGCTCACAACTCATCTTTCTTTACGCAGAGATTAAACTAAACCGAAACCCGAAACCCTAAACCCGAAACTGCCTACTGCTTACTGCCTACTGCTTACTGCCTACTGCCTACTGCTCTCTGCAGGCCAATCATCAAGACTGTGCTCGCTAGCGGAACCAGCAGCCCCACTCGCAAGCTCCCGCTGCTTGCCGAAATTCGTCCCACAAGCCAAGGGACTACTGCGCCTCCCAAACCGGCACACACAAATACCGGACTCGCCACCCGCGGTGACTCCTCCCCGAAATGTCGGGACAACCTGGCCACTGTGTTCGGAAAGACCGACGCAAAACCTATCCCCGCCAAAAACGCACCCGCAAACACGAGCCCATTCCCCCTAGCGAAGAGCAACAGAGCAATGCCGCCGCAGGAAATTATTAAGCCTGTTCGAACCAGACTCGACTCGCTGATTCGCAACAACAGCGCCGGCGCGGCCGCTCTTCCGGCCAGCAACGCTCCCCAAAACATCGTGGTCGAAAGCCACCAGAGTGAAGTCTTGTCCCTTCCCAGGCGTGCCGAGTATGACGATATCCAGCCTCCTATCGAAGTCTCGGTTCCTACGTACAGAAAAACAAACGCTCCTATCAGCACAATCACCGGATCGCGCAGAAGCGCCAAACCACCGCGAGAACCCTGGTCAATGCGCCGGGTACTTCCAGTTGCGTGGCCGCCTCGCAACCAGTAGATCCAGGCCGCGGTGCCGATCGCAAACAACGCGATCCCCGCGAAAGCCTGATTCGAATATCCGCCCTCGATAGCGAACCCGATAGGCGGAGGGCTCGCCACGGCTCCAATCGACCACGAAAAGTTGAGGAGGTTCAACGCCGCCGCCCTTCGATCCGGATGCCACTCGGCCACGAGCAGATTCGTTGCCGGAATCGTCGTACCAAGTCCCAGGCCGAATACAAACACCGATGCGAGCCCCGCAGCATAGCTACTCCAAATCAAGCCCGCGACTCCCGCGCTCATCGCCCCGAGTCCTAAACAAAGTGCCCGCGATAACCCGAGTCTGCTGCTGAGCCAGCCCGAACAAGCGGCGGCGGTCATCGAACCCATGAACTGCGCGGTAAACAGATAACCTGCTTGCGCATCGTCAAGCGACCATCGTCGCGTTAGCTCCGGTAGTACGGGCCCCAGCATCGTCGTGACTACGCCGGTGATCACAAACCCGACGTGAATCGCGGCTGATAGTTGGGTTGATCCGCCGCTCCGAACGGCCGGGATGTCGATCTGCGACATTTGCCTGCCCGCCTTTTAGCGAGTCGATGACTCGAGTTTTCCAGGGCGCCGCCGAGCGGTCGATCGGCGAACGATGAGCTCAGGTTCGACCGAAATTGATTTTGGAAGCGGGGCCTGCTGTCGGGAATCAATTCGATTCAGCACAGTTTCAGCAGCGAGCTGCCCCATTTGTCTGAGGGGTTGGCGGATCGTTGTAAGACCCGGATTGTTGAACGCTGCGGCATCGACATCGTCGAAGCCAACTACGGATACATCGTCCGGAGTGTTCAGACCCGATTCGCGCAGCGCGCGGATCGCGCCGATCGCCGAGATATCATTGAACGCAAATAGCGCAGTGAACCTGTCGCGCGACTCCAGCAGCTTTCTCGTGGCGACATAGCCCGGCTCCGAGGAAGGTGAGTCACCTTCGAGTTCCACGGTCAAGGAAGGCCTGATCTCGATTTGCAGATTCTGAGCTGCTTGCTGAATCGATTCCCACCGGACCTGCGTATCCGAGCTGAACACCTGTCCTTTTATAAAAGCGATCCTGCAATGGCCGAGCTCGAACAGATGTCCGAGCGCGAGTTGGGCGGCCTTGTCGTGATTGAGGATGATATTTGTGACACCTTCGATATCCTGATGTCCGCTTACCGAGACTGCAGGGACGGAGACCCGATCAACCCAGCGGGTGTCTACCGCGATGATGCCGTCCACCCTGCGTTCGAGAAACAGGCGCGGATATTCTTCCAGCAGATCGGAATCATGACGATGACAGGCGACGATGTAGAAGTATCCGGCCTGCAACAAGCGCTCTTCGATGCCCCCGAGGACTTCGGCGGTGTAGCCTCCGCTGATTTCGGGGACCAGAACTCCGAGAGTGTGACTGCGTTGAGTTCTAAGCGAGCGTGCCACGAAATGAGGCCTGTAATTCAGGCCGCGAGCAGCCTCAAAGATCCTGTCCTTAGTTCCCTGCGGGATCGAGCTTGCTGCGGGTGAGTCGTTCAAGACGAGGGACAAAGTAGTGGGGGAGAGTCCCAGGTGTTCGGCGAGTTGTCTGAGGCTGACTGGACGAGGTGAGTCCGAGTGTTTCTTGCGCGGTGCACCTTCATTCCTCTTTGCCACCGCGGCAGTTTCGCACATGCATATTTATCCAATCAAGGCTCCGGCCCCAAGGGGAGTCCGGTCGGTCCCGACCCGCTTGACGCTTTTTGTTATCGCGTGTTAATTTCCGCACCAAGTCGTAGTAAATCGATTTAGTAAGTCAGAAGGCATCTTGGTTCGCGTGGTAGTGAATCGACTTGTTAGCAAGCTTGTTAGCAAGGTGGTTGTGGAAATCGAAGTCGGACCGGAGCGCGAGAGCCGGCAACGAAGCCGGCCGGTTACGCATATCGACGCAGTCGTCACTGACTCTTGTTCGGCTAGTTGATCCGATTGCTTTGGGAATTAACGACTGGCTCATCTGACGCAAGCCGGTCGCTCAACAATGTCCATCCAGCACGGCTAGTCGCGCCTTAGTTTGCTGGTCAATTCCTTACCTCACTGCCGGCAACATCGCGATTCGCCAATCAAGCTTCGGAGGATCTCGCTATGCGGCGCTGTCTGCTACATCTCATTCGACTCAGCGCGGGCGCGGTGCTGTTGTTTACCGCAACAACCGCACTCGCCCAATTCAAGGCAAGCATTCAAGGCACTGTGACCGACACCGCCGGAGCGGTGGTCGCAGGAGCAACGATCACCGTGACCAATCAGGAAACCGGAAAAGTTCAGACAACGGTGTCCGGCGATTCGGGCTTTTACAGAGTCACCGGACTCCCGCCCGGCCGATACACAGTCACCGTTGAACTGACTGGCTTCAAGAAGGCCGTAGTCGCCGACGTGGTGGTTTCGGCGGAGGAACCTCGCGGCGTGGACATAAAGATGGACACCGGTCAGGTTTCTGAATCGATCACCATTTCGGCCACCACCGAAGGGGCTCACCTCGAGACTGAAAACGCCGACATAGATCGTGCAGTCACCCGCGAAGAGATTCAGAGGCTGCCTCAGGTAGGTCGCGATCCCTACGAGCTCCTCCGCCTGGCGCCGGGCGTCTTCGGGGATGGCGCTCGCGGCGGAAACGGAGGCGCAGTCTCCTTTCCAAACACCACCGGGCCCGGCGGATCGAACGTCTCAATCTTCCAAACCGAGAATCAGGTGCCCATCTCGGCCAACGGACAACGCGTATCGTTTAATAACTTTCAGATCGATGGAGTCAGCGTTAACAGTCAGACGTGGGGTGGATCCGCGGTAATTACTCCGAATCAAGAGTCGGTCAGAGAGATTCAGGTTCTGTCGAGCAGTTACTCCGCGGAAGACGGCCGCAACTCCGGAGCGCAGATAAAAGTAGTGACCCAGAGCGGCACGAATTCGCTTCACGGAAGCGCGTTCTTCAAGTACAACGATCCCGACCTGAACGCGTTCAACAAATTTGGCGGACCAAACGGCGAGAGGCCGGTGCGAGTCAATCAGATGTTCCGTCAGTTTGGCGGGAGTATCGGAGGACCGATTCTAAAAGACAAGCTGTTCTACTTTTTCAGCTACGAAGGTCTTCGCAACAACTCGACCGACTTCTTCAGCTCCTTCGTCGAAACACCACAGTACCGCCAGCTAGTGATCTCGACGCGGCCGGGCAGCGTTACTTCGAAAATCTTTCAGACTCCGGGCATGGAACCACGGATCTTGACGGTGCTACCGAAAGACTGCGCCGCGTTGGGAAGCACTCCGTGCCAGGTTGTAAACGGCGGTCTGGATCTCGGATCTCCCACCGGCGCGGTAGGCCAGTACGTCCCGAAGTCGATCGGGGGAGGCTTCGACGGAATACCGGATATCATGTTTGCCCAGTTCGCGCTGCCGGCTCGGATCTCGGGTGACCAGTATAATTTCCGCTTCGACTTCAGCCCGAACAGCAACAATCAATTTGCAGTCAGCACCTACATCACGCATTTCAGCGGGCTGAACAGCGATGCAAGCGGGCAGAGCCGGCCCATTGGCGACATCGATTCCAAGCGTACAAATCCTGCCATCACCTTTACCTGGATTCGAACGTTGAAGCCCACCATGCTGAACGAAGTGAGGTTCAACTTCGCGAGGTTTGGCTTCAACGAGCTCGAATCGAATCAGGATGTCAATTTTGGCGTACCTCGCGTCGAAGTTGAAAGCTACCCGTTCGACCGGATTCGTTTCGGAGCTCCTCGCAGCGAGGCAACTCCCGGCATCTTCGCCGAAAACACCTACAACTTCCGCGACACGCTCAGCAACATTGTCGGCAGACACGCCATGAAGTACGGCGTAGACGTCCGATGGGAGCAGAGCAACAACAATCTGTTGGGCGGGGCCAGACCGGTCTATTCATTCACCGGATTGTGGAACCTGGCCAACGATACGCCGGTGTTCGAGGGGATCAACGCGGATCCAGTCACCGGACTGCCGGCTGACGCCCAGCGATACTTCAGGACGAAGGATTACTCGCTGTTTGTTCAGGACGACATCAAGGTCCGTCCAAACTTCACGCTGAACGTGGGGCTACGGTACGAGTACTTCACCCCGCTGCGTGAGAACAACGGCCAGTTGAGCAACCTCGAATTTGGACCGAACGGGCTCCAGGACTCGAAAGTAGTGATCGTAAGAGAGCTCTGGAAGCCGGATAGAAACAACTTCGCGCCGCGCCTCGGCTTTGCGTGGTCACCCGGAAAGTTCAACGAGAAGATGGTCGTACGCGGCGGATTTGGAATCACCTACAATCGACATCCTTCGGCTCCGTTCCTGAATGTCCGCGGCAATCCTCCGTTCTTTGCGCGATTCAATTTGTGCTGCGGATTCGCGAGCAGTCCGTTTGCCGACGGACAGATCTTGTACGCGTTGGGGACCAGCAACTCGCCAACGAGTTTCCCCATCAATCCGGCGCTTGGTAAGGGAATCGATCCGGTCACCGGCAGTGCGAAAGGTGGCGCGGTAGAGATCTACGGTACCAACGGAGATGTTCCCAATCCTTATGTGTATGTCTACTCTCTGGAGGTGCAGTACGATCTTCCGTGGCGGCTGGTGGGCACCGTTGGGTATCAGGGCAGCTCGTCGCACAAACTTTTGCGCATCGTGCAGGAGGGTTTTCTGCACACGCCGAGCCCGGCGTTCTTCGCGGTGTTCTTCCCTACGCCAGACGTGAACGCCAACTTCAACGCATTGAACGTGCGTGTGACTAAGCAACTGCGTCACGGTTTTGAGATCGACGCAAAGTACCGCTGGGCAAAAAGCATCGACACTCTTTCGTTTGAAGGCCCGGGCTTCGTTACGAATCAAACGTTCCCTCAGGATCAGCGGCAGGAGCGTGGACCTTCGGACTATGACGTAAGACACAGCATCTCGATTTCGGGTCTGTGGGATTTGCCGATATTTAGGACGAGAAAGGATTTCGTCGGCAAAGCGTTCGGCGGATGGCAAATCAACGGCATATTCACCGCTCACACCGGGTTCCCTTGGACTCCGCTTATTGGCGGATGTGTTAGTACTCCGGGCGGCCCGCAGTTGTGCCCATCCAGACCGTCGCGGTATTTTGGCGGGGCACTGGACGACACCGGAGACGAGGCGTTCATAAGACCCGGTGGAAATTTCCCGGGCGGCGGCGCCAAGTTCTTCGACACAACGAGTCCGGGAACGAATCCGCCGGGCATCGGAAGAAACAGCTTCCGCGGTCCGCGATACGCCCAGTTGGACCTCAGTCTGGTCAAGCGCACGTTATTGCCCACTATTCGTGTTCTTGGCGAAAACGCCGCTTTGGAGCTGCGAGCGAATATGTTCAATGCATTCAACTGGCTCAATCTCGCGCCGTTTGGATTCTTTAGCCCGAGCACCGACGTCAACAATCCGACCTTCGGGAGAGCTTCGGCCGGACTGGCCGGCCGCGTGATTGAGTTGCAAGCTCGATTTACGTTCTAGGTAACAGAGAGAAGAGGTGGGGCCGCCGGCTCCCACCTCTGCGCTTTCGGTTCTCGGAGTACCAGGCGATGAGATTGGCAACGCTCAATGCTCTGATTATTGCGGTCTGTCTGATAACACCCTCCTGGCTCTCAAAGCCTGTTGCAGCCGCCGATGGTCCGGAGATCGAGCGCAGAATCGATTCGTTGTTAAAGCAGATGACGCTCGAGGAAAAGATCGGGCAGCTCCAGCAGCTAGATGGCGAGTGGACCGGTTTGGCACGGCCGGAGCAATTCGATTTGGCGCGCCGCGGTCTGCTTGGTTCGACATTGAACGTTCGAGGCGCTCGAAGAGTCAACGAACTTCAACGAGCGGCGGTGGAACAGTCGCGACTGAAGATTCCGATACTGTTCGGATTCGATGTCATCCACGGGTACCGAACGATCTTTCCGATTCCGCTTGGTCAAGCCAGCAGTTGGGACCCTCCCTCGTGGGAAAAGGCGGCAAGCATTGCTGCGCTTGAAACTTCCGCGGCAGGTGTTCGATGGACTTTTGCTCCGATGCTGGACATTGCTCGCGATGCGCGTTGGGGAAGAATTGCAGAAGGCGGCGGCGAAGATCCGTATCTGGTTTCCGCTTTTGCTGCTGCTCAGGTAAGGGGGTACCAGGGAAACTCGTACGCCTCGCCGGGTAAGATTCTGGGTTGCGCCAAACACTGGGTGGCGTATGGTGCGGCGGAAGCCGGCCGCGACTACAACACAACGGAAGTCTCCGAACGGACCCTGCGCGAAATCTACTTTCCGCCTTTCAAGGCTGCTGTTGACGCGGGCGTTGGCACCTTCATGAGCTCTTTCAACGACCTGAACGGAATTCCAGCCACTGCCAACCAATTCACGTTAGATCAAGTGCTTCGAAAGGAATGGAAGTTCGACGGGTTTGTAGTCAGCGACTACGACGGGATTCGAGAATTGATTGTTCACGGTATCGCATCAGACGAGGCCGGTGCGGCGCAAGCGGCGTTGTCGGCGGGCGTCGACATGGAAATGGTGAGCCGAACTTACAACAACACGCTTGCAGATCTTTTGAAGCGCAACAAAATCTCCGTTGCCGCTATTGATGAAGCGGTCAGACGAATCCTGCGAGTGAAGCTTAGGCTTGGGCTTTTTGAGCGCCCCTATGCGGACGAGTCAGCGGAGCAGTCGCTCACTCTGAGGACCGATAGTCGCGCAGCCGCTCGTCAAATTGCTTCGCGATCGATGGTGCTGCTCAAGAATGAAGGCGGTCTTCTGCCTCTCTCAAAGAACCTGGACGCAATTGCGGTGATCGGTCCGCTCGCCGACAACAAACGCGACATCCTGGGCTCGTGGTCGGGTGATGGCCGCGCCGAAGACGCGGTGACACCCCTGGATGCAATAAAGTCAAGAATCGCTGGCTCAACCCGAATATCGTACGCCGGCGGTTGCGACATCATCGACAGCAACAAATCCAACTTCGAGGAAGCAACCAGGGCCGCCCGCGAATCGAAAGTCGCAATCGTTGTTGTCGGAGAAAGCGCTGAGATGAGCGGCGAGGCTGCCTCTCGAACTTCCCTCGACCTTCCAGGCAAACAATTGGAATTAATCAAGGCGGTCGTCTCCACCGGAACGCCAACCGTTGTCGTCTTGATGAATGGGCGGCCAATCAGCATCGGTTGGGTGGCGGAGAACGCACCGGCGATACTCGAGACGTGGTTCGCCGGGACGGAAGGAGGAAATGCGATCGCCGACGTTCTCTTCGGAGACGTGAATCCTGGGGGGAAGCTTCCGGTGACGTTCCCACGTTCAGTCGGACAGGTTCCGATTTACTACAACCATAAGAACACCGGGCGGCCCGCCGATCCAAAAGACAAGTACACGTCAAAGTATATCGACGGACCTTCGACGCCGCTTTACCCGTTCGGCTGGGGATTGAGCTACACGAAGTTTCAACTTTCGGGTCTTACACTGAGTAGCAGGAAGATTCCTTCAAACGGGAGCCTCGATGTAAGCGTAGACGTTCGAAACGTCGGTGACCGAGCGGGAGATGAAGTGGTACAGCTTTATGTGCACGATGTGGCGGCGGCGATCACGCGACCGGTTAAGCAACTGAGCGGGTTTCAACGAGTGACCTTGCAACCCGGCGAACAGCGCCGTCTCACCTTTTCGCTCGGTCCGAGCCAACTCGGTTTTTACAATCGCGACATGCGCTTTGAAGTAGAGCCCGGCGTGTTCAAAGTCATGATCGGGCCAAACTCGCTGGAAGGACTCGAGGCCAGCTTTGAAGTCGATAAAGAATGAAAGCTTCCGAGCTGCGGTCCTGATCGCGTCGCTGCTGATCCTCTCGCCTTGCGATCGAATCTTTGCGATCCTCGTTCAACACACAACCTCCACGTCGAAGCCCTCCGCCGGTAAGACAGCGTTCGCAACCGACGACGCATTCATCGATGACCTGTGCCATAGAATCTTCCAATACTTCATAGAACAGGCTGACGAGGCTACGGGTCTTGTGCTGGATCGCGCGCGCGTCGACGGGTCGCGACACGAACAAGAACATGCGAGTCACAACATCGCGAGCGTCGGAGCTACCGGATTTGGATTCACCGCATTGTGCATCGGTGTCGACCGGCATTGGATTGATGAGAACCAGGCGCGAGCGCGCCTTCGCGCGGGTCTGCGATTTTTTCTGAACCGAGCGGAGAATGCTCACGGCTGGTTCTATCACTGGATGGATCTGAAGACGGGCGAGCGTCGATGGCAAAGCGAGATCTCATCGATAGACACAGCGCTGCTGCTTGCTGGCATCCTGACAGTGAGACAGAGGTTCGCAAACGATCCGGAGATTGTTGCGCTTGCAACACGAATCTACGAGCGAGTCGACTTTCAATGGATGCTGAACGGCGACCGCCTGCTGTTATCGCACGGATGGAAACCGGAGGCCGGCTTCCTGAAGAGTCGATGGGACAACTACAGCGAGCACACAATTCTGAACGTGCTGGCGATCGGTTCACCGGCACACGCGATTCCCGGTGAATCGTGGTACGGCTGGCGAAGGCAGTGGATGACTTATGCCGGCTACCGCTACATAACAGGGGGACCGTTGTTCATTCATCAGTATTCCCATGCGTGGATCGATTACCGCGGACTGAAGGAGGAACGTCCTCCGCACGTCGATTACTTTGAGAATTCGGTGCGTGCGACGCTTGCACACCGCGCGTTTTGCAAAGAGCTTTCGCGCGAGTTTCCGGATTATTCGGACACGATCTGGGGGATAACCGCATCGGACAGTGCGAAGGGTTATGTGGCGTGGGGCGGTCCGCCGCGAGACCCGGCGACTGATGGGACGATAGTGCCATGCGCGGCCGGAGGCTCATTGATGTTTACGCGAGACTTGTCGGTTCGCGCTCTGCGTGCGATGTACGAGAAGTTTGGAGATCGGGTGTACGGGCGCTACGGATTTGTGGATGCGTTCAACCCGCTGACGGGATGGATTGATACTGACGTAATCGGGATTGATCTGGGCATTACGTTGTTGAGTGCTGAGAACTCCCGATCCGGAAAGGTTTGGAAGTGGTTCATGTCGAACAAGGAGATAGTCGAGGCCCTGCATCGGGCAAGGCTGAGGTGAAGTGCTGAGTGCTAAATGCTGAGTGCTGAGTGCTGAGTGCTGAGTATTTAGGTGCAACTTCTTTATTGTGACAGCACTTTATGCCGCATTGGAAGGATTTCATTTTCAAAGGCTCAGCACTCAGCACTTAGAATTGTCCGCTGACCACTGCTTTGGTGATCGTGGAGGACATTGTCAACAACGACGCGTCTACAACCAGCGGATATGTCGGTGCAGAATTGCTCGTATAGAACACCGTCCCGTTCTTTGAATACTTAACAACGCCCCCCGAGACCGCGACCCTGAATACATCTCCGGCTGCATACGTGGTTTCAGTTCGATACACGTTGCCTTCGCGAACCTCCGCAACGCCAAAGGTGGTCAGCTTGATTGCAAAATTGATGGCGGCGTAGTCAGTTCCGGAAACCGAGTGAGTGAACCCCAAGAACCTAAGGCTGTTGGCCTCGGTAACGGTGAACTCTACGTAGCCGTCGCCACCCGAAAGGGACTGCTGTGATCGCCCTCCTGCGTCCGGGGTATCGGCGTAACCGCCATTCTTCTGTAGTGAATTGCCGCTGACCAGACAATTCACCACGCTTGTCCAAATAACGCTCTGAAGTCCCGAGCTTCCGCCGCTCGGCACAGAAGAAGTGCTGAAAGTGAAATCGGGCGATACTGCGAGATTCCCCGACGCGTCGCGAGACTTCACCCTGTAATGATATGTCGTCCCCGCACTCAGTCCGCTCAGATTGACTGCGTGCGTAGTGACAAGTTGCGTGTCGAGCCCACTCGTGCTTCCGTACGACGTACTCGTGCCGTACTCGACTTGCGAATCCGAGCTCTCATTGGTGCTCCATCTGATGGTCGCCCCGCTCGTCGTCGCGCCCGAGCTTGAGACAGCGCTGATTACCGGCGGCGTTGTGTCTGCCGGCGGAGGGGGAGGCGGCGGAGTAGAGCTTGAAGACGCGCCAGGAACCCTGGCCACAAACACATCCCTTCGGGTGGTCGAGCCCCAGTTACTTGTGAATGCGGCAAATTTTCCGTCGCGGCTGATTGTCGCTCGCGGAGTGTCCCAGTAGTCTCGATACACCGAATGAGTGTGCGCGAACCTGCGGACCTGTTTGCTTCCATCGGTCGCAAACAGCACAAGCTCGTCTTTGAACACACCAGAACTCGGCAAAGAGTTTCCAACAAACGTGCTCATCAACGCCCACGCATCGTCGCTTTCCAACATCGAGATGTGCTGTTCGATGCTCCAGTCGTTTCCGAAGTCGAGCGCCGAATAGAGCTGATGCGGCGTCGCCGCTCTTCGATAGGTGACACGATTGTTCCAGTTGTCGTAGCCAACGATGAATCCGTTTCCGTTGTCCGAATGGCCAGGCGCAAAATCGGGAGTTCCATCGACAAGATTGTCCACCGACCTCGTGAGAAGATTTACTACTTGAACTCGCACCACCCCGGCACCCGCGTGCCCGGTCTTTACCACCAACCATTGCCCGGTCTTGTCCACCTGCACCTCGTCCAGGTCAGGCATTGTTCCGTTGTAAAGGAGCGAGTCGGTATCGCGACGCCACGCACAATAACCGGTATTCGCCGCGGTCTGATCCTTGGTCGTAAACGCAAAAACGTTGTCGTCGACCGACTTGCTCATTTGCCAGAGATACCCTGGCGGAAGCTGAGAGCTCAGATCCTTAACCAGCGTGTAGGTGTTGCTCGCAACGTTGTAGGCCCAGATTATGAGGCCGTCGTGTCCGTACATCACGTCCGGATCGGTTCCGCTCCAGATCGAGTCTTCGCCCCGTGGAGAGCCTCCAACCGGCGGACGGTTGATATAGAGCGCCCTCTTCCCCGAGATCCTGAAGTTGACTGGATCAAACGTGTACAAGGTAGGTGAATCACCTACGATGATGTACAGCCTGGTGCTGTTTATGTTGAAGCTGTGCCAGTAGGAATAGTTCGTTGTGTTCTGAATCCCGTCGTTTTCATCGGTGACCCGCATGATGGTCGTACCGAAGGTTGGATCCACGAACGTGCCACCCGCCGCCGGCAACGCCGGAGGAGCAGGTTCGGGATAAACTCCGTAGTCAGTCTTGACGCTACCGCCTCCCGACGGTGGCGGTGGCGCCGATGCCACCGTCGTAAAGGTAGAATCAGCGGACGTCGCCAGATTCCCCGCAACGTCTCTGGACTTTACCCGATAGCGATAAACGGTTCCGGAGGCGAGTCCTGACAACGCGACACTGTGGGCAGTAGTTAGTAACCCTGCAAGCGGGCTGACGCTCCCGTATGAGGTTGCCGTTCCGTATTCAACCTGGGAATCACTTGATTCGTTGGTTGACCAGGTAATCGTCGCCGCACTAGTGGAGATGTTCGAAGCCGCCACCGCCGAGATTACCGGAGGCGTGACATCCGCGGCTGCCGCTGTAGTGAAACTCGCGTCGGCGGACGTTGCAACATTGCTGGCCACATCCCTCGATTTGACTCTAAAGTGATAAACCGTCTGGGCTGATAAACCGGCGAGCGAAAGCGCATGAGCGGTCGCAAGAGTCGAGCTGTTCACCACGCTTCCGTATGCAGTCGTAGTGCCGTATTGAATCACGGAATCGGCCGCCTCGTTTGTAAGCCAGCTAATGGTCGCGCCGGTTGCCGTCACATTTGAAACAGCGATCTGGTTGATGACCGGAGGAGTCTTGTCAGCAGGAGCAGTCACAGTGACAGTCGCAATCGCACTTGCCCTGGGGTTTGATTGCGCCGTCGCGATCACACGACAGGTACCCGCAACGGCCGGCGCAGTGAACAAGCCTGTGGAGGTTATCGTCCCGTGAGACGCGCTCCAATTGACGCCTCCTCCTCCCGGGCTGACCACTCCGCTAAACTGCAGCGCTTGTCCGGTGGAGATGGTCACCTTTGAGGGAGTTATCGACACAAATGTTTTAACTGAAGCGCCGGAGACTACCGCATTCTCGATCGAGGAGTCGGCGCTCAATAGCGAGGCGTTAACCGAAAGAGGATATTCCGGGCGGGCGGTGGATGTGTAGAACACCGAGCCGTTGCGATAGTAGTTCACTACGCCCGATTCCACCGCGACTCTCAATGTGTTACCGGACTTGTATTTGGTTTTCGCCTTTACCACGCCCTCTTCGACTACCAACACCTTTCTGCCGGAGGTGAGTCTCAGAGCGAAGTCGATATCGCCGGTTGATTGATGCAAGCTGGAACTGCTGTTGAAGCCACACCAACGTTCTTTGTCTGTCGCGGATGCGGTGAATTCAACAAAGGCATCGCCTTCGTCGACGGTCTGCAATGACATTGCGTAAGCGTCGTCCGAGTTATCGTTGCCTGCGGTCTTACGAAGCAGGTTTTCGGTTGCGGCACAGTTCACATTGTTGGTCCAGAGTACTCCGGCTGCAGTTTCGGACTGCGGCTGGAGTCCTGCCGCGAGGTACACATCCTGCCGGCCTGTTGCGTCTGATGAGTTGAACACTGCAAAGCGCCCGTCGCGGGAAACGTTGCCGCGAGGGAAACTGATTGGATCGAGGTCTTCTGACGAACGCGACTCGAGTTGAGCATTGATATCGACCGAAAACCTGGATTGGTTGTTTTCCGGCTGTTCCAGACGTGTTGATGCCGCTTGTGTGGTTGTCAGGAATCGCCAGACTCGAGTGGTCGAACCGTTTACGACCAGCGCTCTGCCTGCCCGATCGAGATGTGCGCCGGTGAAGCCGCTGACCCCCGCGGTCGGATCCTGCAGGTCGAAGAAATGGAGCGAGTCAAACTGTCTGTCGTACACTACAACGTAACGCCAATCGCTACCGTGGTCGGCTCGCCATACGAAGGTGAAGGTGTTGTCGTCGAGCAGCGCCTTTCCAAACTGCTGCGCTTCGCCCTCCGGTAAAACGTTCGAAAAGTCCTTTACGAGCGAAAACGCATTATCAGCCACGCTGTAGGCCAGGATCTTCGGAGATCGGCCTGTCTGTTGAAGCCCGAAGATCTGATCCGGATTTCCCGCCGACCATCGACAGGTCTCCACTTCGATACTGGTCGAATCGAACAGGGTTCTTGTCTTCTGAACACTCAGGCTAGTTGGACTCAATGCATAAAGGACAGCAGTCTTATCGCAGTTTAAGATCAAATTGGATGAATTGCGGTTGAAGCTCGAGGCGTTTATGTCTGGAACCGATATTGATTCGCCGTCGCGAGCGTCGGTCACTCTGATCAGAGTTAAGTTGTGCGAGGAATCGAAGTATGAGCTTCCGGCTTGCGGGAGAGCCGTGCTGCCGAGTGATCTCGTCGACTTTGTGTGAAGAGTTCTGGCCGGCGCAGCTAGCGCCGCATGCTGGAATACTAGAATCAAGCTGAGTGCCCAAACGATTCTTGAGCTATACCTGCCTCTTCGTTTCATGATTATCCTCACAGTCGCTCGATCTGGCCTGATCTGTTTTGGGGTTGAATAGGGAGGGCTTCGAGGGGTCTTCCGGAAAATGTGAAAGGGGATCCTGACGAAGAAGCAGGAGGGCTGAGCCGGCACGCTTGCCGGTGCGTCGAACGGAAAAGCGGGTGTGAGGGTTTTTGCTTTTGCTTTGAAACATTTCAGAAACGCACTGACCTGAGGAGCAGGGGCAGGGAGAGGGCGCGCAACACAAACCTCTCCGAGTCTTGGGGTCGGCCTGACAGGCCAACAGCCAGACTCGGTTTTTTTTTACCCTAGTGAGATGGACCGTGTGGGAAGGGTTTCATCTCACTTCGGTAGCCAGTCATTCTCTTGGAGCCTTCGCGCTCAAGAGACCTTGGCTTTGCGACCCAGGATCACTCCTGGTGTGCCTTTATCGGTGAAACAGTTCGCGTTCTTGCCCAGGCGCCCGAGGGGCTCGTCGCTGGACTCGAACTCGGGTTGTTCAGATTAGTAACAGTGTGGGAACCGGCCTGCCAGTGTGTGACCCGCCGATAAACCGAAACTAACCCTACATACCTTCTTCAGCGCCGGCCGACCTTGTGGAGCAAATGGAGGCGTGAGTCTTAGAGAGCTTTGCTCGAATCTATTCTTTCCTGACCCTTTCGGGGTCGGCAGCGCTCAGTTCTAATCAGTTCCTGTGTCGAATTGATGAAGAACCTGTCTACCACGTCCGGCCTTTCAATCGCTTCACGTACAACATTTCATCACGCAAGGCGCTTGAAAATGCCCCGGAGACTGAGGCAAGTGCTGTTCCGCCCTGAATGGGGCCAAAAGCCGCACAATTCGCATATTGGATCCCCGACTTGTGTGGATTTTTTTCCTAATCCCCCAGGGCTATCTGAGTAATTTCTGCACGCCGCTAGAAGACTTCACTCATTGATCATTTCATAATCTGGAAAACTCAACCTCGAAGGTTGAGACGCGGCAGCGTGTGCTCCGACCTTCGAGAGAACCAAGCGAGTTTGCAGGCAATGACACTGAGCACTGAACTCCACTCAAATTCGGTTGAATGCCCGCCGCCCCCGGTGGAAACCACCGGCCTCAGATCGATTCGTGCCCTGCGCCTTCAGAACCTCACGGTTGTCGTCGCGAGGACTCCGGCGGATCTCGAGCCCCACATTCCGGCGTGGGAGGAGCTTGCGGCGTCGGCGGCAGAGCCCAACCCGTTCTTTGAGCCATGGATGATGCTGCCCGCGATGAAGGAATTGGGGGGCGGTCTCGATCTGCGAGTGGCGCTGCTGTACGCGCCCGACGGCGTGCGGCCCCATGGTCCTCAGATCCTTTGCGGAGTCTTCCCCCTTCAATTCAACAGGTCATACAAGGGCTTGCCTGTATCGGTGCTGACGCTTTGGCGTCATCGGTACTGTTTCTTGTCGGTGCCTTTAATAAGGAAGGGGTGCGTCGACCAGGTACTTCGCTCGTTCCTGGACTGGATCCCTACACAGGGCGCCACCCTGATGGAGTTTCAACGTGTTCCCGGAGAAGGCTCGTTTAATGAAGCACTCGTAGCCGCAATGTACGAGCGCCATAGCCTCTCGTTTGTCGATGACGCCTACGTGAGAGCGCTATTGAAGCCCGCAACAGATTCCGATTCGTATTTTCGAGCCGCAGTTAGGCGAGACCACCGCAAGGACATCAAGCGCCGGGCGCGACGGCTTGAAGAAACGGGCTCGGTTGTCTATCGAGAGCTCGCCTCCGAGGAAGAGCTCGGAGCGTGGATCGAAGGCTTTCTCGACCTTGAACAGAAGGGCTGGAAAGGCAAGAACGGTGGCGCATTCGCTTGCAGGGCGGAAGACCGTCGCTTCTTCGAAGAGGTGATCAGAGCGGCGTTCAGTCGTGGCCGGCTCATGATGTTGTCACTGGAAGTCAACGGTCATCCGGTATCTTACAAGTGCAACTTCATCGCCAACGAAGGGTCGTTCGCATTCAAGATCGCCTACGACGAGAGCTACGCCTATTACTCGCCGGGTTTGCTGCTCGAAATCGAAAACATTCGCAGCTTTCACGAGCGAGGCGATCTCGAATGGATGGATTCCTGCGCGAGCCCTGAACACCCGATGATCGACAGACTTTGGCAAGATAGAAGGATCATTCAAAGCGTACTTGTGTCCGCCGCGAGCAGGACCGGTGACCTCTGGATCTCGCTTCTTCCAATAGCGCGCTGGGCGAATCGACTGATAAAGCGAATCAGTTCCAGGAGCCGAACTGCCGGCGACAAGGTGAATTTCAGCGATGTCTAACAACACAAACGATAGCCATTCAATTGAGGGCTCAAACAAGAACTCTCTTCTTCAGATCGACCACGAGGCATTTAAGGCGAACTTCGGACGAACACCTTTCAAGATTCGACACAATCTAGCCGATCATCCAATACTCACCATCCCCGCGCTCATCGAGCTCTCAAAGAAACTTCCGCCTCATCACGTGAAGTTCAACAGCGGAGAGATCCCGGTCGGAACGCGTTTGTACACCGGAACGCAAACCGGATTGTCTGCGGTCGAAACTCTCGACAGGATCGAAGAAGCAAAATCGTGGATGGTGCTTAAGTACGTAGAAGCAGATCCCGCCTACCGCGAATTAATGGACGCTTGCCTGAACGAAGTGCAAGTCTTCTCGGAGAAACTGGACCGCGGCATGGTGCGGCGCGAGGCGTACATCTTCGTGACCTCACCAAACTGTTTCACCGCCTGGCACATGGATCCAGAGCACAGCTTCCTTTTACAAGTCCGTGGAAGCAAGACGATGTACGTGCAAAGCAACTCAATGATGCGGGACAAGGATTGGGAAGACTACTTCGAGTTGGGCACCGTTCCACCTCACAAGGAGGAGTACAGGCAGACTGCAGCGCCGCATCACATCACTCGCGGCGAGGGCCTGCACGTGCCGGTGACCGTTCCGCACTGGGTTATCAATGGTCCCGAGGCATCGGTGTCTTTCAGCGTAACGTTCAGGACTCGGGCAGTCGAACGCCGTGCGGTAGTTTATGCGGCCAACGCTTTCCTGAGAAACAAAGGTCTCAAGCCAACCTCGTTCGGTAAATCGATCATCGTCGATACGGCGAAGGACTACGCATTTCGAACAGTAAGGCGCGCGCGCCGAGTGTTGGGAGACAAGAACGTCAGTCATTCGGGCAAGTACTGAGATTCAAGGGAAACGAACGAGACTGGAGACGGCTTGGTTGCGACAATTGAACATCAGAAGGTTGAAGTCGAAACGGTCGATGATGAGCGAGCCCTGGAGCGGCTCGCTTCTGAATGGAACGACCTGCTCGACAACAGCGACCAACGTGTCTTCTTTCTCAGGCCGTTCTGGTTGAGCCTTTGGTGGGAGATACTCAAACCCGCCCGGGCGCGGTTGAATGTGATCGTCTGCCGCGACTGCACTGGGCGGTTGATCGGATTGGCGCCGCTCTACATTCATCAGCGTCGAACACTCGGCGTGCCGCACGTCCGGAACTTGATGTTTCTTGGCACCGGGGTATACGCGCAGACCAGCGAGTATCTGGACATCATCGCGAGGCGCGGATGGGAATCCGACGTTGCGAGAGCCGTATGGACTCGGCTCCTGGGCCAATCCAACTGGGATCGCCTGTTGCTCTGCGAGATACCTTCAGAGTCCCGCGTTCTGGCTCATCTTCAGAATCAGCTTCGAGAGGCGGCGTCGACTTCGGCGTGCAATCGTTCGCATCACATCGACACTACCGTTCACTGGGACGAGTTTGTGGACAGTTTGAGTCGTTCCACGAGGAAGCATCTGAAACGCCAGACGCGGCGGTTCGAAGAGAAGTATCGATGCAGGTTTCGTCGCGTGCAGAACGATGACGAGCTTGAATCGGCGCTTGATGCGTTGGTCTTTCTGCATCAGGCGCGGTGGCGTTCAAAGGGTCAGCCGGGGTCTTTTGCGATTTCGGGGTTTGAGAATCTTGTAAGGCGAGCCGGGCGCGCGGCGCTGTCCGAAGGACGTCTGCGCCTGTGGACGCTGGAACTGGATGACAAGATCGCAGCTGTACGCCTTGCGGTAATCGATGGCGGTATTGTCCATGCAATTCAGGGCGGGTTTGATCCGGCCTATACGAGGGACAGCCTTGGAAGCGTAATGCTCGGGATGTGCATCAAGGACTGCATCGATGATCCGGAGGTGATCGCTTATGACTTTATGGGCGGCACCGATGCTTACAAGGATTGGTGGACTAGCCTTGGGCGTCAGACGGTCACGTTGAGCTACCTTCGTCCTGGTTTTCGGTCCAGTGTCTATTCGAGGTTGTCGACCGCGATTCATCTTGCGAGAACTGCTTTAAAGAGGATAGTGCCCCTGTCGATCCGCAAAGCTCTCTACGAAAAGCTAGTGATCTGGCGGCATCATAGGAAGTTCTGAGTTCTGAGTTCCGAGTTCTGAGTCTACGAAAAACTAGCTATAACTTGACCAGGTCACTCAGCACTCAGCACTCACTTTATGGAATCTTCAAGTCATTCCAAATTTCACCGTATCTGAACAGGCAAAATAGACTTCTGGCCGGTTCTGTTGAAGCAAGGCCAACCTGGCAAACGAGGAATGATGGGAAGCTTCAGACCCCGCTCTATAGCAGAGATTCTGCAGGCGCTCTGGCGTCGCAAGGTCCTGATACTGTTCGTCACCACGGTGATCGCCACCGCAGCCTTGCTGGTGATAATCAACATACCCAAGGTATACGAATCACATTCGTTGATAGTAGTCTCGGGCGCGATCTACGACCGCAACGCCAACGGCGCCCAGATCGCCGCGGTTACCGAACAACTAACCAGCCGCTCAAATCTCGAGAACCTGGTTAACAAATACAACCTTTATACCGAGGTGAAACGCACCGACCTGCGCGTCCAGAATCTGCAAAGCGACATTAAGTTCGATACCAAATTCCGTAGCGACTCGCAGGGCTTTCCTGAGTCATTCACCCTCGGATTCCGCCACACCGACGCCGCGACAACTCAACATCTCGTCGCGGATCTTGTCTCTCTTTTCGAACAGGCGAACATGACTCTGTCGGGGCAAGCCTACGAAGAATCCGAACGCATAAAGTCCGAGCTCGCGGCAATCGAATCCAGGCTTTCGAAGTCCAATCAAGAACGCGCGGCAAACGCGGCTCGAAGTAGCGCGGTAAGCCATGCGGCCGCAGCATCCGACAAGCTCAGAGTCGAGCGCACTGCCATCGCGTCATCCATGGAGCAGCTCAGGGACAGGCAGTACGTGCTGGAAAAACAAATCTCTGAGCAGAGGGCGCTCATCGCTCAACAGAAGGAGTTGGTGCGAACAAGCGCACCAGCGCCCGACGATGCTCGCGCAGGTTCTTATGGCGCATTATTGAAGCGAAAGGCTGATCTCGAAGCACAAATTCAGGACTACTCGTCAAGGTTCACCGAAAAGTATCCGAAGCTGGTTGCCGCTCGCGAACAACTCTCCGAAGTAAACCGGCGCATCGCCGACGCCGGATCAACCGGTGAGCAAAACCGCGCGAGCGCGACATCAGGCGCTGCACAGGAGTTGCGAAATCTCGAACGTGAGTTGAACCGGATGCAAACCGAGTTGGAAGTCGTCCAACGCGAGATGAGCAGAAAGATGCAGGCGGCTTCAATGCTGCCGGGGGGCATCGTCGCGGCTACTTCACCGGCGGTCTCGACGCCCCACGCAATAGCGCAGCCGGCAATCGTTGGTTCGGACTTGCGAGACTACACCAGCGACGCTTTGCGAGAGCGCTATACAAGCTTGCTGCGTCGCGAGGATGCACTGCGCGAGTTCACCCCATCCACTGCCGGACCGGGCACTCCGTTTTTTCAGATAGTCGACGCCCCCGATTTGCCTCAAGCTCCCGCTGCACCACACCGAACGAAGCTAATGATGTTTGCGCTGGCGATGGCGGCCGCCGGTGGGATTGTCGCGGCGCTGCTTGCCGAACTCCCGAAGCTGACCCGGCTCCACGATGAACGAGACGTCAGCTACTTTCTGGGTGTTCCCGTTCTCGCGTCGATACCCCAGTCGCTGACGATTTCCGAGCGCAGCGCGGCACGTCGCCGAATGATGACGCGCGGTGCGATCTATTTTCTGATCGGAGCGATAGCAGTTCCGTTGCTTGCGCTCCTGTTGAACGCATCCAGGCTTTTCCACATTCTGGGATACAAGCAATAACCGAAGGTCCAATCGAAAAATGGGAAAAGTATTTGACGCAATGACCAAAGCGCTGGTGGAAGGTGACCGGACTGACGCGGCATACTCTTCCGCCGAAGTGATCGACAGAAGCGAGCACGCTCGCGACATCAACAGGGCCGCCGCGGAACCATTCTCTTTCGTGCGCTATTCGCTTGCCGCCGCGCCTACGGTGGAAGAAGCGCGACGAGCATCCGAAGACCCGCCTGCAGCATTGATCAAGAGGGCTGAATCGATGCCGGGCTCGGAGATAACCGTCGACCCAAGACGTCTGGATCCGCATCTGGTCTCGTTCTACAACTTCAACCCTCGTGCGTCGGAGCAATACAACCGGCTGGCGTTGAAAATGATTTCGCGATCAGTCGAACGAGGACTAAAGCGGATTCTGATTGCGTCGGCGCATCGCCGCGAGGGAAGGACTACGGTGGCATTGAACCTCGCCTGTGCCCTTGCCCGAGCGCGGCAACGAGTGATGGTCGTCGACTGTGACTTCGTACAACCCGGCATCTCCAAAGCTTTGGGCATCGACTGCAAGACAGGATTGAAGGAAGCACTCGATTCGGGTTCGCCCGCGGGCACCGCAGCGTTTCGAGTGCGGCCTTACGGGTTTGACGTGTTGCCCGTTCGCAAACCGCTTCAAAACACTGTAGAGCTGATGGCCGATCCGGAGTTCTGGAAGTTGCTCCAGGCATTCGACGGCGATCACGATTTCATTCTCTTTGACTCTGCGCCGCTTCTGGATTTTGGCGATTCGAGTCTGCTGGTGCGGTTCACGGACACTACGGTCCTGGTTGTTGAGTCCGGTAAATCGAGCGCGGCTGAAATGACAAGGGCGATGTCGGCATTCACTCAGGACGACATTTTGGGAGTAGTTCTGAATCGTGCAGCGGAGTGAGTCACGTGAAAGAACGGGTGCTACAAGCATTGCAAGCCGCGGGCGCATTCGCACCGTTTCGAATCGCGAACCGTCGCAAGGCACTTATACTGATGTATCATCGCTTCAGTGAGCGCGATCACCCCCTGGCCACAAGCGCCGAGTCCTTCTCTGAACAGATCGATTACCTGCTAGCGAGGTACGATCTGGTTTCGCTTTCCCGCTTGTTCGAGCTGTTGAAATCGCGTCGAGAGTTTCCTTCCCGGCTCGCGGTAATCACCATCGACGACGGCTACCGCGATGCGTTCGAGATCGCGTTTCCCATCCTGAAAAGAAAGAATGTCCCCGCGACCCTTTTTGCCGTTAGCGGATTCATCGACGGCCGTTGTTGGCTGTGGCCGGACAACGCGAGGTTCGCTGCCCTCACCACCAGGCTTCCATATGTTGAGCTCGAGCTCAACGGGCACTTGCTTCATTTTCGGATCACCACCGAGCAGTCGCGTCTTGCTGCTGCTGAGCTAATTAATGAAACGCTCAAGCAAATGACGGAAGACGAGAGAGCGCTCACTACGGCTGCGATTGCCGCTGCGTTCCAGGTCGAGCTGCCTCAGCTTCCACCCGAGGAGTTCGCGCCGATGAGCTGGGAACAGCTGCGCGAGCTTGATTCGGCGGGGATTGAGATCGGCTCCCACACTGCAACTCATCCGGTACTGACTAAGGTCTCCGACGTGAGGCTCCGCGAGGAATTAGTGGAATCGCGGAGCCGCATCGAGTCCCAATTGGGCCGCGCGGTTGATCTGTTCTGTTATCCGAACGGCGATTCAAGCGACGTCGTGCGTCGCGAAGTTGCGCGTGCGGGCTACTGCGCCGCGGTTACGACTCAAGTTGGGTTGAACGATGGGAAGTGCGATCCACTTTCGCTTCGAAGAGTGTCGACGGCGATGGACATCGCCCACTTCGCACAAAGCACCAGCGGTTTCGAGTTATTCAAGGATCGACTGTTCAGTCCTCGCGCGCTGGCGTCACATGCACGAAGCTGAATTTCAGACTTGATCGAAAGGCTAAGAGTTGGCAGAGGAAACCAAAGGTTTCTCCAGCACAATGGAGCAGGCAACCAAAGCGTCGACCGGAAGTGCGAGCGTGACCGAACGCGACTCAAACACGCGCGGCGGCTTGAGCGTGCGCGCGGCAATGCTTGCTTCCGCAAAGGTGCTCGGGTTTGCTCTCACTGTGCCGCTACCGCTGCTGCTGGTCAGAGCGTTAACGCTCTCCGAGTTCGGGCTCTACAAGCAGGTGTTTCAGATTCTCCAGGACTCGCTTTCGTTGCTCGGCCTTCACGTAGCCGCAAGCGCCTACTATTTCATGCCTCGTCATCCGGACAAGAAACCGCAGGTGGCGCTGAATGTTCTGATCTTCTACGGAGCGATCGGCTCGGCAGTCGCGCTTGCTTTCGCGGTTTATCCCGGGTGGGTCACGCTGATTTTCAAGAGCGACGAGCTGGTCCCTTACATTCCGATGCTGGGTCTGGCGGTGATGTTGTGGCTGCTCTCCTCGCTTCTTGAAGTAGTCACCGTTGCAAACAGCGAAGTAAGAACCGCCGCGGTGTTCACCGTCGTAGTACAGCTATCAAAGAGCGCCTTGCTGCTTGCTGCCGGTGTGATCTTCCATAGCGTCAACGCGATCGTAACGGCTGCGGTTTTGCAGGGAGCGCTTCAGTGCGCGCTGCTGTTTCACTATCTCCATCGACGGTTCGGCAAGTTCTGGAAATCGTTTGATTCAGCGCTCTTCAAAACACAGCTTTCGAACGCAATACCCTTCGGCCTTGGAGCGCTCGCCTATGTTATGCAGGCGACGCTGCACAACTATTTTGTGTCGCATTACTTCGGTCCTTCCGATTTTGCCGTATATGCCATCGGCTGTTTCGAGCTTCCACTTCTGGGTCTGCTTCTGGAAGCGGTCATTAGCGTCCTGCTTCCGGAAGTGGCCCGTCGAGAGGGCGAGGGCGACTACTCGGGAATTCTGAGGCTGTGGGCCAGTGCAGTCCGCAAGCTCGCGTTCTTTTTTGTGCCGGCTTATGCGCTCGCGTTTGTTGTTCGACGAGAGCTGATCACCTTCCTCTTCACCGAACGCTATGAAGCCGCAGTGCCCATCTTTGCTATCAACCTGCTTGCGATCTTTCTATTCATAAGCGTACCGACTTCGATTATACGCGCGTTCGACGATCTGAAGTTCTTCAGACTCAAGCTGTCGATGCTGATGATCCCTGTGGAGTTTGTGCTCCTTTACGTCGCCATTCATCTGTACGGCCTAATTGGAGCAATAGCCGCTTACATGTTGGCGCAGACATTCGATCTGTTGGTCATCACGTGGAAGATCCTTCGACGGCTCGGCGCGACTTCACGGCACTTACGTTTGCTCGCCCCGCTATGGCGTATTTCGGCGGCCACTGTTCTCGCATCAATCGCGGCATACGCGATCAGGCTCTCGCTCGAAGATAAAAGCAAGCTGGTGGTGCTCGCAGTGTGTGGAGCAGCATTCGGCGCGGTTCATCTCACCTCTGCCTTCTTCGCCGGCGCGGTGACTACCGATGAAAAGCAGCAGTTGCGCGGAGCACTCGCTAGATTTCAACGCTTCGGCAGCGCGCTGCGCGGATTAGCCACAGAGGGTGCGCGCCAGGGATAAAGCCAGGGATAAACGATGCGCAACGATAGTCCAGGAACCGGCGTACTGTGGCAGAGATCCTTGGGTCGCGGAACACCCGCGCCCGAAACTGCTGTTCAAGCCGAAGCCTCCGAGTCCAATGCCTTGCGTGGTTCGGATGCCCAGCGGTTCGCAGTCGCCGGCCTCTGCGCGTTTACACTGCTGCTCTACATTCGTCCAAACGAATTGTTGCCTGGTCTGATTGGCGGATTGCCACTTGCAAAGATAGTTGCAATCCCGACGCTGATCGCCTTCGTCGTGACCAGGTTGAGCAAGGGACAGCAGCTCACGGTCTGGCCCAGAGAAATGAAGATGCTCGCGGTAATCGTGATCCTGGGTGTTGCGCTAGTTCCACTGGCCTACAACCGGCAGCGAAGCATCGAGACGCTGACCGACACTTTTTTCAAAGTGATCACCGTGTTCGTGTTGATGGTGAACCTGCTCGACACTCACGCGAAGCTTCGTTCGCTGATGAAGCTGGTAGTCTTGTGCGGCACGTTCATCGGCCTTGGCGCAATTCGCGGTTTTGTCCTCGGGCACCTCGATCCGAATCACCTGCGTCTCTCCACTGGTGGTGACAGCATCTACACCAACGTCAACGAGCTCGCAATGGCGTTGGATCTAATGCTGCCCTTCGCAGTCGCTTTCGCCCTGACCGCCAGAGGCGCATCGAGGTTCCTCTATTCAGTTGCTGCTGCGATTCAGACCGCCGGAATTGTGCTGACCTTCTCTCGTGGAGGGTTTCTGGGATTGATCGCTCTTGGAGGCGTGCTCCTTTGGAAAGCGGGCCGCGGCAGACGAGTCGTAGCGATCTTCGCCGCGCTGCTGCTCGGAGCGTGTTTCGCGGTTACCGTTCCAGCCGGTTATACGGACAGATTGTTCACGATTGTTCATATCCAGGACGACCCAACAAATTCTGCACAGCAGCGACGCGAGCTGTTGGATCGGGCGTTCGACGTTGCACTACGACATCCGATTGTTGGCGTTGGGATCGGCAACTACCCCGAGTACTCGATTCAGGGAAAAGCCGCGCACAATTCGTACCTTGAGATTGCAGCCGAGCTCGGCTGGCTAGGCCTTGCGGCGTACCTGGTTTTCATCTTTTCGCCTGTCCCGGCGCTGCGACGTATTGAGCGCAACCTGTTGCCGATCGCGAGCAAGTTCAGTCGAGAGTCAGCGGCTAATCGCGAAATCTATTTTCTGAGCATAGCTCTTCAAGCGGTCATCGTAGCGTATCTGGTCTGCAGTTTCTTTTCATCCTCGCAGTATTTCTGGCACCTGTACTACGTGATTGCGTATGCCGTTTCTTTGAGGGCGACCTACGCAGCACAATCGCGGACCGGTGAGGCGCGCCTCTCCAGTACCGATGAACTCGCAGGGCCGGGAGTAATCTGGGGAGGCCGCTAATCGAGCCGATATTGAAAGGCACGCAATGTCAGAGAGCATCACAAGCATCTCATCAAATCGGAGCGAATCGAAGCGTCGATCGCTCGCGGATCTCTATTCGAACCGGAAACTCGCGCAGGGTTACCCGGGAATGGATCGCCTCGCGCTGGAGCACTTCTCCGCAACCCTCGAACTTCAGCCCGACGAGACCGTCAGAATCGACAGCCTTCTAGCAAGGTTGAACAGGTTGATTGACCTGCCGCAGCGCAGCAACGTCGCGGTGATCGGCTGTGGTCCAAAGCCTCAGACGATGCGGCTGCTGGCGCAACGGAACTACGAGGTTGTAGGTGTCGAGCCCGTTCCACTGTTCGTTCACGCGGCGCGCGAGTATTTGAAGAGCGAGGCGGTCGTTGAAGAAGGCTTTGCCGAAAACATTCCGCTGCCGGACGGCTCACAACGGCTGGTACTGTGCGACAGCGTGTTGGAACACGTAGTGTCGCCAGGGCGAAGCCTCGCCGAGATGCATCGAGTGCTCGCTCCGGGTGGGATCGCGTTCATCTCGACGACAAACCGACTCAGGTTCTCGATCTCAGGACGCAACGGCGAGTATGTATATCGCTATTTCAATTGGCTCCCTCGACTGGTCAAAGAGTGTCTGGTGTTTCAACACCTGCACTACAAGCCAACGCTAGCCAACTACTCCCAATTCCCCGCCGTACACTGGTTCACTTATTCGCATCTGTGCACGCTTGGTCGAGAGGCTGGGTTCGCGCAGTTCTATTCGGTGATCGATCTGGTGGATGAGCAGGATGCCACGTTGCGCCGAAGCCCAATCAAACGACTGCTCGCACGAAAGCTGAAGTACAACCCGTGGCTGCGCGCGCTCGCGCTGACTCAACGAGGCGAGTCGATCGTAATGCTCAAGAAGTAAATCGGAGTTTGAAGATCAGATGTGTGGTATCGCAGGCCAAATCGATAACGGAACGTTCACCGCAGACGAGCGGCGCGCAGTGTTAAGCCGCATGTGCGGGGTGATCGAGCATCGCGGTCCGGACGACGAAGGCTTCTACATCGATGGGGGCGCCGCGCTTGGAATGCGAAGACTCGCGATCATCGACCTGAACACCGGACATCAGCCGATCAGCAACGAAGACGGAACGGTTTGGATTGTATTCAACGGCGAGATCTACAACTACCGAGAGCTGCGGGCGGAGATGATCTCGCTCGGACACTCTTTCAGAACATTGAGCGACACTGAAGTAATAGTCCATCTCTACGAACAATACGGTGAGAGCTGTGTAACACGTTTGCGCGGGATGTTTGCATTTGCGATATGGGATCGGCGGAAGAGATCGCTGTTTGCGGCCCGAGACCGAGTCGGAATCAAACCGTTTCATTACGCTCAGACTCCGGCCGCGTTCATCTTCGGTTCGGAGATCAAGTCCGTGTTGCAGCACCCCGCGGTGGATCGGTCCGTCGATCCGCAGGCGGTCTCCGACTTTCTCTCGTTCGGCTACGTGCCTGATCCGAAGACCGCGTTCGCGGGCATCAACAAGCTGGAGCCCGGCCATACGCTGACGCTGAAAGACTCGGTGATCTCAATCCGCCGGTACTGGGATTTCAACTATGACCAGAGCTCTCAAGTACGTCGAAGCGAGCGTGAATACGTCGAGCGGCTTCGCGAGCTGTTATCCGAATCCGTGCGATTGAGACTTCTAAGCGACGTGCCTCTGGGAGCGTTTCTGTCGGGAGGCGTCGATTCAAGCACGGTAGTCGCGATGATGGCGCGGGAAATGGGTCAGCCGGTAAAGACCTTCTCCATCGGGTTCAAAGAGTCGAGCTTTGACGAATTGGGCCAAGCTCGAATCGTGGCGCGGCATTTGAATACCGATCATCACGAATTCGTAGTCACGCCGAATGTGTGCGAGCTGGTTCGCGAAATCGTCTGGCATCACGACGAACCATTCGCAGATGTATCTAGCGTGCCCACCTACATCGTCTCGAAGATGGCAAGCGAGCACGTGACCGTTGTTCTTTCCGGAGACGGCGGCGACGAAGTATTCGGCGGCTACGACCGCTATCTCGTGGACATCGCTCGCCGGAAGTACGAACGCATACCCGCGGCGGTGAGACGAAATGTATTTGCGCGAGCCGGCCGGATGCTTCCGCGAGGAGCGTACGGCAAGAACTTTCTCTCGAACATCGCGCTCGATTCACCAGACCGGTACATCGACAGCCTCTCTTACTTCAACCAGCCGAAAAAGCAGGACCTGCTTTCAGCGGACTTCAAGAGTTTGGTAGAAGGCTACGACGCAGAAGATCGATTCAAAGATCTTTTCATGCAGCCAAACATGGCCGACAGTCTGGATCGCATGATGTATCTGGATAGCAAGACCTATTTGGCCGGCGACATCCTGACAAAAGTAGATCGAATGAGCATGGCGCACTCGCTTGAAGCGCGAGTGCCGCTGCTGGACCACCAGCTGATCGAATTTGCGCAGACGATACCGGCCGAGCTCAAGGTTCGCGGCAGAGTTCAAAAACATATTTTCAAAGAAGTCGCGCGCGGAATGATTCCAGACGCCATCATCGAACGCCCAAAGCAGGGTTTCGATGTGCCCATTAAGAATTGGCTGAACAATGAGCTGCGCGTCATGTTCGACGAGGTCATCGGCGATCCGCGAACTCGCCAGCGCGGCTACTTTGATCAAGAAGCAGTTGGGAAGTTCATAGCGGAGCATCGTCGTGAGCGGCGTAACAATGCTCGTCACCTTTGGGGGCTGCTGGTGTTCGAGCTTTGGCATCGTGCGTTCATCGATCGGAAACCTGAGGCTCGCTTCGAAGGAGCGAAGGCGCTACCGCTTGGCCGGCTTGCGGCATCATCAAAAACCGTTGCGAGCGGCTCATCGATTCCAAGTGTCCACGTCGGGTGAAAACAAAATGTCAGAGGTAATAACTCCAAGACACGTTGCACTCCATTCTGCGGAAGTCGCATCAGGCGAGCGATTCGAGTTTGGAAAGAACTGGAAGCGTTTCCTCGAGGTGCTCAACGACGAACGAATAGCGAGGGCCGAACAATCGCTGAAATCAATGCTCGAGATCGATTCGTTGGCCGGGATGTCGTTCCTGGATATCGGCTCGGGAAGCGGGCTCTTTAGCCTTGCGGCGCGGCGGCTTGGAGCGCGAGTGTTTTCCTTCGACTACGACCCGGCCTCAGTTGCGTGTACCGCAGAGCTGAGGCGACGCTACTTCCCGGGCGATCGCGATTGGAAAGTCGAACAAGGCTCGGCGCTGGATCGCGATTATATGAAATCTCTTGGTGAGTTTGATGTCGTGTATTCGTGGGGCGTCCTGCATCACACTGGAAGCATGTGGAGGGCGCTCGATTATGCGCGATTGCCCGTGTCCGACCATGGCAAATTGTTTCTCGCGATTTACAACGATCTCGGCAGCCGCACTGCGCGTTGGAAGAAAATCAAGAAGACGTACAACAATCTTCCAAAGCCTCTCAGACTTCCCTTCACACTGATCGTGATCGCACCAAGCGAGTTGAAGTCGCTGTTTCGTGCAATCTGTACGTTGCGCGTGGGAGAGTACTTGCGGAGCTGGACTCAGCCCGGGCCTCAACGAGGCATGAGTCACTGGCGCGACGTGGTGGATTGGGTTGGCGGTTATCCGTACGAAACAGCAGCGCCGGAGCAGATATTTGATCTTTATAGAAAGCACGGATTCTCTTTGTTGAAGCTGAAGTGCGGAGGCGCGGGAACCGGCTGCAACGAATTCGTGTTTATAAAGGATGGGGGACCAGTCTTGCGATGAAGCTGAACGTCCTTCAACTGATCGGGAACTTTGAACAGGGCGGATCCGAGCGCCAGGCTGTTCAACTGGCCCGCTCTCTGGCTGAACGCGGGCACTATCGGTTGCACATCGCTTGTCTAGACTCGAATGGGCCGCTTCGTCGTGAGGCAGAAGAAGCGCTTGCAGTCTCCAGCGCCGAACGCGGGCTTCCATCAAATACCAACCGCGAGATCGAGTCCTTTCCCCTGACAAGCTTCTATGACCTGCATGCGGTCCGGGAGATGCGGAAGTTTGTTCGTTTTCTGAAGCGCGAGCAGATCCACATTGTTCAAAGTCATGACTTCTACACGAATATCTTCGGAATGACTGGCGGATGGCTCGCTCGAGTTCCGATCAGAATCGCGGCAAAGCGTGAGACCGGCGAATGGCGATCTGATGCGCAGAAACGCGCGGAGCGATTGTCCTTCAAGCTGGCCAGCTCTATCGTCGTGAATTCCTCAGCCGTAGGCGAGCGATTGATCAGCGAGGGCGTGACGTCAAGTCAGATCGTCAAGATCTATAACTCGGTAGACCGCTCGCGGGTCACAACCCCAGACGAGTTCAACCGCCGTGAAGCCATGGCGTCATTCGGTCTGCCACTATTGTCGCGAGCCAGACTTGTGACCATCGTTGCGAACATGAGGCATGAGGTTAAGGATCATCGGACCTTTCTCAAGGCAGCGAAGCTCGTGCTGGAATCAAATCGCGACGTGCGATTCCTCCTGGCAGGAGAAGGTCCGCTGGTAGAGACGTTGAAGGCGTTCGCCGGCGAACTCAATATACAGAACAACTGCCATTTTCTGGGGCGGTGCGACCACGTTAGCGAGCTTCTCTCAATCAGCGATGTATGCGTGCTGAGCTCGGTGAGCGAGGGGTTCTCAAACTCGATTCTGGAATACATGTCGGCGGGTCGTGCGGTGGTGGCGACTGATACCGGCGGTGCAGCGGAGGCGGTCATCGAGGGTCAAACGGGGTTTCTCGTTCCGGTAGGCGACTACGGCGGAATGAGCGGGCGAATTCTGTTTCTGCTGGACAATCCGACTATTGCTAAGACGATGGGGGAGTCGGGGCGGCGTTTAGTGGAGCAGCGTTTCTCTCCGCATCGACAGGTTGTCGAGACCGAGAGGTTGTACGATGGCCTTGCGCTAGGGCTTCGGAGAAATCGATTGGAGCTGATAACCAATCGAAATCTCAAATCTCAAATTTGAAATTTGAAATCTGAAATTTGAAATTTGAAATCACAAATTTGAAATTTGAAATTTGAAATCTGAAATTTAGCTATGAAACAAGTACTGAGAAAGGGTCTGAAGCACATCGTAGTCGAAGAAGTGCCCGACCCAGTCGTTTCCGCTCACCACGTACTCGTTCGGCCCGCTTACTCATTGATAAGCAGCGGTACCGAGACCGCGAGCATTCATCAGAACGGACTCCTGCGTGAGGTCGTAGACAATCGATCTCACGTCTCCAGGATCCTCACCGTCATGAAAGCAGCCGGACCTGTCAGAACCATTTCAGAAGTGAGAGCAAAGCTCAACGAATATGCAGTGCTTGGATATTCCGGTGCAGGTTTTGTCGCAGAAGTACATCCGTCGGTGACTGATTTGAAGATCGGAGATCGAGTCGCGTACGGAGGCGAAGGCACCGGACACGGAGAGACGATACTTGCTTCGAGAAATCTCGTCGCAAACATTCCCGAAAACGTGCGAATGGAAGACGCGTGCTTCACTACCCTTGGAGCAATCGCATTGAATGCAGTCCGCACTTCAGGCATCGGCGTTGGCGACGTAGTTGCGGTAATCGGCCTCGGTCTGGTCGGGCAATTGATCGCACAGCTCGTGCGTCTCCAGGGCGGCGTAGTAGTCGCGGTTGACCTGAAACAAGATCGCGTAGACAAAGCCCTCGAACTCGGGGCCGATCACGGATTCGCCGGAGACGAAGCCGTTGTAGAGCGCGTTGCGTCGATTACCGGCGGCCGCGGCGTTGACTGCGCCATCGTGGCAGCCGCATCAAAATCCTCCGCTCCCGCAGAGCTTGGCTTGCAAATCTGTCGAGACCGCGCTCGGATGGTGATAGTCGGCGCGCTCGAACTCAACCTGCCATGGGACCAGATGTACATGAAGGAGATCCAGCTCTTCATGTCTCGCGCGTACGGGCCGGGCAGTTACGACCAGCGGTATGAAAAGGAAGCAATTGATTATCCCATCTCCTACGTCCGCTGGACTGAGAACCGCAACATGGATGAGTTCCTGCGTCTAGTCGATATTGGTCGCGTAAAAGTCGGGCCCCTTGTTAGCCACGAATTCGCACTCGAAGAAGCTGCCACCGCCTATCAGACGATTCTCGGCACGTCTTCGAGTCTTGCAGTCCTGCTCCGATACCCGCACCTAGACAATCAGCGGTCGATCAATCCTGGTCGCAAGATCGACCTGAGGCGCGCACCCACTCAAAGAGGAGAAATTGGAGTTGCTCTGGCCGGAGCGGGAAATCTCGCGCGTTGGGCTCACCTTCCCTCCTTGAGGCGGACGCCAAATGCCAGGCTCCACGCAGTGTGTTCAGCGAACGGTGCTCGAGCGCGAAACTACGGCGAGCGTTTTGGAGCCGCGTACTGCACGTCGGACTATCGCCAGGTACTCGACGATCCGGCTGTGGATCTGGTGATGATCACCAGCAGAAATAGTCAGCATGCGGCTCAGGCTCTGGATGCGCTCAGAGCCGGCAAACACGTGTTCGTAGAAAAGCCGATGGCTCTCACCGAGGAACAGTGTCGCGACTTGCAACAGGAGGTGCGAGCCAGCGGGCGGCTCCTGACCGTTGGCTTCAATCGCAGATTTGCTCCGTACTACCGGACGATGAAGGAACAACTGTCGCGGCGCAGTGGTCCGGCATTGCTCAACGTTCGAATGAACACGCCCGGCATCTCCGGAAGCTACTGGATGGCCGATGAGTCCGAAGGCGGCGCAATTCTCGGGGAGGCGTGTCATTTCATCGACCTGATGTATTGGCTGCTCGATGAGGAGCCGGTAGAAGTGTCAGCATATTCGCTCCCGACGACTGGACTCGAACCAAGAGGCGAACATAACATCGCTGCCTGCTTTCGTTTCGAGAACGGTTCGGTGGGAAATCTGACTTATGCAACAGTGGGCAGCGCGACCTCAGCCGGCGAGCGCGTAGAAGCGCTCGTAGAAGGGATTGGAGTCGTGGTGGAAGACTTCAAGCGCCTGACCATAAGCGGCCGCATACGCCGCGAGCATTCACGGTTCTGGCCCGAAAAGGGATACCGCGCCCAGGTTCAGTCCTTAGTCTCTGCCGTTCGTACTGGTGCGGGCTGCGAGACTACTGTTATCGACGGCACGCGAGCTACCGTTGGATGCATTCGAATGCTGGAGTCCGCGCGGTCCGGACAGCCACGCGCAATTGACGTCGACCGAGTACTCACGCTTAAAAAGTGATGCGAGTTCTACAACTGGGGCCGTATCCACCGCCGCACGGTGGAATTCAGACCAACATCGTTCTGATCCGACGGTACCTTCTGGACCGCGAAATCCCATGCGCGGTGATCAACATAACACGCCATCGCAAGCCGAACGGCGATGACCTCTACTATCCGAAGAGTGCTGCCGGTCTGATTCGGCTCCTGTTGACGCTGGACTACGACATCATTCATTTGCATTTCGGCGGGATCATCACAAACCGGCTACTCACCCTTGCATTGATTTGTACGCTGATTCCGGGAAACAAAGTGGTGTTGACACTGCATTCCGGCGGGTATCCGGAATCCGAGCAAGGCAGGAATGCCAATCCGAACACGCTTCAAGGATTTGTTTTTCGAAGACTCGACGCAATCATCGGAGTCAACGCCGCGGTCATCGAGGTCTTTCGAAAACTCCGCGTAAGAGAACAAAGACTAAGATTGATAGAGCCGCACGCGGCATCAGCAGTGAGGCCGTCGGATTCGATATCGCCGGAGATCAAGCGGTTTGTCGAAAGTCACCGGCCGCTGCTAACCACTGTAGGTCTGTTGGAGCCTGAGTACGATCTTTCCTTACAGGTCGGTGTGCTGGGGCGTGTGCTCGAGCAGCATGCCAATGCCGGGCTGTTGATCATCGGGTCCGGAAGCATCGCGGACCGGCTCGAACGCGAGATCGCTCGAGCCAGTTACAGCCACAACGTGATGCTTGCGGGAGACGTCCCGCATGCGGAAACGTTGAGAGCCATCGAAGAAAGTGATTTGTTTCTGCGTACGACGCTGTATGACGGAGATTCGCTTTCGGTGCGAGAGGCGTTGCACCTCGGGGTGCCGGTGATAGCCACCGACAACCGCATGCGGCCTTCAGGCGTGGTTTTGGTTCCGCGATCGGACGCCGAAGCGCTCAGGCTTGCGATCTGCGATCAGTTAAGCAGGCCAGCGACCCAGCGCACACACTTATGCGCCGACGAAGCGAACCTCGAGGCGATTCTTGGGCTTTACCGCGATCTGATCAGGGAATGATGAGATCGACTTCATTTTGTGAAGTAGTTGTAGCCCACCACCATATTCTTCAACAACCAGCCCGGCAGCGCGTTCGCGAGAAAAACGCTCGCCACGGTATGTGTCACTGCGTTCGCGAGCAGGTTGGGTTCACGGTCGTACTCCCGGGCCCAGATGTAAGCGCCGATCGCGCAGACTATCGTGAGTACAGGGTTAGGCAGGTGCAGGATCGAAAAGAGTACGGCGGTAGCTACGACGTGGTTGTCGTTGCCAACGATTCTCTTCAAACGAGGCATCGCAAACCCGAACAGCATGTATTGCTGCAGCAGAGCCCACGGCGGTACGGACAGCCACATCGAATAGAATTTTGATTCGAATCGCAGAGTGCCGAACGCGGCACCCGTTGCGATAACGGCGATCAGAAAGATCAGAAATGGCAATAGAATATGGAAGAGGACTCTGGTGAAGTTATCGAATCTTATGCCGAGGTCTCGGGCACTCGCGCGGTCGCGGAGCTGGCAGACTAGCAGGAGTAGCAGAATCAAGAATGCGAGTCCCTGATAGGCGATGCGCGGGTCGGTGGTGAAGGGGACTACCCACTCGATTGTGATCACGAGGGTGATGAGGCAGAGCAGCTCGAGGGCTGGAGCTAGAGACTCTTGTCGATGGGTGTTGTTGCTGGGGCTCAATGCGGGTTGCGGCTTCATTTAGATCTCGAATCTCAAATTTCAAATTTCAAATGTCAAAACGGAAATCTGAAATCTCAAATTCTACTTAGCTGTAACCTGGATTCAACCCAAAGACCAAAAAAACAAGGGCGAACCGAGATGTTCATCCCGCTTCGCCCGTCGCCCCCACAAAAGAAAATTCCTGTAGCCCTGAAATCGCGCGAGGTACAAATCAGACCGGAGTACCACTCAGACCAGAGTACCAATAAAACCGGATTACCAATTAAACCGGAGCACCAATTCAGACCGAAGCGCAAATTAGATCGATCTGTAAGGCCCCAGAAGCCAGTAGCCCTGCCCCACCCGCGTGGGCGGGGACGATGCCCCCGCCCAATACTGTTCAAGGTACTCTACCACCGTCTGTGCGCGGTCTCGCGATACCCTTGCGAATACCCTCGTTGAAACGCCGCACGATAGACTTGACGGTACGCTTCTCTGCTTCCGTATTCTGAGTGATAACCACTATCCCCGTCTCGATAGTGTTCAGAATTGTTCGGATTGAAAGACCGCCGATCGTGGCCATCGTCCCGCCCCCGATCAAGACCTGTCGAATAGCCGCGCTGCTCCGCTACGCTGCGACCCTGTCCCGTCAGCCCGTAACCACGCCCGCCGTAGTTGCCCGGATAGCCATAGGAACCCGGATAGTAGTAACCCTGACGATAGCGCTCACGAGCCCACTCGCGCTGTCGTTCCGCCTCTCGCCACTCCCGTTCACGCCTTTCCCGCGCCTCCCGCTCACGCCACTCCTCTCGCCGCTCCCGAGCCTGACGCTCCCGCCATTCCCGCTCCCTGCGATCGCGGTCACCATCACGGTCCCGGTCATGGTCGCGATCGTGGTCATGATCCCGATCCTCAGCCAAAGCCACCGTGCCAAAGCTCGTCGCGCCGCCAAAAAGAAGCGTCACAGCCAGAAAAGATCCAGTAATCGCCTTCTTACAAGTAACGAGGTTCATCGCTCAGTATCACCTTTCGTATGCTGAGACCTCCGATCTTGCTAGTTCTCCTCCGCTGTCTATGATTTTCCACCCGGGCAAAAGGTGGCCTGCTCAAGAAAAAAGTTCTAGGACCTTGCCGCCTTCCGAACCTTTGCCATTGCTTAAGTAGCGTTCAGCCTAATAGACTAGGCTGCAATACAAGGCACTCCCTGATGGAGCGTTTCGGAAGCGTTGATGGCACGAGCACGATACAAAGAACAACGCGCACCTCGGCAGCTTGACCCGTGGGTAGAAGGCGTGTGGTCGGTGGAGACGCCACGGGAGCGGGTAGTGGGCTACGGCGTTCCCCCTGACGGCTGTCTCGACATCATTTATTCTGCCGGCGAGGGCATTCGCGCGGTCGGAGCCATGACCGTGGAACGTCAGTTCGACTTCGCCGCAAACAGTTGTCTGTTCGGCGTTAGATTTCGACCCGGGCTCGCCGGCCGCTTCCTTCAGGCGTCCCCCGCGGAGCTCACCGACAAGATCCTCTCCTTAGAAGACCTCTGGGGCGCAGAAGCGAGACAGTTGCGACAGCAACTCGACGACTTAACTGCGGGTGAGCAGCGCTTCACGTTAATCCTGGACGCGCTCGTCAAACGCACTGCGGCTCCAAATCCGGTGCAGCGCGCGATTCATGCGATAACATTGATGGCCGGCAACGTGGATCTGGAGTTTGTCGCGCGTCAGGCCAATCTGAGCCCCCGACAATTCCGCCGGCGATGTCTCGAAGAGAGCGGGCTCACGCCTAAACACCTCTGTAGAGTCTTGCGGTTTCAACAAGCCTGCAGGCTCGCAGAGTCTTTACCCCGCCGTGACTGGTCCCGCATAGCGGTGGATGCCGGCTTCTTCGATCAGGCCCACCTCATAAGCGATTTCCGAGAGTTTACCGGCCGCACGCCCGTGTCCTTTTTTTCCAATACTCCGCAACGCTGACTCGCTATAGTCGCGGGCATGAAAAGGAAAACACTGCTGATGCTGATTGCCGCTGCTGCGGCCTGCAGCGCAGGCTTGCGCGCGACTGTTGCCCAACAAAAACCAAACACCGAGGTCATTTCCAAAATGAAAATCACGCCAATTCTCGTTGTCGATGAGATCGAAAAGTCACTGCCTTTTTGGACGGAGCGCCTTGGGTTCACCAAGACGGTCGAGGTTCCCGAAGGAAACCGGCTCGCGTTTGTAATTCTGGTCCACGACGGCGCGGAATTGATGATTCAGACCGCCGCCAGCGTTCGAAAGGACGTTCCCGCGTTTGCACCTAAAGGAGCATCACTTGCCTCGTTCCTGTATATCGAAGTTGAAGATTTTCAGGACGTGCGAAAGAGGCTCGAGGGTTATCCGATTTCTATGTCGGAGCGCGAGGCCTTTTATGGAATGCGCGAAATCGGAGTGAAGGAACCGTGCGGGAATGTCGTTGTGTTCGCCTCGCCGATAAAAAAGTAATTGACCCACCCGGAATTTGGCCCAACGCAAAGACGCGCACGACCCTTTAAACCCTAACAGACCTAATCCGTCCTCAGTCTTTGCGTTGGGTCCGAACAATCTTCAACCTGCCCTCACCCGCTCCTGAATTCGTGACCGCGCCTGGCCGCTACCAGCAACGACGGCCGTGAAACTGGTCACACCAATACTTCATTTCGCGCTGCGTTGTGATCGACAAGGTCAGACAAATTGTTTAACATTAGCGACAGCGAACAAAGCAACAAGTTGGGTAAGGGCTGGAAAAGCACTAAATCCGTGAGAAAGCCGGCTGACCGAAGAAAAGTGGTATGACCCGTCTAAAAACAGAAAAGTTCAAAGTGCTCGAGCCTGAGAAGGGCGGAACGACTTCCGAAGAGGTCGTGGTGCACCTTCGCGAGATGATACAGCGAGGCGAGTTGCGCGCCGGTGATCGGCTTCCGCCTGAACGGGACCTTGCTCGGCTTCTGGGTGTCAGCCGACCCACGCTGCGCGCGGGCATCAGGTCGCTGGCGGCGGTTGGGGTTCTGCAATCAAGGCAGGGTGCCGGCACTTTTGTAGTGGACAACGATGGACCGCCGTCGCTCGACAGCAGCCCGTTGAGACTGATGGCTGCTCTGCATGGCTTCACGTCCGCGGAGATGTTCGAAGCACGGCAATCGATAGAGAGCGCGATGGCGGCGCTGGCTGCAGAGCGGGCGTCCTCAGATCACCTTGTGTCAATGGCAGAGGAAATCGCGGGGATGTACGCGTCTCTCGACGAGCCCGAGCAATATTTGATTCACGACATGCGCTTTCACCAGACGGTGGCGGCCGCTTCGGGAAATCGGATTTTGACCGCGCTCATGAATATGGTTGCGACGATCCTGTTCGATGTGCGAAGCAAGACGGTGAAGAGGGCCAGAGACCTGAAAGAATCAGCCGAGATGCACCGGCAGATCTACAGGTCTATTCGGGATCGGAATCCGGAAGGAGCGCGGAACGCGATGCGGGATCATCTTGTTCTTGCGCAGAAGGCTCAGGAATCGGAAGAGGTTTGAACGGTTTCGGGTTTCTGGTTAAGCCGGAAAAATCACCTCGTTACCCTCGCGGTTCCCCCTTTCATCACCCGCTCTACCTCGGCCAATGTCGCCATCGTGGTGTCACCCGGCGTAGTCATCGCAAGCGCACCGTGCGCAGCGCCGCATTCCACTGCCCATTGAGCGCCTCGGTCCATTATCAAGCCGTAGATCAATCCCGAACAGAATGAGTCGCCGCCTCCAATGCGATCGTAGATCTCGAGGTTCTCTCGGATCGGAGCCTCGTACAACTCTCCGTCCGCATAACAAACCGCACCCCAGTCATTCAACGTAGCCGTCTTCGCGTTTCTCAGCGTAGTGGCCACAACCTTGAAATTGGGATATTCGCTTACCGCGCGCTGTATCATCGTGCGAAAACTCTTCACGTCCAGCTTTGAATGCTGCTCGTCCAACCCCTCGACCTCGAACCCCAACGCCGCAGTGAAGTCTTCCTCGTTGCCGATCATCACATCCACAAACGGCGCAAGCGATCGATTCACCTCGCGAGCTCGGTCTCTTCCACCTATTCCCTTCCACAACGACTCTCGATAGTTGAGATCGTACGAAACAACAGCACCGCTACGCCGGGCAGCCTCCATCGCTTCGCGTGCTGCCTGTGGCGTCGTTTCAGACAACGCAGCGAAAATCCCGCCGGTGTGAAACCATCGCGCACCTTCCCTGGTGAAGATCTCGTCCCAATCGATGTCTCCCGCCTTCAGTTGAGACGCGGCGGTGTGCCCGCGGTCCGAACAGCCTACCGCCGCACGAACGCCGAAACCTCGTTCGGTAAAATTCAAGCCGTTCCGCACGCTCCTTCCGATTCCATCGTACTTGACCCAGCGGACATGCGATTGATCCACGCCACCTTGATAAATCAGGTCCTGAATCAGCCGGCCGATAGGGTTGTCGGCAAACGCAGTCACTAGCGCCGTCTCGAGTCCGAAGCAACGCTTCAGGCCACGCGCGACGTTGTACTCACCGCCGCCTTCCCATGCGGAAAACGCACGCGTCGTGTGTATCCGCGAGTCGCCCGGATCCAATCGCAACATCACCTCTCCAAGACTGACGAGATCCCAACGACACGCACCAGGCTGCTTAATGCTCAAGCTCTTCATATTCGTTTCACTGACCTATGAGTTTTCGAGCTTCGCGGGCTCAACCCTGGGGATGATCAACTGAATCAGCGACAACGCAACAAGGTAAGCCGAACCGGCAATGATGAAAATCGGCACGTAACTGCCGGTCCTCTGGAGAATCTCTCCGACAAGACGGGCGATCAACAGCCCACCTACTGCGCCTGCCATACCCCCGAACCCGACGACTGATCCTACCGCACCGGCCGGAAACATGTCCGAAACGAGCGTGAATATATTAGCCGACCAACCCTGGTGCGCCGCGGCAGCAAGTCCGATGAGCAAGACCGCAACCCACAGATTGGTGACATTTGACGCGGCTACGATAGGCACTACGAGCACCGCGCAAATCAGCATAGCCGTCTTTCGAGCTCGGTTGATCGTCCAACCGCGACGAATAAGAGAGGAAGACAGCCAGCCTCCACCAACACTGCCCACGTCGGCGATCAGGTAGATGGCAATCAGCGGCGGTCCGAAGTCCTTGAGTTGAAGTCCGTATCGTTTATTCAAAAAGTCCGGCAACCAGAAAAGGTAAACCCACCAGATCGGATCGGTCATGAACTTACCGAGGGCGAAGGCCCACGTCTGTCGGTGCGATACAAGTTTCTTCCACGGAACCCGAGCGTTCGATTCGACAGGGTCGCTCTTGATGTAAGCCAACTCGGCGGCAGACACATGCGGATGCTCTTCCGGCCGCCAATAAAACACAAGCCAACACACAAGCCACAAGAATCCGAGCGCGCCGGTGAACACAAACGCCCACTGCCATCCCCATCGTCCTGTAATAAACGACACAATCGGTGGAGTAGCGATAACCCCCACATTGGTGCCGGCATTGAACAGGCCCGTTGCCAGGGCGCGCTCCTTTTTTGGGAACCATTCGGCGACCGTCTTGATCGACGCGGGGAAGTTTCCGGATTCTCCCAGGCCCAGCATGAACCGAGCTACGCCGAAACCCATCACCGAGCGCGCCAGCGCATGACCCATCGCCGCAATGCTCCAAAACACCACCGCCAGCGAAAAGCCCTTCCTGGTTCCGAGGCGGTCCATCAAACGGCCCATCCCCAGCAACCCGACTGCGTAAGCCATCTGGAAGAACACAACGATCCAACTGTATTGGATCTCGCTCCAACCTATCTCTGTTTGAAGAGTAGACTTCAGTATTCCAATGGTCTGGCGATCGATGTAATTGATCGTGGCCGCGAAGAACAGAAGTGCGCAAATGACCCAGCGGTGCCTGCCGGCCGAGGCAACTATTTTTTCGGCAGCTCCGGCGCCGGCCCGCGAGGAGCCGGCTTCGTCAACCGCATTTGCCTCGGCGCCGACAATGTTTGTGGCTTCATTCATTGGGTCGTCTATACACCTTCCAAGCGTCGGATACGCCGCCGGCATTTCGCATTCTCGCCCGTTTGCGGATTCACCATAGGTCAGACCAATTCGACCTGCAACACGCTGTCTATCACTCTGCCCTGAACAATGTCAAGATATTCCGGTCGAATGGTCTAACCACTGCGTGCGGATTCTTGCGCTCGCCGGCACAGGGTGCCGCCCTAAACACCTCGGCCAAGATCCTTGGGGCATCGGGGTGCGACTATCGTTTAGCGGATCCCATCGATCCGGCCCGCCCAGCACCTCAGCGACTGTAAGTTTCTTTGCCTCACTCTCGCTGACAACCTTGGACCACTTGACCCGCACAGGGCCCGCGGCGCCGGCACCTCTGCTCTTGTACTCCCCGTATCGCACAGTGGCTTCTCGCTCCGGCTGATCCCAGTTGTGCCAGCCCTCCGGCCGAATCGCATCGCACATCTCGGTAGACAGGAACACCACGCTCGAGAAAGCGCGCCACGGCCGGCCAAGATAGGTTTTCACTCCTGGTTCTGCGGTGATGGTGCAGTTTGAAAACACGAACCCGTACTTCTGATTGTCGGGCGTAGAGGCAGCGGTGATATATCCGTTCTTGAGGCAATGAATGTGGCAGTGTTGAAAGAAGGCGGTCGAACCTCCGAAAATGAAATCGACGTGGCCGGCGATGTAGCAGTCTTCGAAGTATTGTCTTCCGCGATTGATGAACACCGTATCCTGCCAGCCAAGGAATCGACAATTACGAAATGTTACTCGGTCGCCGTCGACTCGCACTGCAAGCGCCTGACCGATCGGGCCCGCCGAATTCTCGAAAGTAATGTTTTCTACAATGAAGTCGTCGGCGTCGATTGTGACGGTCGGAGTGCGAAAAGTGCCGATCGGTTTTCCGTCGTGCCCAACGATGCCGGCGTACAGACCGTAAGTGAGAATCGTCCTGTTGGCATCCTCGCCGATCATGCGGACAAATCGCTTTTCGTGTTGAACGTAGACGAGCTCTTTGTAAACGCCCGGCTTGATGCGAATGATGACCGGCTTGTCCGGCGTTCCGGTAGGCGCGGCCATCACCGCTTCCTGAATACTCTTGAAGCGTGCGGTTCCATCGGCCGCTACGGTGATCTCTGTGTCTGCCGTGACCGGATCAGCTCGCGCCGTCAGAAAGGAGGCGCCGGCGCACGCAGTCATTACGAGAAGGATGTATGCAGAGGCACGGCTCATCTCACGTCGGCAGGTCCGGTTTAGGGTTTCGGGTTTTGTGTTTCGGGTTTTGTGTTTCGGGTTTACGACTTCAGGTTTAGGGTTTCGGGTTCGTCAGAATCCTGAATAGCAAATCGACGCAGTACCGTTCAACACGAACCCGGAACCTAAACCCGAAACTCAAAGTTTACTGAGTCTGTGCGCCAGCCTCGTACTCCTGGAGGAACTTTTGCGCCTTTACGCCGGGGCTCATGAACGCGACGCCTTCCTGCCAGTCGTAGCCGCAGAAGACTCCCACAACTTGCCCCTGTTCGTTGTAAACCGGACTTCCCGAAAAGCCATCAAGCGCATCTATCTTTGCAGATAAATATTGCTGTCCGCGAAAGGTGTACTGCCCGGTGAATACGCCTCGCCGAAGAAATTTGGAATCTCGAGGCTGCGCGATGAGAAGAAGCTGTTCATTCTTGGTCGGCTCCAACTGAAAAGTGGGTCGCTTGGCTTCCTTTGATGACGTGCAGACCGCCAGGAGCGCAAGATCGGCTTCGCGGTCTACTTTGACGACTCTGGCCGGACAGCCATTTACGTAAGCCTTCACCTGCAGCTCATCCTGTGGCTTGAATCCTAGTATCCGCTTCTTTGAATCGCTCAATCTCCCCGACACAACGTGGTATGCGGTCATCACAAGCCCATCGCCGACCACAAACCCGCTCGCATAAGCGTTCGGTCCCATATCGGTCAGGATCGATAGCGCCCGCTCCGCCGCATTACGATTCTTTCTGCTGAACTCCAACGAAATCGAGAGTGTGTAACGCCCTCGCTCTTTGGCGATGTTGGTGGCGTTGCTTTGCGATGCTAAAACTGGCGTCAAAGTAAAGACCGCCATCGCGATAAAAGCAGCAACACAGAGCCCCTTCCTCATCCGTGCCTCCTTTCTTGAATTTAATGAATATCGGTTCAAGATACCTTGAACGCGCAGATTTTGGAAGCTGACATATTTTAAGTTCTGCGCTCTGAGTTCTGAGTTCTGAGAGTGAGCTGGCGCTCGCCGCTCGGAACGCGTGTACTCAGAACTTAGAACTCAGAATTTCCTTCACGCCAACTCAATCGACAACCGGGTCACCGACGCCGCTGGGAACTCAAACACCAGCCCAGAACCACGCACCCCTTCCGCCTGCGCCCGCCTTGGTTTGACCGCATCCGGAGTCTCGAAGGTGTTGTGTGCGTGAATATCGGACGCAGCCAGAACTGTGATATTCGCTTCTTTTGGACTCCCGCCACGAATCGTTATCTCTGCCTTTCGCGACTGGGCCGCATCGGCGTTGGTGACTGTCAGGACAAGCTGACGCCCCTGCAACGACGCTGAGCCATCCAACCCTTGCACGCTTGCCGGCTGACCATTTCGCGTATACGACGGCCTCGGAGAGGAGACTACCGTCCGGAGCGATTGTCCACCCTGATGTGGGGCGTACATCTCAAAAACGTGGAAAGTTGGAGTAAGCAGGAGCGCCTCTTCGTGCGTGAGAAACAGCGACTGGAGACAGTTGGCAAGTTGCGCAATGCTTGCCAGCCCGACCTTCTCAGCGTGGCGATGAAACGCGTTCAGCGTCTGCCCGGCAAGTACCGCGTCGCGCATCGTCGACTGCTGTCCGAACAGATGGGTGGGATCCACCTCGCTCCCGGGCCGGTACCATGAGCCCCATTCATCGACTACCAGCTTTACGTGATGCTGACGATCGAACTCGCCCATCGCTGTCCAATGACTTGTAATCAAACCTTCAATTTGTTCAGCCTCGCGCAAAAGCTCGTACCACTCCTCTACCGGATACTTGACCGCGTCGCCCTTTCCCTTAACCCAGTCACCGGTCCGGCCGCCGCTGACGTTCCATGAATAATGATGCAGGGCCCAGCCCCACATCCGTCCTATGGCCCGGCGTTCGGCGAGCTTGCTGAAAAACCGGCGCGTCCACTCGACTTCACCGCCGCCCGGACCCGCGCCGATGCACGCCAGATCGACGGAGAATCCTGGAAGCCACTCGGTGAACCGGCGATACTCCGAGGCGTATTCTTCCGGAGTAAAATTACCGCCGCAGCCCCACGACTCGTTGCCAACTCCCCAGTACTTGACTGAGAACGGCTCGCGATCGCCGGCCGCCTCCCGCATTTCGGCCAACGTAGTGCTTGCCGGCGGTGCGTTGCAGTACTCAACCCACTGATAGAAGTCGCGAGCGTTCAGGCTCCGCAGATTGGCGGCGAAATAGGGCTGAGCGCCGACCAGCTTGCAGAATCGTGCGAACTCGTTTGTTCCAAATTGATTGGTCTCGTATTTCCAAGGAGTATCGGGAGCACCTTTCGGCCACTCCGAAGCTCCCCGCCAAAAGTTTGTCCGACGCGGTCGATTGGCCCTGGGGCCAATCCCGTCTCGCCAGTCATAGCTATCGGCGAAGCAACCGCCCGGCCAACGGATCACCGAAGGCTTGATCCGCTGCAGCGCTTCGACAAGCGACTTTCGCATGCCGCGGATGTTCGGAATCTTCGAGTCTTCCCCCACCCAGATCCCGCCGTAGACCACTCCGCCCAGGTGCTCGACAAAATGACCGTATAGCTCGGGCGCGATCCTGCCGATCGGCTCTCCAATAAGCACTTCGATTCGCGAGTCTGCAATCTGACTCCGACCCGCAGCCGCTCGCGTCGATCTGAGAACAAACGGAGCGCCTCCGATCGCAGCAGCTCCTCCGGAAAGCGCCGTGCGCAGGAATTCGCGTCGTTTCATCGTCATCGTGTAGCCGGCTCCGCAATCAGTCGCACCGGGCCCAGCAGACCCGAAGGTTCGAGTTTTATTTTGTCCATGTCCTGGGCTTGAAAACGCTGCCCATAACGAAGGTTCAGCAGCCGGTAGTCCGGCAAAGGACCGCCAGCCATGTGATTCACCGCAAGATTCCCGACCGCGATTCTTACCAAGTTTTCACCGGGATGCAACAGCCCGGTCACATCCACTGCGTACGGCGGACACCAAACGGCCCCCGCCCTGCGATCGTTGACGTACACGACCGCCGCCTCGCGCACCGGACCCTCCAGTTTCGCGCGCATGCCCGGACCCTCCGGCCGCCCATCATCGGCGTCCGTTGCCGGCCTTCCATCGCCGAGGCTGATTCGCATCTTCCCTCCAGGTTTGAAGAGCTCATCGGGGACATTGATCCTCTTCTCGTAGGTCGCAACGCCAGAGAAGAACCGCAAGTCTTCTATGTCCGTCCAGGAGCGCAATGTACTCAGCCTGCGAGATTCCCCGTGAGCAAAGCGAACTGTCCAGTTCTCGTTCAAGTCAAACGATGCAGCCTTCGTGGGTGATTCGCTAAGAGTCGATACGGCTTGTGTACGTCTGGTGAAAACGACGAGCCGCGAGGCATACGGTTCGAGGTCCAGCGACAACGTGGTGCCTGCCTCAGTGTCAGATTGGGCGTGAGCGCCTGCGATGTTGCCGGTCAACGGATCCCAGATCTCCGCGGCCATTCCCCTGACCCGAAATGTCGCGCTGAAAAGTTTGCGCTCGGCCGAAGAGTTCGCGAGGAAGTATATCTCTGCATCATCGGTGGCCCGATGAACAAAGCCGATATCCGGAGTAGCCGGCGACAACACGAAGTCGGCCGATAGCGACTCACGAAGGGCTCTCTCGAGCCCGGTCTCCTCGTCGTCAACTATGCGAGCCGTGGCTTGATGCTCTTCGAACAAGGACCTGGCCATTTGCGCGATAGTTTGATTGTCGCGAGAGCCAGGATGAAAGTCAGGCAGCTCAGATGGCGTCCTTTTGGTGGCCAAGAGACTCCCGCCGGAGCGCGCGAACTGTCCCAGGACGCGTAGTGTTGCTTCCGGGATGCAGGACACGTTGGGCAAAATCACTATCTTGTACGGGTGGGCGCCGAGCATCAGGCGGCCGTGGTCAACGTGTCCTGCTTCGGCCAGCGCTTCGTCGTCGAAGAAGTCGAAACCGTACCCAGCGTCGAGCACTGTCGGGATAATTTTCTGTCCGATTACCTCGCGCAGCGACTCGATCAAGTTGACATTCCCGCTGCTGAACCGGCCACGCGCGTCATCGCTCGGGAGATAAATCGCTACGTCGTTCCGCGGCTCACCCTGTCGTAGCATGAAACTGATCCGCTGGAGGTACCGGGTCAGATCGGGCATTGCGATCCACCACGGATTGCTGTCGTTGAACACACCGGCCGCGTAGAAGCGCCAGCCCGGATACTCGGCTGAAGGTGGGCTATAAGGCCAGCCATGTCCAATCAACTGGTTCACGCCCTGTAAGAAATGAAGATCTGCTTCGGCCTTCATGTCGAGCGGCGTCGCTCTGAACGATGGCGAGTGCAGCCACGTCCAGGTCTCGGATGATGTTATTCGTCTGCCGAACAGATGACTTGCCGAAGAAGCCCATCGGGTGGCGCTCAAGGTTCGCCATCGGAATCCCTCTCCTTCACTGAGGTCTACGTCCGAGTTACTCGACAGGGCCGCCGCCGGCACGCCGTAGCACTGCATACGCAGCAGCGTCCGGTTCTTGCGCGACCAGTCGCGCAGCGGCTTTATGAACCGCTCATTCAGAAGCTCAGTCAGCGTTCTGCCCCAGTCGCGTCGAATGGCCGAAGTCTCCGGTCCGATGTCAAACGCAAGTGCCGGCAGGTACGCCGAAAGGTCATATCCTCGTCGCTTCTTGAACTCGACCAGAAAATCGTCTGTCCAATCCGAGTTGTAAACTTCCAGGCTGTCGCAAAAAACAGCAAACGGAGCGCGACCCTCGAAAGCGCGCATCAGCTTGTCGCCTGTGTCTCTCAGATAGGCTCCCACGGCCGCTGCATCAAGGTGATTCAACACAAAACCTTCCGCACCTACGGCGGCGCGCTTGACCTGCATTCCAGTGCGGCTCGCAATGTAAAACTGAACTTCTCCCGACGCGTCCGAAGGCAATTCCACTGTGCCGTCTTCGCCGCGAACGAGACGGCGCAGACTATTGGGGGCGATGGCCCCGCCATTCACCGTCGCGAGAAAAATTCCTATCACCGTTTCTCCTGCACCCATCGCAGGCAACGTGACTCTGCGAGACGGGCTCTTGAGTGGAAACCGCTCGATGCGGAGGCGGCCTGCGGCGTGGCTGATCAGAACCGAAGGTCCGCCATAAGGCCAACCGCTTCCGAGAGTGAGGTCCATCCTCAGACCAAGCTCACGAGCTTTCTCGCTGGTGAAACGCAGCGCTGACAGAAACTCGTCGGACAGGAACGGCAGCGTCTTTATTCCGCTGCGCGCGCCGTCAAGCGCGAGGGGATAAACCGGTTGCACCTCAAACCCACCGATTCCCGCGTCCTTCATCGCCCTCATCTCGCGCTCTAGCTCCGATCGCACCACCGCGGGACCAAACCACCACCACCGCATCATTATTCTTGAGTCGTCAGGCGGATTGGCAAAAGAAGCTGCCAACTGCTCTATGCGCGACGCTGGCCTCGATTGCGAGCCCGCTGAGGAGCGTGGTTTGTCAGAACCGCGAACCTCCCCAGTTCGCGCAAACAACACCGCAGCAATCACCGTTAGGGCAATCGTCGAGCGGCGCGAGATTGTCTCAGCTCTGAATGCTGCCATTCCGCGTATGACTCAGTGACTCTGCCAGCTAAACGTCCTGGGGCTCGGACAAGACCATGTGAAGAGCCTCCATAAAGAAATAGTCTCCCCACATGACCGATTCATCGACGCCCCAATTCATCGGGCGGTGGTACACGCCGTGGCGCAGGATGCCTTCATACTCCCGATCATGCGCGCCAAGAAAGTCATCTCCGGTCAGCGTATCAAGAATTGTAAGCGCCGCGTTTCGATAAGTCGCCGACGCCCTGCCGCTGCGAGCAGTGTCTTTCAGTTTCCAGAAAGCCGCGGCGATGATTGCCGAGGCGGAGCTATCGAGCGGCTCATTCGGTATGTTCGGCGCGCCGTAGTCCCAAAACGGCACTCCTCTATCAGGTGTATTCTCGAAGAAGAATCCTGCACAGCGTTCCGCCGTGTCGAGGAACAGTTCCTCCTGTGTATAGCGATAAGTATCAGTGAACCCGTAGATCGCCCACGCCAGACCTCTTGCCCAACAGGTGAAGGGAGAGTAGCCCTGCTGCGTCGACAGATTCCGAAACTCGCCGCGCACCGGGTTGAATATCGCTTCGTGGATCACCATCCCTTCTAGGTCCATCAATCGATCGCCTCGCTTTTGAACAAGGTACTTTTCGGTCGTACGAGCGTGGCGCGAAGCCTTCTCAAACAACCCGCGGTCCCCGCCGAGTTCCGCAGCGCGAAACAAGAGTCTGATGTTCATCATCACGTCTATAAACAATGACTGGGGCCCGTGGAACGAGTAGATGTAATGATCTTCGCCGGTAGCCTTCCACCTGAAGGATTGGACCGTGCCGGCAGTGATCAAAAGGTCCTTCAGCCATTGCCGAGACGGGTCGTCCGCGGAGGTGATCCGGTACCAACGATCCGCAGTCGACATGAAGATGAATCCGAGGTCGTGCACGTCACGATCAAACTTACGATGTTCGAGCGAGCGAGTGTGCCGCTCAGCGGCGTCCCGCCATTTCTGATCGGATGTCCGCTCGTAAGCAAGCCACATCATCCCTGCGTAGAACCCCGGACACCAGTCGGTCCAGATGTACTCCGGACGTGTCCATCGTCCTCGCTCCGTGTAGATCGGAGCCGCCTTGTCCGCGGGCCACTTCGGGAGCATTCGTTCGAGCTGTCCCAAGCCAAAACCGAACGCGCGCTCCAGACGCGGCCGCAATGAAGTCTCATCAATTGATTCCGGTACTCTCATTCAAAGTCTGCGAATGTTCATTCCGCCGCTGACTTCCACGACTAGACCGGTCGAGTAGTCGAAGCTCCCGTTTGCGAGAGCGACCACCGCTCGGGCTACATCTTCCGGAAGCCCCCATCTCGATTGTGGTATAAGCCCTTCGGCGATCAGCTTGTCATATCTCTCAGACACCGGCGACGTCATGTCGGTCTTGATCACACCGGGACGCACTTCGTAAACGGCGATGTCGCGTTGCGCGAGACGAGCCGCGAAGATTGCCGCCGCCATGCTCAAACCCGACTTTGATACGCAGTATTCGCTTCTGGAAGGTGACGCGATATAAGCGGACACCGAAGTGATAAACACGATCTTCGGCCGCATCTCGGGAGCAGCCTTGCGCTGTTCGATCATTAGATGCGCGGCTTTCTGGGTAAGAAAGAACGGTCCTCGAAGGTTTGTAGACAGCACCCTATCAAAACTTTCAACCGATGTGTCGAGCACATCCACGCGCAGTTCTGGAGCTACGCCCGCGTTATTCACCAGCAGGTCGAGCCTTCCAAATCTCTCGACCACTTCATCAAGCATAGGCTGATGATCGTCAAGCTCCGAGACATCACCCTTAACCGGGAGGAACTGGGCCCCGAGCTCATCAACTCGTTTCTTGACTTCGAAGATTCCGGTCTCTGATTGCGGACTCAGAACCCTAGAGTTCCCCGCAACATCGTAACCGGCTCCAGCAAGAGCGAGCGCGATTCCACGGCCGATTCCTCGGCTCGCGCCCGTTACAAAAGCGACTGGCCGTGTGTTCTTCAAGGCTCAGACTCCGCTGTGTTCTTTCGGTGTACCCGCTTAAGTGCCTCGAGCTCGAAGCCCATCTGACTGTCTTTATAAAACCGGTCCAGCGGATAGCAGCCAGACGGCAGCCCGTTACGCGGCGCCGTCGTGCAATCGCTGAACGTCCGGCAGAGACGCTTTCGTTCCAGGGTTCGGCCTTCAAGGACCTGCAGCGGCAGCTCCGGATATACCAGAACCATGCGTCCCAAACCAACAACATCAACCCACCCATCGCGCACTGCCGCTTGCGCTACGTTTGCTACGAAGTCCTGCAAATACGTGTACCCAGTTCCGACAAACATCAAAGCAGGAAACTCCTGCTTAAGAATCCGAGTCACGCTCATCTGCCGCGCGACACCCGCAAGAGGATCTTCGGGTGGTTGGTAACCGTCGGAAGGTGGGAAAAACGCCGGACGTTGAATGTGCGGATTGTAATAAGGCGAACCCGCTGAAATGTTCACCATGCGAATACCGAGTTCGGCGAGCAAACGGAGAAACTTCCGCGGTTCTTCGAGGTCGGGCTCCAGCGGATTCTGTGGATCGACTCCAAAGCCCCAGCGGTACGGCAGCAGCCGCTTGAACTCTTCGGGTACTCCAGGACCGGGCTTTCCAGGCGTCGACTGCTCGGGATCGGGACGATAAGGAACGGTGTCGAAGGCGGAGAGCCTTACTCCGATTCCAAGCGAGGGCGAAATCGACCTGATGCCTTGAACGATCTCTCTCAAGAAGCGCGTACGGTTTTCGAAGCTTCCGCCGTAATCGCCCTCACGCGTATGCGCACTCAAGAACTCATGCCCCAAATATCCGTGACAATGTTTGATGTCGACGAAATCGAATCCTATTTCAGATGCGATCCGCGCAGCGCGATGAAACGCCTCGATGATCTGGCGCACGTCGCCATCGGATATGGTCGGGTGGTCGCGATCGAGACCGAGCTTCTGATCGAGAATCGGATGATGATAGACGATCCTGGGCTCGGGCTGCCCTTTCCTGTTTGGTGTGCTGTAACGTCCGGAATGCGTCAACTGAAGGCCGACTATCAGACCAGCTCGAGAACCTGTTGCGCGTTGGTGCTCGTCGATAAGTCTATCTTTCAGCGCGGCGAGACCGGCGCGAGTTTGATCTGAGATGAGGAGCTGGTTCGGGTTCGCCCTGCCCTCGTGCAGCACGGCCACGGCCTCGGCGCCCCAGATCAGCTTAGCGCCGCTTCTGCCAAAGTTTTGCCAGCGACGAAAGGTCAGTTCTCCTGGTCTCCCGTCGGGTGTGCCATCCCAGCCCTCCATCGGCTGTATCGCGAAACGATTTCCGATTAGCCGCCCATCCACCGTGATGGGCTGAGCGAGCGGAGCTCCGACTCCGCTTTCAATCTGGTCATCACACGGGATCGCTATGTTGTGTTCGCGCAGATAGCGACGGAACGACTGCGGGTCACGCACGCTCCCGATATGTAAGAAGGTCTTGGGACTCATTGCAAAGGATAATTTATTCTGCGGTCCGCTCCATCGTAAGGTCGCCACGCGAGTGCATCAAATCTGTCGAAGCGTTGGCATCCTGACGCGTAGGCGTTAAAGATGAGGCCGGAACTGCAACTCGCGCTTTGAGAGACACGATGGCCAGCGCTCCAGTCAATGCCAGTGCGATCAACAGCGCAAAGCCTGTACGATAGTCTCCAGTCTGGTCTCTCAAGCGCCCGACCAGCAAAGGGAACATCGCCTCGGCGATCCCATCGGCGGTCAGTACCACGCCCATCAATCGTCCGAGCACCTTCACCCCAAACAATTCGCCGGCCATCAGCGGAATGATCAGATATTCTCCGCCGAGTGCGAGCCCAAACACCGCTGCAAAGATGTACAACGTACCGTGCGTCGAAGCCAGAAACAGCAACGGTATCGCCGCGGCGACCAGCGAGTAGATCATCAACATCACGTACTTCTTTGGCAGCCGGTCCGCGAGCCAGCCCATCAGAAGCCGCCCGGCGATGCTGAATGCAAGCACCATCGATACGATGATCGAAATCTCACCCTGACTGTAGTGCTGATCCAGACTCAGGTAGAGCTTGAGATGCTGATTCGTTCCGCCGACAGCGCCAATCGAACACATGCTTCCGATTGCGAGCAAGTAAAACGACCCGCTGCGAAAAACCTCGCGGGCTTCGGTGGGGCTGTCGCCCGACTCCCTCCGCGCAGGAAGCGGCGGAGGCTCTTTGATGATCAAAGCCATTGGAAGCGCCACCGCGATCATGATCGCTCCCAAACCCAACAACGCCCCTCGCCAGCCGAAGTGCGAAATCATCCACCTCGAGAGCAGCGGCACTATGGTGCCACCCGCACCGATGCCCACGTAGGCAAGACCCATCGCCTTCCCTTTGCCTGCGTCAAACCACCGAGACAGCAGAACCTGATTTGGAAGGGGGCCGCCGCACACGTAACCGAGCGCATTAAGAAAATAGAAGAAGTAAAACATCCAAAGGGCCGACATCGAGCTCAGACCCATTACTGCTATGCCGGCGATAAGGATTCCGGCGATCATCAACCTTCGGGGACCGAAACGATCGATGATCCACCCTGCGGCGAATCCAAACAGTGGGCCAACAATAAGCTTGCTCAATGCGTTCCCGGATGTGACCTGCGTGATCGACCAACCGAACTCCTTCACCATGAAATCGTAGTAGAAAGGCAGTCCGTAGAGTGCCAGTCCTACGATCGAAAACAAGGTGAGAAACCCGTTGGCTGCTACCTTGATCTGATTTGAACGCGTTTGATCGCTCATTGAATTCATTTGCGCGAGACACTGACCTGCGGCGGATTAGCGAAGTCCTCCCACATTCGATCGAGCTCCGATTTGTCCGGCGAGCCATCGTAGACCACAAATCGATACCTCGAGACATAAACCGTTCCCGGCGAGATCTGCCATTGACCCATCTGCGACGGCGCATAGCAGAAGAACGGCTGGTCCGGATTGATCCGCATCGGCTGAGGCGAGCGAAAATTCGACGGATGATCCAGCACCGCGATCCCGGCGAGTTGACCGTCGATGCGCCCGCCCATGTGACACCATCTAGCCCTTGTGCTGTGACCGTTGTTCCGGTCCTTGCCCTCAGAGGTCAGAAAATCACAGTTGTCTTTCGAGAGCCATTGACGATTGCCGCGCAACCCAACACCGCCGTACCGATATTCGGGCAATATCAGCGCGTCTGACGTCGCGCAGTTCTGCGAAGAGACAAGGTCGAACATCGCATACGGTTTCTCGCCTTGCCCGACGTTGTAAACCCTCACCAGCCATTGCTCATTCAAGGCAATGACCGGGGCATCCGTATCTACGTCGACGTAGCGTGTTCGGGACTTGAAACCGGCATGAACCGGTCCGCTCCAAGAGTCGTCAACCGAGACGAACTCAACTCGCCCCGTTCCGTCTCCCATGTTCCAGAAATCGGGATGACGGCCTTTGAATTCGGTCTTAGTCCAGGCGAACCAGATCCCGTGATGATGAAAGTGATCGGGCGGATAGTCGTCTGTCACAATCCTGCCCGATGGAGTGTAGACCGGATGAATGTAACCGCCCCGCTTGAAAATCGGTTTTATGTCGGGCGACGGAAGCTGCCCCTCCGTCTGATATGCAAAGATCTTGTGACCAGAGGCGCTCACGATTAATTGGTTGTTCGCGGCGGAGAGTTGTACTTGCGAGCCGGCTTCGGCGGTCTTCAGTTCTCGCACGGTGAATGTCTTCGAGGAACCTGCGCTCAGCACGGGAAGGATGAATGTAGCGACTCGTTCGCTATCAACTTGCAGAGGGATTACGCGTCCTGAGTCGTCGACTAGTGCATAGGCCTTTGCGGCAAGGTCGGCGGGAAGAGAAAAAGATACAATCGTGTCACGGCGGTCAGCTTTGCCGGCGAAAATAGTAATCCGCGATGAAAGAGCGTGCGATCTTGAGCTAACAACTCGCGCGTAGGGCGCACTCAGACAGAGTGCTATGCATGCAAAAGTCAACCTTTTACTCATCGTTCTACTCGAGTGCGGAGGACTAAAGTGCTGAATGCTGCCGTACTGAGTGCTGAGTGCTGCCGTGCTGAGTGCTGCCGTGCTGAGTGCTGCCGTACTGAGTGCTGCCTGCTGAGTGCTGCCGTACTGAGTGCTGAGTTTTTGGCGCGTCAACCCCGAAGGGGTTGAAGAAAGCCTTATAGACTCTCTTTTGCAAATCCGCTTCTACAACCCCTTCGGGGTTGGTACGCCAAGAGACTCAGCACTCAGCACTTTTGTACGGGAGCACTCAGCACTTTTCCTTATTCCGGAGCAATCAACAGCCGTGACTTCTGTTCCGCGGATTGATTGGCCGTCAGACACGCCACCGCCGAATGCATCGCTTTGTCCGGGCCTACGCGAACCGGATTGCCCGTTCTGATCGCCGCGCAAAACTCCGCTTGTTCGTTCTGGTAAGCCAGGCCGCGATCGTTCTGCGCGCCTTGCGAGCCTATAGTGCGCCCGGGAGAATCCGCCGGACGTGTCGCCGAAGCATCAGCCACGGGAGCCGCCGACTGGCGCGTAGCTTCAATCCTAGTGGACGCACCTTCGCCCTCGTTGAACAAATAAGCCTCGGTTTCATGCTTCAGAATCAGGGTGCCCTTCGTACCCATGAACATCTCGTAAGCATCTTCGAATGCGTTCGACTGTATCGAAGAGAACGTCGCGCACCGCCCGCCCGGGTATTCAAACGTGGAGTAAATGTGATCGTACACCTCCCGGCCGTCTATGAATTCCGATACGCTCGCGGCCGTGTACACCGCCTCGGGCACCGCCTCCAGAAACCAGTTCGCCGCAGTCACCTGATGACTGCCCAACTCCGCCATCAAACCCTCCGAATACTTCTTGTACATTCTCCAGTTCAGCAGGTGTTCCCAGTCCGGGTAGCCCCACTTCTGCGGATCAAAATCGGCCGAAGGTGCCTCTTCCTTTCGACGCCACGATGAGTTGCGATGCCACGCCAGCCGCACATGGTAAACATCACCGAGTACTCCGGCTTTTATTACGTTCTCGTACGCGGCCTGGTAAATGGGGTTGTAGTAGCGCTGATATCCTATTTCCAGGATTCGACGGTTGCGCCGCGCTGCATCGATCATCCGGCGACAATCGGCGGCGGTCTTGGCCATCATCTTTTCGCAGAGCACGTGTTTGCCTGCGTCCAGACAACCGACGGCGATGTCTGCGTGGGTCCATAGCGGCGTAGCAATGATCACCGCTTCGAGGTCTTCTTTCTGCAGCATCTCGCGCCAGTCGTCGTATTCCTTGGGGCGGGCCCATCCCGTACTCACCAGCAGCTCGGCAGCGGCGCGGCGCCGGCGAGGATTGATGTCGCACAGTGCACGCAAGTCGATGAATTCCTTCTGCGACTGCTTCAGGTGACCCGTTCCCATATCACCGGTGCCGATGAGCGCCGCCTTCACCGGGCCTCCTTTGATCGGCCCGCGTGACACGGCTGCGGCGCCGAGCGCAACCAACGCGGGCGTTCCAGCGAGAACCTTTAAGAAATTCCGGCGCCCACGATCTTTCATCTCGTCGCTGAGATCCATGAGTCAGACTCCTGTGCTGAGTGCTGAGTGCTGCTGAGTGCTGAGTGCTGAGTGGTGAGTGCTGAGTTCTGAGTTCCAACCCCGAAGGGGTTGCGTCGTCCAGCCCAGGGTTGCCGTCTGCGGCTACCCTGGGTAAGGCGTCAGATATTTCCCAACCCCGAAGGGGTTGCGTCGCCCAGCACAGGGTTGCCGTCTGCGGCTACCCTGGGTAAGGCGTCAGATATTTCCCAACCCCGAAGGGGTTGCGTCGCCCAGCCCAGGGTTGCCGTCTGCGGCTACCCTGGGTAAGGCGTCAGATATTTCCCAACCCCGAAGGGGTTGCGTCGCCCAGCCAAGGGTTGCCGTCTGTGGCTTCCCTCGGTAACACAGAGATTTCCCAACCCCAAAGGGGTTGCGTCGCCCAGCCCAGGGTTGCCGTCTGCGGCTACCCTAGGTAAGGCGTCAGATATTTCCCAACCCCGAAGGGTTGCGTCGCCCAGCCCAGGGTTGCCGTCTGCGGCTACCCTGGGTAAGGCGTCAGATATTTCCCAACCCCGAAGGGGTTGCGTCGTCCAGCCCAGGGTTGCCGTCTGCGGCTACCCTGGGTAAGGCGTCAGATATTTCCCAACCCCGAAGGGGTTGCGTCGTCCAGCCCAGGGTTGCCGTCTGCGGCTACCCTGGGTAAGGCGTCAGATATTTCCCAACCCC
>DATFXM010000062.1:0-47497 GCA_035315885.1 Blastocatellia bacterium
AAGCGCTGCACCGGGCGGGGATTGAGGTCATTCTGGACGTTGTTTTCAATCACACCGCGGAAGACGATGAGCTGGGACCCACGCTGAGTTTTCGCGGCATTGATAACCTCACGTATTACGTGCTCGAAAGTGATCGCTCGCGCTACGCCGACTACACCGGCACTGGAAACACCTTGCGTGCAAATCACACCGTCGTGCGCCGGATGATCCTCGACAGTCTGCGCTACTGGGTGGAGCACATGCACGTCGATGGTTTCAGATTTGATCTCGCCTCAATCCTATCGCGCGATGCATCTGGAAACCCGATGCCGAACCCACCGGTGCTCTGGGACATCGAATCGGATCCGGTGCTGGCGGGCACCAAGCTTATCGCGGAGGCGTGGGACGCGGCAGGTCTGTACCAGGTGGGTAGCTTCATAGGGGATAGTTGGAAGGAGTTGAACGGACGCTTCCGCGATGACTTCCGAAGCTTCTTTCGCGGTTCAGACGGTGCGGTGAGCCGAATCGCCGACCGCATGCTTGGCAGTCCCGAGGTTTATGGACACGAGGAGCGCGAGGCCGAGCAGAGCGTGAATTTTGTGACGTCTCACGACGGATTCACGCTCAATGATCTTGTCTCCTACAATTCGAAACACAACGAGCGGAACGGAGAAGCTAACCGCGACGGCGACAACGACAATCGGAGCTGGAACTGTGGCGTGGAAGGCCCGACTGATGATCCGGAAGTCGAGCGGTTGAGAAACCGGCAGGTCAAGAACTTCTTCACCGTCACAATGCTGTCGCTGGGCATGCCGATGATATTGATGGGCGACGAAGTGCGGCGAACGCAAGGCGGGAACAACAACGCCTACTGCCATGACGACGAGACGACGTGGTTGGACTGGACGTTGCTGGACCGACACCGGGATGTGCACCGGTTCGTATCGCTGCTGATCGAGAGGCGGCTGTCGCGAGATTTTGGGGCCGAGCAACGGCGCATAAGTTTAAACAGGTTCTTGCGCAGTACCAGGGTGGTCTGGCACGGGACGAGACTCAACGCCCCGGACTGGCGGGACGTTTCACACAGCGTGGCGTTGAGCGCGGAGTTGCGAAAAGAGAAGCTGCTGTTGCACGTGATACTAAACGCATACTGGGATCCGCTCGATTTCGAGCTACCGCAGGCAAAGAGTTCGGAACGTGATCCCTGGCGAAGATGGATCGATACGACTCTATCGTCGCCACAAGACATAGTGTCGTGGCAGGACGCGGCGCATGTATCGGGCTACAACTACCGTGTGGGACCGCGCTCGGTTGTAGTCCTGTACGCGGGCCTGGGAGAAATCAACAATGGCGAATAAGAATTCAGAATCTGATGAGCCTCGTTCGGTAGACTGGCACGTAACACCCAACGTGTCGCCGGATCAGGCGCTCGAGCGACTCGTAGCCGGAAACGAACGATTCGTTCGCGGTGAGGGCACGACTCGACAAGTGCTGCGCGAGACCCTGGCAGATCTTGCGCGGGGTCAACGCCCGTTCGCGACGATACTAGGTTGCAGCGACTCGCGAGTACCACCCGAGCTGGTTTTCGATGCCGGGCCGGGCGAACTTTTCGTCATACGCGTGGCCGGGAACGTGTTCTCGCCTGAAGTAGCCGGCAGCTTGCAGTATGCCGGGTCTCACCTCCATACGCCACTATTCGTCGTGTTGGGACACGAAGGCTGCGGGGCGGTAGCCGCGGCGGTGGAGACGAGGGACAGCGGCAACCAGCACGAGTCGCGTATACAGCTACTGGTGGACAATATCGCGGAAGGTCTACCGGCGCTTGATCCGCGGCTTGAGCTGGCGGAGCGGCTGAGTCAGGCGGTAGAAAGCAACGTACGCTGGACAGTACGACAGATACTGGAGACTCCCGAAGGCCAGGCCCGTCTTTTTGAAGGGAGGTTGAGACTGGTTGGTGCCATTTACGAGATCGAAACCGGCCACGTGAAGTTTCTGACTTAAAGGGTGGTTACGGCGGAATCGGTTAACTCTAAATTCCCGACCTTACTGTCATTTCTAACAGTTATCATCTGAACTCCCACAAAATAAAATCGAATAGCCGGTCGCTATGGACTCGATACAGCGGGACTGCGTGTTTCTTCCATTTGCATCGGATTGGTAGCGATCGGCACAGCTAGCCTTCCTCGTTTTGGAGCGCGACGGTGACCTGGCTTCAGCGTTATCGAGTTCGACACTACATCGAGCATTCGATTGTTATTCTCCCGGTTCTGGGAATCGTGACGGCAGTCGTGCTGGTAGTGGTGCTTCGCTCGATCGAGGACAAGATGGGTTGGGTGTCCGCTCGCTCGCCGGATTCTGCGCGGCTGGTGATTGGAACGCTTGCCGCGACAATGCTCACCTTCATCGTTTTTCTTTCTTCTACGTTGCTCGTAGCGGTTCAACTTGCAAGCGGCCAGTTGACGCCTCGGATAATCGCGTTCGTGTTCAAGGACCGAGTGACTAAGTTCGCGCTGACCGTCTTCGTCTTCACCTTCAGCTTGTCGCTTGCCGTTCTGGCTCAGGTTGAGGACACGGTTCCTTTAATTACCTCAAAGCTCGCCACGTGGAGTTGCGTGGTGAGCCTATGCACCTTCTTCTACTTGATCGACCACATAGGCAAGACCCTGCGACCAAGCGGAGTGCTGAAGGCGATTGGTGAAGCCGGGCGCGAGGTTATCCAGAGCGTCTATCCGCGCCCAATTGGAACTGCAGCCGAATCGACCTCGGCGTTCTCCGATACGATCGATGCCGAAGAGTCTCTGTCGATCGCGAATCCGAAAGCTGGTGTAGTTCTCGCTTTCCATGCTGCGGGTCTCGTGTCGATGGCGCGCAGCGCCGGCTGCATCATCGAGATGGTGCCCCAGGTTGGAGACTTCATCGCAGCCGGAGATCCGTTGTTCAAGATTTATGGCAACGCCGGCAAAGTATCCGCAGACAAAGTCTGTCAATGCGTTGCCGTCGGTCAGGAGCGCACCCATCAGCAGGACCCGACGCTTGCGTTTCGCATAATAGTCGATGTCGCATCGAAGGCGCTCTCACCCGCCATAAATGATCCGACAACCGGAGTGCTGTCGATCGACCAGATTCATCATCTCCTTCGCAGGGTCGGGAACCGGTGTCTGGATGAAGGAGTGATTCGCGATGAACACGGACGAATCGTGTTCATGTATCGCACGCCTGACTGGGAGGATTTTGTAAAACTCGCAGTCACTGAATTGCGCCAATTTGGCGGCTCCAGCATTCAGATCGTTCGGCGCTTGCGCGCTATGCTCGAAAACCTCATAGAGACCCTGCCGCAGGAACGCACTGTTCCGCTTCGTCCCGAGCTCGCACTACTGGATAGGACAGCAGAGCGTTTCGTGGACCCGGAAGATCGAGAGCTGGCGGCGGTCGGAGATTCTCAGGGATTGGGCGGCACGGGCCAGCGTCCCCAAACGTCCACAAAAACCAACGTATCTGGCAAAGACTTCGAACAAACGGCTGCCGGACCATTGCTGCGCTGACGATTCAGATCAGCGGTTCGGGCTCACTTCACCAATAGATCCGACCATCGTGAATTGAATTTTGAGGGACAAGGGACCCTGGGGTCCCGGGAAGGACTAAAGTCAAATGAATGCAGCAAAGCAGGAAGCCAATGCAGTAAAGCAACCCGAAAGTCTTGCGAATCTGATCGAGCGGTATGGCTGCGGCCCTATCGACTTAACCGGGAATGACAACGCATTTTTTGAGCGACACCTTGTTTTCGACAACGTTATCAATCCGTCCACCAGCGCTCCGCGCGAACGCTTCGAAGCATTAGCCCGCTCGGTGCGCGACGTGCTTTCGCAGCGATGGGTGCACACCGAAGAAACTTACGCGGAAAAGAACCCGAAAAGAGTTTACTACCTCTCGATGGAGTTTCTGATCGGACGTTCCCTCGCTAACAACGTCACGAACCTTTTGCTCGACGCGTTTGTGAAGCAGTCGCTCGAAGAGAGGAACCTCGATTGGCTCGAGTTGGTGGAGCAGGAGCCCGATGCCGGGTTGGGAAATGGAGGACTCGGGCGACTCGCGGCGTGCTTTCTGGATTCGATGGCCACGCTCCAACTGGCGGCAATGGGATACGGCCTGCGATACGAGTACGGGATCTTCAAACAGTCAATAAGAGACGGTTGGCAGCACGAAGAGGCGGACAATTGGATGCGCAAGCCCGACCCCTGGGAGGTTCCCCGGCCGCAAGATAGCGTTCAGGTCGGGCTCAACTGCTCCTTTGAAGTCCATGGCGGCACGCTGCAGGTTGTCCCCGGGGTTCCGTCCGCGTTGATAGGGATTCCTTTTGATCGTCCGGTCGTCGGCTTTGGTGGAAAAACAATCAACACGCTGCGCCTCTGGAGCGCAATGGCCCCACACTTTTTCAACTTCGGCGAGTTCAGCGGCGGAGATTTCGTAGGCGCGCTGGCTGAGACGCTGTCTGCCGAGTCCCTGACTCGGGTTCTTTACCCGGACGACTCTACGAGTCAGGGACAAGGTCTTCGCTTCGTTCAGGAGTACTTCCTTGTCGCCTGCTCGCTGACAGATCTTGTACGCCGGTTCCAGCGCAACAACTCGGACTGGGGTCTGCTCCCGAAGAAAGTCGCGGTTCAGCTCAACGACACCCACCCGGCGATGGCAGTTCCCGAGCTGATGAGAATTCTGCTCGATGATGCACATCTGGGGTGGGATGAAGCATGGGACCTCACAAAAGGGACGCTGGCTTATACCAATCACACGCTGCTTCCAGAAGCACTCGAGAAATGGCCTTTGAACTGGTTTGAAATGTTGATGCCGCGGCAACTGGAAATCATCTACGAAATCAACCGCCGGCTCCTGGATGAAGTTCGGGAGCGCTTCCCCGGCGCGGACGGACGAATAGAAAAGGTCAGCCTCATCGAGGAGGGTCCGCAGCGCAAGATTCGCATGGCCAATCTGGCGATTGTCGGCTCCCACAGCACTAATGGCGTCGCCGCGATTCACTCGGGACTGCTGCGCGCAACGACGGTCAAGGAGCTTGCCGAGCTGTACCCCGATCGCTTCAACAACAAGACAAACGGGGTAACACCCAGGCGTTGGCTCTTGCTTTGCAACCCCGCGCTTTCCGATGCGATAACCAACGCGATCGGTGATGGCTGGGTAGCTGACCTCAGTCAATTGAGCCTTCTCAAGCCGCTCGCCGATGACAGGTCATTTCACGAAGCCTTTAACAAGTCGAAGCGTGCGGCGAAGGCTCTATTCAGCGATTGGCTAATGAAGACAACCGGCCAGACGGTCGATCCGGATACGATCTTCGACTGCCAGGTGAAGCGGATTCATGAGTACAAGAGGCAACTTCTCAATGTGCTGCGCATCGTCGCGTTGTACAACCGGCTGCGTGAGAATCCGGACCTGGAGATTTTGCCCCGGACGTTCTTCTTTGCCGGGAAGGCGGCGCCTGCTTATCGGCTGGCCAAGCTCATCATAAAGTTCATCAACAACGTTGCGGGGACGCTCGAGGGCGACCCCACAGTGCGCGGACGATTAAAGGTCGTGTTCCTGCCTGACTATTGTGTTTCGTTGGCCGAGAGGTTGATCCCCGCGAGCGATGTCTCAAATCAGATTTCCACTGCCGGCTTCGAAGCGAGCGGGACCAGCAACATGAAGTTCATGATGAACGGGGCGCTGACTCTGGGCACGCTCGATGGAGCAACCATCGAGATGGCGGAGGAGGCGGGTGAGGAAAACCTGTTCTTGTTTGGCCTCACCGCGGACGAGGTGGCTCAATCCCGCGAGTGGTACAAGCCGTCCTGGCACTACGAGAACGAGCCGGAAACCCGCGCGGCGCTGGACATGATTTTTTCCGGGCACTTCAGTCGCAACGAGCCGGGCGTGTTCGATCCCTTGAAAGATGCGCTGTTGACTCATGGCGATCATTACATGCACCTTGCCGATTTGAAATCGTACCTTGAGGCGGACCAGCGCGTTGTGGACTTATACGCCGACCCGGACGGATGGGCGCGGAAGGCAATCCTCAACATTTCGGCTTCGGGCAAATTCTCGAGCGATCGGACCATCGCCGAGTACGCCTCCGGGATTTGGGAGGCTGAGCCCTGTCCTATACCCTGACCGAACGAGTGGCGTACCGGATCGGGCAACAGGCAACCAACCGCGGGCAGCGGTTCGCAGACATAGAAGACGCTGCGCTCCGATGCCCGCGGAGTTGGCTCGTGCAGCCGGTACCAGAGCTGAGAGGTGCTAGTTGTGTCCGCCGCGGCCTGGACCATGCTTGTGATGTTAGTTGCGATGTTCGTGCTTCTCGTGTCGAACAAGGTGCCCGCGTGGCTTGTATTTATCGGAACGCTGACAGTGGCAATGACGCTTAGGCTGGCGCCTGACGCAGCGTTGCTCAAGGGCTTTGGCAATACCGGCGTGGTGACGGTTGCCGCGCTGTACCCGGTAGCTGCAGGAATGTACGCGACGGGTGCCATCTCGCTTTTGTCAGAGCGCCTCATTGGGTTGCCAAGGTCAATTCGGATGGCGCAACTCAAGATATTTGTGCCGGTCTCGGTCGCAAGCGCCTTCCTGTACAACACTCCGCTGGTGGCGATGATGATTCCCGCCGTTCGCGATCTGACGCGAAAGACGGGGTTGAGTGGATCAAAGCTCTTTATGGGGATGAGCTACGTTGCGAGCCTGGGCGGCACTATTACTCTGATCGGAACTTCAGTAAATCTGGTCGTCGCCGGCATGGTATCGGATGGAATAGCTCAAGGTCACCTGGCGAACGCGAGACCGATTGGTATTTTCGATCCGATGTGGATCGGTGTACCGGCGACGGTTGCCGGGCTTGCGTTCATGATCCTGATCGGCACGCGCCTGTTGCCGGACAAGACCGCAGCTAGTGACGTTGGTGTTCGAAGGCGAACCTATCGTAGCGAGTTTCAAGTCGAGGAAGGTTCAAGACTCGAGGGCAAAACGCTCGAGCAGGCGGGCTTCGCGCGCCCGGTTGGCTACAGCCTTGAATCGATCAAGCGGAACGGTTCCTGGGTTGAGCCGAACGCCGATGCCAGGCTCGAACCTGGGGACATCCTGACCTTTATGGTGCCGGCGGATGGTCTGCCGGGCTTGTGGACAACGATTGGACTGGTCCCGATATACGCTACAAAAATGACGAGCTCGCGACACGAGCATCAGCTCGTAGAGGTGGCTTTGTCAGGTCGCGCTCCAGCGATAGGACACCGAATATCGGAGCTTCCTCTGCCCGAGAGTCCATACCAAATGATGTTGTTGGGGGTATCGAGAAATGGCGAGGCGCCGCACCAGCCGCTCGGAGATCTCAGGCTTGAGGCCGGAGATGCGGCGATCGTGGAAGTCGACGATGCGTTCTTCTACGAAAATCGGAAAGAGACGGACTTCATTCTGACGAAGCGGCTCGAAGGCTTCCGAGTTCAGCGGATCGACCGGGCATTGATGGCGGGAGCAATCACTGTGGGCATGGTGGCGTTGGCGGCGTTTGGCGTCATGAGCCTGCTGAACGCGGCGCTTCTGGCAACGATGGCGATGTTGCTCACCGGTTGCTTGACGATCGAACGCGCCTGGCAGAGCTTCGATTGGAGAACTCTCGTAGTGCTGGGAGCGGCTGTGGGACTTGAGTCCGCGGTGACCGCGAGCGGGCTAGGCAGCGCCGCCGCGAGCGCGTTTCGGGCGATCGGCGGGAGCAGTCCGCTGCTTGCTCTGACCGCGGTGTTTCTTGGCACGGTCGTGTTGACCAACGTCATCACAAACGTAGCGTCTGCAGTACTGATGTTTTCTGTAGCTACATATCTGTCCGTAGCCCTCGATGTCAGCTTTTACCCTTTTGCAATGGTTCTGATAAGCGCGGCGTCTTGTGCCTTCATCAACCCCGCGGGGTTTCAGACAAATCTCATGGTACAGGAGCCGGGAGGATATTCGTTTGGCGACTTCGCGAGAGTGGGGTTGCCTCTAACAATTCTGGTTGGCGTCGTTGTGCTTGTGCTGGCTCCAATCGTTTACGGCTTCTAACAGCCGGCTCGAGAGATTCGGCAACAACCGCCGAATCGACGTCTCAAACAAGTCACGAGGCCTCTCAAGCATAAGACGACTGAGTTCTTTCAACGCGAACCGAGTTCGCATTACGTTCGCAACGGGCCATATTCGACGCGGCCGACAGAGGAGCACTTTATGATTCCGAGCAAATCCATGATCAACGAGTTGAGCAGCTATGGGATCGCGCGATCCACGATACAAGGCAAGCCCCTTAGCGACGACGAAGTTCGCAAGACCCACGCCTTTTGGTCAGCTTGCAACTATCTGGCATTAGGCATGATTTATCTGCAGGAGAATCCGCTTCTACGCGAACCCCTCAATCCCGACCACATCAAGAACCGCATGTTGGGGCACTGGGGCGCGAGTCCGGCTCTTTCGTTCGTGTACACCCATTTGAACCGGATCATCAAGAAGTACGATGTCGACATGATTTTCATGGCGGGACCCGGGCACGGTGCACCCGGAGTCCTGGCTCCGGTGTTTCTCGAAGGCTCTTATACGGAGGTCTATCCCGACAAGAGCCAGGACGAGGAGGGTCTACTGCGATTCTTCAAACAGTTCTCGTTTCCCGGTGGGATTGGAAGTCATTGCACGCCGGAAACGCCTGGCTCGATACATGAAGGAGGCGAGCTTGGATATGTGCTGTCGCACGCCTGCGGTGCTGCGTTCGACAACCCCGATTTGATTGTTGCGGCAGTGGTGGGAGATGGCGAGGCCGAGACCGGGCCGCTTGCCACCTCGTGGCACATCAACAAGTTTCTCAACCCGATTCGGGACGGCGCCGTGCTCCCGATCCTGAACCTGAACGGCTACAAGATCAACAACCCGACATTGCTGGCGCGAATCAGCCACGAGGAAGTGGAAGACCTGTTCAAGGGCTACGGCTATGAACCGTGTTTCGTGGAAGGATCGGATGGCCCAAGCATGCATCAGGCATTAGCGGCCACTCTTGATCACTGCATCGAGACCATCAGAACCGCGCAGCAGGAAGCACGCAAGACTGGAATTGCGACTCGTCCACGTTGGCCGATGATCGTGCTGCGCACACCGAAGGGCTGGACGGCGCCATCCAACGTCGACGGGCACAAGCTTGAAGGGCTGTGGCGTGCACATCAGGTGCCGCTGGCCGGCGTAAAAAAGAATCCCGCGCATCTCAAACAGCTCGAAGACTGGATGCGTAGCTACAAGCCGGAGGAGTTGTTCGACGATAAGGCCATGCTTGTTTCGGAGCTGCAGGAACTGACGCCGACAGGCGATCGGCGAATGGGAGCAAACCCTCATGCTAACGGTGGATTCCTCAAGAAGACGCTTCGACTCCCGGACTTTCGCGACTACGCGATCAAGTTCGACAAGCCGGGGCAGGTTGAAGCGGAAAACACCCGACCACTCGGGAACTTCTTGCGCGACACGATGAAGCTGAATATGAACCGGTTTCGCGTGTTTTCGCCGGATGAAAACACGTCCAACAAGCTGGACGCGCTCTACGAAGTGAGCAAGAAGTTCTGGATAGCGAGCTATTTTCCTGAAGACGAAGATGGCGGGGAGCTATCGCCCGACGGACGAGTAATCGAAATGCTCAGCGAGCACACAATGGAGGGAATGCTCGAAGGTTACCTGCTCACCGGCCGGCACGGCTTCTTCTCGACTTATGAGGCATTCGTTCACGTAGTCGACTCGATGTTCAATCAGCACGCAAAGTGGTTATCGATCTGCAACCACCTCCCATGGAGGCAGAAGATTGCGTCACTCAATCTGCTGATCACGTCAACTGTCTGGCGGCAGGATCACAACGGCTTTACCCACCAGGATCCGGGCTTCATCGACGTAGTCGTGAACAAACGCGCGGAGGTGACTCGTATCTATTTGCCTCCCGATATAAACAGCTTGTTGTCGGTCGCCGACCACTGCTTGCGGACCGAGAACTACGTCAACGTAATCGTCAGCGACAAGCAACTCCATCTTCAGTATATGAACATCGACGACGCGATCACGCATTGCACCAAGGGCATAGGCATCTGGCCCAAGGCGAGTAACGATCAGGGTACGGAACCTGACGCTGTTATGGCTTGCGCCGGAGACATCCCGACGCAGGAGGCTTTGGCAGCCACCGCGTTGCTGCGGGCCGAGTTTCCAGATCTGAAGATCCGCTTCGTCAATTGCGTCGACCTGTTCAAGATGCAATCGGACCGCGAACATCCGCACGGCCTCAGCGATCGAGATTTTGACAGCTTGTTTACGGTTGATAAACCGATCATCTTCAACTTTCACGGCTATCCCTGGCTCATTCACCGGCTGACCTACAGCAGGACCAATCATAAGAACATGCACGTCCGTGGCTACAAGGAACGGGGTAACATCAACACTCCGCTGGAGCTGGCCATCGACAATGAGATTGACCGCTTCACTCTGGCGATCGATGTCATAAATCGAGTGCCAAAGCTCCAGGCAGCGGGTGCACATGCCAAGGAGAAGTTCAGAAATATGCAGATTGCCTGCCGCCAGTATGCTCATGAATTCGGGGTCGACAAGCCCGAGGTAGTCGCCTGGCGCTGGCCGTTCTGACGCACGATGGAGGACCTATGAGCACGACCGATGCCGATGACAAAACAATCACTGTGAACCTCACCGACGAAGAGGCAGTCAAACAAATATTAACGGAGTCGGTTCTTGGACTTTGGGAAGTGGTGAACAACTTGACGCGACTGCGGCCGACCCGGAGGGACCGTTACCGGGTGACGATCTTCGGCTCGGCAAGGGCGAAGCCTGGGTCTTTCGTTTATGAGGAGACCAAGCGCGTTGCTCTTGGACTGACGGAGATGGGTTGCGACATCGTTACCGGCGGCGGTCCCGGCCTTATGCAAGCAGCCAACGAAGGTAGCAAGGTCGCTAAGGGTTCGGGCAAGTCGCTTGGTATTCGTGTCGATCTCCCTTTCGAACAATCGGTGAATCCGTTTGTCGAACTAGCGTTTCAACACCGCACATTTTTCACGCGGCTTCACCACTTCGTGCTCGCCTCGGACGCATTCATCGTCGCACCCGGCGGCGTTGGCACTGTTCTGGAAACAATGATGATCTGGCAGTTGCTTCAGGTTCGGCATCTGGAGAACACACCGCTGATTCTGGTCGGCAGAATGTGGCCTGGCTTGATTCAGTGGGCGAGCAGCACGATGCTGTCCTTCGAGCCGCCGCTGGCCAACGCTTCAGACATCGATATTCCCCAGTTGGTAGCAAACGGCGACGAGGCGATTGCGATCATTCGCGACCACCATACCAAGTGGCAACTCGAGAGACGCGAACAGAAGAACCGCCAACTGGAGGATATTATCGCCAAGCACTCAGCATGATTCTCAAATCGTTTCTGCGAATTTCAATTGTGCTGCTGCCCTTGGCACTGATCAGCCCGGCACTGGGACAGACGTCTCAATCGGGGAAACAGCTTCAGGCTGAGAACCAGAGTGAGGACGACCCGACCCGGGCTGTGTTTTTCAGCGTGAGAGAAGAATATCGGAGCCTGAAAAATGGTGCCTGGAACAATCGGCTGATCGTGAGAAAAGACGTCGCCACCTTAAAAGGCGGCCGGTTCACCCGACCCAGAGGGTTATTGCTCCGCACCGATATTCCCATTACGACGACTCATCTCGGAGGGGACACGCAGGCTGGGCTTGGCGACATATACGGTCAGGTGCTGTATATTCCGTACCTCAGCAGGTCATTCGGGCTCGCTGTTGGCACTGGGCTCTTCATCCCGACGGCCACAAGCAAGACGCTCGGCTTGGGGAAGTGGCAAATCGCGCCGCTGGCCGTACCCGTGTGGTTTCTGCCGCGTGCTCGCGGGTTCTTCCTTGTAAAGTTTCAGGAGGCAAAGTCGTTTGCCGGCCCCAGCGGCCGTCCAGACCTGAACTACTTCCTGATCACCCCAGCCTTCTTCTACCGCGTGGCCAAACGATGGTGGATACAAGCGGATGCCGAGTCACTGACCGATTGGACTAAAGACAACCAAACGAACTTCCGTGTTGGGTTACAGGTGGGGAGGGTGATTAATCCAAAGTTTGCGCTGGCCGTCAAACCCGAGATTCCATTCGGCGGCAGAAGGCCCGGCGACTGGACCATCAAGATCACTTGGACCTGGTACAGACAAGGGCGCTAGGGCGGTGGAGCGGTGCGGTCGACGACTTCCATCGAGACCAGCCTGGCAATCAGCACGGCAGGGAAGAGCTGTCCGATTAGGGCTTCCAGAATGGCCAGTGACCGAGCGGCCGTATGCACCGCGGTTACATCTCCGTACCCTACCGTAGTGAGCGTCACGAAGCTGAAGTAGACCAGCTTGGACATCAGCGTGCTTTCATCAACAACAGAAGGCAGTGTAAACGCCCGCGGATCAAACTGTACGACCAACCTGTACAAACCCGACCAGATCACACCAAGCAGGAGGTAGGCTGCAACTGCACCTTGAATGCGATGCATGTTAATCCGGCCTTGAGCAAATATTCTGAAGATGATCAGCACGGTGAGAGTCGCGAGGAATACGACCCAGATTGAGATGCCGAAGACATTAAGCGGCGCGTCGGTAAAAAATGTTCTTACCCATCCGATGACCGCCGTACTTATTGCCAGAACTATCACGAATGTCCGCCCGATCTTGCGCCCAAGCTTGCGCCCAATCTTGCTTCTTGAGGCCAGGGCAGCTCCGGACAGCAGAATCAGCGTCAAGAAAGACTGAAGAATGATCGCCAGGACTAAACCGCCGTCGCTGATGGGATACAGGACAAAGATCACCAGCAGAAGTAAACCGAGCAGAAGAGTTAAATGCCAATCCGCGGTCAACAGTCGTGACATCAGTCCAGCAGGCGTTCTACGGAGCCCATTCAGCGATGCGGATCGAATCAAGTCTCACCTCTCATTATCTGTCCGCGGGTCAGGCTGACGTTTGTCGAGTCATCTTCTCGGCAGAGCCTGTCGATTCGTCAGGTCCGTGCTTTTCAAACTCCTCGACGACCTGGGCTACCGTTCGGAACCGGTCTATACCGCCGAGCTTCTCCTCAAGCCCTACTGCACGTAATCGGTCCCTTACAGATGATCGCGCTTCAACTACCTGGAGCCGGATACCCTTGGCCGCCAGCTCGTCGGCGATACCGCCGATCTCCGCGGCGCCGTGCATGTCGATGCGCGGCGTAGCCGAGAGGTCGATCACCACAAGCCTTGGGGGTGACGGCTCACAGCACACTCGGTCCAGCATTGCGTCGCGAACGAAGCCCGCATTGAAATACACGATGCCCGATTCGACTCTGACGATCAGAATGCCGGGAAGCGGCTCATTGTCGGAGTGGCGCGCGAAGTCGCTGAAGCGTCGTGTTCCGGGGATTCGCCCAAGGAACGCCACGTGCGGCTGAGATGCAGCTCTTATTAGCTGGACGAGCGATATCAGGGCTCCAATCATCACGCCTCGCAAGAGGCCGGAGCCGAGCACTCCCAGCAGCGCAGCGGCCGCAACCATAAACTCCGCGCGATCGACTCGCCAAAGGTGCCGCAGCTCCGAGACCTTGAACAGACCGGCTACCGCTACCAGAACTACCGCCGCGAGGACCGGCTGCGGCAGATTGCGCAGCGAACCTGACAGGAAAAGGCTGACGAGCAGGACAATGCCGGACGCAACCAGTCCTGAGAGTGGAGTCCGGGCGCCTCCGCTCTCGTTGACCAGCGATTGCGACATCCCTCCGCTCACCGGAAAGCCCTGTCCAAATCCGACTACAAGGTTACTGGCCGCGAGCCCCAGGAACTCCTGATTGCTGTCAAAGCGCCCGCCGTGCTTTGCAGTGAACATCCGGCCGATTGCCGCCGTTTCCACTGCGCCCAACAGGAAGCATGCGATCGCGAGAGGCAGCAGATCGTTCAGATCTGTCCAGTGCACAGCCGGGAGTGTAGGAGTGGGCAGGCCCTGTGGCACTTCCCCCAACATCTTCACGCCGCGCGCATCCAGGCTCAGAACAGTGGCGAGGACTACGCCTCCTATGACAACGAACAACCCGACCGGTCTATTCTTCAAAAACACTTTCCCGAGCACAAGCACTGCCAGCGCTCCAAGGCCGATCAGTAGTGCCGACGAATTGGTGTCGCGGATATTAGCGATGAAGTGCCCGCTTCGTTCCCAGAAGCTGCCTTCGCCGCCGCGAAAGCCGAACAGCTTTGGCAACTGCGTGCTCGCCAGGTAAAGCGCGACCCCCGCTTTGAACCCGACCATCACGCTTTCAGAAATGAAGTTGACTATCGCTCCTGCGCGAAACATCCAGGCAGCCAGGAATATCAGTGCAACAAGCAAGGCGGTGCACGCTGCCAGGGCGCCGAAGCGAGAGGTATCGCCGCGCGCGATCTCCCCGAGTGAAGAGCCGACGAGCAGCGAGATCGCGGACGTCACTGTGATAGCGGTGTGGCGTGAGCTGCAGAAGAGCCAGAAAACCAGTCCCGAAAACAGAACTGCATAGATGCCCGCCTGGGCTGGTAACCCGGCGAGCGAGGCATCTCCGATGCCGGCAGGTAACAGATATGCGGCCAGGGTCAGGCCGGCGATGATGTCAGGACGCAGCCACGCGCGTTCGTAGGTGCGCAGCAACGCGACGCCCGGAACAAGGCGATAAAGTCTCCCTGAAGTCGAAGTCGATGTTCCGAGCGCCGTTGCCATGATTCAATTGCACGTTGTCAGGAAAGTTATTGAGCATCTGCACCCACTAAGGCTTGTTTGGCGGCCTGCAACTCCTCGCGTTGGCGCTTCGTCACCTTCGGGAAGGCCAAGTCGAGCGATGCCACTTCACCGATCACCGCTGCGGCAACGACCACCCTCGTGAACCATTTGTTGTCGGCTGGCACAACATACCAGGGCGCATACTTGGTGGCGGTCCGCCGGATCGTCTCCTCGTACGCCTCCATGTAGTCCTTCCAGTGCTCGCGCTCTTTTGCGTCGTTCGCTGAGAACTTCCAGTTTTTATCCGGATCGTCGAGACGCTCGAGAAAGCGGCGCTTTTGCTCGCCCTTCGACAGGTGAAGGAAAAACTTGATGATCTTGGTGCCGTTTCGCGAGAGGTAGCGCTCGATGTTTCGAATGTCTCTGTAGCGGCCCTTCCAGATATTGTCTCCCATAACTTGGGCGGGGAGCTTCTGTTTCTCGAGGAACTCCGGATGAACACGAACCGCGAGCGTCTCTTCATAGTAACTGCGATTAAAGATGCCGATCCTCCCGCGCTCAGGCAGAGATTTCAAGCAGCGCCACATGAAGTCGTGTTCGAGATCCTCGGTCGACGGGGCTTTAAACGAAAAGACCTGACAGCCCTGAGGATTTATGCCCGACATTACGTGTTTGATCGCACCGTCCTTGCCTGCTGCATCCATCGCCTGAAAAATGATCAGTACCGACCAGCGGTCCTGCGCATAGAGCAGCTCTTGCAGTTCGGCCAGGGCCTCAACGCCGAAGGTGAGCGCTTCCTTAGCACGGGGTTTGTCTTCTGATTTCAACTCCAGCGTGTCACCGGGATCGATGTCCTTTAGCCGAAAGCCTGCACCGTTTGTCACGCAGTAGGGCTCAGCAAAGCGTTTTGATCTTTGAATTACCTCTTCTGTTTTCATAGCGATTACTGTACTAAACCTGCCAGCCACCTCCAAGCGCCTTGTAAAGCTGGACCACCGTCAGCAATTCGTCGCGGCGAGACTGCGCGAGATTGAGCTCGGCGGTAAACAGATCTCTGTCGGCGTCCAGCGCTTCGAGCAGGTTCGAGACTCCACCTGTGTAGCGCATATACGCGAGGCGAGAGCGGTCCCTGAGGGTCGTAACGAGCAACTCACGCTGGCCCCGGACTTCCTTCACTTTGCGATAGGCAATCAGCGAATCCGAGACTTCGCGAAAGGCGTTCTGAATCGTCCGCTCGTAGTTGACCAGGAAGAATTCTCTCTGGGCTTCGCTGAATCGCACCGTCGATTTGAGACGACCGCCGGTGAAAATCGGCTGTGTAAGCTCAGGGGTAAAAGCCCAGGTGCTCCTCGAATTCTTGAACAAGCTCGATAGCTGATTGCTCTCGAATCCCAGAAAACCGGTGAGAGTAATGCGCGGGAAATAGGCAGCCTTTGCAACCCCGATCAGCGCGTTTGCCGAGACGAGATTCTCTTCAGCGACTCTAATATCGGGACGCCGCTCGATGAGCTCGGACGGCAGACCCGCGGGCACGCTGACAGGCATCTGCTGCTCGGTGAGCGCCAGGCCGCGATCGATGGCCTGCGGGTTCCTGCCTATCAAAAAGCTGATGAAGTTCTCCTGCTGTTCGATTGCCTGCTCGGTCGCAGGTATCACTTCGGTGGCGCTGTAGACTAATTGTTCCGCCTGACGGACCTCGAGCATGTTTGAAACGCCGCGTTGCTGTCGCGCGCTCACGATTCTAAGCGACTCCTGACGTGAGGAAAGCGTGCGCTTGGCGATCTCCAGCTCAAAATCCAGCTCGCGCAAATTGAAGTAAGCGGTCGCAACATCGCTGACAAGCGTGGTCGTCACCGCTTTCCGGTTTTCCTCGCTGGCCAGCAGATCGGCCCTCGCGGATTCCGTAGCGCGTCTCAGACGTCCCCAGATGTCCACCTCGAATGTCAGAAGGTTCAGGAGGACGCTCCCGAAACCACGGTCTCGGTCCAGCGGCTCTGGAATCTCAACCGACCCATTCCTGGATCGCCGTGTTTGGGTGACATCGGCACTGCCGGCGATAGTCGGAAACTGATCGGAGCGAGTTATGCCGTAATTGGCCCGCGCTTCATCTACGCGAGCGACTGCCTCGCGCAAGTCGTAGTTTGCGACCAGAGCCGCGCGAATAAGCTCCTCGAGCTTGGGATCCTTGAACACCTCGAACCATTTCGAATTCGCGAGGCTTTGTGGATCCGGTTGAGCCGAGGGATCAGCGCGATAAGGCGACGGCGTTTGCACCTGTGTTCGCCGGTATTTCGGACCGACCGTGCAGGCCCCCGCCAGGCACGTCAGCAGCAGGACAGATATCAGTCGTCTGACCATCATCGATCTCCTCCCCCGGCGGCTTTTACTCCTACGGGCTCAGGCAATGGTCCTTCGTGCGAAGGCGGTTCGGCTACGCTTGGCGCTTGTGCGTGACCCCGACGGCCGAGGCCTTCGATGAACGTGAAGTTACCGGGGATGATGAACACACCCAGCGCAGTTGCGATCAACATGCCCCAGAATACGCCGGTGCCCATGACGTTTTGAGCTCCGGCTCCGGCGCCGCTCGCGCGCATCAGCGGCACGACACCGAGGATGAACGCGAACGCGGTCATCAGAATGGGGCGGAACCTGAGTCGTGCCGAGGTCAACGCCGCTTCTTCGAGAGGGGAGCCCTCTTCGTGTTTGGCTTTGGCGAACTCCACGATCAGAATCGCGTTTTTCGCCGCAAGCCCGATTAGCATGACGAGGCCAATCTGAACGTACACGTTATTGTCATAGCCCATCAGCCACACACCGAAGAAGGCTCCCAGAGCCACGAGCGGGGAGCCGAGCAGCACCGCCCATGGCAAGCGCCAGCTCTCGTACAACGAGGCCAACAAGAGGAAGACTACGACGATCGCGAGTATGAAGGTCGGCGCTGCCGGCGGAGCTACCTTCTCCTGGTAGGAGAGCTGCGAATACGAGAAGCTCATCTCCTTGGGCATGGTCTCGGCAAACACCTGCTCAAGAGCTGCAAGCGCCTGACCGGACGTGAAACCACGGGCCGGTGTTCCCTGTAGCTCTACGGATCGCAGCAGATTGAATCGTGTTGTAAGCTCGGTACCCGCAACGTCCTTGATGGTAACCAGCGTAGACAGAGGAACCATTGCGTTCGTCGTCTTGGACCTTACGTAGATGTTCCCGATGTCCTCGGACTTCAGCCGATTTGACGCCTCGGCCTGAACGTACACACGATACAGCCTTCCAAACCGATTGAAGTCGTTCACGAACGCCCCGCCCATCGCCGACGACATTGTTTGAAATACGTCGTTGACCTGTACTCCCAGCGTCCTCGCCTTTTCGCGATCCAACTCAACCTTGACCTGCGGGTAGTTCGGATCGAAGGAGGTAAACAGGTTACCGAGCTCCGGCCTCTGACGTCCCGCCGCGAGGAATTTCTGGGTCTGTTCGCCGAGTTGCTGGACAGTCATCGAACCGCTGCGGTCCTGAATGAGAAAGTTGAAACCGGACGCCGCGCCGAAGCCGCTGAGGGTCGGGATGTTGAACGGGAAAACCACCGCCTCCGGAATGGTCGCGAACTGCCTCTGCAGTTGCGTCATGATCCCTTTCACGTGCAGCGCCTCGCCTTTCCTCTCTTCCCAGGGATGAAGACGAGCGAAAACCGTCCCGTAGTTGGGCTGATACGTGTTGGTGACAACGCCGAATCCGGCGACGGTCTGATAGGAATCGACACCTTCGGTCTTTGCGAGGATCTCTTCCACCGACTTCAGTACCGCACCGGTACGAGCCAGCGAGGCACCATTGGGAAGCTGGATATTGACGCCGAATATTCCCTGGTCTTCGTCAGGAATAAACCCAGCCGGGATTGCTTTCGCAAAGAGTCCGGCTCCAAGCGATACGCCGGCGACGATGATAATCGTCAGAATCCCTCTGCGTACAAGCAGGCGGGACGCGTTGACGTATCCGTTCGTGGTTACGTCAAAGACTTTGTTGAACCCGCGGAAAAACGTTCCGAGAGGTCCGCGCATTGGTTTTGGTACCTTGAGCATCAAGGCGCACAATGCCGGAGTCAATGAAAGTGCGTTGAAGGCGGAGAGCAACACCGAGATTGCGATCGTCAAAGCAAACTGCTTGTACATGCTGCCAACGAGTCCGCCGAGCAGCGCTACCGGAACGAATACCGCCGAGAGGATCAGGGCGATACCGACAACTGGGCCCGATACTTCTTTCATCGCCTGGAATGTTGCTTCTTTTGGAGCCAGACCATGTTCCAGGTGGTGAATTACTGCCTCCACCACCACAATGGCGTCGTCAACCACAATGCCAATGGCTAACACCAGACCAAACATCGAGAGTGTGTTGACTGAAAAACCGAGGATTGGGAAGAAGATGAATGTTCCGATCAGTGAGACCGGAATCGTCAGCATCGGGATGATCGTTGCCCTGATGTTCTGTAGAAAGACGAAGACAACTATGGTGACCAGAATCAGAGCTTCGACAAAGGTCTTCAGTATTTCGTGGATCGAAGCCTCGACTGCCGGTGTTGTGTCGTAGACGATCTTGTAATCCATCGCAGGCGGAAACAGCGACTTCGCGTGCTCCATCGTCTCGTAGATCGTATCGGCGGCCTTGAGTTGGTTTGCGCCCGGCAGCAGGTATACCGCCATTGCGCCGCCGGGTTTCCCGTTCAGCCGGCCAAATGAGTTGTAGTCCTGCGACCCCAGTTCGGCCCGCCCTACGTCCTTGATCCTGACAACCGCGGCAGTACTGGTCTGACGAATGATGATGTTCTCGAACTCATCCGTGGTCACCAGGCGCCCGGGAGCATTGAGCGTTTGAGTGAATTCCTGGGTTTGTGGGGTTGGCGCCGCACCGACCTTGCCCGCGGGGGCCTGAAGGTTCTGCTCCTTGATCGCTGAAATGACATCAGAGGGAGTCAGTCCGAGCTTAGCCAGCTTGTCAGGCCGTAACCAGATTCGCATTCCATAGTCGGTCCCGCCAAAGAGATCAACCTGCGCGATTCCCGGAATACGGAGAATCTGGTCGCGCAGGTTGATGCCGCAATAATTGATGAGGAAGTTTGCGTCGTATGCATTCTCCGGCGAGAAAAGCGAGATCACCATCAAGATGCTGGGACTTTGCTTCTTGACGGTGACGCCCTGTTGATTCACTTCTGCTGGAAGTCTGGCGGCCGCGGTTGAAACTCGATTCTGAGTTAGAACGTTTGCGGTGTCCTGATCGGTGCCTACTTCAAAATTGACGTCCAGAAGCATGCGGCCGTCGCTGGTATTCGACGACTTCATGTAGATCATGCGATCGACGCCGTTGACTTCCTGCTCGATCGGGGTCGCCACCGACTGTTCAACAGCTTCTGCCGATGCGCCGGGATACGTGGCAGTCACGCGGATATTCGGTGGAGCAAGAAACGGATATTGCTCGATTGAAAGACCCTTAATGACCACGACGCCCAGCAGCACGGTCAGAATGGAAATGACCATGGCGACAATAGGCCGCCGGATAAAGAAGTTCGCCATGTGTCCTAACTCCCTTCTACCTTTTGCCCTGATTCACCCTCGGGAGCGGCGGCCGAAGGCTTGACCTCGCTGCCCGGTCTGACCTTCTGCATGCCTTCGACTATCACTCGCTCTCCGGCGTTCAGGCCATCGAGCACGATCATGTACTTGTCCGACTTGTCGCCGACACTGATGGTGCGCAACGCGGCTTTGTTTTCCCCGTCGACTACCAGCACTGTCTTTGCCCCTTGCAGCTCTTGAATCGCGCGTTGGGGTACGAGGACGGCATTCTCTCGCTCGGCAACCGCCACCCGAACTCTAGCGAATTGTCCCGGCCGCAGGTGATTGTCCGGGTTCGGGAAACTCGCTTGAACTTTCAAGGTACCGGTAGTCGGATCCACGGTGCGGTCAAGAACTTTGAAGGTTCCCGGATGCGGGTGAACGCTATCGTCGGCGAGAATCAATTCGAACTGCAGAGAGCCGGCCTTCTTCTTGGTTTCGGGACCGCTAAGCCTCAGGTAATCATTCTCACTCACGTTGAAGTCGATCAGAAGCGGGTCCGCCGAGGATACCGTCGCCAGGAGCGTAGCTTCACCTCTCCCGACGAGATTGCCTTCGTCGACATTCTTGAAACCGATGATTCCGCTGATGGGTGAATAGATGCTGCAGTAGCTCAGATCAAGCTCGCTTTGGATTACTCGGGCCTTCGCCGCGGAGACTTCGGCGGCGGCTCGCTGGATCGTGTACTTGACCGAGGCCTCCAGATTTGTAAGGTTGGCCTTCTTTGCGTCGACGTTGGCATGCGCGGATTTTTCGTTCGCCACCGCCGCGTCAAGTTCCAGTTCGGTAACTGCCTTTTCTTTTACGAGGGGCTGAACGCGGGCCAGGTCTTGCTGGGTTCGGCTGTGAGTTGCTTGTGCATCTGCCAATTGTGCTTGCGCCTGCAAGACGTCGGTTCGCTGCTCTGCTTGCGCGAGGTCTGATTCGGCTTTAGCGAGCGTCGCCTTGGCCGACTGTAGAGACGCATCGAACGGGCGCTTGTCGATAGTGAATAACAGGTCGCCCTTCTTAACCGGGCTGCCCTGTTTGAAGTAGATCTTCTCGAGTATGCCTTCCACTCGTGCGCGCAACTCGACCGTGGCGTCGGCCTTGGTCTGTCCCACAAACTCGCTGTAGATGGGAACCGTCCGTTGAGCCACTTCCGCGACCACTACCGAGGGAGGCGGAACGGTAGCAGCGCTTGCCTTGGGATCAGCCTTCCCCCCGCACCCGGTACTCAGAGCCAATGTTGCGGCGGCAAACGCAGCCGATGCCAATATAGCGACATTTCTTCTCAAAGTATTCATCGTCGACTCCTGTTGCGAGCATGGTTCGGGTTGCCGCGTGTGCTAAAGATGTTTGGCGAAAGAGAACCGCGGTCGCGACGGTTGCAGCTCGCGGGTGGAAGACCTGGTGTTAAAAACTGTCCGTTCGTCATTACCATTTTGCGGGAAGCTGCTGGTTGTCACGGGCGACCGGAAAAAACGACAAAGAGCCGTCTCTTCCCAAAGCAATCTTTGCGAGATCACAATGCCCTTTCGCCTAATCTTCTATCACCAGGTATGGAGACGTCCTGTCGACGTCTGGTTTATTGTAGGGTCCCACGAAATGGCTTAGAACTGTCAATTCTGACAGGAAGGAAGCGAAAAACTTACAGACGACACTCCCTGTCTGGTGAGCAATTTGACAGTCGAGAATTAACTCCGCTCTTCACCGCTCGGGCTGCCATTACTGCCAGTATTCATATCAGGGCCATTGACTATACAATCCTCGATTGAGCTGTCACCGAACGCCAGCGGCGCGCAACTCGGATGCGTGGTTCAGCACTAAGTCAAATTCGATCGAAGCACCCTTGTTGGTTGAAACGGCCCGGATAACCCGAATCAGTTATGACGCTCGCAATAGTGGTTTCGGTTCTTATCAGAATAAGCGTTGGAATCCTTGTGTTCGCACTTGGACTCGACGTAAGTCCTCGCGACATCCTTTACCTGTTGCGCGACCGGGCACTGCTTCTCAGCTCGGTGCTGTCGATGAATGTCCTCATGCCGCTGTTTGCAGGTGCGCTCGCTGTCTCATTCAAGTTGGAACCGGCAGTCGAGGCGGCACTGGTGATCCTGTCGATCTCGCCTGTCCCGCCTCTGTTGCCGATGCAAGCCCTGCGTGCTCGCGGCGCTCGTTCATACATGTTCAGCCTGCTGGTTGTCGAAGCGGCCCTCGCAATTCTATTCGTGCCAATCAGCGTTAAGCTTTTTTGGTGGACTGACAGGAACCAACCTGAGATCGGACTGATGACGGTCGCGTTTGTTGTGCTGACTACAGTGCTCATACCTCTGGGAGCCGGAATGCTGATGCACCGAATCTCGCCGAGAATTGCCAGGAAGGCTGCGAGGCGACTCTCTATTGTCGCTGCCATCGTGCTAATCGGGACCCTTGTGGCGATCTTGATCAAATTCTTCACGACAGTTGTTTCGCTGATCGGCAACGGAACTTTGGCGGCGACTATTGTGTTCATTGCGGCCGGGGTTGCTGCCGGTCATTTTCTTGGAGCGCCCAAGCCTGAGAATCGAACCGTGCTCGCGCTGTCGACCGCATCAAGGCACCCGGGGGTTGCGCTGGCGATCGCCGGCGCGATCTATCCACAACCAAAACTGGTTTTTGCCGCGATACTTCTTTACATCCTCGTAACCGCGGCTGTGCTGATTCCTTATTTAGCCTGGCGCCGCCGCCGGATCGAACCGGACTCGGGGTAGGCCGGACTGGCATTTTTGCCAGTATCAGTGAAATCCGGTTGCCAGTAGAATCCGCACTGGAGTCCGCGCTGTCAGGCCCGGTTTGTATTGACAAACCTGCTGGCAGAGCTCCGAGCCGGACACGAGCGCCAAGAGCAGCTTGGACTTTCATCCCAGACAATCCTTGTTGCTTCAACGGCCAACCGGCCTATCTTTAAAAAAACAACATAAGGAGCAAGGATAATGGAAACGAAGAGAGCAAGATGGTTGGAGGCGATCGTGCTCGCTCTTGCGCTTGTAGCGAGTGGGAGCGCATTGGCCGGCGCGAGTCAAAACCAGAGTGGCGGGAAGGTACAGGCTTTCCCAACCGGACAGAAGTTGAAGGTAGTTGGGTTTGTTCTGAAGCGCGAGCCCGATTCTTTCATCATGCGCGATCAATCCGGCGTGGAAAGAGCAGTCAAGCTACTGCCTTCCACGGAGGTCAAGACACACAGGAAGGGTGCGTTTCGCGGTGGCAAGCACTATGACGTGACCTACATCCTGCGTGGTCTCCGGCTGGAAGCGACCGGTACTGCCAACTCCGAGGGCCAATTGGTTGCAGAGATAATCAAGTTTGAGGATGACGACTTGAGAGCAGCTCAATCGCTGGAGGCGCGGGTGAGTCCCACGGAGGAGCTTGCCAAGGAGAATCAGGCCCGAATAGCCGCGGCCGAAGAAGAGGCGAGGAGGCTGGCGCGTGAAGCCGAGGAAAACGCCGAGGCCACTCGTCAGGCCCGAGCAAAAGCAGAGGAAGCCATGAAATCGGCAACCATGGCCAACAATCGGATCAATGGGCTGGATGACTTCGATCCTGTAAAGACGATCACCGTATTGTTCGCCACCGGCTCCTCGGTTCTCGGCCCGAAAGGGAAGGCTACAATCGATGATGCTGCCGCGTGGGTCAAGACTCAGAATACCAAAGGATGGGTAGTGGCGGTCGTGGGATTCGCCGACACGACCGGGAACACCGCGAAGAATCGCTCTCTGAGTGAGCGTCGCGCGAACGCCGTCATTGATTACCTTGTCACGAAGCACAATCTGCCGTTACAGCGACTGGTGCAACCGTTCGGCTATGGTGACTTGAAACCTGTTGCAGAAAACACCACTGCCGAAGGCCGCGCCAAGAACCGCCGCGTGGAGATTCGACTGCTGGTGAACAAAGGCATTGCCAATACCACAACCTAAGAATCGAACCTACCGCTGCTTCGAAGGCTCACGTCGTTCAAACGTGGGCCTTCATTACGTAACGAGAAGATGGCAAAAAAAAACAGACACTGTGCGCCCCCAGGGCGCTGAGTTCGCCGCACTAAAAGGAAAATAATATGAACACCGAACAACAACGACTTGCCGAATGTGAGGAGCGCACAGCTCCGTGGAAGAAGTGGGGACCATACCTTAGTGAACGACAGTGGGGAACTGTGCGCGAGGACTACAGCGACGGGGGTGACGCATGGAACTACTTCAGTCACGACCAGGCTCGATCTCGCGCGTATAGATGGGGCGAAGATGGCCTCGCAGGCATCTCCGACGACTCACAGCGACTCTGCTTCGCCCTCGCTATTTGGAATGGCAAGGATCCAATAATCAAAGAGCGGCTGTTCGGTCTCACCAACAGCGAAAGCAATCACGGCGAGGATGTGAAGGAGTACTACTTCTATATCGACTCGACACCAACCCATTCATACATGAAGTACCTGTACAAGTATCCGCAAGTGGCTTTTCCGTATGCTGATCTCGTCAACACCAGCAAGGGCAGGGGACGTGATCAATTCGAATATGAACTGATCGACACTGGCGCTTTTGATGACGACCGTTACTTTGATGTGTTCGTGGAGTATGCCAAGCACTCGCCCGAGGATATTCTGATTCAGATCACCGTCCACAACCGCGGCCCGGAAGCGGCCGAGCTGCACGTGCTCCCCACGCTTTGGTTCAGAAACGAATGGTCGTGGCGAGAGGGCTCAGACAAGCCCACACTGCGACAGGTCGCATCGATCAACCGGGCAAGTGTCGTACACGCTAACTCACCGAAGACGGGCGAGCGTTGGCTGTACTGTGAGGGCAATGTCCCGCTCCTGTTCACCGAAAACGAAACCAACATCGAGCGGATATTTGGCGCGCCGAACAGGAGTCCGTATGTCAAGGACGGCGTCAACAACTACCTCGTGCATGGCCAGCAAGGGGCGGTGAACTCCGAACAAGTGGGGACGAAGGTATCTCCGCATTATCGGCTGACGATCGAACCCGGCAAATCCGAAGTGGTCAGGCTGCGGCTATCGGATGCTAATTTCTCTGCGTCGGATTCAAGCAGCGCTCGAAACCCGTTCGGCGAGGAGTTCAAGCGGACGCTGCAATCGCGGAAAAAGGAAGCGGACGAGTTCTACGCCGAAATCATTCCTGCATCTTTCGATAAGGACTCGCGCAACGTGATGCGGCAAGCTCTCGCCGGAATGCTTTGGACAAAGCAGTTCTATTACTACGACGTAGACAAGTGGCTGGAGGAGCGTGGGGCCGGTCCGTTCCAGCCAGTCCGAAAGGGAGCTCCTCGAAACGATCACTGGCACCATATGTACAACGGCGATGTGATCTCTATGCCGGACAAATGGGAATATCCCTGGTACGCGGCCTGGGATTTGGCGTTTCACGTTTTGTCGCTGTCACTCGTAGACCTCGATTTTGGGAAGCAACAACTGAACCTGATGTTGAGCGAACGATACATTCATCCCAACGGTCAGATTCCGGCGTATGAGTGGAACTTCGGGGACGTCAATCCGCCGGTGCACGCGTGGTCTACCATTTTCACCTACAGGCTCGAGAAGATGGTAAAAGGAGAGGGCGACAAGGAATGGCTCAAGAGCAGTTTTCAAAAGCTGTTATTGAATTTCACCTGGTGGGTTAACCGCAAGGACAGGTCGGGATTGAATCTGTTCGAGGGCGGATTCCTGGGCCTGGACAACATCGGCGTATTCGATCGAAGCGCTCCTCTCCCGACTGGCGGCTATCTCGAGCAGGCCGACGGTACCGCGTGGATGGCACTGTTCTCTCAAAACATGCTCGAGATTGCATCAGAGCTTGCCATAAGCGACCCCGACTACGCGGAGATGGCGCTGAAGTTTGTGCAACATTACTTATGGATCGCCTCGGCAATGAGCCATCTTGGTACCGACACCGGCATGTGGGATGACGAAGACGGCTTTTTCTATGACGTGTTGCGACTGCCATCAGGGCAGGCCACGCGGCTCAAGGTCAGGTCCATGGTAGGTCTCCTTCCGCTTTGCGCCGCCACCGTCTTCGAAGGAAAGTTGATTGCAAAATACCCGGAGATGGGGGAACGTCTTCGAAGGTTTCTGAGAGCCAGGCCGGAGCTGCGAGAGTCAATTCACGATCCGGTAAAGGTTGGTGAAGGAGGCCGCCATCTCGCATCTATCCTGAATGAAGAGCGACTGCGACGCGTGTTGTACAGGATGCTCGATGAGAACGAATTCCTGAGTCCTTATGGCATTCGTTCGCTTTCGCGTTATCACGCTGACCACCCTTACGTCATCTCGGTGGGTGGGCGGGAATTTCGGGTCGGGTACTTGCCGGCCGAATCAGATACCGGGATGTTTGGCGGTAATTCGAACTGGCGCGGGCCTATCTGGATGCCGGTCAACGCGCTGATCATTCGAGCGCTTCTCCAGTACTACACCTACTTCGGCGACAACTTCAGGATTGAGTGTCCGACGGGTTCGGGCCGGATGATGAATCTCTATCAGGTAGCCGGGGAGATTGCGTCCCGTTTGAGCAAGATCTTTTTGCGTGGAGAAGATGGCCGCCGTCCAGTCTATGGAGGCACCGAGAAGTTCCAGAAAGACCCGGTGTGGCACGACCTCATTCTTTTCTATGAGTATTTCCACGGGGACAATGGTGCAGGCCTCGGCGCCAGTCATCAGACCGGTTGGACCGGCGTGGTTGCCCGGCTGATGCACTTCTTTGCACAACACACTGCCGAGTCGACGTTGCGGGAGGGAAAGGTATTGAGACAGTCGAGCGAAGCCGGGCAGTCCGCGTGATTGTTTCGGGTTTGGGGCGTTCTCAGCGAGGGTGATTCATAAGATACGTGACCTTCTTCGGCAGAGGGCACGGTGGATTGTTGACTCGGCGACAATTGCCAGGCCAATTCAGGTTTCTCCAACCTCTGAAACGGGCTGACACTCAGCTTCAAGGGCTCAAGGCCTGGCACTCAGCACCACAACTTGGAGGGATGGATGCATTCTGGTGGACTGCTTGACTCACTGCCGCTCTGGTCTCTTCTCCCGCTCACCATTCTAATCGCATGGGTTTCGGGTGAGATTGGTCGTCGTATCGCGCGTTACCGGAGAGAGTCTAGCGAACGGGAGGTGGAGGGGCCCGTCGGGGCCATGGTTGGAGCAATGCTGGGGCTACTTGCCTTCATGCTTGCGTTCACCTTCGGACTGGCCGCATCACGCTTTGAAGATCGCCGCCAGGCGGTCCTGCTCGAAGCCAACGCCATCGGAACAACTTATCTGCGTGCTGAAATGCTTCCACAACCCGCTTCTGGCGAAACTCGCGACTTGCTTCGCCAGTATGTAGACATTCGGCTTGAAGCGGCGAACGCCGGAAATCTGAGCGAGGCGGTCGCCGGATCCGAGGAGTTGCATAACCGTCTTTGGTCGCAAGCGGTTGCCGCCGCCCAAAAGAACCCGTCGCCAATAACAGCGCTGTTTGTTCAGTCGCTCAACGAAGTAATCGACTTACACGCGAAACGAATCATGGTAGCGATCAGGAGCCGCGTGCCCGGAGCTATCTGGCTCACCCTTTATCTGCTCGCGGGCATCTCGATGGCGGCCATGGGCTACCACGAGAGACTTACCTCTTCGCGACGGACACCGGCGCTGGCGGCGCTGGTGGTTGGGTTTTCCCTTGTGCTTTTCCTGATCATGGATCTGGACCGTCCAACCGAAGGCATGCTTCGAGTTAGTCAACAATCGATGATCGACCTCCGCAATTCGATGACCGACACGCCAACCGATAAAGGAGCCGGCAGCCATTAGACCCGACTGCGGGCGGTGTGCCCCTGATTCCTGAGTACCTTGACGCGTCGTCGGTCGGGCGATCGTCGGCCGCGGACTGAAGGCAAACGGTCCAACATTTTCACGAACTGTCACAGTTTCTTCACGATGCCTGTCAATTGTGACAGTTCAAGCCTGAGCAAACCATTCATACAATCAGGCCGGGGCTACCTTGGTGGTTGACTGCCCCCGGTGCGACAACTTGCGACGCACGCGCCCACCACATTGCCTTGACGAGAGAAAGCGAGGGACAGATGAAACGGATACTGGCTTTAGTCGCGATGACAGCCGTGATGATTGCCTGCGGTTTAGTGCTTCCCACAGTTACGCGAGCGCAAGGGGGAGAGGGCAACAAGGGAGAGGGCAAAAAGGAAGACGGTACCATAAAGGAAGTCTACACCGGCACGATCATCAACATGACCGGCAGGTCCGCGAGCATCGGCTTCACCCTGGAGCTAACCGCGAAGACCAATGACGAAGAAGCATTAAAGTATCTCAATATCCTTGCGAGCGGCGGGCAGGACGACCTGTTGAAAGCCATTCGCAAGAACAATCTCGGGTTCATCGCCGCAACCGGTCAGACCCGTCGCGATTTGCTCGTAGTTCGCGAATCGCAGGTCAACGGCCAGCGGAGAATCGTAGCTGCCTTCGAGCGATGGCAAAAGTTCTTTGAGCTCCGCAGCGGCGCTCGCTCGACCGATTACCCCTTTTCAATAATCGAGATCATTTTTGACGCGAAGGGACGAGGCACGGGAACTTTCATCGGCCTGGCTGAGGTCAAGATGAAGATGGATAAGAAGACTGAACAATGGCGCCTCGAGATAGAGAACTTCGGAAGCTTTCCTTCAAAAGTGATGGGAGTGATGCGGCGCAACAAGTAAGTGCCGTAGTGGGTCTCTGTTGAGTTGATTTTGATAAGAGTTGGCAATGCGTCCGGCCTTTCGGTTGGCTTTTGTGTCCTTGCTCCAGACCCGTCCTGGGCAGGCTAATCGTCCGCCAGCGGCGGAAACCGGAAAAGCGAGGTCCGCATATGAAGCGCGTGGTAATTCTCGTTATTGTTCTCGGCCTTGCGGGCCTGTGTCCCCCCTTTCCAGCCGAAGGGTGGGTGCAGCAAAGCGCGCAACAAAATGCGCCGCAAAGTCCGCCGCAACATGCCCAACCAACAGCGCCGCAAAATGCACCGGCGGCCCCCGCTGCTGCGACGAGCAAGAGCGCTACCGCATCTTCGGTTGATAAGCCCTGGCCTAGAAGCTACGACACGGCGGGCGGAGCAAAAATCGTAATACATCAGCCACAGATCGCGAGCTGGGACAACCAGCGGCACCTCGTCGGCTACGCGGCGGTTTCATATCTGGCAGACGGTTCTGAAAAGCCCGCGCTCGGCACGGTCAAGATCGAAGCTGACACGGACGTAGCCGTTACTGAACGTTTGGTCAAGCTCTCGTCGATTAAACTTACCGAAGCGAGCTTCCAGTCGCTCCCTAAAGAAGAAGTCAGAGAGATCGTTGGCGAGATCGAGAAAACGATCCCTGACGATGCGCGACTCATCGGTCTGGATCGGGTGCTCACATCAATCGACAAAAGCCAGATCATTCCGAAGAACGTAGTCGGCATCAAAGCTGATGCACCTCCGATCTACTTCAGCAAGACACCGGCAGTGCTGCTCAACCTTGATGGCGATCCAATCTGGAGTCCGATTAAAGATAACGATCTGAAGTTCGCGGTGAATACTAACTGGGATCTGTTCAATTATCCGCAGGAGAACACCTACTATCTGCGCTATGACACGATGTGGCTTCAGGCGCCCGATGTGAAAGGCCCGTGGGCAGCCGCGCACAAGTTGCCAGGCAGCTTCAAGGAGCTTCCTAAGGAAGATCAGAACTGGACTGCGGTTCGTGAGAGCCTGAAAAACAAAGACAAGAACCAGGTGCCGGCACCGGCGGTCTTTGTCAGCACCGCGCCGGCCGAGCTGATCTCGGTGCAAGGCGAGCCGAAGTACGTCCCGGTCCATGCGGGAGGCAGGCTGCTATGGTTGAGCAACACTGAAAGCGATGTGTTCCGTTTGGGTGAGACGGGTCCGATCTACTATCTGGTAGCCGGCAGGTGGTTCACCGCGTCGGACTTCGCTGGACCCTGGACCTTCGCCACTCCGAATCTGCCCTCGGAATTCAAGGCAATTCCGATGGAGCATCCGCGGTCCCGGGTGCTCGCGTCGATACCGGGTACGCAGCAGGCAGCCGAAGCGGTTCTTCTTGCGCAGGTGCCGCAAACAGCCCGCGTCAACAAGAAGGAGCTAAAGGGCCCGGACGTGGTCTACAATGGCGAGCCTCAGTTTGCGCCGATCGAGAGTACCTCGCTTGCCCGCGCTGTCAATACCGACAAAGAAATCATCAAGGTTGGCGATTCGTACTATATGTGCTTTGAAGGGGTCTGGTTTAAGTCAAGCGCGCCAACCGGACCCTGGTCTGTGGCGGATTCGGTTCCTGCCGAGATCTACAGCATCCCTCCGAGCGACCCGTCCCATAACGTCACCTACGTGACGGTGAAGGACGAAGACAAGGACGACGAGTGGGTCGAGTATGCCGCGGTAGCGGGATACACCGGGATGGTGACCGCCTGGGGCTGCAGCGTTTGGGGCACCGGCTGGTACTACCCTCCGTACTACTGGTACGGCGGATACTATCCTATCTATTACCCGCCGATGCGAACGTACGGCTACGGCTCGTGGTACAACCCGCGCACCGGGTTCTACGGCAGCGCCGGTAGAATCTATGGCCCCTACGGCGGAGTTGGATTTGGAGCGAGATACAACCCGACGACTGGAACTTACGCGAGAGGTGCGATGGCTTGGGGTCCGAATGGAGCGCGAGGCGCGGCGCAGGTTTGGAATCCCCGCACTGGGACGTACGCCCAGACGCGCCAGGGTTCAGGGGTGTACGGGAGCTGGGGTTCTACGTCGGTAGTACGCGGGGATCAGTGGGCTCAAACAAAACGCTTCACCAACCGCGAAGGGACGACTACCCGGTACACACGAACAGACCAGGGTTCAATGATCAGGCGAAAGGGTGACGAAGGAAGCGGCTTCGTTGCCAAGGGTCAGGACAATTTGTACGCCGGTAAGGACGGAAACGTTTATCGCCGCGACGAGAGTGGGAATTGGAGCAAGTGGGATAACGGCGGCTGGAACAACGTTCAGAAACCCGAGCGTCCGACTCCGATTTCGAGCGACCAGGCGCGGGAGCGTGTGACGAAGATGGACCGCTCGACGTACGATGGGTTGCAGAAAGATTCCGCGCGACGCTCTGAAGGGTCTCGACGCACGAGTGACTTCAGCAGCTATCAGAACAGAGGCGGAGGCAATGTTGGTAGTTATCGAGGGGGAGGCTATTCCCGTGGCGGTGGCTATCGCGGAGGCGGAGGCTTCCGAGGGGGTGGCGGCCGTCGACGCTGATATCAACGAGCGACTGTAATTGATGAGGCCAGTTGAGTGCCAAAGGAAAGTTCTGAGTTCTGAGTGTTGAGCTGGACGCTCCGCTACTCTGGCCGACTATTATAAAGGCGCACTCTGTACTGACTCAGAACTCAAAACTCAGAACTTCCCTTTGCGTAAAACCCGGCTCCGCTGGAAGGGTGTGGGTGATGAGAAGCTTGCTAAACGTCCGATCCTACGCAGACCGCCCCAGTTGGATGAGACCCAGTTGGACGAGATCCAGTTTGATGAGTCTGAATAAAGCTCCGGGATGGGTTTCGTGGACAGCCGGCCTGATAGCCGGCGTGCTTATTGGACTGCTAATCCTATCCCCGCGAAACCGCCACGTCATTCATTCGGCCGTCGGGGCTCCGCCCTCGACTCTTGAAAACGTCGATCAACTTTCCCCCGAAGAAATCCAGGCGCTGATCATGAAAGCGCTATCGAAGCTGGGCGAACGGCAGGAACTCACGACGGGTCTTGGATCCGACGCGAGTCCAGCGCCCGACGGCAGGACGTCGGAACGTCAAGACATGCGCATCGTCATCAACAACATTCGACGGCTGCTCCCGTTCGCGAAGCGTTGGACCGCCGAGACTCTCCGTCACACCGTTGAGGACTACGACATCAAGAAATCAGACTGGCCGCGCATCGCGCGAATGATAGACCACGTGCACAGAATCGTTCCAGGCGAAGACCTTCAGGGGGTAGCCGCGGTTCGCGAAAATCGACTCTCAGAAATCCTCATCGATCCGGTGTACGCGCCGGATCTGACCTCCGATGACGACACGATCTTTGTGCTTTCACACGAGCTGACGCACGTTGCCGCTCGAAGCGGTAAGCTCAATCGGTTCATCGCGGGCGTAGCCGAGAAGGCCACGCGCAGCGCCCGCGTAGAGCCTACGAAGGATCAGAGAGAAGACCTTGCTTGCGATTTCATCGGCGAGTTGGTTTTGAAGCAGTTCATAGCCTTGCACCCGACGAGCGATTCTGCCGCGGTTCGAGTGTCGCGGGTGTTCGGATACGAGTCTCCGACGGCTCGATTCGCCAGGGCATGGAAGGACTTCTGTGCCTCTTACAATGGCGACCCGGGCGATAACGACCATCTCCCCCAATATCAAACCCTTCGAGCGCTGCTTGCGCTGGATCCCGAGCTTCAATCCTCGATACCCCTCGGCCCTATTCCACCGCCCGGCAGTTCTGCCCCTTCGCGGTAGTGTTACGATGTCGTGGCTGTGGCGAATCGCCGCATAATGAAGGCAAACGGGACCCAGGACTCAGAACTCAGGACTCCAGGTCTTCCTAGCAGGGTCAATTTTCTGTCGGTTTTTCCGAAAGAACCTGTCAGTTCTATCAGTACAAACCGAGGCTAAGTGCTCATATTATTGACGCGAAGGGGGAGGCTTAGTCGAGTTGATGGATTTCAGCAGCGTCTTGCGATCCGGAAAGCACGGCGCGCTCACCAGCATCCAGGCAGTGAGTACGATCTTCACTAATACTCCCGGAGTCTCCCCAATTTGAGATCACGGGATCAACAAGGCAGGCCCTCCACACGCGCCGTGTACCATCCCACGTCTCGAAAAGGAAGAGGTGAAATCAAGATGTCCTCAAAGAATGTAAAGTCAACGCTCTACGCGATTCTCTTCGGGGCCGTGCTCGGGTTTGTAGTCCAGCCCACGGCCGCGCAGGATCTAAGAGGCTTTTCGCGTCCCAGGACAGTCACCAAAGCAGTGACCACCAACAAGGTGCCAGCAGGACAGAAAGCTACGATCACCGGAAATGTGATCAAGGCCGATGCCAATACTATTAGCGTCTGTGACATGTCCGGCGCCGAGACCGTTGTGGTCTTGAGCCCCTCAACCAAAATCTCGACGCACAGAAGGGGAATCTTCAGGGCCGCCGAGGTTAGGGACAAAACCTCTCTGCTGATCGGGCTGCGAGTACAGGTAAATGGACGCGGCAATGACAACGGTCAATTGAACGCAAAGTGGGTGAAGTTCCACGACTCCGACTACCGGTCGGAGACCCAGATAGACACGCGCGCGATTCCGATCGAGGCTGAACAGGTGCGGCAAGGCGAACAACTCGAGGAGACCACAGTGGTGGCGTCGACCGCCCTGAAGAATGCCAAGACCGCACAGGACACCGCCGATAAGGCACAGGACAGCGCGCGTAAGGCGCAGACCACCGCCGACGTTGCAAAGAATGACGCAGCTACGGCTCAGTCGACCGCGACGTCCGCACACAACAGGATAGCGGCCATCGACGATTTCGAGACCGTTGAAGCCTTGACCATCAACTTCAATTCAGGCAGCTCCAGGCTTAGCCCCAGTGCCAAGTCGAAGCTCGATAACTTTGCGGCGAAGGCACTGGGCTCGAAGGGCTTCGTAATTGAGATTTCAGGGTTCACGTCCAGGGAAGGCAGGGAGCACTACAACCACGCCTTGTCCAGCAGGCGAGCAGAAGCGGTGATGGACTACCTTGTTGGAATCGGCCATGTTCCAATCCGGAGAATCGTTACGCCTTTTTCAGGCGGAGAGATGAATCCGGTTGCGGATAACAAGACTCGTGCGGGCCGCGCGCAGAATCGGCGAGTCGAAGTAAAGATGCTTGTCAGCAAAGGCCTTGCGTCCAAAGAGCGAGTCACCGCCAAAAGCGAGTAACTAACTCGCTTGATTGCGCAGTGTGAGCATTTGGATTGATGGTCAAGTAATTGGTCCTGCTCTCGGTTGGGGCTGGTGAGGTTCGCCGGCCCCTGATCGAGAGCATTAAGTGTCCCCAACACTCCGAGGTTTCCGACGACGATGGAGTGATCTATGCGAAGAAGAGGGAGAAGAATCAGGCTGATGCGTAACAGCCGCAGCCTACCGGTGATCTCCGAAGGAGTTGAGCTGGTCGACGCAGAACCGGACTATATCCGAGAGGTAATGTCCAGGGCGTTGTCATCTCTTTCAGCAGAGAAGCGGTCGTACGCCAATAACAAGCTGCTGTCTGCTCTAAGGAGCGCCGGGTTGAGAGTTCGCGAGTCCCTTTTAATGATCGGCGTTTCAGCAAGAACGACCGACGACCTTACCGCACCCGAAGTAGCCTCATTAATCCGCTACGTGCGCCTGACTAAGCCAAGTGTTATAGTGGCCGTCGGCGGATCTCTCAAAGAGATTGTGACGCTTGCCGAGTCCGAAACCAAAGTGCAAGGCGAAGCCGCGTAGGAGTTTTGAGTACTGAGTTCTTACTTCTGAGCGATGACGTTGAGCACTCAGAACTCAGGAACAACTACTCAGGACTCGGGATCAGTCCTCAGCACTAATGACCGCAGAAACGACGGACCAGGAATGCAGCGACGAGTCGACGGGTGAGCTGTCGCGGCGAAACTTTGTGGTCCTGTACATCGCAGCCGGTCTCGGCGGGGCTACTCGTTGGGCATTAGGCAAAGAACTATCGATCATCGAGACCGATGTCGAGGTCAAGACGCCTGACGGCACCTGCGATGCGGTTTTCTTTCATCCTTCGAAAGGCCCTCATCCTGGCGTTCTGGTTTGGCCGGATTCCGGCAGCCTGCGTCCAGCGTTTCGCGAGCTCGGCAGAAGAGTTGCCTCGGAAGGTTATTCGGTGCTTGTCCCGAATCATCTTTATCGCACAGCACGGGCGCCGGTTTTTCCTGACTCGTTCGATCCGATAAAGAATCCGAGCGACGCAGCGTTCTATCGAAAAATCACCGCGCCTTTCTTTGCAGTGGGTGCAGTGGAGCGAGACGCGGCCGCCTACATCGAGTTTCTGAATAAACAGCCGCAGGTGAATAAAAAGAAAAAGCTCGGAATACAAGGCTACTGTTTGGGCGGAGCTTATGTGATCAAGACAGCGGCTTTGTTTCCCGAACGCGTAGGGGCGGGCGCTTCGTTCCACGGCGGCCTCCTGGTTACTGACAAACCCGACAGCCCTCATCTGCTCGCGCCGAAGATCAAAGCACGCCTTTATTTTGCAATCGCTTCGGATGATGACAAGCGAGAACCCCAGGTCAAGGACAAACTCAAAGAGGCTTTCGAGGCGGCAAAGGTTCGGGCCGAGATTGAGGTTTATCCGAACGCCAGGCATGGATGGTGCGTGCCCGACAGCAAGGGGGCAACGAAGGAAGATGTGGAACGCGCCTGGAGCAAGCTCGTAGCTCTTTACAAGTCAGCGTTGTGACGGGTGATGCAATGGGCATCGCGGCTGACAGGGCGATTGCTGGACGCGATCATTGCTCCGTCACTGGCACTTCGACTGATTATTGACCGTGCAGGTTGTGTCCGATAGAATCCGCCCTGTCAGTGGAGTAATACCCCACCTCTTAAACCGGGAGCGCTTATAAATGACCAGGATTCCGATTGCAACCGCAGTGGGACTTCTTTGTTTGACGGTCGCCATTACGTCGTCTTCTTCCGCGAAGAGTTCAGCGGCGCCAACCTTCAGCAGAGACGTTGCGCCGATCTTCTACAAGAACTGCACAAGTTGTCATCGTGCCGGTGAAATCGCGCCGATGTCGCTGTTGACTTACAAGGAGGTCAGGCCCTGGGCCAGGGCTATTCGGGAAAAGGTTGCCGGCAGACAGATGCCGCCATGGCATGCCGACCCGAAGTACGGCGACTGGGAGAACGATCGCAGGCTCTCGCAAAAAGACGTTGATACGATTGTTGCGTGGGTCGACGGAGGAGCTCAGGAAGGCAACACCAAAGACCTTCCGCCCGTACCGAAATTCGCAGGCGGCTGGCAGATCGGTGAACCGGACCAGATCTTCTATATGCCGACCGAGTTCAAAGTACCCGCCGAAGGAGCTGTAGCTTATCAGTACTTCTCGGTGCCAACCAATTTCAAGGAAGACCGCTACGTTCAGGCGCTGGAAGCCCGCGCGGGGAATCTTTCGGTAGTCCATCACATCGTGATGTATGTTCGAGACCCGCGACAGATGAGGAGGGAACAGGGCTCGCGCGACGCACGGAAGTTCAACATCGGCGACGGAATTCTAGGCGCGCTGTCGCCCGGTATGACCCCGTTCATTGCGAAGCCGGGTCAGGCAAAGCTGATTCCCGCAGGCGCACAGTTGATCTTTCAGATGCACTACACTCCGAACGGCACCGCGGCGACGGATCGTTCGATGGTCGGTTTGATCTTTGCAAAGCAGCCGGTAGAGAAGATTGTGACGACAAAGGCGGCGTTCGACGTCAGGTTTGTGATTCCGCCAGGCGCAGCCAATCACGAAGTGACGGCCGAGTATGAACTGGAGCAGGATTCGCACATTGTAAGTCTCATGCCGCATATGCATCTTCGCGGCAAGGACATCGTGTACCGCGCGTTTTATCCCGACGGGCGTTCGGAGATTCTGTTGTCGGTTCCGAGGTATAACTTCAACTGGCAGGTCTACTATTATCCAAAGACACCGCTGGCGTGCCCGAAGGGCACACGCATCCAGGCGATTGCGCATTTTGACAACTCGACAAACAACAAGATGAATCCGGATGCAAGCAAGTCGGTCCGGTTTGGCGAGCAGACCTGGGACGAGATGATGAACGGGTTCTTCGATTTTACGGTAGACGCGCAGAATCTGAACAAAGCAGACCGAGCGATGAAATAACGTGGTCAGTGCTGAGTGCTGAGTGTCAACCCTGGGCTTTGTTCTGCAACCCCTTCGGGGTTGGCGCTCAGCACTCAGCACTCATTTCATTCTGGCGCGCGGTGCGACCTTAACAGAGCGACTGTCCTCTCATTGACACTCGGAAAACGCATCGCGTATCCAAGAGGCGTACATTCAACCACCTCATCAGGGCGCTCGTAATGACCCGGAAGCTTTACTCGTAGGGAGAGGTCCGCGCCACGCGCCAGCAAGAACTCCGTCAGCGGCAGACCGCGATCTCCAAACTGTGTTGCCGAGTGGAAGATCGGCGTCTGGCCCCCGATGCCCGACTCAAAAATACTTGCACGGGCATTTACATCAGCTCCCCGTTCGATTAGTAACCTCGCCGCCTCGAGACCGCCGTACTCAACAGCAACGTGCAGAAGCGTCCCTCCCTTCAGTGTCAGCATCCGCTCGCCGGTAGTGCCGAAATCAAGTTCTGAAAACCTCCTGTCGATAATCGACCGATCAGCATCAATCCGTAGCCGTAACCCATCGAGCCGGCCGCGCAACAAATCGAGCACCGATGGCTCCGCATACCTCGTAACCCCGCCCGCCTCGAGCAGAATATCGATGCACTCGCTCAGCTCTCCGGAACGCCAATACGAACCGATCACGTAGTCGAGCGCCGTCTCGCTGCCGGGCTGGCTGCCACAGTTCGGATCCGCGCCATGACCTACGAGCCATCTGAGCGCCGCGGCGTCCACTGCTTCGCAAGGCGAAAAGATTATTGGAAAGTTCCCATTCCAATGTGCATTCACGTCAGCCCCGTAGCGAACAAGCAACTCCATCATTGGAATTCGATCAGCATTGAGCGCAGCGCGTGCCAGGGGTCCGTCGCCGCCCTGGTGGACGTCTGAGCCGTTCTCAATCATCCACCGTGCAATTTCCAGTCTCTCCGGAGATGGCGGGCCCCACGGCACACGGCATTCGGCGACCCACGTTAAAGGACCGTTCTTCGCATAACCAAGCGGGGCCTTGTGCAGAGCCGGATTTCGAGTCATCAGACTCTTCACGCGATCGAGATCGTTGGTGTCGATAGCCTGTTTGAGTTGTCCGACCTCTTTGAGCGACTCCACGTGGGCCTTGAGCTTTGGCCAGCTCGCGAAACCGTATAGTCGAGCGATTTTGAACTGAGCCTCGGCGAGAGTCTTTGCGTCGCCTGACTGGAGCAGGTCTTTGGCCTGATCTTTCAGGTGTCGGAGATTTGGACTGTCGGGAAGCTCGCGAGTCGAGGATTGAGAATTGGCCGGCACAGCGACCTCCTTTCATCGAAGCGCCCGTCGTCCGCTTGTCGGGCTGAAAGAAGGTTCGCGAAATTGCTTGATGGCAGGTGGGCTTCTACCCTTTCCGCGGACCGGATGCGCCCTGTTCTCGCGGAGCCCACTCTAGCACGCGCGACCAGCTCGCGGCAAAGCACAATACTTTAATCCTGGTTCTAGAGTTAGCTTTGACCGGCAAGGGTAAGACATTCGTCTGCTCTGCGGTCACCTCTGTTCCGGAAACTTGAAGCCGATGTAAGTTCCCGAGCTCAGTCCCATCAACCCCAACAGCGTCGCGCTGAATTCAGGCATCGTGAGGCCGTTGTACACCGACGAAATAAACATCCCGCCGAGCACGATCGTCCACGCGAAGATCTGAAAGCGATGAAAGCTGTATCCATTCGCGTCTCCGAGGATGTCTCTAAGGAAGCCTCCGGACACGTTGGCCGATGCCGGCCGCGTGAGACCTTGAATCTGCTGATTGACCTGCGCGAGTCTCGTCCGGTAGTCCTGAAGTTGTTTGCTGAGGCTGTCGCGGTAACTGAGATCCTCCGGTGTCGGCGCGGTCTTGTCTTGAGCGGTCGCGAGCTGCGTCTGAAGTTCCGGAATCGTAGTCTCGATGGTCTCTTTCTCAGCGGTAAGGTCCTGCACCTTGTTAGTCGTAGCAGTGTCCTTGCCTGAGTCGATGAGGGCTTCACCCAGAGCAGTGCCGGCGCTGATGCCCATCAGTCCCAGCAACGAAGAAGTGATCGTGTCGAGCGCGCCGGTGACCAACCAGATGGTCACGTAGGAGGCGTAGATCAGGAAGAACCAAAAGGCCATCTGGGTGCGGCCCAGGTTGTACGGTCTCAGCTTTCCTCCGATAGGCGTAGGACCGGGCTCTCGGATGAGATTCGTCTTGCGCGACAACGCGATCAACAGAATCAAGGTGGCGACTACGATGATCACAGCGATGATGCCGTACACGGGCGAAATAATCGTCAATAAGGGTCGGTTATTCCCCTCAAAGACCGAATCAAACTGAGAGTGGTTCTCAAGGCCGACGCTGAAGTCAACTGGAAGTTTGACGCTGGTTGGCGCGCCCATCAGGTCAATCCACACGCTCTTGTTCTCCTGCGTTATCTGTAGGTGATAATGCAAATGGTTTTTCGAAGCGTGTATTTCTTCTGGGTAGTTGGCAGTCAGGGCGAGTCCGTTCATATACGGAACCAGCTTAGCCGGATTGTTGGCGGGATTGGCCGCCCATTCTGCGAGGTGGTCTACTTCCACGCGAATGAGGACGTCTGCTTCGAGATGACCCTCGAGCCCTATCACCTTTGGCTGAACAGGAGGTGACTGAACAGCGGGTTGCTGAACAGCGGGTTGCTGAACAGCGGGTTGCTGAACAGCGGGTTGCTGAACAGCGGGTTGCTGAACAGGGTTTGTGGGTTGCGTGCCCCCGGTCTGTGCAACGGCGCCGCATGTCAAAACGGCCAGCAGTATGAAGGTACAAACGCCCGCAAAAGTGCTCGGTTTCATCTCATACCTCCTTGTTAAGTTGGTCACAAACCTTGCGGCGGGATTATATGCGATTCCGGTGATTCCGCACGCTGGAATTCAGCACCTCAGCACTCAGCACTCAGAACTCATGCAGTGGCAGCATGCGGTTCATTCCAGTGGTAGCCACACAATCCGACGTCGGGCGTTGGGAGAGCAGCTTCTCCTCCCGCTGAATCGCCAGCTCGTGTGCTCCAGGAAGATTGTTGCGAGCAAGATAATCAAGTCCGAACTCCAGCTTGCCATAAGCTTCCGCCAGCTCGTGAAACGTTATGTTTCCCGGTGGGACCAAAAGCTTTGTGCGAAGGTTCAACCAGCGAACCCCAGGATTGATCGCAATCAATGAATCGAACCCCTTGGGCGGCTGCTCATTGAGCAACTTCACCCCGTTGCGTCGATACGGATTTATGCGGCTGTCAAAGTTGTGGTCCATATTCAGCGGCGATTGAACGAATACTTCTCCGCCCGCTGTAGGCGCCCGACGCCCAATGTGCAGCAGATATCGATGCACACTCTGGTCGATCTGGATAAGAAGTAACAAACCCTCATTTGACGAAATGTACGACGCAAGCTGCAAGCGTGCTTCTGAAGGTTGCTCTTCGGCCCCTGCGGCGCTCACCAATTCTCTCGCGCTAAGGATTACCCGTCTCTCTCGACTGACGCTGATCAGATGTTCGTTCTCGCGCCCGACGATCCAGTGCAGTCGCGACAGCGCATCTTCGACATCGCCACTGACCCACAAACCTCCCTTCGAATCGGCAACAGGTATGGTGTCAGCTTCTGCGATGATGTGATCGGCGAGTCTCACAGCCTCGGGTCCCGGCGCCGGCACTGCGATGGTTCTATCGGTGGAATCCGTCGACGAAGAAGTCGCAGCATCGTCTGATCGCCCGGACGCACGGAACGCCAAACACTCGACAGAGGGCGCCGCCTGGGAAATCACCAGGCAAGCGCAAACGAGTACTGGCAAAAACGTGACGGCGAACCCTCGTTTCGTCTGATTCGTACCTGAGTCAGTCATCAGATTCTTGTGCAAAGGAAACGGCGTCGCTTGGGACTACTGCAACCGCGATCTTGCCAAAGCGCGAGCATGATCGGTCTCAGATCCAAAGTTCCGCTGTTCTTCCAAAACCAACCGCACGAATGGAGGAACAACTCGACCTGCATTCTTACAGGGGGAGTATTGTCGATGCCAAACCTCCACGGCTCGCCTGCAGCATTAACCGCGGCCCTGGCATATTGCATTAGGGGAGAGCGAGATTCTATCAGTTCGGTGGAGAAGTAATCGAACGCTAACGCGCTGCCCGGAGCGGTTCGAGCGATTTGGTGCAGCGTGTTCTCTACCGCCTCTCGGCTCAAGTACATCGTCACCGACTCCCACAGGAAGAAGCTCGGCAGTGCCGTTTTGAAGCCCGCGTCGACGAGTTTCTCCAACCAGTCTTCTTTCAGAAAATCGGCCGCAACGTACGTTGCTCGAGTCATGTCCAGACCCGCCTTCTTCAGCATCTCCAGCTTGAACCTCTGCGTCTTGGGCTGGTCGATCTCGAAGCACCGAACTTGTGTTTCAGGAGGCAACCGGTATGAGCGAGTGTCGAAGCCCGCACCCAGAATCACCAGTTGCTCGATACGAGGAAGATACCGTTCGAGAGCCGCATCGTAGAAGCTGGTTCGAGCGGCTGATTGATGAATCATCGGAGGCTCGCCCTCATAAGGATAGCGATAGAGCCTCGGCACAAGGCCCGTGAGGTGGTGCGCCACCAGCGTAGGCGCAGTCGACAAGCGCAATCCAAGATGAGGGATGTTCGGCATTACCCGCATCAATCGCGCACACGGCTGGTCCGGTCTCGTCCCAAGTTTGTGCTGCATGTACCTCGTGTAGAAAGAGGCCAGCAACGGTTGCGGACGAGCCGGTGCGGCGGCTGTACGCGATTGTCCTGAACGCAAAAAGGACGTAACCCACTATGCCGAGCGGCGGCAACACAACCTGCACGATACGAAAGGCAACGGCTCTGGCAGTGGCCTTCATTAACTTTCGCCAAGTGGGAAGCGACCCGTGACGCCTGTGACTGGACGGTGACATGTCCGTTCCCGGTGGCAGACCAAACCCGATGTCGCCCGTTACCTGCGACCCTCACTAGTCACGACTGGTTTCCTCGCAGTTCGTCCAGCCAGATGCCGATATCGTCTGCAAGGTGTGCCCAAACCTCATAGATACCCAAAAGCAAGACCAGCGCTACAACGACGAACAATACTGTTTTTACGGCGCGCCACTTTCCGGACTTGCCAAGCATCACGTCTGACAAAAGCAGTATCGCGGCGTGCACTGCAAGCGTAGCGCCCAGCGCCCTCCAACCCAAATCACGCATCGTTGGAGATACAAAAACTATGCCGCCGGCTATCAGCAGCCCTTCAAATAAGTAGAGAAGCTTTAACGCATGATGGGCGACGATGTTGGGGATGCTCCTCGGTACCGCAACTTCCACCAGCCCCCAAAAAATCCTGCCGAGCCGGGCGATCCACGCCGCGACCTTGCCCCCGCGGTTGTATTTTTCCGATAGCCCTTCGAGCATTTTACCGATGACCGTCGTCGCTCGAGCTGCGACTCTGAGTGTGGGCTCCGGCCGTAGTTTGCTGTTCACCTCGTAGTGCTCGAGGTAGTAATCGCGAAGCTCCCTGGGATCGATGTTGCGGCTCACCGTGGCCTTCAAAGTTTGGTCGGTTATTTCAGCAGTAAGGTTGTTCAGGAACTCGCAGAACGCGGCTGTGTCAGGCGTTCGATTGCGTGTCCTCATCATCGATTCGATCAACAACTGTTTCAGCTCTTCAACTCCCTTCTCGTTGATCGCGTCGCAGATGATCCCCGCGTGCGCCTCGGCCGTTAGCTGCCTCGCCTGTTCGCGGTTATCAGGCAAAAGCGCGGTGATGATTCGTTCGGCGCCGTCCAGCCTTCCCCAAAGGATGTCGTTTTCTCGCCAGAGTGCCTCAAGGAACGCACCGAAATGGCCGAGTGCCGTGCCTGCTAGCTTCAGACAACCAACCTTCCGCTCATCGATCAACGCCTTCGCATCCTCGGGGCTGATCCGGATGATTTCCACCTGGTCCGCTTCACCGATTTCAGTGCCGTACAGAATCGGAAAGGTGATCATGTCGAAGTTATCGTATTGCTCGTAGTAGTACCGGACACAGGTGCGGGCGGCGGCCACCGCAGGATTCGTCTGAAGCCCAGCTTCTCCGACTTGCATAGCTGCGCGACATTTTATGTCTGCGTCCTTCTTCGCATTCTTGATCTGGGTAGCCAGTTTATCGCTGACGGTTTGCAGAGCTTTGGTCAAAGCCGGATATTCGTCCAGTAGCAAACAGCCTCGCGCAACGCATTCTTCCTCAAACTGGTCCGCGTCACTATCGGCACCCGCAGCATACTTCGTGCGACTGACAAGCGGCATCATCTTCTCCGACACGTCCCGCTTCCCAAGGATGTAATCGAGCTCTTCGGATCCGATACCCATCCCGGAAATAAGTTCACGCAGAGGGTTCCGAGGATTCGCGGGCGATCGCAGCAGGCGCGCTTCGTCAAGTAATTCTTTGTACGCAATGTTGAGCACGGTCTTGATCGACAACAACTCCGCGCGGAATTGTTTCTTGCCTTCCTCGCCGAGCTCAATGAGCTTCTCCAGGTATTCTGGTGAACGCATTCGCAGAGTCTCGAGCGCGATTGTATCCCGATCGTGAAGGTCGTCGATCTTCGAACGTAAGAAGTTCAGCCTGCGAAGCGGATATGCGAGGTTGAAGCTCCACAAAAACTCATTCATCGTCGGGCGCTTGCCATCGCGGTATTGGCCATAATTGCGATCGCGCCATGCTCGCACCAGGTAGCGCACCGCGAGGAAGTAATCCGACTCCTCGTCAAATCGCGCGACCCTCGTGACAAGCTCTGCTAGCCCATCGGTCACCGAAGCAATTTCCAGACGATGATAACCCGCGTAGCCTCGCCCCTTCCGTTTGGTCATTGCGGCCAGATCCAGATTGGCCCAGTCCTCGTCGGTGACCGATGCTGCGTCGTGTTCGGACGCATGCTCAACGTCCTTCTCTACTCCCCGCACGATGCGATTGACCCGCGTGATAAATCGGTTGTGTTCTCTGACTCGTTTCAAGTCTTCACGGATGGTTTCATAACGTGGGATCGTCAACAGAGCGGCCAGCGCGTTCTTGAGGAAGTCCGGTTTTTCAGCTTGCTCCGGTACGTTTTCGGGGTGCTCCGGAGACGGCTCGATGTAAATAAGTTTGCGATCGACTGGAACATCGGCGTTGCGGCGCATCAGCGTGTCGGTAGCGTCGCTGAAAGGTTTGTTGTCGAGATACCCGCCATCGCCGAACGATCGTTTTGCAAAGGGAATTGTTTTGACCCCAGTGGGATTGAGGTAGTCCTTGAAGAATCGCTGCCACCTTTCGCTGTCGGACCGGCACAACGTGTCACCCCTGTAGTAGCTGAATCCTTCGAGTATGTCGTCGATGTCGCAGAGCCGCATCGGTTCAAATGCAACCGGAAAAGATGACGTGCACCGCGCAGCGTAAGCAAGAAAAGGGTTGTACTTCTCCATGAAGTCGTTGCGCGTCGTATACTGAGAATAGATGAAGTGAAAAACATTGCGGTGTCGACGCTCGAATACAACGTCATCCCTCAGCCGCAAGGGCAGCGGCACCCCCTGAATATCCGTTGCAGTAACGAACAGATCGATTTCTTTAACGAGTGGAGAGCGGCATTGGTCCGGCGAATCCTTAACGCCCGTCATCGCCGAATGCGCGCCTGGCCCCGCGGTCATTAGATCTACTCCGTCCATGCTCGACAACGCGCGCAGCAGCTTTACGTACATCCTCCGGCTGTTCAACAGCGACTGCGGGGGGTCCTGGCCAGAGAGGGGTTTCTCGACTGACCTCTTGTCATTGACTAACAGGTTGATATCGCCCTCGGTCACCCACAGTCGTCGCAATTCATCGATGTTCTGACCATTGGCCAGCGCCTTGGCCAGATATATGCCATTAATTCCTCCCGCGGAGGTGCCCGCCACAATGTCAACCAGAAACTTGGTGCACACCGGCTGGTCCGACTTCACTGCCTCCTCTGCGCCAGCGAGGCCGCCTTGCTTGTTGGCTAACAGATAGTTGAGCTTTCGATAGACGCGCTCGGTGTTTCCCATTCCCGCGGATGACGCAGCCGCAGTCGAGCGCACCAGCCTGAGAAGTTCCTGCGCGATGCCGTTTATATAGATCGCAAGAGAAACCCCTCCATACATAACGACAGCGAATCGAACTTCGCGTTCCAGCGCGGATGACTGTTGAGTCACACCAGCGTTTTTCTTGAGCTCCAGGGGCGGTGTTATGGTGATGTCTTGACCAGTTGTTACATCGGGGCTGGACTCAGCTTCAGAGAGTTCGCGATCGTCGCTCATTTGGTTTCCTCCAGGTGAGTGCGAGGCGGTGACGGGGCATGTTTGTTCGGAGTTCCTGCTACGACCACCCTGGTTCGACAGGGAAAGCGCCGCCCGATCAGACGCGATATAACGGACACGAGCAACCGTCGGAGCCCGTTCGGCCGCGATCGTAATGTAGGTATCTTTGGATGTCAATCAATGCGGGTCCGACTTGCGACTCAGCGCTCAGGACTCAGCACTTCTTGCGAGGGGGGCAGCGCCAACCCGAAGGCTCCCCTTGACAATCTACAGGAGACGCCGTATGATCGCTCCGTTGTAGAACGTCTAGGAAAGACATTGAGCCGCGCCGCGGGAGTCGGGGCGTGCGAATCATGCGTGTTTTCTTAGGAGAGAATGATGAGATTTGGAACTAAGCCGCTCACAAGCTATGTCAAGTCAGTGGTCCTGACGATTGCGGTCTTTGGCGTGGGAGCCTCGTGCATTAGTTTGAATCGTGCGGATGCTTCTCAGGGGCTTCAGAAAATGACGCAGCCGCGTTATGCGGAGGGCAAACAGCTAATGTTTCCCGAGGACTATCACTCGTGGGTCTTTGTCGGGGCATCGATAGGTCTGGGGTACACCGAGGCCGCGCGCGACGCCGGACCGGGAGCATTTCATCATGTCTATATGCAGCCTGAGGCCTACGCTCACTATCAGCGCACCGGTCAATTTCCGGAGAAGACAATACTGGTTATGGAAGTGTACAAGCCGGAGCAAAAGGTCTCGATCAACAAGCAGGGATACTTTGAAGGGGATCGAGCGGGCGTTGAAGTCGCGTTGAAGGATCACGAAAAATTTGAAGAGGGCTGGGCCTACTTCGACTTCGGCAACGGGCGCAAGAGATCGGCTGGGGCATTTCCGAAGAACGCCTGCTGGAGCTGTCACAACCAGCATGGGGCCGATGACAACGTCTTCACGCAGTTCTACCCGATACTAAGGGAGCTGAAGCCGCCTAAGGCGGCGGAAAAATGAGGGTGAGCCCGATAATTCGGCTATGGAATCGCTTGTGCGGCTCAGTCACTGGCAATTCCGTCTACCATGCCATTACGTTGAAAGGATGAAGTCCAATGAAGAAACCGGTAGTAGCGCTGTCACTTCTGCTGTTTTGTTTTGCAATAGCCGCGGCGGGGACGCCGGGACTGCAGAAACCACAGGATGGTCTGGCACTCAAAGGCCTCGATCCGGTGATGCTGGTCAAAGGCAAGGAGGTCAAGGGCGACGAAAAGTTCTCAATCAATCGCGGCGGATTCAAGTATCTGTTTTCGAGTAGCGAAGACAAGGAGCTTTTCGCGAAAGAGCCGACAAAATTTGAGATTCAAAACGATGGCAAGTGCGCGGTAGTTCCCAGCGCCGAAGGTGACCCTGAACTGTTTGTAGTCTACAAAGAGCGCATTTACATTTTCGCGAGTGAGATGTGCGTTGAAAGGTTCAAGAACAACCCGGGCGAATACGTGAAGGATTAATCGGCGGTTCGTTGACGCTGTTCTATTAGCCACAATCGAGCCGGTCTATTAGCCACAATCGAGCCGATGTTTCACGCAAAGTAGCCATGAACCTTTCGGGTTCTACACAGCGGATGAAAACGCGAGCGAGTCGCCGCCGCCGCACCCGAGCCCGCGCAGCGGGCGACAGAATGTAGCCCCCGGTGAGTCCGCGAACCGGGGGAAAGATGACCAACAAAGACCGGAGCCCGCGCAGCGGGCGACAGAACCCTATCCCCCGGTGAGTCCGCGAACCGGGGGCAGTGACTAAATTCATTGGCCTGGTGAGTCGAACGACTCACCTCTGACGGATGCTGTGGACGCCGAACCCCCGATTCGCGGACTCACCGGGGGGCGTTCTGCCGCCCGCTATGCGGGCTCGTGTCCATTCTTGTCTCTTCACCCCCGGTTCGCGGACTCACCGGGGGCTACATCCTGTCGCCCGCTGCGCGGGCTCGCTCTGACAGAC
>DATFXM010000063.1:0-9868 GCA_035315885.1 Blastocatellia bacterium
ACGTCCACTAATATTTCCTCTTTCGTCGCTGGGTCTTTTGAATGTATCAGCGCTCCATCAGGCTCGACTCGTTCGTCTAGGGGCCTAGGACACCGCCCTTTCACGGCGGTAACACGGGTTCAAATCCCGTACGAGTCACCACTTTATATGCTATTGACGTAATAAGAGAAAGGATCGGGTAACCGTGCGCAAGCTTTCCCTCAGCTTGGAAAGCGCCACTTCGTGTCCCGGCTGTCGAGGGCATAGGCTTCGTGAAGCCTTTGCGCCCGATCTGTGGTTGTGTCAAGCGTGCGGCCTGTATTTCCGAAATCCGCGCCCCACCGAAACTGCAGTAGCACACTATTATGATACAAGCACCACTTATGACAGATGGCAGCAAGAAACCGACGAGAGGCGCTACCTGTGGCACAAACGGCTCCGCAAATTGTTGAAGTATAAAACGACCGGTACGCTCCTTGACGTTGGCACGGGTGACGGCTTTTTCCTGCCTTTTGCCAGTCAGCACTTTGAAACCTTTGCAACAGAAGTGTCAAAACGGGGTGGTGAATATATCCAGGCGCGGGGCTTCCATCACTGGCAAGGAACCTTGGACGATGTTGATTTCGGGGCGCGCCGTTTTGATGTCGTAACGCTCTGGCATGTGCTCGAACATCTTCATGACCCGTCTTCTGCGCTCAACCAGATACGCCGCCTGCTCGCTTCAGGCGGTATCCTGGCAGTCGCAGTGCCCAATGAAACCGTGCCAATTTGGGGCCAGCGGCTCAGCCGTAGTCGCAGGAGTCCGTTTGGCCCTTTCCGACCTGGCGATGAAATACATCTTGTCCACTTTCTGCCACAGGTGTTCCGCAGGACGATCAGGAGACATGGGTTCGACATCATAGAATTTGGGGTCGATGATGTGCATGTCAGCCGAGGTTGGAAAGACGTGCTCTCATACCAGGGCAACGTAGTCCTCAATGCCATTTGTAACTGGCACTTTGACACAGCAATGTACGCCATATGCGTTAAGACGTAATTGATCGGGACTATTGGGTCGGCGCTCCTCTCATCTATCCCGCTGACACCCCGGTAACAATAGCAACACATTTAAGGCCACTGGTAGATACTGGTCAACTGGTTGTGAACCCGTCGAGCCGAAACCAGTCTAATTTCAGGCGGCTGCGTCACTGGATACCGCGCGCACGGCGTCGTTTGTGATGCCTTTTATGCTAGATTAGTGCACATCTCCTATGCAAATTTTTCTATTGATTTCTAACGTATTACTTCTGCTCTTATTGATTGAGGCGGCGCGCCGCATTCTGCGCTATAGATCCCAGCTAAGGAAAACCGATCTGCGCCATGGGTCTCGGCTAAGGGAGATCGAAGGGACATCTGACTCGCCTATTACGTCAATCAAGCTCGATGAATTTCATCAGTTGTTTACTCAAAACGGACTGGGCCCCGCTTTGGAAAGCGAGGTAAGTTTCATTGGGGGCGGCGTGTGGGGAGGAACCAGTATTATAGAGACCTGGGTGTTATCCGTTCTGGCAAAGCAGGCAACGTGCATGTTTGAATTTGGCACCGGCTCCGCCAGGATAACCTACCTCTGGGCGAAAAACTCCGCCCCTGACGCGAGAGTCATCACTCTGACTTTAAGCAAAAACCAGCAGGCGGATTATCAGGCAACGAGAGAAGATAATCCTTGGGCAACTCAAACAGCATTGGCTGAATCGGTTCTTGACAGCTTTCTTTATTCGGGAACGCCGGTAGAACACAAAATTACTCAGCTTTGCGGCGACAGCAAACGATTCGACGAAACGCCTTACCTGAAACAATGTGACCTGATCTTTATTGATGGCTCGCACGCATACTCCTACGTCAAGAACGATACAGAGAAAGCGTTACGCATGCTGAAGGAAGGCGGGCTCATTCTATGGCACGACTACCGTTATCGTAATCTGGAAACCAGCGGCGTGCGTCGATACCTGGATGCGCTGAGCGAGACCTTGCCGCTGCTTCGCTTACAAGAAACCTCTTTCGTCGCTTATCGCAGTGGTACCAACAGGGTCGCTACGGACTAGAGAGCTGGAGGCACGAAAAGCGAGGCGATGGTTCTTTTTATGGCCTCGACTGAGTAGCAACGGCGGAATAAAGAGTAAGCATTCTCAGCCAACTGATCCCGCAAAACACGATCAGTCATAAGGCGGACGCAGCCTTCAGCAAAGGCTTCGGGCGAGTCTGCGATCAATGCATGTTCGTTATCGCTGGCCTCGATGCCTTCGATGCCTATTGAGGTGCTGACAACCGGGCGACGGTGACTGAATGCCTCCAGCACCTTGATGCGTGTGCCGCCGCCGGCCCGCACTGGCACGACCACAGCGCTGGAGTTCTCATACCACGGCGCGATGTCTGGGACCTCACCGATCAGCTTCATGCCGCAATCGGCTGCGATCTGTCGGAGCCTTTCGCCAGCCCCCGTCCCCACAATGTTCACCATAAAGTCGGATTGGGCCAGCCGGCGAATGCGCGTTACGATCTCGCTTCCGAAATATCGCACAGCATCTTCGTTCGGATAGTAACCGAGTGTTCCGACAAACAAGAAGGTGAAGACGCCTTCATTTGCTTCCGGCCGCGCCACATCAGGAAGGCGCACGGCGTTAGGCAGGACGCACAGCTCACTGCGATTGTCGGCGGGCAGCTTGGCTTTGTCAGCTTCCGAGCAGACGTAAATGCGGTCGAACTCCTTGAGCACCTCCTCCTCCAGCGCCTCATAGCGCTCGGCCTGCGATTCAAAGAAGGCGGCCCTGGCGCTTTCTTCATTCAAACGACAGAGCGCAGCAATGCGACGGTGAGTCTCGGATTCAATATCGTCGAGGTCCAGATGGCGTTTGGGCGCGCCAGAAGAGCCACTCAGGAAGGGACGCGCATAGGCCATCATAGAGAGACGAAACACATGCACTACATCGAAGCGCTCTCCGTGATAAGCGCGCCGTTCGAATACACGGCTAAGAAATGACGGCAGAAACGAGATTCTTTTGCTGGCAACCTGGGCCCGACTCATCACCACTGAGCGCCGGCAGAGTTTCTCGAACGTGGCGGGAACTTGGGCAGAAAACGGAGGGTATAGCGAAACAACCAGTAGAGAAATCGAATACTGCTCGGCGAGCGCTTCGAGAACCATTCCCGCGCGCATAGCCAGGCCGTTTCCTGCCAGAGCAGGGATTACAGGACTAAGATACAAGAGGTCAGGTTTTGACGGCACGTCAGTCGCAACCGAAGCGGCGACACTCTAGCGACACACAATTTCGCTCGTGTCTTGGCGTTGATCTGGTTCGAGGTTTACCTAGGCATTCCAAGCCGACGCTGCACGGTCTTAACAACTGCCGACGCGGTCGAAGATAGTCGAGGGACCAAACTGACGTGCCCGCTGTCGGCAGCTCTCAACTGCCGTACCCTCTCGTAGAGGCGAAGGAAGGGATCATCGGCCAAGATCTCCACTCTGTCGAGAAAGCTTTGTCTAAAGGGCTTTTCTTTCCAGGCCAGGTACCTTTCATACTCAGTTTGATTCCCCGCCAGAAATAGCAGATACTCGGCAAGCTCGCGAGGGCCTTTAAACTTTCCCGCGTCTATGCAACAGTGATCTCCAGGAGCGAACTCCTCAATATTGGGGGCTCCTCGGTAAACGGGGACCGAGCCGACGATCAGCGGGTCAAAGAACTTTTCCGTCACGTAATCACGAGAAATCGAATTCTCGAAAGCCAGCGTGAATTTATAGTTGGCAATCGTTTCGAGCTTAGTCTCTCGTCGCTTATCCTCGGCCAGTTCCTTGTTTCGCAGAGTAAGGCCGCAGGAATCTACCGGAAGCAGCTGCATCAACTCCTTGAGGTAATTGTACCTGCCGCACAGATCAAACACGTTAGAAACGAAAGAGACTGCCGGGGCGTCTGCGGTCTTCGGGATTGGGGGCTGGAAAAGATCGTCTCGGATGCCTGTATCGAAGTAGGCGACCGGTATATCGGAGTCCCAATGGTAAGTCATGGTGAGGTCGAACTGCCGCATATATTCCGGATCGCATTGCTGAGGGTAAAAGCGGTCACTTTCGTACGACCAGGCTACCCATATTTGACCGGGCCGCTTTTTGAGATGAGTCAGGTCTGGCGCAGTCGGTATATGAAACACCACGACATCCGCATCCTCAAACCTGCCTGAGGGTAGAATGATTTCGTACCCGGGCCCGCTCTTAGAAGCTCGTATAAGAGTCCTGCCCCAGCTGAAATCGTAAACAAGGATTCTGATTCTCTGAGTCTCGCTCACCGATCTTTAACTCCAGTTACCACCTGGCATGCCGGATTTCCAGGTGCGGCATGCCCCAACATTGGTGCCCCATATCCTGAGCCATAAGCCCCAGCCCTTCCGTCTCAAGCTCACCGCGCTCTGGCCGCCGGCGGGCACTTTCCTGGCCGTAGGGAAAGGCAGGAAAGATCAGCCCGTCTCGGTGCAGGTCAGCGCGCACTAAAAGCATGGTCCCGCCCACGGCATCCAGTTCGACCATCTCGCCCTCCTGGCGCAAGTCCTCCATATGAACTCGGCCCTTGTTGCGCCACGCATTCTTGTCAAAGGTCTGCCCTCCATACTCCAGCACGCAATGCGGGTGGACGATATCCTTGCCGGTCGCAAGCAATCGCTCGATGATGTCTGTGGGATACTCGATTACATCCACATCTAACCACAGGACCCAGTCCTCGTCGTCAAGTGCATGCATAAGCAGATGATTGCGGCTCTTGGCGAGCACTGTGCGCCGCTCGACCTGAATCGCTTCGGTTCCGCGATGAACTCCTGAAGGCGTATGATACCCAAAATCTCTTTTCCACATGCCCACACGTTTGAACTCACGGCGCAGCGCGGGAAGCTGCGCCTGCAATACCTGATAGGTGGAGTCATTGCTGTCGCTTTCAAGCAGGCCCACCGATATTAAGTGATGCGGATAGGTGAGCGCCGCGAGGCGCCTCGAATAGCCTTTAATAAAGTGTGAGGCGTTCTTAACCGGCGTCAGGATCAGCACCCGCTCGGTGTTTTTGGTAGCGTTCTTTCCGGGCGCTATAAAGTTGGCGAGCAGTTCGTAAATAGACATCTTGCGTTTACCTTTAACCCGTCCGAAGAGACCGCGCAGAATGCGACCGGGCATCAAGCGCGTGCTGACCGAAGGCCGGCGTCGCTGGTGAAGATTTACCTTGAAGTCTAGGATTCGTTTAACCTGAAGCGCCTCCCTGCGCACGACTGGGTCATCGTCTTGCAAGGCCAACTCCAGCGCAGGGCGCGCGGCTTCGCCTATGCGAATCACTGCGGCCCAGTTTCTCAACTCATTCCCGCTCGCCACAAGGGCGATCAGATACTCGCGCGGAAGATCGCCAGGGCGTGGACCGCGTCGCTCTTGCATCTCCAGCAGAGCCGAGGCCGCGTCCGCTCGGACTCCGCGGAACGAGTCCTGGAGCAGTGAAATCAAATCCAGCTCGACCTCCGCAGTCCCGAGCTTACCCAATGAGAGCGCTGCACACTGACGGAGATCACGGTCCTCGCTTCTCGCCGCCCGACGCAACAATTCGAGCGCTTTTGCATCGCCTGTATTACCGAACTCGCGCAGGAGGAAAAGCATGACGAATTTCCGCGGCTGCTCAATGATCGGCGGAGCGCCCCTTTCTTCATCTGATGAGTGTAGAGCGCACTGAAGCAAGCCGAGGGCGATTTGCTGATGGCGTGAGGTGGCGTATGGATGCCACCTGTCCGGGTAGGAATATGGCATCATCAACAGTCGATACTTCTTGCCCAAACAATAGGAGGCGTGTGTCATCCATCCCTCGACCGTCACTATCAGATCCGCAAAGCGGATGAAATAGATGACCATCCGCAAGACACGGTCTGGATGTGTAAGCGGCGGAGCGCCAGGAACCGGGTATGCATCTGCCTCAGAACCGCCGTCCGGATCGGGCCCCAACACGACCTGTCTCTGCTCGTGCGATTCAAGACAACTGATAGCGTCAGCGGCGAGCGAGGCCGTTCCCCAGGGCGTGCCGTTGGGCAGAAGGACAACGTAGAAATTCTCTCGGATCAACTGGCGGATCATTGCCGAGAGCTTATCAATATGTTGCTCGACACATCCTTTCAGAGGTTCTGCTCCCCCGAACGGATTCAACAAGGCGATGGGGCGTCCTTCGGTGTTATGCCGGATGAGTTCGCGCCAAGCCCCCTCGGCCTCACTCCATGGCAGGCCCGCAAGAACCCAATCCGTCATCGGGGGGTCTTCGCCGCATCGCAAGGGAAGCCCCAGCTCGGCGATTAAGCGGAATGTGGTCTCATAAATATTTTCCACACGATGCCGATCCAATCCTAGAGACTGGGCCACCGGGCGCGACTCTACATGGATCTGTTCATAGACGAAGTGGTTGTGTCCTTTGGTTGAGCTAACAAAGAGAAAAGGACCGTGTTGCCGAACATAATTCTGGATAACCTCCTCAAGGTCCGGGTCGTGGTTCACCTCAAGCACGGTCTGCTCGAAAAAGTCAATCACCGCGTCAAAGCGTTGCCGGAGCAGGTCGTCAATGCGATCCCGGTCTTTGAAGGGTATGAGGGTGAGTCGAGGATGAGCGTACAAGTAGACGCGCCGCGTCAATAGTACGATTTCGAGGACGGGATTGAAATCCAGCAAAGCTTGAATGACCGGAACGGTGTGCACGATCTCATCGCCCTGGCCATCGTTTATGTTCTGCACTATCAGGATGCGTTGTCTCCCGCTGCCAAGTCGTTTCGCGATCACCTCATGCAGCGAAAAACGGCCTTGCAATAACTTGCGCGCCGACTCACGTACATCCGGATCGAAATCGGTTCTAGCGCTGACGTTATAAAAACAGTACTTCGACGAATTAGCCTCGCCGTAAAGCCGGGCCAAGCGGGCGAGTGCTCCCGCAGTGGCCGACTCGCCTGCTGCATACAGGCAAGGCTCAACGATTTCCTGAAGAAGATAATCGCGATGTGTGGTTAGGTGTTCCAGTTCCGCCAGGGACAGCAGGGTATCCAGGTTGAGGAGGTCCTTCGCCCATGTTACGGCGTGGCGGAGAGTTCCGATGAGGGCTTTATAAACCTCCGGGGAAAGATCTGGTTGAGATAGAACGTCCAATGTTGCCTTGGCCACGCGCACGGCAACTGGAGTGGTCAGCAGGAAATTCATGACCTCTCCCGCGAGTCGAAATGTATTCGCAGGTAGTTCGGGCTTGCGGAAAACGGTTAACAGGTTGGAAACAGAAGTATGGTCGAGCAGGTTAGGTCGTGTGAAGATCACGCTTGCTAAAACGAGTAGCGCAAGGTCGCATCGTTCGGGCGGCAAGTCGGGCGTCATCAGGGAATCTGAAGCTGCCGTGAGCGCCTCCTCGGCCTTGGATAGAGGCTCGTCGAGCGCCAGCAACGCAAGGCTCGTGAACCGGCTTGCGTCCGATATAGCATTCCGTCGGCCTATGGATTTTGCTGGAGCGTTGTCTGATATACGGCGGCGCTCAATCGACCCGGCCACCTGACAGCTTTCCGTTGGCGCGCTAGATTCCTTGTGGAGTTGCCGGTAAAAGTCTAGTGCCCACTTTGGCAGGAGGTCTTCCGGTCTGCGGTGATATAGAGGCCGCTCCTCCAAGTAGTTTTCTAAAGTCCGGCCATCGGCCTGGCTTGTCCAGGTATGCCCACGGTCTCCAGCGGCCCCGCGATGCCGCACCGCCAGGAAATGCTCGAGCGCAGGCACGGGTACCGCGGAAAGTCCTTCACGTATCTGATCCAACAGGAACCAGACATCCTCATCCTGGTACAAGGCGCGAAAGGGGCGTTGTTGCCAATCTTCGCGCGTAAACAGAAGAGTCGCTCCCGGAACGTTGTTGCTTATAGACCGGCGTATCTCCCACCGAGCCAGTTCAAAAAAGAGAAAAGAAGGCAGGAAGGCGATTACGGGGCGACATACCTTTACGCGGCTTTGCATGAAGGCGGAGACCATCGTCTCAAGGAAGCGACAGCCGTACCAGTCGTCGTCGTCCATCTTCTGGCAAAGCCACCCATGCGCTCCTTCTATACCTCGGTTGAGCTTTGTGCCTAGCGGAGTACCTGCAGGCATGCGAATGAGCCTGCCCCCTAATTCCTCAATCATATTCATATCCGCGGGGAAGCGATCACCATCGTCAATGACGATCAACTCCCGCCGCGGATAAGTCTGATGCCTGAAACAAGCTAGCGCCACTTGTAAGAACTGTGGCCTATCGCGCGTTGTCAGCACCATGGAAACAAGTGGCGTGCTGGAACTTGATACGGCCATAACTACAGGCGGTCGAGCGGGGCCCTCCCTCCAATCCTCTTTACGAAGCGGCTCGAACTTACGAAGATCAATTGTCTATGTGCACTGTTGTGTTATGGGCATGCAGAAGCATTCGTCATTAGCACTATTGATGCAACAAGCGCACTCGCCAGGGGGGCACTTCGCCGAAGTCGCAATACATCTCCCAAGATCTTGCCCCGTCAACCCCTGCGCCCGGCAAAGCTCGACGCAGACTTCGTTATCATCATCATCGGCTTTTAGCGAAGACCCGCTGACCAGGCCAACTGCCGCAGCGCCAATTCCCGTGAAGAACAATCGTAAAGCCTGACGGCGCGACATCCCGCTGGCAAGGTTCTTAGAAAGCTTGTCCAAATGTTCTTTCATATAGTCCTCTCTTTCCTGAACGGGTTGACCATCCTTCGCGCGTTCAGAGCGCGAAGTCGGATACTCGAACTTAATCAATTGGCCTGCAGCACTCAGGGGCAGGCCGTGGCCTTGGAGTCCTTGGTTGTGATGAGGTTCAAGATAGATCCCTCGCCCAGGGCGACGTTCGTCGCCAGGATACCTTTCTCGTTAATCAGATACCCGACGGGCGTTGCAAAAATGCCATACTCGCGTGAAATCTCCCAATGCTTCTGTAACACTACGGGAAAAGTGAGGCCGTGCTCGGCGATCTTTTCACGATTGGCCTCAACGTTGCCTCGGCTTACCATAAGCACCTGAACATCTCCACGGCGATGAAGGTTCTCAAGTTTCGGGGCGAGCTGTTGACACGGCCCGCACTGAGGGTCCGAGAAGACGAGCAGCACTCTTTGGCCGAGGTACTCCCTCAACGACAACTCCCCTCCGTCCACACGAGGAAGGGTGAAATCGGGAGCGCGCACTCCGGCCTTGAGGCCGTCTCTCGTGATCTTGCTCTCGGTTAGAGAGCGGGAGAATCGGCGGCCTTTCCCATTCGACGAGCCTTTCTCTGCCTGTGTTGAGTGGAATTGGTCTCCTAGTAGAGCAAGCAGGCCGTCGGCTCCCTTGAGCAGTTCTGTCGCCGTCTGGCCGCGCTCATCAACCAGGTAACCCATGGGAGTGCCGAGCGCACGGTAGAGCGTGGCGACTTCCGAACCCTCCTGTAGAAGCACGGCGTGGGGGATGCGATATTTCTCGAACAGTCGGCGATTGTCTTCAACATCGCCGGTCGAAATGATGAGCGGAACAGGTGTCCGCCCGTCTGCGTTTGGCGGCAACGCGGTGAGTTTTGGGAGCATCTGCATGCAATAGCCGCAGCTTGGGTTGAAGAAGATGAGCAAAACCTTTTTGCCTCGCCATTCGGAAAGCGTCATGGTGCCGCCGGCCAACAGGGGTAACTCGAAGTCGTTGAGCAGTGAGCCAACGGGTAGGCCCTTAAGTAAGGCTTCCCCGTCTTCAGGTATGACTTCTTGCGCACGCAGCTCCTCTTCTAGAGCGTCCAGCCGCAACTGAAGCCGACCGTTTTGCAGAAATAGCTGATAGCAAAACCAACAAACCCCGAGGAACGCTGCCCACAGGAGAACTTGC
>DATFXM010000064.1:0-12343 GCA_035315885.1 Blastocatellia bacterium
GTACCGCGCCGGAAGGCGGATTCGCTCCAACCGCGGCGGCCGGCGGCCTGAAGCCACCAGCCCCCGCCATGCGATAGGTGTCCTCAGGTTTGAACAAGTAGAGATCGGTCTTGGCGGCGTCAGTCATCTGATACAAAACTCCGAGATCGTCCAGGATCCAAAAGGATCTGCCCTGCGTCGCCGCTACGAGGTCTCGTTCGCCCTTGTGCACCGCAAGGTCGGTAATCGGAACCGCGGGCAGATTGAGCTGCAACGACTGCCAGTGTTCTCCGTCGTCAAACGAGACATACACTCCAGTCTCGGTACCCGCGTACAACAGGCCTCTCACATTCGGATCTTCGCGAATCACCCGACTGAAGTCACCCTCGGGTATCCCGTTTGTAATCTTTCTCCAGCTCTTTCCATAGTCAGTCGTCTTGTAAAGGTAAGGATGGTAGTCGTCGAACTTGTACATTGTAGCGGCTGCATAAGCCGTGCCCGCATCAAACGACGACGCCTCGATCGAGTTGATTTGAATCCATTCAGGTATCTCTTTCGGCGTTACGTTCGACCAGTTCTTGCCTCCATCCTTCGTCACGTGGATAAGTCCGTCATCCGATCCGACCCAGATAACTCCCTTCTGGAGCGGAGACTCCATGACCGTAAATATGGTGCAGTAGTATTCGATGCTGGTGTTGTCCTTGGTGATGGGACCGCCGGACGATTCCTGCTTGGACCTGTCGTTTCTTGTAAGATCCGGACTGATTACCTGCCAGCTCTGACCTTCGTTATCGGTCTCGAACAGCACGTTGGCTCCGGCGTAGAGCTTATTGGGATCGTGCGGCGAGAATACCAGAGGAAAATTCCACTGAAACCGGTACTTCAGATCCGATGCGCGATGACCCATCGGATTGTCCGGCCAAGGCGAGACGTTGCGCTCCTGCCCGGTTTGATGATTCCTCCGCGTCACCAACCCGCCGTAAGACCCGGCGTACACGATGTTCGAGTTTCTGGGGTTGGGCGCGATCCAGCCGCTTTCACCGCCGCCGACGTCGTACCAATCCGTCCGATCAATCGACCCATCCGTAGAGCGGCTCGGTATTCGAACCGTGCTGTTGTCCTGTTGCGCTCCATAGATGTTGTAAGGAAACTCACTGTCTAATGCGACCCGATAAAACTGTGCCGTGTCCTGGTCCTGCTCGCTCCAGGACTTTCCACCGTTGAACGAGACATTGGCCCCGCCATCATTTGAATTGATCATTCGAAGCGCGTCGTTTGGCGCGATCCACAAATCATGATTGTCGCCGTGCGGCACCGATATCGTAGAGTAAGTGCGGCCGCCGTCATTCGATTTGTAGAAACCGGTGTTAAGCACGTAGACGGTTTCAGAGTTGAGCGGGTCCGCGTAGATTCGCGTGTAATACCAGGCGCGCTGGCGCAGGTTTCTTTGTTCGTTCACCTTCGACCAGGTCTTTCCCGCGTTGTCGGAGCGGAAGACCCCGCCATCTTCGGCCTCGATTATCGCCCACACGCGGTCGGGGTTCGCAGGCGATACCGCGACTCCAATGTTGCCCATCACCCCCTTTGGCAGACCGGGATTGTGACTCATCTCGGACCACGTGTCGCCGCCGTCGGTGGACTTGAACAACCCGCTCCCGGGTCCACCGCTCTCCAGTGTCCAGGGCTTGCGATAAACCTCCCACAATGCAGCGTAAATTACATTTGGATTCGAGGGATCCAGGATCAGATCGGACGCACCAGCCTTGTCACTTCGAAACAGAACGCGATCCCAGGTCTTGCCGCCGTCCTTTGAGCGGAACACCCCGCGCCGCTCGTTGGGTCCCCAGACATGACCCTGAGACGCCACGTAAACCAGATCGGGATTGCGCGGATGCACCCTCACCCGGCTGATCTGGCGAGAGTCTTCAAGTCCCATGTTCTTCCACGTTTTTCCCGCATCCGTAGACTTGTACACTCCGTCGCCGTGCGATACGTTTCCGCGGATAGGCGACTCACCCATTCCGACATAGACCACATTCGGATCCGAGTCGGCCACCGCAATCGCACCCACTGACCCGGTCTTGAAGAAACCGTCTGATACCGGCGTCCAGTTGATACCACCATCGGTGGTCTTCCAAACTCCGCCCCCAGTACCCCCGAAGTAATAGACCATCGGCTGCGAGGGCACTCCGGCGACTGCGGTGCATCGGCCGCCGCGAAACGGACCAATGTTTCTCCATTGAAGACCTTTCAGGAGTTTTGAATCGAACGTGGGCTCTGCGGCACGTCCCCTCGGTACGACTACGACTGCTATAGTCAACATCAAGGCAAACGAGATGGGTCTGCTCCAACGGGTTCTCATTTGTCACACTCCGCTTTCTTTTTTTGATTTAGAAACTCTGAAACTGGAATCCACCGGTTTGAATCTGAAATCCGGCGAGACTAATACCATGACGGGGAGCGACTTTCAAAATCCACCACTCGAAAATCCGCCGGTGAATGAGAAACGCAAAGCCGGATGGATTCCTGGCTTTGCGTTTTCTCTTCGAAGATTCGAGTTAGAAGTCAGCTCAATGGGCAATCAATTCTTGGAGAGCTCATTCAACAACTGCCGGGCGCGCCGCGTCTCAGTTTCGCCCGCCGGGCTCGCAAGGAAAGTCTTCAGCTCGGCGATCGCAGTTTCGCGCTCGCCCTTCTTTGCATACAGCACTCCCAGGTAGTAGTGAGTTATGCCGTACTCCTGCCCTCCCATCGAGATCGCCTTCTTAAGCTCTCGTTCGGCCTCGATGAGTTCGTCGGTCTCCACGCTGACAATTCCCAAATACAAGTGGACGGCCGGTGAAGAGCTGTCGATGGAATCGGCCGTTCTGAGGTGCTCGCGGGCGTCGGAAAACTGCTTCTGCTTGACCAGCACGATGCCAAGATTGAGCCGAGGGTTGAATGCCTTTGGATTGGCATCAATCGCCAGTTCGAACTGTTCTTGAGCTTCGCGGAGCCGATTCAGCTTGAGGTACCGCACGCCGAGGTCGTTGCGGGCTTTCAAATAGCTAGGGTAAATCTCAAGCGCTCGCTTGTAGTGTTCGATTGCGTCGGTCTCATTTCCCGCATTGGCAAGCGAAGCCGCCTTGTCGAACTCCTTCTGTGCAGCCGAGGGTACGGCAGGGTCCACCTCTGCCGCGGATACGGTAGCCCTGCCCGTCGTTTCTGAAGGCGCGTTCTTTTCTCGCAGGTTTATCGTCAGGTTCACCTGCATGCCGCGCATAAGCCGAACTTGTTCGCTGACCGGTTCATACAACTTGTAGTCACCGGTTACTTCGACGGTGTAGTTTCCTTCGCGAAGATTTCTGAAACCGAAGTTCCCGTTGTTGTCGGTGTAACCCACCATCCCGGGATTCTCTATCGTGCTGAGGGTGATTCTTACGCGGCCGTTAACTGGATGTCCGGACGGAAGCACGACCCGGCCGACGATGCTGCCGACGCCCGAACCGGTGCTCGACACCGGAGGAGGTACCGGAGTGTCACCCTGCGCGCGCACCGCAGCAGCGCACATCAGGATCGCTATAAGAGACAGCCCGGCTTCAACCAGCTTTGACCCGAGTCGCATTGTTCAACATCCTTTCTGGCGGTGCGAGCCAAAATTGTCGAGACGTGTCGTTGAAAGATGTGTCGAGACCATTGACCACTTTTCTGGTGATAAATGTCACGTTGCTATAGGGGTTTCGAAATCAGATCTGAGTCGTCGTACCGAACGACATGCATTTTACCGCATTTGGCCGGTCTGTGCTCACCTTCTTGGCCGGCCGGTGATATAATCGCTGGTCCACCCATTACGGCGATGACCCTTCAAAATAGGAGGCCAGAAATGAAGAGAGTACTTGCGCTAATCGTGACGGTACTTGTCTCGCTCAATGTGATTGCTCAAACCGGCAAACGAAAGCCTGGAGAAGATCAACCGATACGGATAAGCACGGACTTGGTTCAGCTTGATGTCGTGGTCACTGATAAGAGCGGTCGAGTGGTGACGGACCTCACCAAAGATGACTTTGAGCTCTTGGAAAACGGCAAGAGGCAGGTCATAAGTTTCTTCGAATTAGTCGACGCAGAAAAGCGAAAGCGCAACGCCGCCCCCGCCGACGCCTCGCTGCCCTCTGGAGCGACGGTTACCGGGCAAGGCACAAGTGCCGCGACCCTCGGTCGCGTATTCGCGTTCATAGTCGACGATCTCACGATCAAATACGAGGATTTGACCTATATAAAACAGATGCTCAACCATTTTGTCGACGAACGGATGCAATCTAATGACCTGGTCGCAATCGTTCGGACGGTCGGTGGAAAGGGGCTTTTGCAGCAGTTCACAACCGACAAGGGACTCCTGAAGGCATCCATCGCCTCGCTCAATGCAGTCACTCATCCATTCAGCGCGTTTCATAACGCTGGTCGTAACGACATCAGCGGCGCCCTTGCGGGCGTCGCCGGCGAGGGCCTGACCGGAGCACTGGACACAAGCGGCGATACCATCGACATCAGCAATCCCGAAGACGATACCAATCGCGCATTGCGCGCGTATATGAGCCTCGGCACTGCAAGCTTTGTCATCGACAGCATGAAGCAGTTGCCAGGCCGCAAGTCAATGCTTCTGGTCTCCGGTGGACTGCCATCGCTCAGCTCGAGCACCGGCAGCGCACCCGGCCAGGTTCAGTTATTTCTGAATGCGCTGTCGGACCGCGCAACGCGAGCTGGTGTCGTGATCAACACTATGGACATCAGAGGGCTTTCTGCGTCGGTCGGCGTAGCAAGCTTTGAGAACACACCGGGGAAGAGCTCGATGGGTACCAGTAACTCCAGCGGATTCGGCAGGCTTCCCGACGAGTCGCAGTTCGGTTACAAGAATCCCTTCGATCAGACGGAAGCTCACCAGGGGCTTAGAGTATTGGCGGCCGATACCGGCGGCATAGCGGTCCTGAACAAGAACAATTTCGATGAGGCCCTCGGAAAGATCGTGGCGCAAAGCGACGCGTATTACCTTCTCGCCTACACTCCTTCGGACTCAAACTTCAAAGGCGACTTCCGCAAAGTTGAGTTCAAACTAAAAAACAAAGACTTGAAGGTCTACAGCCGGCGCGGATATTACGCGAGTGCGGATGTGCCCGGCAATGCACCGGTGACCAAGCGAGATCAGGTTCTCGAAGCCATCAAGTCGCCCGTTGCGCGTCGAGACATAGAAATGGAGGCGATGGTTTTGTACAAGGCGGCGCCTCCCGACAAGGGCGCCATTGACATCAGCATGGTGATCGATCCGAACAAGCTGCAATTCGAAGATGCGAATGGAAAGAAGCAGGCAAGTTACGATGTGAACGGTTTTGTTTTCGACCAGCTCGGAAAGCTTAGGGGCGGCTTCACCGAGACGATCACAGCCAGTTTGACGCCCGAAGAGTACAAGCAGGCAGCCGGCGGAGGCGGCCTGCCTTATACGACTTCCACTACTCTGCCGGCGGGTGCGTATCAAATCAGACTCGCGGTACGCGACAACAAGACGGAACGCGTAGGAACGTTCTCGCGATATCTCGAGGTTCCCGATCTTTCAAAAGGAAAGCTCGCCGCAAGCAGTCTGTTGTTGGGTGCGGCGCCGCCGGGCGATATGAAAGACACTCAACCGACGCCGTTATCCGGCAGTCGTCGAGTATCGCGTAAACAGGATTTGAGGTTCGCGGTAATCGTCTACAATCCGAAGCTGAAGGGCAGCAAACCCGAGTTGAGAAGCCAGGTGATGATCACCAAGAACGGGCAAACCATCTACAACGAGCCTGAGCAGCCCATTCCATCCAATGCTTCGGGTCAGGCAGTGAAGGTTGGGCAACTTGGTTTGTCGGGAGTGAAGCCTGGAAGGTATACGATGACAATCGTGATAACCGATACGCTTGCGGATAAGAAAGCTCAGACCATCACACGAAGCATGGATTTTGTCGTCGTGGATTGATTAGCGAAGGCGCGAAAGGGCGAAGCGGCGACACGGAGAGGACGGACGCGGAGAGGCGGAGAGGCTTTGAGCGAATCACCGCGTCTCTCCTCCGCGCGTCTCCGGCTCGCCCATTCGCCCTTCGCTTGCTCTCCTAATCCTGTACAACGAAGTCCGTACTGCGCGTCACGGTCTGTGATCTCTTCTCAGCGAGCGGATCGGTGATCACCAAGGTTAAGGTGTACCTGCCCGGCTTAACTCCAGCCAGTCCGAGTTGTCCCCATTTCAAGAGATGCGATTGATCCTTGCCGTCTGGTACCGCGAGTTCCTCGGGCTGCTTGAACAACACCCGCCCATCCTGACTGATAAACAACTGAGTACGCACCTGCGGCTTGCCTTCCTTCTGCTTCGCGTTATAAATCATCACCGCGTATCGCAGATCCTGCTTGCGCGAGATTCGACGGTTGGCCGACACCGGCGTTGGCTTCTCAGACTTCAACTCCTGAGCGGGCACCGCAGCCAGAAGCAGGCTGCTTGCGGTGAGTGTCCCCTTTGATAGGTCCGGGATTTCGATGTAGCGCGACAACGTTCCAATGCCTCCAGTCTTGTTGTCGAGCACCGCGATTCTTATCTGGTAGCCACCGGGCGGAACCTCGGTTTTTGCTGAATAGGAGAGCCCCGCCTGCCGCACCTTGGCGTAGTCGCCCGGGACCAGCGACGCCGTCAGTCTCTGGTTGAAGCCGCCTCTCAGTTTTCCGAACTGGTCGTATACAAACCCCGCGACGTCTACGTCTACCTGATGCTTGTCATCAACCTGCTCGAAACGAAGCTTCTCAGGATCGATTACTAAATCGATGTCGATCGCGCCCTGATTCTTTGGCGCTGACTTGTACAACAGCATTGCTTCCAGTTCGACTTCGCGGCGCGCGAGGGGCGATTTGATGGCCGCGAGCAACTGATCCTGCTTCGTAACCGGAGCCGTCGAAGATTTGTCCTCGCGAGCCAGATAACCTCGTCGTGTGTAGACCTTCAGCCCGTCGCCCTTGACCTTGACGTCCACCCTTCGAAACTCGCCGTTGAACTTGCTGTCAACCGGCGTGTATCCGAGCAGGTAGTATCCGTCGTTCGCGCTGATGATCTTTTGAAGTCCTTCGCTGAAATTGTTCTTGTCGAGAATGTTTATACCGCCAGTCGACGATGAGAGAACTCGCAGGCCTGCGTGGGCTTCGAGTTGATCGAAGGGGTTCTTGTCACCGAACAGGGATTCGTCAGGCAACCGCCCGAATCCGCTGCCTGTATTCCTCGGATCATTGACGATGTTTGTAGTCGATCGCTGGCCCGAAGCTGGAACCCCTAGCGCCCCTCTGCCTGGAGTGTCCTCAAACCCCGCAACTCCCGAGAACGCCTTGAGGCCTCGGATGTCCATTGTATTGATCGCGACACTGGCACGAGTTGCTCTGTCGGTGAGCGCATTGAGAAAGTTTGAGATGGTGGTTGATTCAGCACCTGAGTTGGCCGATAGAACGGGAAGGCCGCCTGAAATCAGAATAAGCGACTTGCGGCCGGGCAGTTCCTTCATGCTGTCGATCACGAAGCCGGCGGTGCCGAGGCTCATGAAGGCGCGCAGCGCTTTGTTCGTATCGTCGAACTGGCTGTCTGAATTTGGTATCGAGCCGTCCTGTTCGCTGGTGTTCTGTACGGAGAGGTTACCTGCCAGGGCCTGCGTGGGATTGAGTTTTGGCGGATCGGGATTGTTGAACGCGGAAAGCTGATGACTGACGGGAGTGAGCGCGGCGACTGCTCTGTGCAGCAGGGACCGATCGGTGGTGAACTGTTGCAGCAGGCCTTTGCCTCCCACGGTGCGGACGATTGCTACGAGATCGCCGGGTTGAAGATCGTTGTCCACGAAATGCGTCAGCATCTGTCGAACGTTGACAAGGTCTTCGTAGCCAATCGTGAGGTCGTCGACGACAAAAGCAAATATCCGGCTGATCTCCGCAGCCCCCGGTCCTTGTTGCGAGGTGGAGGCTTCTGGGCGAGTGGCTTCGGGCGCGCGTGGAGTCGTCTGGCTGACGCGTTTGGAGGTGTCCACGAACTCAAAGAAGCTCGCCAGTTGTTTCTTGCCGTTCTCATAAAGCTCAAAATCATTCTTGCTGAGTCCCTTCACCACCTTTCCACTCTTGTCAGTCACTACAACGTCGATCTGGACGAGGTCGACACCAATTCGAATTACCTGGCCTTCGGTGGATTTGGCTGGAGGGTTTTGAGCAAAAGTGGGTAACAACATCAGGAGGATTGAGAGCGCGGCTCGCGTGACGTGTTTCATGACTGACCCCCTGAAAAAGAGAGTGCTGAGTCCTGAGTGCTGAATGCTGAGTCAGGCAAGAGTAAGTTGAGAGATGCCTGTTTCCTTGAACTCAGCACTCAGCACTCGGCACACACAAAAATGGGAGAGACCCTCGCGGGTCCCTCCCTTCATTTGCGATGCGCTTAGCGCAGCCGGTTAGAAGATGAACTTAATACCGAGCTGGATCGCGCGACGCGCATATTCACTCTCTCCGTAGAGGTTGAAGTTGATGCCCGCATTCTCAACAATGTTTCCCGGTGTAGCACCGTTGGCGATGAAGCCCACTCCGGGATTCGGGTGGTTGAGCGCGTTGAAGGCATCCATACTGAGCCTCAACGTCATTTTTTCCTTGATCCTGAAGTTCTTGAAGATTCCGAGATTGAGGTTATTCAGGATCGGACCGGTCTCGTAGTTTCGAGGCACCGTGCCGTATGGGTTGCCAAACGTCCTCGCCGCGCCCGGCCCGTTCACGATGTAACGGACCGCATCCTTGGAAACCGGTACGACCTTGCCGAGGTTGAGCTGGGCCATGTCGTAGAAGCCGTTCGGATTAGCCACGGCAACGCCGAATACCATCGAAGCGTCCACCTGGTTAATGCCAACCGACTCTCGTGGAGCCTTCGGGTTTCCGAAGAACGGGCGATTGCTATCGATGCCGATGAAGGTTTGATCCCACGTCACGTCACTGTAGCCCGTGCCGAGGAAGGAAGTGCCCCACGCCGAGAACGGAGTGAAGCGCTGTCCAGTAGCCAGGAAGAACGTGCCGTTGAACTGCCACCCGCCAGCAAGCCTGCCAAGAAGGCTGGTCGAGTTCTTGAACAGCGGAATATCCCAAATCCAGTTCGCAGCAAACGCATGCCTGCGATCGAACTGGGAATAGCTCCGTTCGTTCGCGTTTGTGTCGAACGGATTCTCCGAACCAATCGAGTCGTTGAACGTGAACACTTCGCTCGCGTTGTCCAACGCCTTCGCCATTGTATACGAGAGACCGAAGTTGAGCTGATTCGCTATCCGGCCTTCGTACCGTGTCTGCAGAGCGTGATAGATGGACTGCGCCGTGTTGTCGCGAATTCGTATGAGCGCCTGCGGGAACACACGTCCATTGCAGGTATTCGCTTCATTCAGGACCGCAGCCGGAGTGGCAGGATTATCTACGCAGCCGCCCTGGCCCGCTACCTGTATCGGAGTGCCCGCAGGAACGAGGCCCGGGAAGCCCGGGAACTGCTGACCGAGCGAGGTGAACCCATTCTTCAACCGATCGATACGCGGGTTGGCGTTGTGCGTTGCAAACAGCCCCACACCGTGCGTGCCCACATAGCGAACTTCGAACACGTTGTTGCGCGCGATTTCTCGCTGAATCCGGAGTGACCACTGCTGTGAATAAGGCGAGTGGAAATCCGGTGTGACAAGCGTCTCGTTGAAGAACTTCGGATCGAACAGGTTCCGGGCGACGATTCCGCTGGAAGCCGCGAAGTCCTGAACGGCCTTCCCGCTGAGTCCCGGAACCGGGAACGACACTGCGCCGGTCGAGGGGTTCAACGTAGTGCTGTTGAACACCATCGGCGAAGAGGTCGACACGTTGAGCATGATGTTGTAGAAGACCGGATCGTAGGCAATCGAATAACCGCCGGAGATCACAGTCTTGTCCGCTTCACCAAACAACATCTTGGTCAATTGGTGGTCGCCAAAGCGCGGACGCCAGGCAAAGCCGAACCTCGGCGCCCAGTTGTTCTTGTCCGCCTTTATCTTCGGCTCGGTGCGAGCCTCCAGCGGCAGACTCTGTTTCCACAGAGCGAGCGACGGATCCGACTCGCGGGTCACGCTCAAATCGTGCAGCGTGTTAATCGGCTGTCCGGTGTACTCGTAACGAATACCCAGATTCAGCGTCAGGTTGTCTTTGATTCTCCAGTCATCCTGGAAGTAGTAGAACTGATCAACCTCGCCGTAGTCGATCGTTACCTGACCGGCTGCGACAATAGCTCTCTGCGGGCGGTTCTGAAGCAGACCATTCGCCGCGCTGAGGCTGCCGTTGGTGTTGAAGGTGAATGCGCCGTTGACGTTCGGCAGGAACGGCACCGAGTTGGTCAACTTTCGAATGTCGGCACCCATCTTCAATTGATGCAATCCAATAGTCTTGGAGAAGTTGTCCTGGAACTGATAGACAGTCACTACTCTGCCTTGCGGGAGGTTAGTGGCTGGTCCAACCGTCTGCAAGGACGTATTGGTCGGCTTTTGATTAGGATCCGCCGGATTGAGCACACCGGTAGTTCGGATTCCAGTGAACGCAATGTTTGGCAAGGTCTGACCGATGTTCGAGATCGGGTCGGGTATGCAGGTGGGAAACTTGCCCTCGCAACCGCCGCCAAATATCACACTCAACCGGTTAAAGATGAACTTGAAGTCGTTCACCGAGGTTGGGGTGAGCTGGATGGTCCAGCTCGCAGTGGAGATCTTGCTGGTCACCGGAACGTCGCCGATGTTGCCAGCCGAACCGGTGCTTGTCAGACCGTTCTTGTTGTCTGCATGTTGATAGAGCTGACGGAACCAGATCGAGTTCTTGTCGTTGATCTTCCAGTCGCCACGCGCGCTGAACTCCGGTGCATTGACCTGGCTCGGTAACACACGCTGCGGATAAAGAACGTGGAAAGGAAGTCCGCCGATCGTTACCGTTTCGAAGGTCGGCCGGTCGGTTCTGAACGTGAGGCTGCTGCCGGCGGCGTTCGGATTGGCGAACGCGGACAGTTTTCGGAGAGCCTGCAATGCTGGATTGCTGGCGAATCCCGGCAGCGTCTCGAGTTTCGGCAGATCCTCAGGGGCAATGGCCGGGTTGGCGCCCTGCAATAGGCTTGAGAGCCGGTCCTTGATTTCCTGGAAACTGCCAAAGAAGAACAGCCGGTCCTTCAGTACTGGACCGCCAACTGTGCCGCCAAACACATTGTATATGCGCGCGGGCGGGCCGCTTAATCCGCTTCGCTTCTCGATGTTGTCGAGCGAATCGAGGAAATTGCGGTTGCGGTGATATTCAAAGGCAGTACCGTGGAAGCTGTTGGTTCCCGACTTGGTAACGATGTTTACAACGGCTCCCTGGTTACGGCCATATTCGGCGGAGAAGTTGTTGGTGATGACCTGAAACTCAGCAACGATGTCCTGGTTATCGACAAAGTAGTTCGGGCCTCCGATGGAAAGATCGTTGTTGTCACCACCGTCAATCGTAAAGTTGTTTGAACGAGCACGCTGTCCATTTACTGAAAACGTCGTACCGTTGCTATTAACATTACCGACGCCGGGCACCACACCGGGTGCGAGCAACGCCAGCGTGTCGATGCCGCCACCAGCGATGTTCGACGGCAGCTCGGCGACTTTTCTGGCCTCGAACGTACTCGAAACCTGGACCTGCTCCTTCTGGATCAGTTCCTCGCCGCTTGCTGTCACGGTGACGGTCTCCGAAATCTCACCCGCTTTCAGCGTTGCGTCCAGTGTCGTGTCGGTTCCCACCCCGACGCTGACTTGCTCGAACTGCTGCTTCTTGAAACCCTGCCGCTGAATTTCCAACAAGTAAACGCCAGGCAGTAACCTCGGGAGATTGTAGAGTCCTTCGCCGTTGGTCTTCGTCTTGGTCTCTACTCCCGTGTCCACTTTCCTGGCCGTGACGTCAGCGTCAGGGATCACCGCGCCCTTATCGTCCGTCACCACGCCCCGAAGCGAACCGGTCGTCGCTTGAGCCATGGCGACAGGGGCCATAAAGGGCAAAACAAGCATCGACAGCATCAATACAATCGCCGCCGATGCCATGCTCCTGTTCTTAAGTAGCTTCATACTCTCCTCCTTAAGTGAACCCATGGAAATCAGTACCGCAAACCGAGCCAATGTGGTGTTTCGGAGAAAACCCGCATCGATAGCGGCCATGCGGCCCGAACTGACTTGCTGCTTGCTGTTCGCCGAATTTGAAATTACTGAGTAATGCGGGAACTTGTTTCTAGCAACACTGGTGCCAACTGTACCCTGTAACCTAGTCCCTTGCGCACGCGTGACTTGCGTAGTGACTACGGCTTATTGGCGAA
>DATFXM010000065.1:0-80365 GCA_035315885.1 Blastocatellia bacterium
CTGCGCGGGCTCGCGTATCTATTGGTGCGATTACCCGGTTCGCGGACTCACCGGGGGCTACATTCTGTCGCCCGCTGCGCGGGCTCACGTCTCTATTGGTGCGATTACCCCCGGTTCGCGGACTCACCGGGGGCTACATTCTGTCGCCCGCTGCGCGGGCTCAGATCTCTGGTGCCCGTCACCCCCGGTTCGCGGACTCACCGGGGGCTACATTCTGTCGCCCGCTGCGCGGGCTCAGATCTCTGGTGCCCGTCGCCCCCGGTTCGCGGACTCACCGGGGGCTACATTCTGTCGCCCGCTGCGCGGGCTCGCGTATCTATTGGTGCGATTACCCGGTTCGCGGACTCACCGGGGGCTACATTCTGTCGCCCGCTGCGCGGGCTAGCGTCTCTATTGGTGCGATTACCCCCGGTTCGCGGACTCACCGGGGGATAGTGTTCTGTCGCCCGCTCCGCGGGCTCATGTCTTGTGCCGAACCCTATAGGGTCGACACTCATCACTCATCACTCAGCACTCATCATCACTCAGCAGTCAGCACTCATCACTCATCACTCATCACTCATCACTCAGCACTCAGCACTCAGCACTCAGCACTCATCACTCATCACTCATCACTCATCACTCAGCACTCACAACTCAGAACTCTGCTAAACTGCCCGAATGCGGATTAAGATCACCGCATTGCCCGGGGATGGGATTGGGCCGGAGGTCATCAAGGAGGCCCTTAAGGTGTTGGAGGCGGTTGCTCGCCGCTTCAAGCACGAACTCAACATCACCCTCGCCGAGATGGGCGGGAAGCCAATAAGAGAGCAGAATGATCCTCTGCCACCTGAGACTCTCGAGGCGTGCTTCAACTCGCAGGCGGTTCTGCTCGGCGCCGTTGGTCATCCGGACTTCGACGATTTTCCCGTACACCTGCGTCCCGAGGCGGGACTTCTACGGCTCAGACGTGAGCTCGGCGGGTTTGCCAACCTTCGACCTGCCGCGTTGTTTCCCGCACTGATCGACTCTTCGCCGTTGCGCCCTGAGGTGGTGCGCGGAACGGATATGCTCATCGTGCGTGAGCTTCTAGGAGGGCTGTACTTCGGATCTCCCAGAGGCATCGAGAGCGAAGGGCCGTCGCGAGTTGGCATAAACACGATGCGGTACAGCGATGCTGAAGTCGAGCGCATCGCGCGCGTGGCGTTCGAGCTAGCGCGCAAACGCAGGCGAAAGGTCACGTCGGTCGACAAAAGCAACGTACTCGAGTGCTCGAAGTTGTGGCGCGAAACAGTCAATCGAGTAGCGGCGGAGTATCCTGATGTTACCCTCGAGCACCAGTTGGTGGATTCGTGCGCGATGGCGTTGGTAGCGCGTCCGGCGAGCTTTGATGTGATTGTGACCGAGAACATGTTTGGCGACATTTTGTCAGACGAGGCTGGGGCGGTAGTGGGGTCGCTCGGGCTGCTGGCTTCGGCGTCGATCGGTGGCCGGGTAGGCCTCTATGAGCCGGTGCATGGCTCGGCGCCGGACATAGCCGGGAAGGGAATTGCGAATCCGCTTGGGGCGATATTGACTACGGCGATGATGCTCCGATATTCGTTTGACCTCGAGAATGAGGCTAAGGCAATCGAGTCGGCGGTCGATCAGGTGCTTGCGGCTGGTTATTTGACGCAGGACCTTGCGCGCTCGGGGGAGACGATATTGAAAACGAGCGAGATGGGCCGCCTTGTGGCTGAATACACAGTGCTGAGTGCTGAGTGCTGAGTGCTGAGTTCTGAGTGCTGAGACAAACCCCGAAGGGGTTGCGTCGTGTAGCCCAGGGTTGCCGTCTGCGGCTACCCTGGGTGGATGGTTGTTATATGACCCAACCCCGAAGGGGTTGCGTCTGTAGCCCAGGGTTGCGGTCTGCGGCTACCCTGGGTCGATGGTTGCTATATGACCCAACCCCGAAGGGGTTGTAGAACCTGACAGGAATTGAGGAGAACGGTACATGCTCCTGCAATTTCTTTGGGGTTGAGAAACCTTGATGACCCGAACCCAGGGTAGCCGCGGACGGCAACCCTGGGCTACAGGACGCAACCCTTTCGGGGTTGGAAGCCCGCGCTCAGCACTCAGCACTCGCCCCAGCGCTTCCTATCCTCCCGTTCATCGGTCTATAGTCTCATTGCGCAACTCAGTGGAAGGCTCTGAAGCGCAACCCATTCAAGAGGTCTCGTCAGGTATGATCACTCGTCCCCGCGCGCTGTACGCGTCGCTGGTCCTCGCCGCATTGTCGCTCGCCGTAGCCGCGCAGACCGTCGCAACCAGCTCATCCTCTCAGAGCGCTGCCGTTCCAAAGCCTCACGAGGTCCTCGGCTTCGACCCCGCCGACGACCGCAAACTTGCCGATTGGTCACAAATCGTGGATTACTTTAAACGGCTCGACGTCGCGTCTCCACGTGTCGAGGTTCACCAGCCCGGTCTGTCTACTGAAAAGCGACCCTTGATCTACGCGATCATTTCTTCCGAGGAGAATATAAAGAACCTTCAACGCATTCAGCAGAACCAGAAAAAACTCGCGGACCCGAGGACATTCAGCGACCCCGCGGAACGCCAGCGGCTGATAAGAGAAACTCCTTCAATCGTAGCGATCACCTGCTCGATTCACTCGACCGAAATCGTAGCCTCACAGATGTCCCTCGAGCTTGCTTATCGGCTTGCAAGCGATAACACTCCGGAGACCGCGTCGATTCTCAAGAACACCGTTCTGATTCTCATTCCTTCGGTGAATCCCGACGGCATAGACATAGTGACCAACTGGTACCGCAAGACTCTGGGAACCAAGTTCGAGGGCACCAACCCTCCGGTCCTCTACCATCACTACACCGGTCACGATGACAATCGGGATTGGTTCATGCTGACTCAGGTGGAGACGCAGATTGTTTCAAAGCTCTTCTGGCATGAGTGGTTTCCTGAAATCGTTTACGACGTCCATCAGCAGGGGCAGTACGGCTCGAGAATGTGCGTGCCTCCTTTCTTCGATCCGCACAATCCGAACATCGATCCGGTGATCTTGCGAGAGGTCGGATCGATCGGCACCAGAATGGCAACGAGGCTTGATGGAGCGGGGTTTAAGGGCATCGTAACCAATTCAACGTACGACACGTGGTGGCATGGCGGCCTTCGCACTTCGCCCTACTATCACAATGCCGTCGGAATCCTGACCGAAGCCGCATCGGTGAACATCGCAACGCCTGTCGAGATCAAAAGAGACCAGCTTAGATCGCAGACGAGGGGACTGCAGAACCCGCTAATCGCCCAGACGAATTTCCCGGATCCATGGCAGGGCGGTCGCTGGACCATGCGCGACATCGCGAGCCTCGAGCTGGTAACTACGCGGACTGCGCTCGAAGAAGCGGCGCTGCATCGGGAAGAGTTGATAACCAATTTCGTGGGCGCTGCAGAACGCGCCATACAGGCCGGCAAGACTGAGGGGCCTTATGCCTACGTTGTTCCGTTAGACCAGCACGATCGAACGGCCGCGGAGCGAATGATCGACATCCTGATCGATCAGGGCGTAGAAGTGCACCGAGCGGCGAATGAGTTCTCCGCGAGCGGCAAGAGTTATTCAAAAGGATCGTTCGTGATACTGATGTCGCAACCGTACCGCGCGAACGTGAAGTGTCTCTTTGAAGCACAGAAGTATCCCGATCGCAGGTTGTATCCCGGCGGGCCAGCGGAGCCGCCATACGACGTCGCCGGCTGGACCCTCCCGATGCAAATGGGAGTCGACTATTCCGGTATTGACCGCGCCTTTGAGGCTAATCTGGAAAAGATAACCGGGCGGGTCGCAGCACAGCAGAAGGCGGCACCGCCCGCACAGCGGCGGCTGGCTGTCTACCGGAGCTGGGTCCCGTCAATGGACGAAGGTTGGACTCGTTGGGTCCTCGAGGAGTTCGGGTTCTCATATTCCACGCTAAAGGACAAGGATGTTAGAGCGGGGAACCTCAAAGACAAGTTCGATGTGATCATCCTGCCCGATCAAAGTATGCAACAGATCCTCAACGGGAACCGCGAGGGGTCCTATCCCGATGAATACTGCGGAGGCATTACCGAGCAGGGCGCGGCAAATTTGCGAACGTTTGTGGAGTCGGGAGGCGTGCTGATCTGTCTCGATTCCGCGTCTGAGCTGGCGATCAAGAAGTTTCAATTGCCGGTCAAGAATGTTCTTGAGGGGTTACATCGGGACAAGTTTTACGCGCCGGGTTCGATATTTCGAGCGACGGTAGACAACCGCCATCCCATAGCGTTCGGCATGCCGGCGGAGGCCGATTTGTACTTCTTGAGCGGCAGTCGAAGGAGCGCGGCTCCCGATGCAGGTCCACCACCCGAGTCGCCGAGATCTGAATCGGCGACTCGCGACGGCTCAGGTCCTAACCCGGAATCTGGCGCGTCACAGTCTCGCCGAGTAGATCAAAGTCTGCTGGTGAGCGCGTTTGCTTTTGAGATCACCGATCCGGCGAGGGCGGTTTCAGTCGCCCGTTTCGTTGATGGAAACCCGCTGCGGTCCGGATGGCTTCTCGGTCCCGAATATGTCGCCGGAAAGTCCGCGCTGGTGGACGCGAAGCTCGGCAAAGGACACGTGATCCTGTTCGGGTTTCGACCTCAGCATCGAGGCCAGACGTGGGGAACCTTCAAACTATTGTTTAATTCGATTCTGCTTCGGGAGGACTAATCGTTCAACGTCCTCAGGAACGCGGTGAGACGCTTAATATCGTCTTCACTTATTCTGATTCGAACGAGGTCCTCGTCGGCTTTGCGGATTTGTCCTTTTCTTGCAAGCTCACTAAGCCTCTTGAGTTCGAGCAGCGTCGCTTCGAGCGTAGTGAATGCTCCGTTGTGAAGGTAAGGATGGGAGTAGGCGAGATTGCGCAGGGTTGGGGTCTTGAACGTGGCGATCATTCGAGCGAGAAAACGATCTTCGGTTTCACCGGCGCGGCGCAAGGGCGATGCTTTGACGTCTACGAAATTCCAGTGACCCAGGTCCACCAGGCTCGCGTTTTCCCTCGTTGGGGTCTCGCGGAAATCTGTCGAAGGTCGATTCGCCGCCGCGGCATTCGGGATTGGAAGCCGCTCGAAGCTGCCGGTCCCGTGAATCGATTCGTATTCAGCCTGGCTTACCCCCATGTTGTGAAATGAGAGATCGGTGAACAGCGGAGGCGCGTGACAGGTCACGCAGTTGCCGCTAGCGCTCGCGCCGCTCGTAGTGAGAAAAATCTTGAAGCCGCTCAAGGCTTCCCTCTCGAAGCCGGCAACAAACCTTACGCTTCCCTCCGATTCCAGCGACGCGATCTGTTCGAGGAGTTTGTGCGCAAACCTCCGCACACTTTCATTCTGCCGTGGAGAAGAAGGCAGGGCGTTCGCGGCGGCGAATCGGTCGTACGGCGTATTGCGAGCGCTCTTCAGCGTTCGAACGTAGCTCGAGATTGCGTTTACTGTGAGGTCAATTGTCGATTGTCGGCCGGCGGCTTTTATGTCGACGTTAAATGCCCGCTTGAACTCGTCTGCGTAGGTTTTCGCGCTGTGCGTGGTCGGTTCTCCCGAGTCTTCGAGTATAGTTTTGTAAATGTGATCGAACGCCTGATTCGCTTCGGTGGGCAGCCATCCCATCGGGCGACCTGAGAGCGTTGCCCGCACGAGATCTTCGAGTGAAGCGTACTCGCCGTCAAAATGAAGGCTGGGCATCGAAGCCGAATCGAGTATCGTTGGAGAATTTCGTAGTTCGCTTCTTCGAGGGTCTTTTGATCTATACGGAACCCAGCTTCGATTAAAGAAGTCGGTGAAGACTCGATGGCCTTGCGGGTCCTGATCCTGGAGGTGACAGCTACTGCAGCTATTGGCGAGGTCGCCTTCGGGTGAGGATAGACGGCTATCCTCGAAGAGTCTTTGCCCGAGGGTTACTACTGCGGAATCCTGCGCACCGTGTTGGCCGTTCACGCCGAGGGTCAGCGCAACAGAGCCGATCAACAGCATAGCGACGGATAGCACTAGCCGTGAATGCCTCCAGCGGCTTGGCATATGCGAGAAGATTGAAACGGGTGATTTCACGAATCTGCGTTTCCCCAAGGTGGCCTTGCACTCAAAGACTTCTTCAGCGCCGCCTTGCACTCGGCAATTTTCGCAGTGACTATGTCGACCCGCTCTGCCTCATCCCCGGTGAGCGTGCCATTATCGCGAAGCTCGCGATCTACTTTATAAGCCTTTTCAAGCCAGCTCAGGGCTTCGGTCCAGAACTGCTGCCGCTGGGCGGCTGGTCTTCGATTGTCTGATGCCATAGCCATATACGATTCACCGAGGCTTTGATGTGCTATCGCTACACGAAACCGTATGAGTGCGCTGGTCGGATCGCTCGCCAGCATGTGCTCCAGCGTGTCCCGCGCGCGCGTTGCCTATTGAAGCGCCTGCTCGCCTTCGCCGATCGTGGCAAGCGCACTGCTCAAACACGAATGCACGAATCGCCGTCGCACGCGTCCGAGAGGAAGACGGCGCGTTCATCCGGTTCTATTTCCAAGGTCTTTTTTGCGATCTCTTCGGCTGACTTTTTTGTATCGACTCCCACTTCCTGCAAGGGTCCCCCGTTGAGAAACTTCCCCCCACTATACGGGTGAGGCAGGCGGTAGAGCAATGACGGTTTCGGATTTAGAGTCTCGGGGAGAACGGTTTCGGGTTAAGGGTTTAGCGTTTCGGGTTTGCTTAGCTGGTTCTACATTGTGCCTTCAATGCACACTAGCCGTGCGATCTCAGTGGGGAAACGTTCGAACCTTCATCAGTCAAACCCTAAACCCTAAACCCTAAACCGAACTTATGCTATAGTCCTCGCTTCACTAGTTTATGGCGCCCTCGCTCTCTATCGTCATCCCCGCGTACAACGAAGGAAAACGCATCGGGCAAAGCCTCGATGGAGTTCTGCGGTTTCTGCAGACGGCTCACTATGAAGCTGAGGTTATCGTCGTCAATGACGGCTCGTCAGATCAAACCGCCGAACAGGTCACACAAAGAATCGAAGCCTTCGGAGCAGAAGCCCAGATCTTGCGGCTGCTCACCAACAATCCAAACCGCGGAAAGGGCTTCAGCGTAAAACGAGGACTCACCGAGGCCGCTGGCGAGATAGTGCTGTTCAGCGATGCCGATTTCTCCTCTCCAATCACCGAAGCTCCCAAACTGATCGACCCGATTGCCAGCGGCCGCGCAGATGTAACCTTTGGCTCAAGGGCACTCAACCGCAGCCTCATCGGAAAGCGTCAGCCGTTGCTCAGGGACTTTGGCGGCCGTATATTCAACTTTTTAATGCAAACGATCACCGGGCTTCGGTTCAAAGACACACAGTGCGGCTTCAAAGCGTTCAGACGCGAGGTCGCGTTGCCGGTGTTTCGCCTGCAGCGAATCGAGCGGTTCGGATTCGACCCCGAGCTTTTGTACATAGCCCGGAAGCGCGGATTGCGGCTCCTTGAAGTTCCAGTCGTCTGGAACGACAGCGAGGGCAGCACGGTGAACTACTTCAGCGATTCGATTAAAATGTTCACCGATCTGATTCTGATTCGAATAAACGACCTTTCAGGGAAGTATGAGTTCTGAGTCTGAGTCCTGAGTTTCAAACCCTTCGGGTTTACTCAGTAATCAAAGACTCGGGACTCAGAACTCGGGACTCAGAACTCAGAACTCAATGATCAGGCTGAACGTAAACATCGATCACATAGCAACGCTAAGACAGGCTCGGCGTGCCGTCGAGCCTAGCGTTGTGGCCGCCGCCGTTCTTGCCGATCTGGCGGGCGCCGACGGAATAACTATCCACCTCCGCGCCGATCGCCGACACATTCAAGACGAAGATCTTCGCGTTCTGAGATCAGTCGTGAAGACTCATCTCAATCTCGAAATGGCGCCTACCGAGGAGATGATCCGAATCGCCTGCGACGTCCTTCCCAACACCGTCACGCTCGTTCCGGAAAACGTCAACGAGGTCACCACCGAAGGAGGCCTAGACGTCCTGGCCCGCGAGGCTGCCGTCCGAGAAGCCGTAGCCCACCTCGACGATGCCGGGATGCTGGTCAGTATTTTTGTAGATCCAGATGTCGATCAGATCGGGGCCAGTCACCGAGTCGGCGCACGGCAGATAGAAATCTGCACAGCATCCTATGCGGAACTCACCGAGCCCGGAGCTTCGGCGGCCCCCGGCGCGATCGAAGAACAACTGCAACGCATCGGGGAGTGCGCCCATAAGGCTTCTGAGCTTGGCCTGAAAGTCGCCGCGGGACACGGCCTGACCTACAGAAACGTTTCTCGCGTCGCGGAGATCTTCCCGATCGAAGAACTCAATATCGGTCACAACATTGTTGCTCGCGCCGCTCTCGTGGGGCTCGAGCGCGCCGTAAAAGAAATGATCGGCGCGATAAAAGGTCAATTGACCTGAGCGGGAATTCCACGCCCGACTCGACGTTTTATTCTTCTGATCGGACCACCCGGATTCACGATCGCGTCGCTAATCGGGCGGGTAAAACTGAACGCCGCAGACAACGTCCCATCCGGATTGCGAACCTGCAGCATCACCGTTTGACCGGGAGCTATCTTCTTGCCCGTTTTCTTGGCGATTAGCATTGTCGAAGGACTGCCCTCATCATTGTGAGTCTTCTTCTGCTTGACCCCGTCCATCAACAATGCCGCGCCATCGACGAAGTTGATTCCGGTCACGATCAGCTTTGCCCCGTTTATCACCGCCGAGTTGATCACCGGTCCGGCTCCTTGAGTTACGGTGAAGCTCTTGTCGGCGATCGCAATGTGACCGGTCCTCCCAGACGACCCGAGGTTCGCCGCGGCGGAGTAGGAGAAGCTCCCGTTGCCGCTTCCATTTGATCCCGAAGTCACCACAAGCCAGCCCGCGTCGCTCGATGAGCTCCACGCACAACCGTTAGGCGCGGTCACGGTGATGGTGCCGGCTGCTCCGGTAAATGGAATCGAAATGCTCGAGGAAGATATTGCAAACGTGCAAAGGATACCGTTTTGAGTGACGGTGTGCACCTGGCCGCCCGCGATGATCTGCGCGACTCGCTGATCGCCGCTGCTGTTAGCAGCGACGGTGTAGCTGATTGTGGCCGGCCCGGTGCCCTGCGTTCCCGAGGTAACGGTTACCCACGCAGCAGTAGTTATCGCAGTCCACGAACAGTTGCTCGGGGATTGAATATCAACCGTTCCTGAGCCACCTGCCGCCAGGAACGTACGACTGTCGGGCGTCAGAGTAAAGTTACACGTCTGGCCACTTTGAAAAATCGAGTAGGCCTGAGATTGCACCGTAACAGACCCGGTCCTCGCATTTGGGCTGGTGTTCGCACCAACCTGGAGGGAGACCGTTCCGTTACCCGTGCCTTGAGCGCCCGAGCTGATCGTGATCCACGAATCGCTCGGCATTGCGGTCCAGTTACAAGTGTCTCCGGCAGATACATTGAAGCTCGATCCGCCTCCCGCAGCGGTGAACTGAGTAGAGCCTGGCGAGATCCCGTTGACGCAAGTCCCTGAACCGCCCCCGCCCTCGAGGAACGTGGAGATCAGTGGGTAGAAGTCCGAGAACTTCGAATACAGCCCGATGCGCTGTCCGGTCGCGCAGCTTGCAGGGGACGGCCCGCAACTCAATACTCCGATGACTCCGCTTCCGTCCGAGGCAAACAAGCCAGAGCCGCTCGAGCCAGGCTCCGTGTTACCGCTGGAGAACGGCACAAGATAACCTCCGAGCAGTCCTACCGCCGGGCAATCAGCTCTACCATTGATCACGCCCCCCGCCGAACGCAGGAACGAGCTCAACGAAGGCGGAATTCCGCCGCCCGGGTGATGAAGCCCGAACACATCCGTTCCGTCGCCTCTTGGGTTGGGATCCCATCCGACGAACAACACTCCACCAGGTAACGGGCCTTGTATTCTCAACAGTGTTTCGTCCGAAGATTGACTGGTGACCAACATCGTTGCGCCGGAGGTGCTCACGGATGACTGCCGAAGCGTTGAGCCGTTGCACATGGTTGTTTGGTAAAACCAGTAGGTCACGACGGTCCGCGCGGCGGCTTCATTGTTCACACAATGAGCCGCAGTCAAAAAGAACGGGGTGTGATCGAGGGTGCGGTTGTTTAATAGTGTGCCGGTGCATACGAAAGATCCGGCGCCCGGGTCCGTGAAAAAAATGCGTCCGACTCCGTCTTTCTCGCCGAAGCTTCCGCATGACGCGTCGACCTCACAGCTCAGAATCTGCGGCGCGAATGGACTGTCATCGAGACCGGTAAGAAGATGCGAGAGTTCGGCTACCGTCACGTGCGAACGATTTCGTTTTGAGGCTATCAAGTGCTCGACTATCGCCGTATCACCTTCGACCACATCGGCCCAGAAATCTCCGTTGCCGAACGGTCCTTTCCCAGCATATGGACCCGCGACGTGACTGTTCGGCCCCGAGCCATACACAAAAAGTTGATCGCCGTCGGGAAGATCTATGTCTTTGAAATGCAGCCTCAGTCCGTGTGCGCCCTCCGACCTCACGGAAAACACTCGAAGTCGAGTTCCGTCCGGGTTCCTGACGGTCACCGATTGGGAGTCCAGGTCCGGGTCTACCGGGCGGCCGACGCCCACCTGGTTATCGGCCAGACCGCTCAACGCACCGGGCGCGAGCGGACCCATTTCGTACACCGGGGATACGTCGTCTACCGCAATCTGATAGCGCGCGCTGGGCAGTTCGAACGTAGAGCGCGTAGCCGTCAGTTGTCTTGTGAAGGCCGGCGTGGTCAGGGAGCCGAGCGGCGAAATACGACCGGGCGGCTGTTGAGAAGCGGAGGTTCTGGCCGCACCGGCAGTCAGAACCAACGCGGCCATCACCGAAAGAGCCAACAGCAGCAGCAGGCGAAATGACATGCCCGACTCTTGCCGGAAAAGGCGTCGCGGCGCGTTGGATGAAAGACTGTGGCGTTGAACAGACGATGGTGAAGTCGAACGCGACCTAAACTTCTGAATCATCAACAGCTCCCAAATAAGCGCCTGGGGGGAGTAAGCGCGGCATACCAAAGGCTGTCCAGTGGATGTGACGGACTCGCCTTTTTGACAGTTCAATTATCAAGCTTGAGTCGGACACCGTGAGGTCCACACCGTTATACTTGAACCCTTTAATCGTTGCAACGAAAAAAGGGGCGTCGTCATTCTTTGACTCTCACAAAATGAGTTTGGGTTGTCTCTCGATGCGCGACTAGATAAAGTCTGGTTTCACGCAAAGGTCGCAAAGCCTTGCAAAGAACGCAATGGCTGTGGCTTTGCGTTCTTTGCGAGTCCTTGCGCTTTTGCTTTATATCAACGCGGGTTGGTGGCTAATAACCGGGACGGCGCCTATCACCGAAAAAAGTACTCAACAAGCCTTGCTGCGTGGTATTGTGTTTGGTCCGCACAAGACACCCCGAAGTTCGTCAGGCAGGTAAGCTTGAACCATCCGGATTCACCCAACGAAGCTCTCCACAGGTACTTCGGTTTCGGCGAGTTCCGTGAGGGACAGCGCGAGGTCATTGAGTCTGTTCTGGCGGGCACGGACTCAATCGTGGTGATGCCCACTGGCGGGGGAAAGTCCCTCTGTTACCAACTTCCGGCGATGATGCGTCCGGGAGTTGCCGTAGTCGTTTCCCCGCTCATTGCCCTGATGAAGGATCAAGTGGATCAGCTCGTCGCGCGCGGGCTCCCCACTACTTTCATCAACAGCTCGCTTAGTTATCCGGAGACCAATCGCCGTCTGAGCGAGATTCGCCGAGGATTGTACAAGCTGGTCTACGTAGCACCTGAACGCTTCAGAAGCGGCGCCTTTGTCGACTCTCTGTCGGACCTGAAACTGAACCTGTTTGCGGTCGATGAGGCGCATTGCATTTCGCACTGGGGACACGATTTCAGGCCGGACTATTTGCGGCTCGGCGAGGCAGCTCGCAGGTTGGGTCGTCCGCCTATGATCGGGCTGACCGCAACTGCCACGGCACAAGTCAGAAACGACATTCGCCAACAACTCGATTTGAATGATCCGAGGGTGTTCGTTGCCGGTTTTGACCGGCCAAACCTGCGGCTTCGCGTAGTTCACACGGATACCGAGATTGAGAAGCTCGATACGCTCAAGCATGTTGTTGCAGGCACGAGAGGGTCCGGCATCATCTACGCCGCGACTCGCAAGAGTGTCGAACAGATTTGCGCGCGGCTCAAGATGGCAGGCGCTTTTGTAGAGCCGTACCACGCGGGCATGACTGAACCGGAACGTACTCGATCGCAGAATGCATTCATGTCCGGTAAGGTCCAGGCGGTCGTTGCGACTAATGCTTTTGGAATGGGCATAGACAAAGCCGACACGCGTTTTGTTGTTCACTATCATCTGCCGGGTTCGATTGAGGCGTACTATCAGGAGATTGGGCGTGCCGGACGCGACGGTTTGAATGCCGACTGTGTCCTTCTGTTCAACTACGCTGACACCCGTACTCACCAGTTCTTCATAGAGGGCAATCATCCGCCGCCGAATTTGATTCGAGAAGTCTACGACGAGCTGTTCTCCTATGGAGTTGACCAGCTCGAACTGAGCGCAAAGGAGATCGCAAAGGCCCTCGATATTAGAAACGAAATGTCGGTGTCTTCGGCATTGATGGTGCTCGAACGGGCGGGTCACGTCGAGCGCGGCAGACGCGGAGATGCGACGATAATTGGTTGGTTGAGAATGAGGCCTGACGCTGCCATTGAGGCAGCGGGGGATGAATCAAACGAATCGGCGGTACTGCGGCACCTTGTGTTCAACTGCAATGCTACTGACGGCGAACAAATCGAGTTGGATATCGCTTCAATCGCGCGGGAGTTATCGCTAAAGGACTGGCAGGTGCGTCGTGCGATGGAGCAGCTTTCGGCGCGAGGAGTATTCGGTTACCGAAAGGCATTTTCCGGCCGGGGTATCAGGTTGCTGGACAAGCAGCCGGTTCAGGCGCTGAAGTTGAATGACCGCGAGTTGGCGTCACGCGCTGCGGCTGAGCAGAGAAAGCTCCGGCGCATGATTGACTACTGTTATGAAACCGGCTGTCTTCGACAGTTTGTGCTGAGTTATTTTGGGGATCCCAAACGGCTTGATCGCTGTGGAACTTGTTCGAGCTGCACTCGCTCACAGCCGGCACGGACAAGAAAGAAACGGGAAGGCGCGGCGAAGCGTGCGAGCGCCGGAACGCTAAGCATCGCGACATCAGGTTCTGGGTCATTGCCGCCGGCAACCCAGCTCGATGACTTTATTGTTCAGACGGCGCCTTCGGGAGCGGAACTTCGCGAGCGGTTAAAGTCTCGATCGGAGGCGAATGCACGACGTGCCGAGACCACGGGCGACGGAGCGAATGGGGAGCCTGAAGGATCAGGGTCGGGGCGGGCGCTCAATGGGGAGGAAACCCTGGCGGTTAGAAAGATTTTGAGCTGCATCGCCCGAATGAACGGTCGATTCGGGAAGGGAACGGTGGTTGCGGTTTTGCGTGGGTCGATGTCAAAGCAGGTGGTTGAGAATCATCTGGATAAACTCTCCACGCATGGGTTGCTGAGATTGCTGTCTCAGGATGAGCTGAACGGCTACATCAAGGCTCTGATCAAGGCGGGTTGTATTGGGGTGTCAAAGGGGCTCTATCCGACGATCACCCTCACGGAGTTTGGTCGCGAAGTCATGCACGAGCGCGCGAAAGTTCGGCTGGAGATGAGAAGTGCTGAGTGCTGAGTGCTGAGTGCTGAGTTGCAAACCCTTCGGGTTTGAATCAGTCTTTTGAACTGTCACCCAGGGTAGCTGCGGGCGGTACCCCTTCGGGGTGGAAACTCAGCACTCAGGACTCAGCACTCAGCACTTCCCTTGCGTCAGTCATCCACTGAATAGTAAGTTGTCACCAGTTTTCTGATTCCAGATGCACAAGTTGACGGCTTACGTTTCAGACACGATAACCTTGTGACCTCGGTTCCGTGCGTAAACAACGTCAATTTCGGTCAGGAGAGAATGACAGACCAGCAACCTGCATCGGGTGTACTCGAAATGAACTCAAAGGGCTTTGGGTTTCTTCGGCAGGCCGGAGCTAACTACCTCCCATCGCCCAAAGACGTCTTCGTTCCGCGCAGCCTTATTCAAAAATATTCGCTGCGCGAAGGCGTTCATATTGTCGGCTCCGCAAGCCCGGGCACGGACCAAAGAGGCCGCTCCAAGGCGAACCAGCTCGATTCAATTGAGAAGATCAACGAATGCGATCCCGAGCCTTATACAAAGGCTCCCGAGTTCACCAAGCTGACAAGCGTCGATCCGGTTGAGCGTCTTGAGCTCTCCGCGGGCAACGATGATATGTCGATGCGAGTCCTCGACCTCATTGCGCCAATCGGAAAGGGTCAGCGCGGCTTGATAGTTGCCCCGCCCAAGACTGGTAAGACAACCCTAATCGAACAGATCGCCGAATCAGTGGCCGACAACCATCCCGAGTGTCACCTCGTGGTTCTGCTCGTAGACGAAAGACCCGAAGAAGTCACCCATATGAAACGGCGCGTTCGCGGTGAAGTGATCGCCTCCTCGGCAGACCAGAGCGGCGAGCTCCATCTCCAGATCGCTCGCCTCGTTCACGAACGGGTGAAACGTATGGTCGAGTGCAGGCAGGATGTAGTAATGCTCCTAGATTCGATCACCCGGCTTGCGCGCGCGGCCAATCGCGAGACTAGCCGCCGAGGTCGAACCATGAGCGGAGGCGTAGACTCGCGAGCTCTCGAGTTCCCGCGCCGGTTCTTTGGCGCCGCACGAAAGGCAGAAGAGGGAGGCTCACTGACGATCATCGGGACCGCCCTGATCGACACCGGCAGCCAGATGGACGAAGTAATATTTCAGGAGTTCAAGGGAACAGGAAACCTCGAAATCGTGCTGGATCGAAAGCTCGCCGAGCGGCGCATCTTTCCAGCCATCGACATCTCCAAATCGGGAACGCGTAAGGAAGAGAAACTCTTCGATGCGGCTTCGATGCCGAAGATCAACGCCCTGCGCCGGGCGCTTGCAGGAAAGAAAGCTGTAGAAGCGATGGAGTTGTTGCTGGGTAGACTGCAAAAGACGCCCAACAACCCGGAATTTCTGGCGATGATTGCCGCCGGATGAGAGAAGTCGCGCGGCTTGGAACCTACCGGCCTCACCTCAAACAACCGCGGAGGTAGTTATGAATCGGCTCATGCGTTTAGTTTCGGTCACCTTGCTGGCTGGGATCATCGCGACCACCGGCAGCTCGTGGTCTCCGGTTGCCGTCGCTTCGGCTTCGCCGGCTGACTCGCTTTCAAAAGCCAGCCGCACCGAACGCGGGGGATGGATCTACCTGCACCTCGAGGGCTCGCCGGAAGAAATCGGATATCAGCACGGTTGGCTCCTTGCAAAAGAGATTGGTGAGGCGCTGAGAGTCTTCAAGGAATATCTGAAGCACGTAACGGATCACGATTGGCAGTTCTACCGAAACACCTCTCGCGATCTGTTCTGGAACAAGATCGGCGATGAGTATCAAAAGGAAATCGCCGGCATAGCGCGCGGTGCATTCGCGCGCGGCGTCAAGGTGGACACTGATGACATCCTTGCAATGAACGGGTGGATGGAGCTTGCGTTCTACTACATCCCGACGCTCAAGGATGCGCGCGCTGACAATCCGGAACTGCATCAGTCGCCGCCACCGGCCTGTTCCGCGTTTGTTGCAACCGGAAGCTGGACGAAGGACGGCAGCATCGTCATGGCGCACAACAACTGGGTCGACTATCTGATCGGTCGAAACTGGAACATCATGATTGACCTGAAGCCCGCGTCTGGTCATCGAATATTGATGGACTCGTTTCCAGGCACCATCCATTCCGGGGACGATTTTTATGTGACAGATGCGGGATTGATGGTAACCGAAACGACGATCAGCGATTTCAAGGGATTCGACACCGCAGGACTGCCTGAGTTCTATCGTATTCGCAAGGCTACGCAGTACGCTGACAACATCGACGATTGGCTGAAAGTAATGATGGATCATCCAAACGGCGGTTATGCGAACGATTGGCTGATTGGAGATCGAAAGACTGGAGAAATCGCTCGGCTCGAGAACGGAATAAAGAACAACATCGTCGAGCGGACGAAAGACGGTTACTACGTTGGTTCAAACTTCCCGGTCCACGAAAAAACAACACGCGAGGAGACGACTTTCAAATCCGACGACGCAAACAACGGCGCCAATGCCCGGCATGTGCGTTGGGACCAGTTGATGAGAGAGAACAAGGGCAAGATCGACGTCGCGCTTGCGAAGAAGATGGAAGCTGATCATTACGACGTGGTACGCAAGCGATGGGTTGGGTCGGGCAAGACTCTGTGCGGCCACGTCGATATGGATGAGCAAGGGGCGGGCGGAGACTGGCGGGCGTTTTATCCGGGCGGCGCTTCAAACGCTAAGGCAACCGACAGCCATCTGTCCGAGCAGATGAAAATGTGGGCGATCGCCGGGCACGCGTGCGGTAGTGAATTCAAGCTCGACGCTTTTCTTCGCTCGCATCCGGAGTACGAATGGCAGCGAACTATTGCCGGCGACATGCCCAGCGGTCCTTGGACACTGTTTTCGATAACTAATGTAGCCACGCGCCGGTAAGAGGCGGAAGGGCGAAGGGAAGACGCCGAGACGACGCGGAGAGGAGAGGCGCGGAGACGGGGAACAGGGACGCGGAGAAAGGGACGTCGGAGTTCTCTGTCGCCCCATCGCGCCTTCGACCATTCGGCCCTTCTTTTCTCTCCGCGTCCCCGTTTCCCGTCTCCGTGTCTCTCCTCTCCGCGTCGTCTTGCTTGCCCTATCCTATCGGCAGTATCACTTGTGGCTTGTTGATGTTTATATCGATCTCGTGTTTCGAAGGACCAAACATCCGGCTGAATGCGCCGGTGAAGTAGAGCACGAACAGTAGCACAATCAGAAACAGTACTGCTGCCAGGGCGACGGTTGCCCCGCTTCCGCCGCCGTCCGAGTGAAAATGTTCTTCGATGATTCTATCCGGCATTAGTTAACCTCCTGTTCCTATGAACACTCGCGGGTTCCGCAAAACTCCAAACCTTCGTTCATCCGAACCTAAAATAAATTGGGCAAGCAGCATGCCGCGGTAAATCGCATTACTTCGCTGCGGATGCCAATCGATACGAAACGTCCACGCCGACGCCGTACGCCTGTTTTCCTTATTCGTGTATTGCCCAAGAACACTCCCCCTGAGCCTTCGCGTCGCCCCTTCTCTCCGCGTGCCTCCTCACACGTCTCTGCGTCTCAGGGTCGCCCCACCTCCCCCTTCGCCATCAACTCCCCATCCCTCGCGCCTTATAGTAGGATTACCAATTCATCAAACAGAATCGGAGTGAGCCATGACCCAAACCTACATACGCGATGTGTCTAAGCACGTCGGCGAAGAAATCGCTATCAAAGGCTGGCTTTATAACATTCGCTCGAGTGGCAAGCTGATCTTCCCTCAGATTCGAGACGGCTCGGGAGTCATTCAGGGCGTCGTCTTCAAGAAGAATGTGTCCGAAGAGGTCTGGGCGGACTTTGAACGATTGACCCAGGAGTCTTCGATCATCGTTCGAGGAAAGGCGCGCGCCGATGAACGTGCCCCAGGCGGATATGAGCTGGACGTCATTGGCCTGGAGATCGTGCAAATCGCCGAACCATTCCCGATCAGTCCCAAGGAGCACGGTCCAGAGTTCCTGCTGGATCATCGTCATCTCTGGCTCAGATCACGGCGACAGCACGCGATCCTGTCCGTAAGAGCAGAAGTCATTCGTGCGGTGCGCGACTACTTTGATTCAAACGGCTTCCTGCTTATGGATACTCCGGTCTTCACACCTGCGGCATGCGAGGGTACGACGACACTCTTTGAAGTGGACTACTTCGATGACAACAAGGCCTACCTGACGCAGTCCGGACAGCTTTACAACGAGGCGACCGCCGCCGCCTTCGGTAAGGTCTATTGTTTCGGACCGACCTTCAGAGCCGAGAAGTCAAAGACTCGCCGCCATCTGACCGAGTTCTGGATGGTGGAACCCGAGGTAGCCTACGCTGACCTCGACGACACGATGCATCTGGCAGAAGAGTTCATCACGTTCATAGTGCATCGGGTATTGGAGAATCGACGACAGGAACTCGCGGAGCTCGAACGGGACGTTTCGAAACTGGAAAAGATCGATGTACCTTTTCCGCGATTGCAATACGACGATGCGGTGACAATGCTCCAGGAAGGACACGCAAAGGGCGAGCTCGAGAACCGGTTCGAGTGGGGCGGAGATTTTGGTGCACCGGACGAGAGTTATCTGTCGAATCATTTTGACAGGCCGGTGATGGTTCATCGTTATCCGGCCGCGGTGAAAGCGTTCTACATGAAACCTGATCCTGAGCGACCGGATTTGGCGCTTTGCGTGGACGTGCTAGCGCCCGAGGGCTACGGCGAAGTGATCGGGGGTGGCCAGCGAGCGGATGATCTCGACTACCTGTTGAAGCAGATCCATGCGCACGGGCTCCCGGAAGAGGCGTTCGATTGGTATCTGGATTTGCGCAAATACGGGACGGTGCCGCACGGTGGCTTTGGGATGGGAATTGAACGCTGCACCGCTTGGCTGTGCGGCATCGAGCATATAAGAGAGACAATTCCATTCCCGAGGATGTTGTACAGGCTCAAGCCGTGACGGGCAGTGCTGAGTGCTGAGCGCTGAGTGCGGATGTTAGCGGATTGTCCAGGTTTCGCGAAGCGGCGGCTCTGTACGAATGGCCGGTTCAGTGAGAGGCGATGACGAAAAGAATTACAGTTTTTGGCGGTTCTCGTTGCGGGCCGGAAGCCCACGAATACCAGGAGGCGTTGAAACTCGGCCGGCTGCTGGTGGAAGCGGGTTTCGACGTGTGCTCCGGCGGCTACGCCGGAGTAATGGAGGCGATCAGTCGCGGCGCTCACGAAGCCGGGGGGCACGTGATCGGCGTGACGATGAATCAGTTCAAGGCCTCACCTAATCCATATCTGAAAAAGATCGAACCGAGCGCGGATTTCTATGCGCGGCTGCAGACTCTAATCCGTGAGTCCTCGGGTTACGTTGCGCTACGCGGGGGGATGGGTACGGTGACTGAGATTTCACTGGTATGGAACAAACTGGTGATGAACGTGTTGCCCGCCCGGCCGCTGATTCTGCTTGGAGACTGTTGGCCGCGTGCGATTAGAAGTCTCCGGGAGCATTTGGTTATATCCGACAGCGACATGACTCACCTGGATTTCGTGAACACCGCCGAACAAGCCGTTGAAATCCTGCGATCCACTCTGAAATTCTGAGTTCTGAGTGCCAACCCGAAGGGGTTGCGTCGTCCAGCCCAGGGTTGCCGTCCCCGACTACCCTGGGAAAGCCGCAGAAAAGATCGCAACCCTGTAGGGTTGCGACATCGATTCGAACGAGCATAGTCCGATAGCAATTCGGGGCCGCAACCCCTTCAGGGTTGCGAACGATTTACCTGGTCGCACCCAGGGTAACCGCGGACGGCAACCCTGGGCTGGACGACGCAACCCCTTCGGGGTTGGCACTCAGCACTCAGCACCAGAACTCGAAACGCAGAACTCAGGACTCAGGACTCAGAACTCGAAACGCAGAACTCAGGACTCAGGACTCAGAACTCGGAACTTAGCTTCCCCTCGCGCAGCACTGCCTTGCAACCCCCGCGAAGCCGATGGGAGAATTCAAACCTCGGAGGAGCCATGAGTAAGCGCGTGAAGATCATCGGCGTGCCGATGGACCTGGGAGCTGGTCGTCGAGGCGTGGATATGGGACCGTCTGCTATCCGGATCGCCGGCTTGAACAGCTCAATTTCACTCCTGGGATACGAAGTCACCGACGCCGGCAATGTGCACGTCCATCCGCCCGAGGCCATCGCCGAGTTGAATCCCCGGGCAAGGTACTTGCCGCAAATCGCCTCAGCATCCGAAGAGCTCGCAGCGCTGGTCGAAGCTGGTCTCGACAATGGTGAGTTGCCCGTGGTGCTCGGAGGCGATCATTCAATAGCAATCGGGTCGGCCGCGGGCGTTGCTTCGTTCTACAGAAAACGAAAACAACACATCGGCATCGTCTGGCTGGATGCTCACGCGGATTCGAACACCCCGGAAACCACGCCCTCGGGCAACATTCACGGTATGCCTCTGGCGGCGTTGCTTGGTTACGGCTTGAAAGAGCTCACTCACGTCGCCGGATTTGCCCCAAAGGTCCTCCCGGAGAACACGGCGGTGATCGGCGCCAGAAGCGTCGATCCCGGCGAGCGCGAGTTATTGCGGTCCCTCGGAGTTCGGGTATTTACGATGAGCGAACTGGATGAGCGCGGGATGGGTGAGGTCATAGCTGAGGCAATCGAAGTAGCCAGTCTGAACACGATAGGCTTTCAGGTGACAATGGACATGGATTTCATCGATCCGTTTTACGCACCTGGCGTCGGCACTCCCGAGCGCGGTGGCGCGACCTATCGCGAGGGTCATCTGGCGATGGAGAAACTCTCGGAGTCGGGAAGAGTACTAGCGGTCGAGCTGACCGAAGTGAATCCTGTCTACGACACAGCCAACCAAACCGCGCAACTCGCCGTCGAAATGATTCTTTCAGCACTGGGCAAGAAGATTTTCTAGTCTCGAGTTTTGGCGTTTCGGTTTGACCGGTACAGCTCACCCGGGCAAACGGTTGAAGCCCCTTAGCAACCGGATGGGCTGTCCTCCCCAAATCGATCGAGTCCCAACGCCAAACCCTGGACTCTAAACCTTATCAAGGGGTTCAACTTTGAAGAGCAAGCTGCGAATTGGCGTTATTTTCGGGGGCAGGTCCGGCGAACATGAGGTCTCACTCAGATCTGCCGAATCAATAATAAACGCGCTGGATAAATCCAAATACGACGTGGTACCGATTGGCATATCCAAGGCGGGCCGATGGCTGGTCTCGACCGACGCCACCAGGATGCTGCCGCAGGCGGTCATGGAGGCCACCCAAACTCACAAACACGTTGCTATTATCGGCGACCCTACGCAAAAGGGGCTTCTAAGGCTGGACGAATCAGCTCGCGGCCTCGCCTCTGAAAAGCTGGATGTAGTTTTCCCGGTGCTTCACGGCACGTATGGCGAGGATGGGACGATTCAGGGATTGCTTGAGATGGCGGGTGTCGCCTACGTCGGATGCGGTGTCCTGGCTTCGGCGACCGGTATGGACAAGGTGCTGATGAAGCATCTGTTTCAAAAAGCCGGGCTGACGATAGCCCCCTTTGAATGGTTTCTAAGAGCCCAGTGGGAGGCGGATGCGGACCAGATCATCAGCCGGATTAAGCGGACGCTGGGGTTCCCCTGCTTTGTCAAGCCGGCCAATCTTGGTTCTTCGGTGGGCGTATCAAAAGCCAACAATGAGCCAGAGTTTCGCGAGGCAGTGGAGAAGGCGGCCAACTACGACCGCAAGGTCGTGGTCGAACGCGCGGTGGTTGGACGCGAAATAGAAGTAGCAGTGCTCGGCAACGACGCGCCGATAGCGAGCCTGCCGGGCGAGATAATTCTGGGCCATGAGTTCTACGACTACGAAGACAAATACATAGACAATGCCTCGCGCACCGAGGTTCCCGCGAAGCTGCCGCCGCAGACAATTGAACAGCTCCAGCGCGATGCGATCGCAGCGTTCCAGTCAATCGACGGCTCCGGCCTTGCGCGAGTCGATTTCTTTGTCGAGGCCGGGACAGGCACGGTGATAATAAACGAGATCAACACGATGCCCGGATTCACCTCGATCAGCATGTACCCCAAAATGTGGGCCGCCAGCGGCATCAGCTATCCCGAACTAATAGATCGGCTGGTCGGGTTGGCGCTCGAACGTCACGAGGATCGCTCCCGAAACGTCACCAGCTACGAACCGCACAAATAACCTCTCAACAAACCGGTGCGCATCGGAGTAGTACCATGTGCACTGCTGCGACATTTCTTTCTTTGCCAGTTTCAATTAAAGCGTTAGCATTGGAGCCGATGTCGCGCCTGCGTTTTTTTCAGTCCGTGAGACGGAACACCAGTTATGGTTCGAACGTCAAAAAGTCGTGAACATAGACAAACTTTTGAGGGTCGGTGGCGTTTAAGGGGTGACGCTCGGAGGTGACGGACCGATGACGACCAGGCGGCGGCGAAAGCCAGTACTGTTTTGGACTGCCTTCGGCGTTTTTCTGGTCGCGCTTGCAACGGTCGGGTTCTGGTGGAGGACCAGCAGCAATGGGGCCACCGGCTCTGCGCAGCGCCGCGGTGAACACGCCGAGTCTTCCGATTCTACAGCAGTCGTCGCGCGCGGAGAACTGAAGCGAGTTTTGCTGCTGGACGGAGACCTCAGAGCCGTAAGCTCGCGCGCGATATTTGCATCGACTTCCGAGGAAGCCAAAATCGTTTATCTGCCTCCCGAAGGCTCGACGGTGAAGGCCGGCGACCGCCTGGTCGAGCTCGACAGCGGAACAATTCTTGGAAAGATTAAAGACGCCGAAGAGAAGATCGTTGCCGCCGATAACGAGATAGTCAAAACCCGCTCAACTGATGAGTCTGCGCTCCGCGACCTCGAAGTTGAATTGAGCAAGCTGTGGCTCGCCTTTGAGCAAGCCAAGGTCAACGCTCGAGCGCCCGCCCAGGTACTCTCTCGCCGCGAATATCAGGACTATCAGCTCGCGCTTGAAAAAGCCCGCACCGAATACGACACGCAGGTCGCGAAGATCCAACAAAAGAAAAAAGAGCAAGAGGCCGAGCTTCAGGTCAAGACGATTCAGCTCGAGAAGCTGAGAGCCCAGTTGGAACAGCAAAAGGCGAATCTTGAAGGTATGACTATTCGCGCTCCGGCCGACGGGATGGTGATCTATAGCGACCACTGGTTCGAGCGTAGAAAGATCCAGGTTGGAGATGTCGTGTGGGGCGGATTCCCGATTCTGAGGCTGCCCGACTTGCGAGCGATGGAAGCGATTGCACAGGTCAACGAAGTCGACGGGCCGAAGCTCTCGGTTGGTCAGCGCGCAACGGTGACGCTCGACAGCTATCCCGATGTCGAGATCACCGGAACAGTGAAGGATATCGCGGAGACCGCGATCAAGGCTAGCTGGATGGCAAAAGCGAAGGTCTTTCGCGCCGTCATTGCTCTCGATCGGACGGTGCCGGAGATTATGAAGCCGGGGATGTCGGCACAAATTTCGGTTGAGCTTCCCTCAACACCGGTCTCGCAATCTTCCGATGCAAGCGCGTCGTCAGCCAGGCAATCAGGCCTGGTGGTGCCGCGATCGTCAGTGCAGTGCGACAACAATGGGTGCTGGGTGATCCGAACGGAGAACGAGACTCGCCGGCAAGTCGCGGTGACCATCGTGGCGTCCGACGCGGTAAGCTACGGCATTGCTGACAACGGCGCTTTGAAGTCCGGGGACCGGATACTTGTAAGAAACAATTAGCCGATAGCGCTTGAAAGACGTTCGGCTGCTCAACATGAAAACGTCACGGACAATAAGACTAATCTCTTCGTCAGTGCTGTGCGCTTTAGTCGCAGCGGCAATCGTTCTGGTAGCGCGGTCATCGACGTTACGGGCGATTGTTCGCGGAAGCGAATCCGAGGTCGAAGAGGTTACAGTCGAAAAGCAATCCCTGCGCTTCTGGGTAACTGCGTCGGGCACCCTGCGTGCGACCTCAAGCAGAAGCTTCGCCGGCCCACCCTCGTTTGGAGACTACTGGCAGTTTCAAATCGTCAGCATGGCGCCCGAAGGTCAGGCTGTAAAGAACGGCGACCTGATAATCAAGTTCGACTCGCAGAAGGCCAACCAGGACCTGATGACCTTTCAGAACGAACTGGATCAGGCTACCAAGGAGCTAGAACGAGCTAAGGTCCAGATCGACCTCGAAGAAAAAGAAATCGAAGGCAAGCTCTCAGAGGCAGAAAACCGCCGCGAAAAACTCAGGCTGAAACAGGGCATGAGTCCCACCGTGGAGAAGGCAACGAAGATCGAGCTCGATGCGCTGGAATACGAGCAGGCCAATCGCGAAGTGGCTCTGCTGAAGGAACGGCTCGAGTGGCATAAGAAGTCCAGCGAAGCAAACTACAGAGTCATCGAAAGCAAGAAGGTCAGAGCAGAGAACAAGCTGAAAGAGTTGCAGCGCGGAATCGACAACTTCAGCGCCAAGGCCGACCGCGACGGAGTGCTGATCTACAAGACCAGATGGAACGGCGAGCGGTTTCAGGTAGGTGAAAGCGTCTGGTCGGGTCAGCCCATCGCCGAAATACCCGATTTGAACACCATCGTGGCCGAAGCCCTGGTGCCCGAAGTCGATATAGGCAAGGTGAAGATCGACCAGCGTGCCGAAGTCTCGATCGATGCTTTTCCGGGCAAGACTTATGAGGGAACAGTGAAGAACATCGGGACGCTGGTGCGGCCAAAATCGTGGGACATACCAAACAAAGTTCTGGAGGTTCGAATTGCGCTTGATCACCTCGACACTTCGGTGATGCGACCCGCGATGAGCATCAACGTCAAGATCGAGACCGATCGCGCAGAAGATCAGATCGCGGTGCCGCTTCGCTCCGTAGTCACTACGTCGGACGGCTCCTTTGTAAAGACAAAGAGCCAGAACGGCTGGATACCGCGGGCCGTAAAACTTGGACGGTCAAACGGACGCGACGTCGCCATTGTCGAAGGACTGAGTGCCGGTGAACGCATCGCCGCGGATTACACAAAGGCACATTGAAGCGAACCAATGAAGAAGACCCGCACCACGTACAAAAAAGTTGCGCTCGCCGCGGTCGCGCTTGTTTCCATGTCGTTTGTGATCTACGCGTCGCGAAAGGCGTGGCCTCATGGTGATTCTCGACTGCTGCCACTGCTGACTACGCTCGAGCCAACAAGCTTCTCGTTGAGGATCAACGCGCTTGGCGAGCTTCAATCCGCGGAATCGCTTACGATTGCTGTACCCCCAGCTCCGGTTGATCGGCTCAGAATAGCATCGGTTGTGCCGGACGGGACTCACGTAAAGAAGGGTGACGTCATCCTCGAGTTCGATCCGGCCGAGTTGGATCTTAAGATGCTCGAGCACAAGTCTGACCTCGAGGCCGCAATCCAAAAGATAAACAAGGGCGAGCTGGACAGCGAAATCGACAAGAGCGACGTCGTCAAGGACAAGAAACTTGCGGAGCTCGAGCTGTCAAAAATCAACGAGTTCCTTCCAAGGGATGAGCAGATCTATTCGCGCCGGCAAATCATCGAGGGCGAACTGGACCAGGCTTATACATCCAGGAAAATTGTGTTCGCGGACGCACGTCTTGAGCTGAAGGGACAAGCCTTCACGCTCGACGAGGCCATACTGATGTTGGAAAGAAAACAGGCGGACTCGAAGATCAACATGACGGAGAAGGCTCGCGCGTCGTTGAAGCTACTTGCGCCGTCTGCGGGGATCATCGTGTACAACGATCCCGGGTTCTTCTTTGGCGGGTTTTCGTTGATGCCCGGCCGCACCGTCTGGATCGGAATGACGCTTTTCAATCTGGTCAACCCTGAGAAGATGGAGGCCAAGTGCTACGTCCTTGAAAAGGACGCGGGCGAGCTCAAGGTTGATCAGCCGGCTTTGATTCGTCTGGATCCTTTCCCGGACCTGGAGTTCACCGGCAAAGTCAAAACCATCGACAAGCTGGCGCGGCCGATCGACCGCGATTCGCCGGTCAAGTACTTTCAAACGATTGTATCGCTCGACCGCGCGCAGCCGGGCGTGACCAAGCCCGGAGTGAAGCTCAAAGCACAGATTACCGCGGGACAACTGGACAACGTTATTCTGGTGGCACGCAGCGCGCTCGTAAAGAAGGACGCAGGCTTCATCGTCTACTTGAGCCGTGCATCCGGCACGTTTGATGAGACTCCTGTGACGCTTGGACGCGGCGACAACATTCAAGTAGTGGTAACCGACGGCTTGAGCGCCGGAGATACGATCGCACTGAACCCGCCTGACTTGAAGAGAGACTTTGCCTCGGGCGGAAAGAAAGATTCGAGCAAGGAGCGGTCCAAGACGCAGTAGGCGCTCGTGCTACGACGGTATGACTCGATTTACCGAGCTACAACTGGCGATTAGCAACCTGCAAGCGCATAAGCTCCGCTCTTTTCTCACGATGCTGGGAATGATCTTTGGAGTCGGCGCAGTCATAGCTATGTTGTCGATCGGAGCGGGAGCCGAACGTGAGAGCCTGCGAATCATCGACACAATGGGGCTGCGCAACATCATCATCAAAGATCGAGACTTTAAGGACGAGGACCTGAAGAAAGTTCGCGAGTCATCCATCGGGCTTTCGATGCGCGATGTCGAGGCGGTCTCGAAAGTCACTCCTGACATCGAGGCGTATTCCGCAAAGAAGCGGGTCAAGACGTTTCAAATTTTTTCGTTCAACGGCAAGAGCGACGACTCGAGCGTCATCGGCGTAACTCCTTCCTATTTTCGAATGGCCAGATACAGCCTTGCGGAAGGAAGTCTTTTTTCCGACCAGGACGAGAAGGAGTACGAGCAGTACTGCGTGATCGGGTCGAGGGTCCGGCATAAGCTGTTTGGGCAGGTCTCGCCCGTCGGACAACCGATCAAGATAGATAAGCTCTGGTTCACGGTTATCGGGGTCCTTGAAGACAACAATCTGACGAAAGACGAGTTTGAAGGCGTCAAGATCCAGGACTTCAGTAACGACATCTATATTCCATTGACTACCGCCAGGAAGAAGTTCGAGTTTAAACGGCTCGAATCTGATCTGGATGAGATCGTCATCAGCATCAGATCCCCTGAAGCGTTGAAGCAGAGCGCGGTACTCGCCAGCGAGGTAGTGTCAAATTCGCATGGCAAAGCTGAAGACTTTTCAATCCTGGTGCCCCGCGAGTTGTTGGAACAGAATCAGCGCACTCAGAGGATATTCAACATCGTTATGAGCTGCATAGCAGGGATCTCGCTGCTGGTCGGCGGAATCGGAATCATGAACATTATGCTGGCGAGCATTCTGGAGCGCACACGCGAGATCGGCGTGAGGCGCGCAGTCGGAGCCAGACGCAGGGACATCTGGCGTCAGTTCCTGGTCGAAGCGCTTGCCATCAGCTTTTTTGGTGGGCTTACCGGCGTGTTTTTCGGCGTGGCGGTGTCGAGGGTCGTTGCCCTGTATGCCGAGTGGAGCACGGTTGTAACGCCGCAATCGGTGGCGATGTCGTTTGGAGTGTCCGCGGCTGTTGGCCTGGTTTTCGGGATCTACCCCGCGGTTCGTGCGTCGCGCCTTGACCCCGTTGAAGCTCTGCGTTACGAATAAGCCGAAACGACCCAGTCAGGCGTCGCTCTCCCCAATCTGTGCCGTCCGGTGCGAGGCACGGAGCCAAAAAAATTTTTGCGTTCTTCCTGCAATGTGCATCGAAGTGTTTCCGTCTTTAGGTGCAGGGGGAAATAGAACCGAAAGAGGTTCAACGAACGGATAGACATGTTGAAGCGGCAGATGGAAGCGGCACAGACGGAAGCGGCACAGATGGAAGCGGCACAGATGGAAGCGGCACAGGGAGCGGTTGGAAGAGACAGCGGTAGTCTGGAGCGCTTTGAGGGTTTTTAGGTGAGATTTGATTCTTTATTCAGTGCAGGCGCGCTTTTGAGTGAAGTGAGAACCATTATTTCGTAAGGCGCGTTTTTGGAGTACGAGCGATTCATTTTTTCATAACGATGGTCCCCCGATTATATACAAGAATTGCCGCGGGGTTGGGGTTAGCAGTTAAGCAGTAAGGTAGATCAAGGCAGACTGCGTGGCGGTCAGGTGGAGCCCGCAGTCTGGGGGTTCGGGATGAACGTTTGGTTGGGTTGCTTTAAGACAGGGTTCATTTCTTTGTGTGACGGCGGCGCCTTCCGCTCAGACAAACCATAGCCGCCGTAGAGTTGGCTGGCCCCCGCTTTTGGTCAGCCGAAAAACCTGGGCGTGTGGATCTAATCCCCTCCCCACCCCAGGGTTTTGAGCCTCAACCCTGCCTAACACCGGCTCTTGCCTGAGAGCCGACGGGGCTCAAAGAGACGGGCGCGGGGCGGCTAAATGCCACCCGCGCTCTTCTGTCTTTAAGGGCGAGGAAATCCAAAGCAAAACTGCGCTGCGTAGTACTGGTCGGCCTGGGCGGAAACCAAGCAGGATTGGTGGACGATCTGGAGGTCAACCGGCTAAGAAGCTCCACGGGTCGAGCCGCCGTCCAGGTTTGCTATCACACTCAAGTACAGATTCGAGCTGAAGGCCGAAAGTGCCGAAGCACTCGAATCAACGACCGACAAAACTCGAACAATGGAGGAAGATTGTGGGACTCAAACGTTTGCTGACATTCTCGCTCGCGGCAACTCTAATGTTGGGCACGGTATCGTTCAGTGTATCGGCGCAGAATGATTCGCTGTACAAGCGCCTGGGCGGCTACGATGCGCTCGCGGCAGTTACCGATGATTTCATAACCCGGCTTGCGACCGACAAGCAGCTCGGCAGGTTCTTCGTCGGAGCCAGCGAAAATTCCAAGCTGAGGATCCGCCAGCTAGTGCTCGACCAGCTTTGCGCTGCGACGGGCGGCCCATGCGTATACATCGGACGCGACATGAAGACGGCGCACAAGGGGCTTGGCATTACAGAAGACGACTGGAACATCGCAGTCAAACACCTGGTGGCCACGATGAACAAGTTCAAAGTGGGAGAACGCGAGCAACAGGAAGTCGCCGGTGCATTGACCAAGCTGAAGGGCGACATCGTCGAGAAGTAGTTTCAATTCAGTGTGTGCGATTAGCAGAGACGCGGGGATGAGGGACGTGGCGAGGAGGGAGGGGGCGAAGAGGCGAATGGGCGACCGGAGAAGATTGACTTTAAACTAATGCTTCGATGAAGTACCTCAGTACCCGCGTGTCCGGGTCGCCCCTTCGCCCTGCACTCCTCTCCTCGTCCCCCTCTCCGCGTCTCCGCGTCGCTCCTTCGCTCCTTTAACCATGCCTTCGCATAGACCGATAGTTCGATGCATCAGTATCCTGCACTAGTGCACTCTCTAGTTCGGCCTGCCATAGATTCAAAACCTGCAAGTTAGTTTTCGTCCGACGATCATTAATCAATGGAACTTCGATGGGACATTGGAGTCTAACTAACAGGAGGTGTCGGATTATGCGAATCCCTTTGCTGTTAACAACTCTGTTCGCAATATGCGTGCTCTTCGGCTGCGACTCTTCCATGAAAACCCCGGACAAACGTAGCACGACGAACGGCCCTACTGAGGCCCAGAAACGTGAGGGCGAAAATGATCAAAACGCCCCGGCACCTTCTCCTTCTCGACCACAGGTGCAAGGGCGGATCGAGGCTTATTCAAGGGGTGGCGGCGGAGGTGGCAACGACCAGCAGATCGTACAAGATGCCGATCGGGCGACCATCTCGACCATCAGCACTGTGCGCGCCTCGACTCAAGCGGCCGATCGAAAGATTATTCGAAACGCAGACCTAACCATCGAAACCAACTCACCAACAGACGGGCTTCGACGAGTAACTTCGATTGCCGAATCGAACGGCGGGTTTGTCGTCACTTCCGATTTCAAGCACATTGATTCAGCTCCTCAGGCCAGGCCGACTCAAACCGTCACCGTAGTCGCAAGGGTCCCATCGTCGCGCTTCGACGCGGCTCTGTCGCAGATCCACGACATAGACGGCCACGTAATCGGTGAGAAGATCAGCGGTCAGGACGTCTCAGAGGAATACCTGGATTTGGAGGCTAGGCTTCGGACGAAGCGAGCGCTGGAAGCACAGTTCCTGGAGATAATGAGACAGGCTCGCAAAGTATCCGACGCGCTTGAAGTCCAGAGCGAGCTCGCAGACGTACGCACGGACATCGAGCGGTTGGAGGGCCGGCGTAGATTCATTGAGAATCAGGCAGAGCTTTCGACGATCACCGCGACATTGCAGATGCCCCAGCCGATAGTCGTCGCTACGACAACCGGTTTTTCACACAGTGTGAAGCAGTCGTTTGGGGATGCGGTGGACGTAGCGAGCTGGATCGTGCTGACGGTGATTCAAACGATCATCGTGCTGATACCCGTTGCCGTTCTGATAGGTTTGCCCGGATGGGTCGCGTTCCGGATTCTTCGTCGGCGCTTCCAATCTACGAAGCAGGCCGCAGTCGTTCCGCAAGCGTAGTTGGTGAGAGCGAAGGGTGAAGGGACGACGCGGTGATGCGGGGACTGACATGCATCATCGACGCATTTGGTTAAACTCAATTCTCTCCGGTCGCCCTTCGCCCCTTCGCCCCTTCGCCCCTTCGCTCTTCCCCGCGTCTCCCTTCTCGACTCATCACCAGTGCAGGACCACTTTCCCGACGGCTCGGCGCGACGCAAGGAGCTCCATCGCCGAAGCGATTTTTTCCATTTGAAATCGTGCGGCGATGATCGGCTTTATCTTCCCACCTGCGTACAATGCAAACAATTCGGTCCATGCCTGGTCGATTCGTTCGGGCTTTTGCTGTCGGTACGCCCCCCAGTGAAGACCCACAACGCTGTAGTTCTTGATCAAAATGTGGTTCGACGAATAAGTCGAGAAAGCACCGCTGGTGAACCCGACGATTACTATTCTTCCCTCGAATGCAATGCACTTCACATTTCGTTCGCCGATCTTGCCACCCACCGGGTCGTAGATGACATCGGCGCCACGTCCGTGTGTCTCTCTCTTCACCACTTCAACAAAGTCGTCGGTTTCATAGTTGATGGCTACGTCGGCCCCCTGTTGAGTGATCAGGTCCAGCTTCTCATCCGATCCAGCCGTAGCGATTATCTTGCCAGCTCCAAGCGCCCTGGCGATTTGAAGCGCCGCCAATCCTACGCCTCCAGCCGCCGAGTGCACGAGCACCGTCTCTTTTGGCTGCATCTGCGCGCGGTACGCCAAACCAAAATAAGAAGTCTGGTAAACGAGACCGAATGCCGCGCCTTCGTCCTCCGACATGTCGTCTGGCAAAACCTGTACGGCCAATCGCGGCGCAATAGCATACTCGGCAAAGCCTCCGAGTCCAACCTGCGCCATCACGCGCTGCCCCTTGCTGAGACCTTCTACACCCGCTCCCAGCCCTTCCACTTCGCCTGCAATCTCCAGTCCCGGCGTAAAAGGGAAGTCAGGTTTGATCTGGTACTTTCCGGCTATCAACAAGAGGTCGGGGAAATTCAGCGCGGCAGAGCTCACCTTTATGAGCACTTCGCCGGCGTGCGGCTGGGGCCGCTCAATATCTTCGATCTGCAACTCTCTTGGAGAACACCAGTCGTGTACTCTTACCGCTTTCATTGAGGGCTCCTTTTAAGGTTGGAATACCGGCGTATCCTACAGAATCCCGCTGAGGCAGACAATCTTGGTTGGGTAATTGCGAGGGGAAGATATCGCTGTTCTCGCGATACCTGACAGGCTGAGCTCGGGTTTCACGCAAAGACCGCAAGGATTCGCAAAGACCGCCGAGTCCTGAGTTCTTTGCGTCCTTTGCGGAAACCCGAGATACTCTAACAACCAATGCCGAGGACAGGGAGCCTGGCGAAAACGGCGTGCGGTTAATCGTCGAACGAAACATCCTTTGAAGAGACAAGAACTCTTCCCGACTTGAACGAATATCGCGCAACACGCGGAGCCCACTTGACGAACTGATCGCACGATTGGCCTTCCGGAATCTCTTTCCTCAATAGCCTGAGTTTCTCGAACAGCTCGTGCCATCGAATCCTGCTCGCCGCCTTTGCGACCTCCTCGCTTGGCAACCGTAATGTGCGCGTACCTGAAGTCACATCGTTTTCCCAGTTGTCTATGTACTCCCACCAACTCTCGGTACGCTCTTCCACAATTAAATCGTGAAACAGCTCATCCGCCTCATCGGGATATCCAGTAAGAATCGCCAGCAGCAGCAACGCCGCGCGATGCTCGCCGGCGTCAGCGGTCCCCACAAAGGCACGAAGGTCCTGCTCGCTCGCAATCGACACGCGAATCAACCGGTAGAGGTTTACAAATCGCTTGGTCGAGCGAGGCGACGTTATGAGTGGATGCAGCGTCTTGATGAATTCTCGTTCCCACGACTGAAGCCGCAATGCGGCAGGGTTCATTTCCAGTTGGGTGTCGGGCTCTTTTTCACCGCCGATTGAATGACCTTTGTCTTGCTCAAGACTGTGTTGCGATTCAGCCGAGCGTGCCGTGCCACCAGATCCGCCGGTTTCTGTTGTGCCACCTTCCGAGTTTGGATTATTAGCGCTTGTTTGCAGTTGGTCTCCGCTCCCGTCGGTTCCCGTGTTGCCCTGAGTTTCGCGCTCAATGCTTCTCTGTTCGTTTGTGGCCCCGCCGGCCGCCGCCGCGGCTGCGCGAGCGGTCTCGCGTGATTCTTGCTTCCCGGTCTCGGAGAGGCTCTGCTTTACTGTTTCGTTTTCTACCTTGCCGACTATCTCATGGACCAGACGTTGAAATCCGCCCTCGCGCATCGGCCTCAAGTAGAAAGGTATTTGAAAAATCTTTTCGAGGTAATTGAGAGGAGTTGACTCCCAGTGGGCCGCTTCATCGGGATTATCGGTGGAGTCGGTCGAGTCAAATGCCGACGAATGCAGCCGCAGAGAATGCAACAACCAACGGGAATCAACTCCCAGGACCACAACAAACAACGGGAAGGCCAGAAGAAGATGTACGGCCTCGAGTACTTTTACAACTTTGGCTTCCTTGCAGCGGTCGAGGTCGTCGATGTACAAGACGATCCGATCGATTTGAGGCAGCTCCAGCGCGTCTGCCGTCGTCCTTTGCGAAGTACTCTCCTCTCGTCTCTCCTTAAGATTCTTATCCATCAGATCGCTCAGCTTCTTAAAGTCACGTCTTGCGCGCGCAACGGTTCCAAGGCGACTGACGTAGTCACTGCTGCTGCTGCGTTCTTTGATGAAGTCCAGGAGTTGCCGGTCGGCGCGCATTTCCTGAAGCGTCTGTTCGATACGATTCAGCTCCGTGCGTGCTTTTTGAGCTCGATCTTCGGCTGCTGCGAGCCTTTGCTGTACCTGCTGTTGAAGATCTCTGCAACCCTCCTCCACATCGTCCCGCTTTTGCTTGATAAGCGCGTCGTGTTCTTTCTTGAAATCATCGAGCGTATTCAACACTCGCCTGGCGTTTAGAACAAGGGGCGTTATCAGGCCAGTCATCGACGTTAGCAACGTAGTAAACTTCGCGACTGCGACGTTCAGATCCCACTTCAGTGCGAACGGCGCAATCACGAAAACAAACAAGGCTACCGCCGCGGCAACTGCAACCAAGGGAACCCAAAGGCGAGGGTTCTTCCAACCCTTCAATGCGACTCGAAGCGCGGACCAGGTGTTGCTGACTTCCAGCAGCGATACCTTGAGATCCGAAGTCGCGCGTTCAGCGTCGGGTATCTTCAGTTCTTTTGCCTTCTCTGTCAGGGCGTCGCTAATGCCTTTGTCCGCGACAACCGCACGATACGCCGCTCTTGCGAGTTCCGACGCTCCAAGCTGTTTTCCAATCTCTTCGTCACTCTTTTTTAAGTTCTCAACGTGTTGCTCGACCGCTTTCAATTCCTCTATCGCAGCGTCACGTTTTCGTTCCTCCTCGGCGACGATGTCACGCGCGCTTGCCATCGAGGCAAGAAGTCGCGCCTTTGCCGTGGCGGGATCGGTGCCGCGCGCGAGGTCCTTATCCTTGTCGATTTCGTTCGCGAGACCTTCAAAGATTTCGGTGGCCAGGCTCGCCCAGAGGTCCGTGTCCATGTAGCTCCAGGCGTTGAACCAGATCTGAACGATGTTCTCGCAGAAGACAGACTTTCCCTTGGACTCGCGCGCGCCCTTAGCGCACTTGCGGATCTGCGTGTCCATCTTCCGCATGAAGAAACTCTTGCCGCTGCCCCAATCTCCGAACAGGCCAATCGAAATAGGCGGGGTGACATCCTTAGCCGCGATGACCGCGGACAGTGCCCGCACATCCCTCTCAATGTCCAGAAAATCCTTACCTTCGGGATTGTCGGAGTTCACATAGACGATCGACTCCTGAATAGGAGTGCGCGCGACAACATCGCCATTAAGCGGGACACTCGTCTGCGTGATTCCCGCTGCATTCAGAAGAGAAACCAGCTTGCTCTCACTCACCGAGAGGGCGCCGTACAGCAGGTGGCGGCTCTGGATTTGGCGGGAACCGACGCTCGCGGCGCACGTTTCCGCAGCGTTGAGTGCTTTCAAGACCCTCGCAGTGACTGCCGGCAGCTGAAAGATCTTGCTTGTCTTGTATTGTGCACGCTCCGGAAGTGTGACGTTGCCGGACTCTTGAATCATCGACGTCAACGCCTTTGCATCGACACCGTGTTCGAGGAATAGTGATCTCGTAGGGCCGAGTTCGTTTTCGAAGAGGCTTGCTATCAGATATTCAAGGTGAACGTGATTCCGGTTGCGAGCGACCCGAATCGCTTCCGCATTGGCTAGAGCCTTTCGCGATGATTGACTCAGTTTGCCGAAGAAGGCAGTCGCGTCAAATTCCCTCATGTCCGCGCTGAGGTCGCGATCAGCGGTTTCTTCTGGCTGACCAGGATCGATTGTGGGAACGCGAGGTTTTGCTGGTTCATCGGTGGAGTAGGCGCGCGCTACTGCCTCGCCGATCAATTTGCTGGCCTCGCCCGAAAGTGGCACTGCCAGCCATCGTGGAATTTGCACCATCTCTGAAGTCGGTGGTGCTTCAACGCCCCACATTATTCCGATGACCTTGTCGCTTGAGACAAGAGGCGATCCAGCGATAACTCGTGCGTCGAGGGGTACCGTGGCTAATTTCAGAGGGATAAATGGCGGCGGTTCCTGCCCAGTACTGGTGTTCAGCAGCGGTTCCATCCTAGCCGCAACTGTGCCGCGGATGATTCCGATGTCACCAGCGGATGGGCTGCTGTAGAAGGTTTCCCAGGGTTGACCAGCGGTGAAGTTAGGTTCTATCACAGGCCCGTCGAAGAGAAATGGACCGGGCTCTGTGAGCTTGAGTATTACAATGCCCAGTCGTTCGGATCGATTCTCAACCGTCGCTTCGATACTTATCGGCTTCTCCGACATCCCGTCGAAGTCCAGCCACACCCTTTGCGTTCCGTTCGGAATCGCGTGGTTCACGCAGATAGCGTGTGATGGGGCGACCAGCGTCGCCATTGGAGAAGATATCTCCCGAGGATAGCCCTCGACGGGTGGACCTACGGAAACCCTCGCTGCAAGTTCGGAAAGGAGAGAATCTGCTTCCATGCTGCACCTCCGGTCGAGAGGCTTTAGTGGACGAGACTCGGTCGGTGTCAGGAGGCTCCAATACGCGTCCCGAGGAGAACCCCAGCAATATAACGACCGAGCGTCCCTCTTTTAATAGACGCAATCCGATCGATCTTTTCGTCGCGAGAACCCTGATTCAGAAGTTTGACTGCTGATTCACTAGTGAATCCATTGTCACAGTCCATCGTTGCTGGTTACGAGTGGACCCGTTGGAGCTAGACACCTATAGCGATTCGAATATATTGTCGGATTGGAGGTCAGTCGCCCCGCCCTGAAGTCCGTCACCTTGTCTGACTTGAGCGCGACTCCTTCGCTCCCGCCGAATCGGGACCGCCCTTGCGCATTAGATACTTGTCGTACCATGCAAGGTATCGTTCGTAGCGGTCGCGCACGTAGCTGGGTCTCGTGATCCCGTGAAACTGTCCGGGGTAGATCACAAGCTCAGTGTCCCGGCCCAGGCTCTTCAGCGCCTGATACATCTGTTCGGAGTTGAGCAGTGGCACGTTGAAATCTTTCTCGCCACACAGAAACAGCGTAGGTGTCACTATCTTGTCAGCGTGCAGGAACGGAAACGATATCTTCAACCATTTCTCCAGACTCTTCCACGGCGGCCCCAACTCGGCTTCATAGTCGCGAATGTATTGGTCCGTGCCATAGCCTGCGATGATGTTGGATATACTCGCGCCGCTGACCGCCACCTTGAAACGTGTGTCCTGGGCAATGGTGTAGTTCGTGAGCATTCCCCCATAGCTCCAACCGCCAATCCCCAGTTTGTCGGGGTCGGCGATGCCCTGCGCTACTACGTAGTCGACTGCCGCAAGCACGTCCTGCGCGTCCTTGTTTCCCCAATCGGCATAGATCGTCTTCGAGAAGTCCTGGCCGCGTCCCGAGCTTCCGCGCGGGTTTGCGGTGACTACCACGTAGCCGTGAGCCGCGAACAACTGCCATTCAAAGTCGAATTGATTGCTGAACTGCGACACCGGGCCGCCATGTATTCGTAACAAGGTCGGATAACGCCGCCCTGCGACATAGTCCGGCGGTTTGGTGACAAAACCATTGATAGCCGTTCCGTCTTTGCTCTTGAAACTGATCTCCTCGACGGAACCGAGCTTGACCTTAGAGAGCCATTCCTGATTCTGATGAGTGAGCTGCCGCAGTTGGCGGTCGCCAACAGCAAAAATCTCTCGAGGCGAAAGCGGATCGCTCGAAATCAGGGCGATCTTGTTCGAGTCTCCAACTTCGTAGCCGCTGATCTCGCGACGATCGGTCATGACCCGCTTGACCGGACCTCCAGCCGCCGGCACTTGTGCCAGAACGCGAGTTCGATCATCCTCGAGAAGACAGTAAACCGAAGACCCATCTCGGGACCACTGCGGCCGATTCACGTTTCTATCAAGACCGCTCGTCAGCACTTTTGGCTGACCGCCCGCTACCGGTATCACGGTGAGATTGCGAACCGCATATCCGATCAACTCGCCTGGCCCACCCTGAATATAGGCTATTGTCTTACCATCAGGGCTCCACGCGGGTTCGGAGTCCGAGCCCGCGTAGGTGGTCAATTGTCGCGGGGCCGCGCCTGTCTTGGCCTCAATGATGAAAATGTCTGAGTTGTTGTCGCGATCCGGTTCCTTGCCGCGCTTGCTGACAAACGCGATGGCAGAGCCGTCTGGAGACCAGGCGGGCTGCGTCTCATCGAAGTCGCCAGTCGTGAGCGGTTCGATCTTCCGCGACTGCACGTCAAACAAGTACAGATGCTGATGCCTGGTGGTGATGTACCCGACTATGTCGCGCTTGAATTCATACCGGTTGATCACAATCGGCTTGGGAGCCTTCTTTTCCTTTGGATCCTTGGTTTCTTCGGGATCGGGATCGCGAACCACGAGGATCATTCGCCTGGAGTCAGGTGACCAGTAGTAATCGCTTACGCCGCCCTTCACGTCGGTTAGCTTTTCTGCCTCGCCGCCGGCGCGGTTCAGCAGCCAGACCTGACTGGCTTCAGCTTCGCCTCCACGACCAGCGAGAAAGGAGAGGTACTTGTTGTCGGGGCTCCAGCGAGGGTTCTGTTCGCTTTCCTTGCTGAAGGTCAACTGAATTGTCTGGGAGCCGTCCCACCGCGTCATCCAAATATCGCTGGTGCGCTTGTCTTCTTTGACATCCACGGTTCTTACGGTGTAAGCGACCCAGTTTCCGTCTGGGGATATCTGCAGCTCGGCCACGTCGCGCATTGCGGCCAGGTCATCGAGACTCAACGGTTGTTTATCGGGAGGTTGTCCGTTTACGACTCGCGCTGCGCACGGCGACCAGAGGAGAAAACAGACCAACAGGATGCTTGCGATTGATCGATTCATAGTTGAGCCTCTCTCGGTGAGTGGTAAGTGCTGAATGCGCAACCCCGAAGGGGTTGTAGAATTTTGCACACCTTAGCCGCGCACGATTTCTTCAACCCCTTCGGTGTTGTTACTCAGCACTCAGCACTCCCTTCAGAACTTTCCTATCCCTCCATACATCTCAGGTCGACGATCACGATAGAACTGCCAGTGCGTCCGCACCTCTCGTATCTCGTCCAGATTCAAATCCGCTATCAGCAGTTCGTCTTTGTCTTCGCTTGCCTTCGCCAGAATCCGTCCATCCGGATTGCAGAAGTAAGATGACCCAAAAAACTCACCGATGTTCCAGGGCGCTTCCGTCCCTACCCGGTTTATTGTCCCAACAAAATAACCGTTGGCAACCGCATGAGCTCGCTGCTCCAGTTCCCAGAGATAGTCCGCGTGGCCCTTCGTCGTCGCAGACGGAATGAACACGATCTCGGCTCCGTTCAGTCCAAGCGCCCGCGCTCCCTCTGGAAAGTGTCGATCATAGCAGATGTAGACACCCACTCTTGCGTACTTTGTCTCAAACACCGGAAACCCTAGATTGCCCGGCGTGAAGTAAAACTTCTCCCAAAAACCAGGCAGGCAGTGCGGTATATGCGTCTTCCGGTACTTGCCGAGGTATGTGCCATCCGCATCTATCACCGCAGCCGTGTTGTAGTAGACCCCCGTCATTTCCTCTTCGTAGATTGGCACTACCATCGCCATCCGATGCTGCCGTGCCACCTCGCACATCAACCGGGTAGTCGGTCCGTCTGGAATTTGTTCTACCAGACCATACCAGTGCGGATTCTGTTCCGCGCAAAAATACGGGCCGTAGAAGAGCTCCTGCAAGCAGATGATCTGAACGTCCGATTTCGCCGCGTCGCCGATCATCGCAACGTGCTTGTCAATCATCGCCTGCTTTATCTTTTCAATGGGACTCGTTGACGGCTCTTCGTTGAGAGCTTGAATCAAAGCACACCTGACAACTCTTGGCATTGGACCTCTCTTCCGTCGATCGACTGCAACGACTGAAGCTCGCTCACCACCGCATCAATCGTGTGATCACCCCCACCGCTTCCGGATCATCCGGGAATATTACCGGCAAATCAGCATCCCGCATCGATCCATCCAGGCGCTTGGACGGGACGCGCACGGTACGGTCACCCTGTCTGCGAACCATAACCTTCACCGGACAACCACACGCGCTGTATGTGAATGTGAACTCGCGTTCCGAACCGTCCGGCCACACATCCTGAACGGGCTTGCCCAGCTCCTTCACCTGCGCGACCAGAATGGACGAGGGGTTCGTGGATCCGTCGATCAACAACCCTCTACCCGCACCATTGTCCATAAGGATCGTGAGCTGCTTGTTTCTGGGCGGCGTAGATGAAGGATTGATTCGCGCTCGCCAGAGGACCGCTCCGGTTCGCCTGAAGATCAGCCACCCAAATCCGGGTCTCTCACTGCTGACATGCATTTGAAGATGAAGCTTGTTGTCAGGCGTCTTCCAACCGTCGGCATCCAGGATCGCGAAGTCGCGAGGGCCTCCGTCTTCAACCTGGTAACGCCGCTCGATTTCTCGCATTGCGTCGGCGACCTTCGGCACGGGTTGGCCCAGGTCCAGCTCTACGGTCACCATGACTGCCTGCGCAACATCCATCGTATTCAGGTCCGGCTCGCCGCCGGTTGGCGCCGGAACGGACGCTCCTCCGCCCGTACCTGACGCGCCGTTGCCCGCAGCCGATGACCCTGAGTTGGCGTTCGAGGTAGCGTTCGTATGAGAGTCTTTTGGCCCGTTACAGGCAGCGCAAGCCAGCGCTAACTGCAACCCAACTGCAACCGCAATAAACTTGAGATACGTGACTCGGTGCATAGCCGCTTAGTCTAGCGAATGTATTCCAGTTCGCACATGGCCGCCTTCAGATTTGCGACATTCTTTCCCAGAGCCACTCTGACGCGCGACGCGCCCGATCCCTCATCGACGCCGCATCAAAGCACGGCTGCCGGTCTTTAATCAAGAACCTGCCGCCTACCATCGTGCTTTCTACTGCACTCGAGCCGAACCCAAAAACGAAATGCCACGCAATATTCTCCGCGTTAATCGGAGTCGGGCTCTGATAGTCCAGAATCACCAGGTCGGCCGCTGACCCGACATCCAGACTGCTGAGATCCGCTCCAAACAGGTCAGCCGCCACGCGCTGATTGTTAGCAAGCACTCGCAGCCAGTTGTCGGCTCCGAGTCCGGTGTGGCCGTCCCTGCCTTTGAAATAAGCGAACCGCGTCTCTTCAAACATGTCCGAGCCTATGCCGTCGGTCCCCAGCAACAACTGAGATTCCATTGCAGAGGTCGAGGCATAACCTACTTGATTGTTCATGTTCGATCTCGGATTGTGAGCGAACCACGCGCCAGTTTCTTTCACGATGTCGATTTCGCGCGCCGACAGGTGAACGCCGTGCGCGAGTATCGCGCGACTGCCGAGCACGTCGCGCTTCAAGAGTCTTTCAACCAATGGTTCGCCGTGTGTTTGGCGGGAGTCCTCGACGTCGAGGGCATCTTCGGCTACGTGAATGTGAACGCCCGAGTCAAACTCCTTCGCAAGCTCGGCGCACGCTTGCAGGGAATCGTCTGACAAGGTGAATGAAGCGTGTGCGCCAACGAGGCCGGCAAACTGGGGCACGGTCGCTTGGCCGGTCGCTCCGGACGCGGGCTGCGCCAGTCGGCGGCAACTTTCAAGAAAGCGGCGGTTTTCTAAGACTCCGCGATCGCGCTCGACTTTGCCGCCACGGTCTGTGACCTCGTACGACAACACTGCCCGGATCCCGACTTGTTCGATGGCTTCCTGGATTATCTCGAGCGACCCTGAAATGTGAGCGGGAGATGCGTGGTGGTCGAAGACACAGGTTGTGCCGGCGGCTGCGGCATCCATCGCGCCAGCCAGAGCGCTATAGTAAATCGTCTGCTCGTCAAGCGCGCGATCGAGCCTCCACCAGATTAGTTCGAGGATCTCTTTGAAGTTTTGCGGTGTCCGCGGTGGCGGCGGCATGCCTCGGGCGAGAGAAGAATAGAGATGAGTGTGGGCACAAACCATGCCGGGCGCTATGAGTTTTCGGGTGCAATCGACGAGATGGTCGCCGGGGCGCGAAGTGAGATGGCTTGAGGTCTCGGCTATTCGATCGTCTTCTATCCGGAGGTCGCGTTGCTGGAGACTCGGTGGGTCAAAGCCGATAACAGTTCCTGATGTAAGTAGAAGTGCCATCCCCGAAGCCGGGATTATACAACTGAGTACTGAGTTCTGAGTACTGTGGAGATGAGTGGAAGGTGCGAGGAGAGACGCGGGGACGCGGGGAGGTTGGAGGCGAAGGGGCGAATGGGCGAATGGGTGAAGGCGCGACGCGGCAATCTGCGTCTCAGCGTCTCTCCTCTCCGCGTCTCGGCGTCACCCATTCGCCCCTTCGCCCATTCTCCTCATCGCCTTATCCCCTCATCTCCTAATCTCCTCTCCAACTCGTTGAGATCAGGCGCGACGCGCAGAGGCTCAGACAAACGCTTGCCCGGTGCTTCGATGTCTTTCAATCCCGTGCCGGTGATCAACACCAGGACCGTCTCGCCATCTTTGACCAGTCCAGCTTCGCAACTCTTCACCAATCCCGCAAAAGCGGCTGCAGCAGCCGGTTCCGCAAACACTCCACTGCTCCTCGCCAACCCTAAGATCGCGGTCCTGATCTCTTCGTCGCTGACCTTTACTCCAAACCCACTCGACTCCCGAATGGCGCGCACTGCCATGGTTGGATCATTCGCCCTGGTGACGTTTATGCCGCCGGCAATCGTGGAGCCCGAAGACTCTCGAACTACCCCGTCTCCGTTCACTGCATCCACTATCGATGAAGTCCCCTCTGCCTGTACACCAATCAACCGCGGAGAGCGTTCGATAAATCCCAACGCCATTAAATCGCGAAAGCCTTTCCAGATGCCGCTGGCGATGTTGCCGTCCCCCATCGGGACAAAAACCTTATCGGGCGGCCTCCAGTTCAGTTGCTCGGCTATCTCGAGCGCGGCCGTCTTCTTGCCCTCGCGCGTGTAAGGGTTGTAGCCGGTGCTGCGCTGATACCATCCAAAATGTCTGCCGGCTTTCATGCATAGCTCCACTGTCTGATCGTAGCTGCCCTCAACTGCTACAACCACCGAGCCGTATACTTGAAGTTGCGTCAGCTTTGCGCGAGGTATTGAGGAGGGCACAAAGATGACCGACTTCATTCCAACTGAAGCGCAGACGCCGGCCAGAGCACCACCCGCATTGCCGGAGGAAGCAGTTGTTATTATCCTGGCGCCGGCTTCGCGAGCCTTGATGACGAGTAGCGCGCTGGGTCGGTCCTTCAATGAGCCGGTGGGGTTCCTTCCCTCGTCCTTTATCAACACTGCCTTCAATCCGAGTTGGCGAGCGAGAGACTCGCAGTTCGCCATTGGCGTCCAGCCTACGACCAGAGACGGCAAAGGAGAGTCGTCTCTCACCGGAAGGAGCGGTCGATACCTCCACATTGAAGACTGGCGGTCTTGTTGGAGAGCCGTACGCGACAGGTTTCTTGCGACGGCACCGTAGTCGTAAACTACGTCCAGATTGCCGCCGCACGACGGGCACACATATTCGATCTCGGGTGGGAGAAATTCCTGTGCGCACTCACAGCATTTGAATCCGGCTACGCTGTACATTCCTTCATTGAAGCATAACCGCCGGGTTTCTGGCAGCCCCGAGCAACGGGCTCTGTCGAGCTACTGAAGTACGATTGGTACGCCGTCGCCCGGCGCGTCCACGAAGTCAGAGGAGATATCGAGCTTTGAATGCTCAGCCGTTGAACGCTCGACGAAACCACCCTGAGAGCCACCTCAGGGTTGTTCGAAAAAAGCCGTGCTTCGGCGGTGGCTCGTTACTCTCCGCGAGGGCTTCTGCTTCAATTGCAGTGAAGAACTGGCTGGCCATCATTCGCGCGGCGCCTTGCAGCATTCGCTGACCTACGCCGGCGATAGTGCCGCCCACCTGAATATCACCGCTGTACTTGACTACGGTGCCGCCCCCGTCCCTGTCCTCGAGATCCAGGTCTCCCGACCCTTTGAGGAAGCCTGGTTGTCCTTTACCGTCGACTACAATGCGGTAGTGATCGGGGGGACGCATGTCTTCCAGCTTGACGCTCCCGCTGAATACACCCTTGATGCTCCCGACGCCGGCGCGAAGGGTCGTGGAGTAGCTGGCTTCGCCTGTTCGTTCCAGGCTCTCGCAGCCCGGTATGCAGCGCTTCAAGACTTCAGGATCGACGAGCGCCTGATAGACCCTCGTCCGGGCGGCGCGCAGTTCCTGGGTTCCTTCGATTTTCATTTATCAGGATTGGCGTAGGCTGGGCTGATCTCTTCGTGATAACCCGGGGCTGCCACTCAGAACTCAGAACTCAGAACTTCATTGCGCCCGCTGAGCAGCCGCCTCAATCGCCCGCCGTGCGTATACCTGTGCGAGGTGGTGGCGGTATTGCTCGGAGGCATACAAATCACCATTGATCGCTATTCCGTCGGTTACGGTGCTTGCCGCTTTTGAAATCGACTGCGCATCGAGGGGTCCGCCGATGAGCGCGTTTTCCACTCCAACCGCGCGATAGGCCTTGGAAGCCACTCCTGTGACTCCAACTCCCGCCGACTGACATCTTCCCTGTTGATCGCGAGTAATGGTAACCGCCACTCCGGCCACTGCAAATCCCGAGGCGGGCTGCGCAACCTTCATATAAGCCTGCCCCGTTCTTCCGCTTGGAAGCGCAATCCGGATTTCGCGAAGGATCTCTCCAGGTTCGAGCGCAGTTGTCAGCAGATCTACGAAAAAGTCATCGCACTTGATTACACGATCGCCCTTTGTGCTCGTGGCAACCAGCTCGGCTCTCAGCGCGATGATCGCGGCAGGCCAATCGGCCGCAGGGTCGGAGTGCGCGAGACTTCCGCCGATCGTACCCTTGTTACGTACCTGAACATCGCCGATCTGCGCCGCGGTCTCTGGCAGCAGCGGACAGATCTGCTTCAGCGTCGTGGAGGATTCGAGCTGATAGTGTGTGGTCATTGCACCGATCCGAATCTGCCCGCCATCTTCGTTGATGTACGAGAGGTTCTGAATGCGACCGATGTCGATCAGAATCTGAGGCATCGCGAGCCTGAGCTTCATTGCAGGAATCAGGCTGTGACCGCCGGCCAGGATTTTCGCATCATCGGCGTGCTGCGCCAGCAGGGCGATGGCCTCATCGAGCGTCTTCGGAGCCAGATAGTCGAACTGTGCTGGAATCATGGTTCTCTCCTGCGGACCTCAGTTCACTTTGTTGATTATTCGCCAGATGTTCTCGGGCTTCATCGGCATATCCAGGTGGCGTACCCCGAGCGGTGAGAGCGCGTCCACTACTGCGTTCACGATGGCGGGCGTTGCGCCGATCGTGCCAGCCTCGCCGATGCCTTTTACTCCCATCGGATTCACCGGTGATGGAGTCTCGGTGCGGTCCAGTTCGAGCCACGGAATCATCGTAGCCTTTGGCAGCGCGTAGTCCATCAGCGTGCCGGTCAAAAGCTGACCCTGCTCGTCGTACACCGCTTCTTCGTAGAGAGCCTGCCCTATCGATTGTACGATGCCGCCGTGAACCTGGCCGTCCACGAGCATTGGGTTTAACACCTTTCCGCAATCGTCCACCGCGACGTAACGCTGGAACTGGATTTCTCCAGTCTCCTTGTCGATCTCGACCTGGACTATGTGTGTTCCAAAGGGGAAGGTGAAGTTCGAAGGCTCAAAGAAGTTTGTTGCCGACAACCCGGGTTCGAAGCCGGGCGGTATCTTGTGAGCTACGTGTGCTGCGAGTGCGACCTCCTGAATTGAAATCGACGTCCGGGGTTCGCTCTTGCTTCCCCCGCTGTTAGCGACGGTGGCTGCCATCGCCGCCTCGACGCTGAAGCGGCCCTCCTTGAACGACACTGCCGCGGCCTCCACCCCTAGAAGGTGTGCTGCGAGCTGCGTAGCCTTCTCCTTCAGCTTTTGGATCGCGTTGAACACCGCAGTCCCGCCAACTGCTGTGCCGCGGCTTCCGAAGGTCCCGATCCCGTATTGAACGATCGAGGTGTCACCGTGAATCACCGTCACATCGTTGAGGTCAACGCCCAGCTCGTCAGCGGCAAGCTGCGCAAACGAAGTCTCCTGCCCCTGCCCGTGCGGCGAGGCGCCGGTCAATATCGTCACCTTGCCCGTAGGCTCGATTCTGACTGTCGCGCTCTCCCAGCCTCCGGCGGGAGTCGCCTGCGACGGCCCGATCGCGCAGATCTCGACGTATGTCGACACCCCGATGCCAACCAGCCGGCCCTGATCGCGGGCTTTCTTCTGAGCTTCGCGCATCGATTTGTAGTCGGCCATCCCGAGTGCCTTGTCGAGTGCGAGCTCGTAGTTGCCGCTGTCATAGAACAGACCGGTTGCGGTCTTGAACGGAAACTCAGTCGAAGCGGGAAAGTTCTTTCGACGGACTTCCACCACATCCTTGCCCAGCTCAGCCGCTACGAGATCCATTGCGCGTTCGATGACCTGAGTCGCCTCCGGCCGGCCTGCTCCGCGGTATGCGTCGGTAGACATTTTGTTTGTGAACACCGCGGTCACGTTCATCTGAATAGCCGCAATCTTGTAGCAGCCCGAGAGCATCAGGCCCGTCAATGTCGGGATCGCAGGAGTCAACAGTTGCAGGTACGCTCCCATGTCGGCGAAGACGTTGTAGCGAAGACCGGTGATTGTCCCGTCGTTCTTGCAACCGATCTCGATGTAGCCGATCTGACCTCGGCCGTGAATAGTCGCCTGCATGTTTTCGCGACGAGTCTCGATCCACTTTGCGGGCTTTCCGTGCTGCATTGAGATCCAACCGACCAGCGCCTCTTCGGCATAGACGTTCAGCTTGGAGCCGAAGCCTCCACCGACTTCCGGCGCGATGACTCGGACTTTGTTCTCCGGCACCCCCAGCATGATCGCTAGCTGCGTCCTGAGCAGATGCGGAATCTGCGTCGAGGACCAGATGGTCAATTCCTGTTCGCCGGGGTAGTAGCGCGCCAGTACTCCTCGAGGTTCCATCGCGATTGGAATCAAACGCTGATGTACGATCTTCTGCTTAATGACTTTGTCGGAAGCTTTGAGCGCCGCTTCGATGTCGCCCTCGCCCGAGGTCAGCCTGTAGGCGATGTTGTCGCCGTACTCCTCATAGACGAGAGGGCCGCCTTTTGCGGCCTGTTCGACATCCACGACCGCAGGGAGTTCTTCGTAATCGACCATTATGAGGTCGATGGCATCCCGTGCGGCGTAACGATCGGTTGCTACTACGGCGGCGACTGGCTGTCCTGCGAAGACCACGTGATCGGTGGCTAGTACGCGGTAGTCGGGAACTTTCAGTCCGGGGAGTGCGCCGGCGCAGGGGACTGGTCCGACCTTTGAGCCGATGTCCGCGCCGGTATAAACGGCTACGACGCCGGGGGCGTGCGAGGCCTCGCTTACGTCGATGCTCTTGATTTTGGCGTGAGCATACATTGAGCGTAAGAAGGCTACGTAGAGGGTGTCGGGAAGTTTGATATCGTCGACGTAGTGACCGAGCCCGGTGATCAGTCTAGGGTCTTCGGTGCGTTTGACTCGCTGCCCAACGTACTTGGCCATGATGGGTCCCCCTTTTAAGATCTCAAATTTGAAATCTCAAAATTCAAGTCACGGATCTGAAATTTCAAATCTGAAATCTGAAATCCTTAGTCATGATTTGCCGGCGGCGTGCTGAACAGCCTCAACTATGTGTTGATAGCCGGTACAGCGGCACAAGTTTCCTTCGAGCCCGTGTCGAATCTCTTCGACACTCGGATTGGGATTGCGCTCCAGAAGCTGAGCCCCGGACATGATCATGCCCGGTGTGCAATAGCCGCACTGGAGTCCGTGACGCTCCCAGAACCCTTCCTGTACAGGATGAAGGGCGCCGTTTGCCGCCAGACCCTCGATGGTGGTGACGCTCGAGCCGTCTGCCTGAATGGCAAACATCGTGCAGGATTTCGTCGACTGGCCGTCAATCATGACCGTGCAAGCGCCGCAGATCGAAGTTTCGCAGCCAACGTGCGTGCCGGTGAGTCCGAGGACGTCTCGAAGATAGTGGACCAGCAATAGCCGCGGTTCGATTTCGCTGTGATGGGTTGTCCCATTGACAGTGATGCTTACAGCTTTCTTCATGGAAAGCACCTCTCTTGTTAGTTGGCGCGTAAAAGGAATGATTCAAAACCGACCCAAAAGTTATACAACCTGCGAAGCGCACTTACAAGCTGAACGACTTGGTTTCTCGTTTCTGGTTAGTTCAACCCGGCGACACGCGCTCGATTAGTTCAACCCGAAACCAGAAACCGTAAACCGTAAACCGTAAACCCTAAACCCTAAACTCTAAACTCCTCCTTACCCACGCGGTGTCGAAGTATCGCAAAGTTCGGCGGTAGTCCTTGTCTATCTGATCGCGTAACGCGTCGATCGAGTCGAACTTCTTTTCGTCTCGCAGCCTGTGAAGAAATCTCACGCGAATCGTCTTGCCGTACAGCTCTGAATCCAGGTCTACAACGTGAGTCTCGATTGATACCTCCATCCCCTCTTCGAAGGTAGGGCGAGTCCCGACGTTTGAAACAGAGCGCCTCCATTGCCCGTCGAGCAGCGTCAGAGTTACATACACGCCGTTGGAAGGGATCACCGTGTTGTGAGGTTTGATGTTGGCTGTGCCGTAGCTCAGCTTTGCGCGGCCGACCTTTCTTCCCTCCACCACCACGCCTTCAATGCCGTAGGGACGACCCAGCATCTTTCGCGCAAGGTTGATCCGGCCCGCGCCAAGCAATCGTCTGATCATCGTGGAGCTGACTCGGTGTTTGCGAATCAGTACTTCGGGTACATCTTCTGCGTGCCTCCCAAGCTCATCCGCAACCTGCTTCAACAACTCGAAACGCCCTTCGCGGTTGTGGCCAAAAGCGAATCCCTGACCGAGGTAAACTTCTCGCGCATCAAGCCGCCCAAAAATCGCCTGCTCGAGAAAATCCCGTGCGGTTACCCTCGCGAGCTCCGTCGTGAATTTCAGTACGATTACCTGATCTATCCCGAGGCGTTCGATGCCCTCCATCTTCTGCGAGAAGGTGTGAAGCAGCGGAGGCGCGGTTTCGGGCCTGAGCACTGCGCGTGGATGCGGATCGAAGGTGACTACAGTACCCGGCAGACCAAGCGCGCGAGCGCGTTCGACTACTCGCGACAGAATCCGCTGATGACCCAGGTGTAATCCGTCGAAGACACCGAATGTCAATACTGAAGGCGTGCGGATCTGCTTGGAATCAAGATCGACGAAGATGTTCATGCGGTAGTCGAAGGAGTAACTTCGAGCTCCAGGCCATCATACGCAATCTCGACTCCGGCCGGAAGGTGCTCACTGGTTTCGGCGTGCTTGATGTCGTGCGATATGTGCGTCAGCAATGCCTGGCGTGGTTTGAGTCTGCGAATGTATTCGAGAGCTTGCTCCAGATTCATGTGTGTCGGATGGCTTTTGAACCTGAGCGCATCGATTACGAGCAAGTCGAGATGCATCAGCCGGCTGCAGGTTTCCTCGGGAATCAGGTTGCAGTCGGTTACATACGCGAAGCCGCCGATCCTGAAAGCGCTGACCTCGAGCCTTCCGTGGATCACCGGCAGTGTTTCCACGTCCGCTCCGAGAAGATTGAACAAACCCTCGATCCGATGCGGGATGATTCTGGGCAAGCCTGGATACTCGGACGGCTGAAAAGCGTAGGAGTACACGCGCTTCAAGCCCACCCAGGTGGTCTCGGTTGCGTAACACGGAATCGCGCCGGTTCTGAACATGAGAGGCCTGGCATCGTCCAGGCCAAAACAGTGATCGGCGTGCGAGTGGGTGAACAGAATTGCGTCCAACTTCTTGAGCCCAATTCTGAGGGCCTGCTGTCTGAAATCGGTGGACGCATCAATCAGGATGTTGTGTCCGCCGTACTCAACCAGAACCGATGTGCGGAGACGCTTGTCTCTGGAGTCCTCCGACAGACAGGTCGCACACTCGCAGCCGATTGAGGGCACTCCGACCGAAGTGCCCGTTCCGAGGAAGGTGACTCTCATCGTCTTTTCGAAAGCGAAACGAACTGCATGCGAAGGTCGGCCAGGAGCCCTTCCATCAGGTTCTCCTCGTCAGCGGTGAGGTTCCCTTTTGTCTTCGTCTGCAGAAGCGCCAGCAAGTCGATCATGTGACGGGCGGCCGGCAGATCTATTGAGGGCGGCTCCTCCTGTCCGGGCATCTGCACCATGCCAAGGTGCATTGCTGCTTCCACTCCGAGCATGTTTACCAGCGACAGGAACGTAGCGGGCGGCATATCCGAAGGTTGCGCGGCAGAGGCCTTTGAGTACGACTGCTCGACGGCGTCATGTTGGGGCGTCCGCGCGCTTTGGCGTGCGGCAGGCTCGGCAGCGCTGGCCGCCGAAGCGCTTGTCACGCCGCCTCGCGCCGATTCCGAGCGGGTTTCGCTCTGGGCCTCGGCTTGCGGAGGCGGAAACGAGACGACGTTGTCGCTTCGCGCTTGCGCGGACGCAGGAGTGCTGGGTTGATTTGTTCGGGCAGGCGCTTCGGCGGCGGCTTCGGGCGGCGCGGCAGCTGATGGGTCTAACGGGTTCTTTACGGAAGTCTCTTCTCTGGGAGTGCCGTCGGCATTGAATTTTCTTCGGTCGGTGACTTTGAATGTTGAATCTTTTTCGTTAGGCATAAGGTCCTATTCTAAGTTGTCAGGGTAGGCAAACACAAAATGCTAGCATTTGGAGGGCTCGGGATAAAGTCACCTCATGGGCGTCACTGTACTGCGGTCTTCGGGGGAGTTGTGCTTTCGGGCAAAACAATCTCAGATTTGAGATTTGAAATTTGAGATTTGAAATTTGAAATTGGACCGGCGGCAAAGCCAACTATTCTTCTACCGCCAACTCTTCTAGCCTGCGTGTTGAACTCCGGGCGGAGCCCATTTGCCAGTCGTTGCCTCAGCTTTCGGGAGATAGAGCCGGATCGTCAGATTGAATAAGGCGAGCGGCGCAGGCAGCCAATTCGACTCCTTCTCTTTCCCCGGAGATACATTCTGGATATAAAGATCCAACGACCCATCTTCGTTGTACTGCAGTTTGTCCCGGTCCCCGATCGCATAGCGCCGCAGCGGGTTCTCCGCGAAGTAGCCGTCCGCGTTGTAAAGAGTGATCGACCAGAACGCATAAGCCGGCGGCGTGTCACCCTTCTCGAAATGAATGACGTACCGGCCGCTCCCAGCCAGGTTTGCACCTTTTGAGTCGACAGACGTGCTCGCATAGATCGCTTCTTCAGGAGGCAGCGCGCCGAGCCCAATCATCGCAATAGCAGCTCGATCCAAATACTCCGTGCCGTACCGGCCAATGTTTCCAGCCATGAAGTGCCATCCGTTGCGTAACGTCCCGGCGCCTCTCGCGTGCTCGATTATCTTCGCCTGTGCGTCCTTCACTGCGCGGTCAAGACTCTGCCGAGCCTCCGTAGTGAGTTTCGATTCGTCGAACTGTGCTCCAGGCTCAATCCCGACTGCCTTCAGATCCTTGAGCACCGGCGCATCGTCCGTATGGAGACGTGTTGTTTTCAATACCGCTGCGAGATAGGAAAAATAAGCTGCGCCATCCATTCTCGAAACCTGCAGCGGCGGAGGGGTTTTGCGGTCCAGTTTCGGATTTGCCGGACGATAACAGCAATCCTCCGGTGCGGGTTTTGACTGCAGCCAGAGATTCAGCGGCGTAAGAGTGAACTCATGCTGAAGCGTTAGGGGCGCGGACAGGTCCCTCGTGCTATCGACCTTTATTCGGCCCAGTAGCCAAACGATGTTCGTAGGAGATTTGATCTGCTTAACATTCCCTGGAATATCGCCTTTCCAGTCCGGCCCGACAACCACAAAGTTGCCGGCCGCCATACCCGTGGCACGCGTGCCGACCATCGCAAACGTCTCGGTCCACGCGTCGAGCATCTGCATGACGTAATAGCGGCCCTTGCTGTTGGGTACCGACAAGACCATCGGTTCCGCTGTGAGATCGAGCCATGCAGTCGAGTAGAGGGTGTCGTTATTCGGTCTTACTATCGACTTGAAGTCGGCCGCCGGCAGCGACGGCGAATGAAAGAAGTAGTTGAACGATTTGCGTCGCTGATCCTTCGTGAGATCCGCAATCACCAGCGGATAGCCAAACAGATAAGCCTTCACCGCAGCTTCATAGACGCGATCCTGGGACTGCAACGTCTCGGCCCGGTTGCTCTGCGTCTGAGCTGACAAAGCCAAAATCGCAACCAACGACACGCGTAGAATTCTCATGATTCTCCAATACACCGACTTACTCTCTAGGCTAATCCGCGATCACGACCCGGTCTTTCGCCAATCCTCCGGTAGCGACAAGACGCCCGAGCTTGATCCGTCAGGCACTCGACCTCACGATGTGCCGGAATCTAGTTGATTGACGTGAGGAGCGCAAGCCTGACAACAGGGCTGTACCAGCGGTCAGTTGCGAGCAAGACGCAACTGTGACCGCTGGTCCAGAACCTCCCGCACCTTCATCGAGAGCGATTCGGGAGTGAACGGCTTTTGCAGAAACGGTTTCTCGGCGATGGAGATACCGTGGCGGGCGACTGAGTCGTCGGTGTAACCGGACATGAACAGCACCTTCATGCTCGACCGCAGCGACGCGACTCGTTCGGCGAGCTCTCGTCCGTTCATCTGCGGCATCACCAGGTCGGTAAGCATCAGATGAATCTCTCCATCGTAGCGCTCACAATGGAGCAGAGCTTCGCCGGCATTTGACGCCGGAAGCGCGTTGTAACCAGCCTTCGACAGGATTTCGGTAGTGAGATCCAGCAACGTTTCGTCGTCTTCCACTACAAGAATCGTTTCAGTTCCCGCATGCGTTATCCCTCTGGCGTCCTCAAAGCTGGCCGCGTCAGGTTGGCTGACCGCACGGGGCAAGTAGATCCTGAAGGTTGTCCCTTTGCCCAACTCACTCTCGACTGTGATTTCGCCGCCGCTCTGCTTCACAATTCCGTATGCAGTCGAGAGTCCGAGCCCGGTGCCCTTGCCCTTCTCTTTTGTGGTGAAGAACGGCTCAAAAACTTGCGAAGCGGTTCTTGCGTCCATCCCGCAACCAGTGTCGCTCACGGACAACATCACGTAGTCGCCCGGCGCCAGCGAGAGATCGGCAGTCTTCTCACCGGATGGCACGTGGACGTTTACTGTCTGGATCGTGAGTCTACCGCCGTTGGGCATCGCATCTCGCGCGTTCACCGCCAGATTTATGATCACCTGCTCGATCTGGCCGGGGTCTGCCTTTACGTGAGAAAGCGCCGGCGAGAATATCGCCACCAATTCGGTATCCTCTCCGATCAGGCGCCGGAGCATCTTGTTGACGTCGTCGACCAGAGCGTTCAGGTCCAGCACCGCCGGTTGCAGCATCTGACGGCGACTGAACGCGAGCAACTGTTTGGTCAGCGAGGCAGCTCGCTCGCTGGCTTTTATGACCTGTTCTAGTCGCTCGTAAGCAACACTGTTTCTATCGAGCTGCGCGAGCGACATCTGGCTGTATCCCATGATCGCGGTGAGAAGGTTGTTGAAGTCGTGCGCGATGCCGCCGGCCAGGCGGCCTATAGCTTCCATCTTCTGTGAATGAAATAGCTGAGCCTGCAGATCCTTCTGTTCGGAGATGTCTCGGAGGTGGCCCTGGACACCGATCTGTTGTTCCTGTTCGTTGTAAATCGGGCCCCAGGAACCGGAGCACCATTTTGAGTTTCCGTTCTTGGTTGCGACCAGGAATTCGGCGCCCGAACAACGTTCTCCGTTCATCAGCTCGCGCCATATCCGCGTCAACGCGGGTCTGTCGTGGGCCAGGGAAAAGAAGTCGAGGTGCGAAGCCGCCTCTACCGAATAACCGGTCAGAGCCTGCACCGCGGGGTTGACGTACGTGACTCGGCCTTCCATGTTGAAGGCGAAGATCACGTCAGGCGTATTGTTCAAGATCAGGCTCATCCGCTCACCGGCCTTGAGCCGCTCTTCTGCCTGTTTGAAATAGAAATGACTTGTAGCGAAGATGACCGCGATGAGCGGTGCGGCAGCCAAAATTGCCGCGATGCCATGCCTGACAATCGAGAGATGTATGAGTCCAGCCGCGGCGGCGCTCGCCAGATAAGTCAGACCAGCCCAGGAGTAGTTCCCTCGCCAGTGCGTCAGCAACGTCTCTCGCTTCTTGAGGGCCTGGTGCGTCGCGAGGAGCATCGAATTCAGCAGAAAGTAAACCAGCGCAAAACCAAGCAGAGCGCCCAGCAGCGTTGCGCTGCCCTCGAGTTGCAAGTCGCGCAACCAACCAAGAGTGCTGTCAAACAGACGGGCGGATATCGATATCGCAATCGCCATTAGCGCCGGTCCACCGAGTCTGCTGGTCCAGCGTTGTGACTTTCTGAATGAAACGCAGAAGGACTCGCAGACCGCTACCAGCGTCGCTGCCGCAGGACCTCGCACGATCGCCGCAAGGAAGACAAAAATATCTCCGGGCGTTATCACCACCTGCGTACCCGGTACCCGCGTAGGCTTGATGCTTGCCAGGGCCACCAGCCCCATCATCGCAACTACCGTCACCAGTCCCGAGGCATCCATCCTCGCGACTGTGTCAACAGCCCACCCAACAACAGCGAATCCGATGACCAGAGTGATCCACCAGTAGGCCCTGACCCCTCGGTTGTAGTCGGACATGTCGATCAGTCGTGTACGAGTGTTTTCCAAACGCTATTCTCCGGTGAGTGCGGTGCCATCCAGGTTGGAGGATTCGGCCAGTGTCATGCCTTCGGCAAGCGTCATCCCTTCCGCTAACGTCATTCCCTCAGCAAGTGTCATCCCTTCAGCGAGGGTCATCCCTTCGGCCAGCGTCATTCCGCCGGAAATCACGATTCCCTGGCTCAGCGTTGCGGCCTCGCCCAACGTCAAACCCTGTCCACCGGCTATGGCGTTGCTGATGCTGGAACCCGTTGCGAACATCCCTGCCGCGCCTGTCGTCTGACACGCGTCCACGACTCCGGCGCTTAAGAGGGTAGCAGCGGTTAGCGGCGCTTCATCACGAGTGACTCTTGTTCCGGCCCAGACCAGACGCGGATCATAAATCGCCTGATACTTGGTTACTAGAGCTTGCCCGGCAAGAAGGTGAGTGGCGCCACCAAAAATGTAACCGCCCCATTGGAAGGTTTGTCCCGCGACGGTAGACGATGCCGTTGGCATCGCCCCGCTCAGCAGGGAATCACCGACGGTCAACTGACCTTGCGCTACTTTTGCGCTTATGTCGGTGCGAAGGGCGCCGGCAAGCCGAGTTGCGCCTTCGATGTTAAGCAACCCGGCCCCTTGCTGCAGAATGTTCGCGCCGTTTACCTGCTGTGCGGTGTATTGGAGAATTGCCTTGATCAGCGGCGGTGTGAGGCCGGGGTTTTTCTGCAGGAGCAGGGCTACGGCTCCCGCGACGACCGGGGCCGCTACGCTGGTGCCGCTCAACTGCATGAATGGCGGGTTCGTACCGCTCTGGTGCAGTGCGGGATAGGTGGTGACCAGATAACAGTCGTTTGATTCCGCGGATACGATTCGATTGCCGGGCGCTACCAAGTCCGGCTTCAGCAGGTTGTCGAAGTGCGAGACGCCCGCTGAGTCGAGGGTGCTGCTCCGAGTTGGACCGCGCGAGCTGAATCCATTGATCGACTCATCGCTGCGCTGATCGGTCTGTTGAGTGTTCGCGGACCCGACCGTGATAACCGAAGGGTCAATGGCGGGCGAGGTGATGCTACCGTAGAGCTCGAGTCCCGCCGCCGTTTTCCCGAAGTTGCCCGCTGCCACTACAACGGTGATCCCCGACGATACAGCCTTGCGAACGGACCGACACATCGGATCGGTGATCCAGGATTCAGTTGCCGGACCGGCGAGACTCATGTTCATCACGTTGATGTGCTTCGAAGTGCGGTTCTGAATCACCCAGTCGATGCCGGTTATTACATCGCTGACTTGCCCAAGCCCAAGCCCATCGAGCACCCGCACGTCGATGAGATTTGCGGAAGGTGCGATCCCGTCGAGTCCGCGCGACGATCCGCTGCCGATATTGCGGCCGGCGGCTACTCCTGCTACGTGTGACCCGTGCCCGTATGCGTCTACGTTTCCCGAAACCAGCGGCAGGTGCAGTGCGAGCAGGTTCTCGAAGCTGCGAAGGAAGTTGTTTGACGAGGCCACATCAACGGCGGCTGATACTCGTGACAGGCCGAGCAGTCCGCCGGCAAAATCGGCATGACTTGCCATGATGCCCGAGTCTAGCACCGCGATACCCACGCCGCTGCCGTCAAGACCGCTGAAGCCGAGTAACGGACTGTAGCTTCGCAGCGAGTTGGCTCCTGTAGCCGCTTCCAGGTGGCTGGCGCACTTTGTGACCAGATGATCCGGACTTATTCGTTCCACCTCCGGTTCGGCAGCCAGCGCGAGAAGGTTGTTCTTCGGCAGCGAGACCAGCATTCCGGAGATGGAGGAGAACTCGTGAAGCAGCAGTCCGCCCAAACTGGTAACGATTGACAACAGCGACCCGGATGGTGGGCCGTAAGTTTGAACTATGACCCGAACCGTTCCGTCGGAGCTGCTTTCCCACGCGAGGTCATCAACTGTCGTCAACGACTGCGCGAGTGCCGTAGTGAGCTTATCGATGGGATTGCCGGAACCGACCGGCCTTCCTCGTACCGGCCTTCCGTTGGGGAAGGCGGGTTCGATAACCAGTGACGCGACGATAAGAGCGGTGAGAAGCGCAGCTAAGAAGCGGTTGCGCAGAATAGCGCGTCTTGAAGCAGGCCGAGCGCGCAAAAGATCCTGGCGAATCTTATTCCAGCTCATCGATTACCTTTCCAAACGAGCGCGGGAAACACTGCTGTCAACGGCACGCGAATAACCGACGGGATTAAACATAAATGTGAGGGAATTAGCCGCACGGGGCGTGCAAGCCGTCTGATCGTCCTCGGTTTAAGAACCAGATCTACTTGCGATCGGCTGGACGTGATCTTGAAACAGCCGGCCGCATTGATCGAGCAAAACCGAACGAGGTGACCAGCGGAATGACGGACTCCTGCGTTAGAGTCTGCGATCGTCTCAAATCACCCGCCTGGAAGCAGGTCAACCTTGGCGGAAAGTATACCAGCCCGCCTGCCATGTCCATAAGTTCATGCTGTGATCGCATGATTGCAATGAAGAAGGCAGTCCGAGCCCTCGTTCGTCTGGTAGCTGTTGGAGAAATAGACGGCCACGGGGGATAGCGTTCTGTCGACCGCTGCGCGGGCTCGTGTCTTTCTTGTGCCTCAACCCCCGGTTCGAGGACTCACCGGGGGATAGCGTTCTGTCGCCCGCTGCGCGGGCTCGGGTGTGTGGCATGGCAATTAAGAAGCCGGCAACCAGAAGCTGGCAACTAGAAGCCTGCAACCAGAAACCCGAAACCAGAAACCAAAAACCAGAAACCAAAAACCAGAAACCAGAAACCTAATCAATGATCTCCCACGACGACTGATAGCGGTCCAGTTGCTCGCGAGTGTAGTCATCTATCGGATGCTCTCGCTCCGGAGAGTCCACGTGTTTTGGGGTACCGCACAGCTCGGTGGAAAAGTACCGCTGGCCCGAGTCACAGATCATCGTGACGATCCTCTTCATCTCAGGATGCTTCTCGGCCACCTTCAACGCCGCTACAACATTCGCCCCCGAGGAGATGCCGCAGAAGATTCCTTCCTCTTTGGCCAAACGCCTGGCCATTTCGAGAGCCTCTTCGGACTTGATGGTCACTATGCCGTCCAGGAGACTCAGATCCAGGTCTCGAGGAACGAACCCGTCCCCGATTCCTTCGATCTTATGCTCTCCCCATTCGCGCCGCGACAACAGCGGACACTCCGCAGGCTCTCCAGCGTAGAGCCTTATTCGACGTCGCTGCTTCCGGAGATATCGCCCGATCCCGGTTAACTGACCTCCCGTCCCCTGCGTTGCCACGTAAGCGTCGAGTTTTCCCCGGGTCTGCTCCCAGATCTCCGGCCCCGTTGTTTTGAAGTGGGCTTTAATGTTGTCGGGGTTGTCGAACTGAGAGGGCACCCAGTACTTGCCGGGATCCTGGCTTCGCAGCTCTTCAAGCTTCTGCAGCGCAAGATCAACATCGGATTCGCCCCCCGCGGTGTACACCATCTCGGTACCGTAGGCGACATCCATCTTTTTGCGCTCCTCGCTCATTCCTTCCGGCATCACCACCATGCACTTGTATCCTTTCACTGCCGCAACAAAAGAGCAGGCGATTCCCGCATTCCCGGTCGAGCACTCGAGGATAGTCATTCCAGGCTTGAGATCGCCGCGTTTTTCGGCCCTTTCTATCATATTCAGATAGATCCGATCCTTGAGCGAACCGGAGGGGCTGAAGAATTCAAGCTTCACGAGAATCTCGGTTGGCAAATCGCCCGGCACCCGATTGAGTCTTACCAGCGGTGTCCGGCCAATACAATCGAGTATGGATTTGGAGTACTTGTTGTACTGGTCCCAGTTGCCCATTTTGTTCTCGAACCGTCCTTTCTGAAACAAATTTGGTCGAGGCGGCCGTAATTTAGCAGATTATTTGGCTATCCCACACCTGTGTGTGAACAGTTGCGGGAGTTTGAACGTTACGAATATGATGCACCGCGGTGAAGCCGTCCCGTCCGTGAAAACGGTTCGGGCCACGGGTCCCGCCAGTTCCGAGTCAAAAAGGCGTCGAACCACCAAGGAGACCTGAACATGAACAGGATCGTTGCTGCGGCCTTTCTCTTGCTCATTCCCTGCGCTTTCACAAGCCGCGCCCAAACAAGACTGCTGCTCCAACAGCCGACCGTTAGCAGGACCAGCATTGTGTTTTCCTATGCGGGTGATCTTTGGACCGTGGGTCGCGAAGGCGGTTCGGCCAAACGCCTCACGACCGGGATCGGTGTCGAGACCGACCCGGTGTTCTCACCCGATGGGAGCACCGTGGCATTCACTGGTGAATACGATGGCAACACCGACGTTTACGTGATTCCTGCGGCTGGCGGCGTACCGAAGCGCCTCACATATCACCCCGGGGTGGATCAGGTGGTCGGCTGGACTCCAGACGGCAAGCAGGTATTGTTCAGGTCTTCGCGGAACAGCCCGTCGTTTTTCAACCGCCTGTTTACGATTTCGCTGAACGGCGGATTTCCTGCCGAAGTCCCGCTCCCGATTGCTTACGAAGGAGCCTTCTCTCCCGACGGCTCGCGAATCGCGTATCAACCGCTGACCGAATGGCAGCACGACTGGAAGCGTTATCGAGGCGGACAGACTACCCCAATCTGGATTGCAAAGCTTTCCGATTCGACTATCGAAAAGATCCCTCGCGACAACTCAAAAGATTTCTGTCCGATGTGGATAGGTGACAAGGTGTATTTCCTGTCTGACCGAAACGGCCGGGTCACCTTGTTTTCCTATGACACCAAAACGCGCCAGGTTGCGGAACTCGTCAAGAACGAAGGTCTGGATCTGAAGTCGGCGTCCGCGGGTCCGGGAGTGATAGCTTACGAGCAGTTCGGAAGCATTAGTCTGTTCGACGTGAAGTCCGGTCAATCACGAAAGGTGGACATTCAAGTAGAAGGCGATCTGGTTTCGTTGAGGCCTCACTTTGAAAACGTGGGCCAGCGCCTGACCAACGCGAGGCTGTCGCCTACCGGTGCGCGGGCGGTGTTTGAGGCGCGCGGTGAGATAGTCACGGTGCCGGCCGAAAAAGGAGACGCGCGCGATCTGACGAACACGCCAGGGGCGATGGAGCGTTTCCCCGCATGGTCTCCCAATGGAAAGTGGATCGCCTACTTTTGCGACGAATCCGGCGAATACGCGCTCTACTACAAGGATCAGACGGGCAGCGGTGCCGCCAGGAAGATAACGCTCGGGGACCCGCCGTCCTTTTTTATTTCTCCGGAGTGGTCGCCCGACAGCAAAAAGATTGCCTTCTATGACAAGCGGTTGATCCTTTGGTACGTGGACATTGAGAAAGGTACTCCGGTCCGAGTGGACAAGAATCCGGATGGTTTGAACCTGGACGTTATGAGGGCTTTCTGGTCGCCGGACAGCCGTTGGATCGGCTACGTTCGTCAGACAGACAACCATCTGCGAGCGGTCTTCGTCTACTCGCTGGAAGAAGCAAAAACGCACCAGATCACTGACGCGATGAGCGATGCCCGGTACGCGGCGTTCGACAAATCGGGCAAATATTTGTACTTCACCGCGAGCACCAACCTGGGTCCTGCGTTCAGTTTTGCGGAGATGTCGACGTTCCCGCATCAGTCGACGCGCAGCGTATACGCAGTAGTTCTTCGCAGCGATTTGCCTTCGCCGCTAGTGCCTGAGAGCGATGAAGAGAAGCCGGCTGATTCGAAAGCCGGCGGCAGTTCTGATGAGAAGAAAGCAACAGCAGCGGCTGCAGGAGCGCCGGCTGCGGATACGGCTGCCAAGCCGCCCGCCGAACAGGCAAAGAAAGAAGTCGAGCCGGTGCGAATAGACTTCGATGGCATCGACCAGCGCATCGTTGCGTTGCCGATTCCTCCCCGCAACTTCATCGGGCTAGCGGTGGGAAAGGCGGGAACGGTGTATTTGATCGAGCTGCCACCGCAGGTGGCTCAGGCGACTCCCAACCCCTTCGGTCCGGCGTTGACGCTTCACAAGTTCGATTTGGAGAAGCGTAAGTTCGATAAAGTGCTCGACGGCATAAGCGCGTTTGACGTGTCGTTCAACGGGGAAAAGATGTTGTTCCGTCAGGGCCCAGCGTGGATTATCGCGTCTACGATGGCGCCGCCAAAACCGGGCGAGGGAGTGTTGAAGACCGGTGACATTCAAGTGAGGGTTGATCCAAAGGCCGAGTGGCGGCAAATGTACGACGAGGTGTGGCGGGGTGAACGAGACTTCTTTTACGATCCGAACCTGCACGGGCTGAATCTTGCCGAGTACAAGAAGAAATACCAGCCGTACCTTGAGGCGGTTGCCCATCGCGCGGACCTGACGTATTTGTTCCGCGAGATGTTGAATGAGCTGACGATTGGTCATATGTTCGTGTTCGGCGGGGATCAGCCGAGGCCCAATTTTGTACCTGGAGGACTCCTGGGTTGTGATTACCGCGTGGAGAACGGACGGTACCGATTCGCGAAGGTGTACAACGGCGAGCATTGGAACCCGCAGCTTCGCGCACCTTTGACGCAACCCGGAGTGAATGTGAAGACGGGCGAGTATCTTCTCGCGGTGAACGGTCGAGACGTTCGAGGCTCGGACAACGTCTACCAGTTTTTCGAAGCGACGGCGAACAAGCAAATCGTGATTAGAGTGGGGCCAAATCCGGATGGATCAGGGTCTCGAGAAGTAACGGTCGTGCCGGTGGACAACGAAGTTGCGCTAAGGAATCTTGACTGGATTGAAGGGAACCGTCGAAAGGTTGACGAGTTAAGCGGTGGCAAGCTGGCGTACGTCTACGTACCGGACACCGGGGGCGGGGGCTACACGAGCTTCAACCGTTATTTCTTTTCACAGACGCAGAAGGCAGGTGCGGTCATCGATGAGCGATTCAATCGAGGAGGCGCGCTTGCCGACTACATCGTCGAGTACTTGAGCAGACCCCTGCTCAACTACATTTACTTTCGTGAAGGGCGAGACATTCCGACGCCGCTCGGGGCTATTTATGGGCCAAAGGTGATGCTTGTGAATGAGCTGGCGGGTTCCGGAGGGGATGCGCTGCCGTGGTACTTCCGAAAGATGCAGATTGGTCCGCTCATCGGCAAGCGGACGTGGGGTGGATTGGTCGCCGCGTTTGCGATACCGCCGCTGATGGACGGAGGGTTAGTGACCGCACCGGATGCGGCTATATACGGGCTGAAAGGCGACTGGGAAGTTGAGAACCGTGGAGTTGCGCCCGACGTTGAAGTCGAGTTCGATCCAGCCGAATGGCGACAGGGTCGCGACCCGCAGCTTGAAAGAGCGATTCAGTGGTTGCTGGAGGATTTGAAAAAGAATCCGCGAGAGACTCATCAACGACCACAGTTTCCGAACTATCACAAGGAGCGAGCGAACTGAAAATCGGTTTCGAGTTTCGAGTTTCGGGTTTGCCTTCTGCATCTTGCGTCCGGCCGGCTCATCTTCGCCGGGAGCAGCAAACCAGGAATGAACGAGAAACCAGAAACGAGAAACCAGAAACTTGTTAACGGAGCCATCTGATATGAAAAGACTAGTACTATCTCTGATGTTTCTGTTGGCGGCGGCGTCTGTGGGCTTCGCGCAAGGCAAACCGCTCCTGCTTCAAAAACCCACTTTGAGCAAGAGCCAGATCGTGTTTTCTTTTGCGGGTGATCTCTGGATCGTATCGCGCGAAGGCGGCGAAGCCGAACGGCTCACCAGCGGCATGGGGATAGAGACCGATCCGGTCTTCTCACCCGACGGGTCTATGGTGGCATTCACCGGGCAATACGACGGGAACATCGACGTATACGTAGTTCCGGCCTCGGGCGGCGTGCCCAAGAGACTGACCTATCATCCGACTGCTGATTTCGCAGTCGGATGGACTCCCGACGGAAAACGGATCCTGTTTGCGTCGGGGCGCAACAGCTATAATCCGGTGCCCCGCCTTTTCACTATCGGTGTTGACGGCACGTTTCCCGAAGAGCTTCCGCTGCCGCTGGGGTCCGAGGCTTCGTACTCGCAAGACGGTTCCCACCTCGCCTATGTACCGATTATCCAGTGGCAAGCAGCGTGGAAAAAGTATCGTGGCGGTCAGACGTCGCCGATCTGGATCGCAAATCTCGCGGACTCGAGCGTAGAAAGAATTCCTCGAGACAATTCAAATGACTCCAATCCGATGTGGATCGGAAACAAAATCTACTTTCTTTCCGATCGAAGTGGATCAGTAAGCCTGTTCTGCTACGACACTGCTACCAAGAAAATCAGTGAAGTAATTCACAACAACGGGCTCGACATCAAGTCCGCGTCGGCCGGTCCCGGCGGCATAGTGTACGAGCAATTCGGTTCGTTGAATCTTTACGACCTCGAGTCCCAGAAGACGCGTAAGCTCAACATCGCAGTCAACGGCGATTTTCCGGGAGTCCGCCCACATTTTGAAAAAGTGGGCAGAGCGATCGCCAGCGGCTCGCTGTCACCGACTGGGGTTCGAGTCGCCTTCGAAGCGCGCGGCGAAATCATCACCGTGCCGGCTGAAAAAGGAAACGCGCGGAACCTCACAAACAGCCCGGGAGTTGCCGATCGCGATCCCGCGTGGTCTCCGGATGGGAAATGGATCGCCTACTTTTCAGACGAGTCCGGTGAATACGCGCTCCACCTCCGCGACCAGACTGGATTTGGCGAGGTCAAGAAGATCAATCTTGGCAACCCGCCGTCGTTCTTCTATTCGCCTACCTGGTCACCGGATTCAAAGAAGATTGCTTACACCGACAAGCGGCTGAACCTCTGGTACGTCGACTTGCAAAAGGGGACTCCGGTAAAGGTGGACTCAAACACCTTTGAGAACCCCTGGCGAGTACTGGATCCTGCATGGTCTCCAGACAGCAAATGGATCACGTATACCAAGCAGCTCCGCAACAGGCTCTGCGCAGTCTTTGTCTACTCGGTAGAGACAGGCAAGAGCCATCAGGTGACCGACGGCCTGAGCGATGCGCGGTACGCCAGCTTTGACAAGAACGGCAAGTATCTTTACTTCACTGCCAGCACCGACGTGGGGCCGACTACTGGTTGGCTGGACATGTCCAGCTTTGGTCACCCGGTGACTCGAAGCGCTTACGTTGTTGTGCTGAGCAAGAACGATCCTTCGCCGCTTGCGCCGCAGAGCGATGAGGAAAAAACGCAGGAACCGCCAAAGGATCAGCAGCCGGTTGCGGGTCAAGGTCAGCAGCCGCCTCCGGCGCAGCCCGCTGCGGGTCAGCCAGCGCCGGGACCCGGTGGGGCGGCGGATAAGAAGGAAGTCACGGTGACCATCGATTTTGAGAACATCGGTCAGCGTGTGCTTGCGCTCCCGATCCCGGCCAAAAACTACGTCGGAATGTATTCAGGGAAATCGGGAACGCTGTATCTTCTGGAGGCTGGAGCCGGCCTCGAAGGCCTGTTTGGCGGCGGTCCGCGGACGCTTCACAAGTTTGAGCTCGAGAAGAGAAAGACTGACAAGGTCCTCGACGGTGTGACCGGGTTTGAGATTTCTGCGAATGGAGAAAAGATGATCTATGCGCAGGGGCCGGCGTTTTTCATCGCCGCAACCTCCGCACCCATTCAACCCGGGCAGGGGATGCTCAAGCTGGACGAGATGGAAGTGAAAGTCGATCCTCGCCAGGAGTGGGCGCAGATGTATCACGAGGTCTGGCGCATACAACGCGACTTTCTCTATGACCCGGGACTTCACGGACTGGACTTGAGGGGTGCAGAGGCTGCTTACAAACCCTACCTCGATGGTCTGGCGCATCGCGCCGATCTTAATTACCTGTTCACCGAGATGCTCGGGGAAGTGACGGTTGGTCACATGTTCATTGGAGGAGGCGACGCGCCTCAGCCGACGCCGGTACAGGGAGGTCTACTCGGCTGTGACTACAAGATAGAAAATGGCCGATACCGTTTTGCGCGAATCTACAATGGCGAGAACTGGAATCCGGGGCTGCGTGCGCCGTTGACTCAGCCGGGAGTGAACGTGATCGCGGGCGAGTATCTGCTGGGAGTGAACGGGCGAGAGGTCCGATCCAGCGACAATGTCTATGCCTTTTTTGAAGGCACTGCGGGCAAGTCTGTTGTGATACGGGTCGGTCCCGATCCTGGTGGAGCAAATTCGCGTGAGGTGACCGTGGTGCCGGTGCCTAACGAGCAGGGGCTGAGGAATCTCGCGTGGATCGAGGACAACCGACGCAAGGTAGATCAACTCAGCGGAGGCAAGCTTGCGTACGTGTATTTGCCGAACACGGCGGGTGAAGGCTACACCAACTTCAATCGCTACTATTTTGCGCAGATTGACCGGCAGGGAGCGGTTATAGACGAGCGCTACAACGGCGGGGGCTCGGCAGCCGACTACATCATAGACTACATGCGCCGGCCGCTGATGAACTACTGGGTGACAAGAGAGGGCGAGCAGTTCACGACGCCGGTAGGTTCGATCTTTGGGCCGAAGGCGATGATCATAAACGAATTCGCCGGAAGCGGGGGCGACCTGATGCCGTGGCTCTTCCGCAAGGCGGGGATTGGGCCTCTGGTGGGAAAGAGGACGTGGGGAGGTCTGGTTGGGATTTACGATTATCCGCAACTGATGGACGGGGGTTTTGTGACTGCGCCTCGCGTCGCGTTCTGGAATCCCAACGGCACGTGGGACGTCGAGAATCACGGCGTTGCGCCGGACGTGGAAGTCGAGTTGGATCCCAAGCTATGGCGAGCCGGACGAGATCCGCAGCTTGAGAAGGCGGTAGAGGTCGTGATGGAGGCATTGAAGAAGAACACTCAGCCTGCAGCGAAGCTACCGGCTTACCCGAACTACCATAACGGGCAGAAGAACTGAAGTGCTGAGTCCTGACCGCTGAGTAGGAACCTGGAACGCCGAGGATTCCTGCGAGCGTCGGGCGGGACAGGCCGACTGAATAAGAACCCCCGAAGGGTTGCAATCTGCGCGGATTTTTTCCCCGAGCTCTGCAACCCTTCGGGGTTGAATCTTTTTATTGGAGCCAACCCGCGGGTAGCTCCAGACCTCGACCTCTGCTGGAAAGATCCAGTGTCTTCCGGTTGGAACTCAGCACTCAGGACTCAGCGCTCAGCACTACTTCTTCGCCGCTTCGGGGGTCGGGACGACGTGGCCCTTCTTTACCGTCAGGTTCAGGTTCTGGTCCGCAATTTCGTAAAAGATCCGGCCCTGCATCATCTCGTCCGTAGTCTTTTCACCCCAATGCACCGTCTTTGTCGGGTCCGGATTGAACTTGTTCCCCGCGCTGTTGTCGTACGTTCCAGTGAATTCCACCTGCGTCCCTTTAGGCACACGCTTTGGCTCAACCGGCATATAAACTCTCTGCCAGTTGAAGTCGTAACGAGGGACTTCGAGGGCAACTTCCTCGCTCCCATCCGGGTAGTGCAGCTTCATCACATACGATTTGCCGCGTAGATGCATATGCACGTGATAAAACCTGATCACTGCGTCGTTGTCGAACGTCTTGCGCGCGGTTAACGAATAGCTGGCATCACCCGGCGGAATCTCGACGTCCCGGCGGTCTCCAAACAACACCTGAATATGCTTTCTAACTATGCCGTCGGCGAGGTAGAGCCCAACTCCCGTCTGGTCCACGCGATCCTGATCCGATGGCGCATAGTGAATCTGAATCCCGAGACGCATTCCCTTCGGTATACGAAGTGCCGTACCCTCCGACAGCATCACCGACTCAACTCCCGGAGCCCAGCCCGAAATCATCACTGTTCCTCTTGCCGTGGGATCGAAATCGCCCGCGATGTAACCCTCGGGAGGGACCGGTACGTTTGGAGGGACTACGTGAGTGTTTGCATGATGGACAGCCCTCGGATTGCCGGGACGCGTGTCTACGCCGCGAATCCATGTGTCTTCGGGAAAAACATAGTCAAACACGAAAAACACGTATTGATCCTTCTGGCTGGCTTTTATCGCGTAGGGCTTTGAAACTTTGACGACGAGGTCAGGCTCGCCGTGGGCCCACTCGTTCTTCCATGTACGCGGAGAGGGCAGGTCCTTTGAGTCGCCGCGAGGCGATCCGGCGTCAACCCATCTGACGATGGTGTCGATTTCCTGATCCGTCAGCCGCGGGTCGTTCACGTAACGTCCGATCTGGCCTGCCGCATGAAAGGGCGGCATCTCTCGCTTTACTACCTTTTCCTTTATCGAGCGGGCCCATGGCCGGGCCTCGTCGTAGGACACAAGAGACATCGGCGCCACACCGCCGGAGCGATGACACTCTTCGCAACGCTTCTGGAAAATGCGCGTGACGTCACGCGAAAACGTTACTGCCCCGCCGCCTGACTCCGGCTGCGAGTTCGCGATGACAACGCCGCTCTGCGGTGGAGATGATATGAAGCAGAAGGTTGAAAGCAGGATCACCGCGCCTGCCGGCAGGAGTCTCTTCATCAGCGTATTTGCCCTTTCTTCAGGTCTGGTCATAGTCTTGTCTTATCCGTGCTCTATTGTATCCAGATGGCCGTTTGCGTTCGTGGTGAAGGGTAAATCATACGACGCGTGCCTAGCCAAATACAAAGCGGAGCATACAGTCGACAATAAAACTCGAACCATAGAAGTCGACTCGAGCGGTTGAAGGATATATGAATTTCGATTGTGGCGTTATTATTAAATCGGGCGTGCGGAAATGGGAATAAGAAATCTGTTTTGTTGCATATAACGTATGATTGAGTAAAACACGGAAAGGCCAAGGCTCGAGATGAACAACGTCAACGTTCGTATGTTGCTGGCATTTGTGGTGGCAGCGGCTTTGCATCAGGGGATTTTGGCATTCTCCGGGCCAGCAGACGAAAAGCATGCCGGGACAATTAAACTTTATTCGGCTGAAAAGAAGGGATTCATAATGAGCGAGAAAGTGATCAAGTCTGACAGCGAGTGGCGCAAACAACTCACCGACCAGCAGTACGAAGTGACCCGGCACAAGGGAACCGAACGAGCGTTTACCGGCGAATACTGGGACAATCATGAAAAAGGCTTATACCGGTGCGTATGTTGCGGTAACGATCTCTTCCTGTCGGATACGAAGTTTGACTCGGGCACCGGATGGCCGAGTTTCTATCAGCCGGTGGCCAAAGAGAACGTGAAAACTGAGACAGACACGAGCTACGGTATGCGCAGGGTCGAGGTGATGTGCGCCCGGTGCGATGCGCATCTTGGTCACGTGTTCGATGATGGGCCGAAGCCAACCGGACTTCGCTACTGCATGAACAGCGCCGCTTTGAAGTTCGAAAAATCCAAGGAGTAGGTTAGAGAGTTCCTACCTTTGCGTCTTTTCTAAAAACCTGATATTCGTTCAGTCGCAAACCGCCAAGGGGGACGTATGCGAAGACTTGCGATTGAACTACGCAAAGCGCTCGCGTTGTGTGCTGCGCTTCTTCTATCTGCAACCTCATTTGGACAAAAACAGACCCCGCCATCAGCCGAATTTGATGTGGTGATCAAAGGCGGCTCGGTCTACGACGGAACCGGCGCTCCCGCTGTGCGAGCCGACGTCGGGATCCGAGGGGATCGAATTGCGGAAATCGGCGACCTGTCCAAGGTGCGCGCTCGGACGGTTGTCGATGCGAAGGGTCTGGCCGTAGCGCCCGGGTTCATCAACATGCTTTCGTGGTCGGTCGATTCGCTCATTGTAGACGGGCGATCGCTGGGTGAACTAAAGCAGGGAATCACCACTCAAATCTTCGGTGAAGGCGACTCGATGGGACCGCTCACCGAAGAGATGAAAAAGCGCAGGCTCAAAGAGCAGGGTGACATCAAGTATCCGATTGAATGGACCACGCTATCCGAGTATCTGAAGTTCCTTGAAAAGAAGGGTGTCTCGCAAAACGTCGCCTCGTACATCGGCGCCACCACCATTCGCGAGTACGTGATCGGGCTCGAGGACAAGAAGGCTACGCCGGAACAGCTGGTTCAGATGCGCGAGCTTGTTCGAAAAGAGATGGAGGCAGGCGCGTTGGGAATCGGCTCGTCTCTGATTTATGCCCCGGCGTTTTACGCTCCGACCGAAGAGCTAATCGAGATGTGCAAGGTTGCCGCGCAATATCGCGGGAAATACATCTCGCACATGCGGAGCGAGGGCAATCGCCTGATTGAAGCGGTGCAGGAGTTGATTCGGATCAGTCGCGAAGCTGGATTGCCGGCGGAGATTTATCACTTGAAGGCTGCGGGAAAAGAGAACTGGCCAAAGATGGATCAAGTGATATCGATGGTCGAGGATGCGCGAAGCAAGGGTCTCAAGATCACTGCCGACATGTACACCTATCCCGCCGGTGCGACCGGCCTGGATGCGGCGATGCCGCCCTGGGCGGAAGATGGGGGTTACGACGCGCTCTTCAAGAGGCTTCGAGATCCAGCGGCGCGCAAGAAGATCGCCGACGCGGTGCGCACGCCTACAAAAGAGTGGGAGAACCTTTATCTGGCGGCAGGCTCACCCGATCGGATTCTGTTGGTTGAGTTCAAGAGCGACAAGCTGAAGCCGCTCACCGGGAAGACGCTTGGGGATGTTGCGAAGATGCGAGGCAAGGACCCGGTCGAGACAATTATGGATCTGGTGCTTGAAGACCAGTCGCGAGTAGGCACGGTCTACTTCATGATGAGCGAGGACAACATCAAGAAACAGATTTCTAAGCCATGGGTGTCGTTTGGCTCGGATGCCAGCTCGATGTCGCCTGAGGGTGTTTTTTTGAAGTCTTCGACGCATCCGCGAGCTTACGGCAATTTTGCGCGATTACTTGGAAAGTATGTGCGCGACGAAAGGGTGATTCCTCTCGAGGAGGCGATAAGACGGTTGTCGGGGTTGCCGGCGAGCAACCTCGAATTGGATCATCGCGGTTTTCTGAAGCCCGGGATGTTCGCCGACGTAGTGGTGTTTGACCCGAAGACAATCGCCGACAAGGCTACATTCGAAAACCCGCATCAGTACGCGATCGGTGTGAAGCAGGTCTTTGTGAACGGAAAGCAGGAGCTTAAGGATGGAGCGCACACCGGCGTCATGTCGGGACGTGCGCTCTGGGGCCCAGGAAGGAAGGAGTAGGCAGTAGGCAGTAGGCAGTAGGCAGTATTTCAAATTTGAAATTTGAAATTTGAAATATTAAATAGGACACGTTGGCAATTGAGTTCCAAACTGCCTACTGCCTACTTTCCTACTGTGTTTTCTTAGACAGTACCTTCCCAGTGTCGCTGTCAAACGCTTCGTTCCTCAAGAACTGTTCAGTCGTCCAGGGCGGCCCGCCTCCCCCAAGATACTTCTGAAACCACTCGAGATGCGCAGTGTAGTACAGAGCCATCTCATACCAGCTCGGCCAGTGACCTGCGTTTGAATAGATGATCAACCGCGACGGCACTCCCACCTTCTGAAGAGCGGTGAAGAACTGCAGGCCTTGCGTGTACGGCACTCGATAATCCCGCTCGCCATTTATCACCAGCACAGGAGTCTTGAAGTTCTTCACATAACTGGACGGCGAAAGCTTATGGTAGAGATCGGAGTCCCAAGGCCTTCCCTTCAAGTCCCACTCCGGAAACCATAGTTCCTCAGTCGCACCATAAAACGATTGAAGGTCATAAAGTCCCATCATCGACGCGATTGCCTTGAATCGGTCGGTGTGCCCCTCGAACCAGTTCATCATGTAACCCCCGAATGACCAGCCCATCGCACCCATTCGGTTGGGATCCACATAAGGCAGCTTCTCCAGCGCATCGGTCACCTTCATCAAGTCTTCAAACACCCGGCCGCCGTAGTCGCCCGAAATCTGCGCGGTGAACTCCTGACCGTATCCGGTCGAGCCATGAGGATTCGCGAATGCGACTACGTATCCCGCACCGGGGTACACCTGCCAGTCGCCTCGGAACGAATCCTGCCACTGCGATTGAGGTCCGCCATGCACGTTCAGAATCAGCGGATACTTCTTCGTGGGATCGAAGCCGTGAGGCTTTACTACCCACACCTGAATCTTGGAACCGCCCGAGCCTTCTACCCACATCGACTCCGCGGGCCTGATATCGACTTCCGAAGCGATTTGTTGGTTTATGCTGGTGAGCTTTGCCGGCGTGCCTGCCTTGCCGCCCGCAATGGGCGCGGCATACATTTCAACCGGATCTCCAACCGAGTGACGAGTGTAGACGATTCGCTTGTCGTCGGGAGAAAACACGAACTCGCCTATCGTCTTGTCCGCCAAAACTTGAGTGATCTGCTTAGTCGCCAGGTCTACTTTGTAGATAGGGTCCACGCCTTCCACCGGCGCTGAGAAGTAAATCGATTTGGAATCTGCGGACCACTCGAACGAATCGACCCAGTTGGTGAACGATTCAGTCAAAACTGTAGACGTGCCTGCCGCGTGGTCATAGACCGCAAGCCGAAACTGGTCGGACTCGTACGCAGGAATCTTCTGCAACCTGTACGCGATATAGCGGCCGTCGGGAGAGTACTTCGGACTTCCGTCATAGGCCGGATTTGACCAGGTGATGTTTCGTGCCTGCGCCTGCTTGTCGGTCAATGAGAGTAACCAGAGATCGTTGTTGGTCGAAGTCGCCGGGACTTTGTCGTGGTTCGAGACGAACACCAGCTCAGAACTGTCTGGCGAAAAATCGTACTGTACCTGACCACCTAGCTGAAACGGCGGCGAATCGAAATCGCCAGGAGTTACATCGCGAAATTCACCAGTTTGAGCATTGACTACGAAGATGTGAGTTCTCGTTCCATCCTTCCATTCAGTCCAGTGACGATACAGGAGATTGTCTGCGAGGTGCGCCTTGAGCGGTCCGTTAGACCAGCTCGTGCCAATCTTCTTGTTGCACGCATCGTCACCTCCGCACTCGGGATAGACATCCGACGAAAACGCGATCCATTTGCTGTCCGGCGACCAGATCGGGTCGGCAACTCCAGTCGATATCTTTGTGAGCGGTCGCGCTTCACCGCCGGCGAGTGGCAGCAGATAAAGGTTTGCACCGCCCTCGCGCGAGCTTATGAATGAAAGCCATTTCCCATCGGGCGAAAACGCCGGCGAGTTCTCGCTTCCCGCACCCGCGGTCAATTGGCGTGCATTTCGCCCATCCGAGTCCATGACCCAGATGTGAGCGTTGCGCTTAGCCTTCGCCAGATCGCTGACGCCAACCATGTAGGCTATCGATTTGCCATTGGGCGAGAGCGCCACTCCCGAGATTGATTTTATTTTGTACAGGTCCGGAATTGTCAGCGCCCGCTTTTGCGCTAGTGCGCCAACCGGGATCAGCAGAAATGCGAAGAGTAGAAATAGCTTTCTTGTCATTTGACACCTCTCACTGGCGAGATGAAAGTTCGCGAAGAAATTTTACCAGCACGTTGCCCGTAACCGTACGTCTATAGTGCTCGGTGGAGCGCAAATCCGTAATAGGTGAGATGTCCTTCGAGATCTCTGCTCGCGCCTGTGCGATCAGGTCGCGCCCGATGCCGACCCTTGATAGCAGCTCCTCCGTGCGCCGAGCCCGAATCACCGTCGGAGCGACGCTTCCAACCCCAATCGCGATCGATTCAATCATGTGTTCACTCAAGCTTGCCTTTGCGGCCAGCACGGTCTTCGAGATCGCCTGGGCGCGCCTTGTGCCGACTTTCCAGAAGAAGTCTCGCTCGTTTGGCTTCAGTTTAGGCAACTGGATCGCGAGTAACAGTTCGTTGGGCTTGAGCACCGTCTTGCGATAGCCGGTGTAGAACTGGTTGATGGGCACGGTTCGGGTTCCCGCTGCGCTGCCGATTTCAAGCTCCGCGTCATAAGCGATGAGTACCGGAAGTGTATCGCCTGCGGGGGACGCGTTCACGATATTTCCGCCGAGCGTGCCTCGGTTTTGGATTTGAACGGCGCCTACGGTGACCGAAGCTGAGATTAGCGAAGGCGCGCTTCGACGAATGATGGCTGAGCCGATTATTTGGGTGTAGGTACAGAGCGCGCCGATGCGAACGCGATCAGGGTCTTCGGTGATGCCACGCAGTTCGTCGAGAGCCCAGATGTTCAGCAACGATCGGTCGCTGAGCTGGTGCGCGTTCATTAGTACCATCAAGTCGGTGCCGCCCGCGATCACCCTTATTGAATCGGCGTGCTCTGCCAGCAGTTCGTAGGCCTCTTGAAGGGTTCGAGGCGATCGCACCATTGGCAACGGTTCTTGGAAATTCATTTCAAATCTCAAATTCCAAATTTCGAATTTCAAATTTCAAATTTCAAATCTGAAATCGGCAAATTCAAGAACTCAGTACGCGGTACTCAGCACTCAGCACTCAGAGTTCAGAACTCCCATTTCCTGCCGCTTCGATGGCGTCAATGATCTTTATATAGCCGGTACAACGGCACAGGTTCCCCGCGATCGCTTCCTTAATCTGTGAGCGGCTAGGGCGAGAAATCTTGTCCAGCAACGCTCGCGCAGCCATCAACATTCCCGGAGTACAGATTCCACACTGCGCACCTCCGCACTCGAGAAACGCCTGCTGCAGCGGATCAAGTCTTCCATCCCGCGCGAGACCTTCGACCGTGAGCACCGAACTTCCCTCGACCTGACAAACCGGCACCAGACATGAATTCACAATCTCGCAATCGAGAATTACCGAACAAGCGCCGCACTCACCCTCTCCGCAGCCCTCCTTAGTTCCGGTCAGCCTCAGGTCTTCGCGAAGGACGTCGAGGAGCCGCTTCATCGGCGGGACATCCACTGTTCTTTGCGAGTCGTTTATCGCAAATACAATCTTCATAGAACCAACAGAACACCTTTAGTTTTCCAGCTCGCGTTGCAGCCGCTCGGGTGTTACAGGAATCTCGTTGACGAACGCACCCGTAGCGTTGAAAACAGCGGCTGCGATTGCCGGCGCCGCTCCGTCCATCGGCAGCTCCCCGACCCCCTTTGCCCCAAAAGGCCCGAACTTATATTCCTTCTCCACCAGTACCGTGTTCATCTCCGGCGCGTCGAGAGCAGTAGGTATTATGTAGTTTGTCAGTCGATTGTTGACTACGCGGCCCTTGTCCATCACCAATTCCTCGAGCAGCCCGTAACCAACCGCCTGCAGTGTTCCGCCTTCGATCTGTCCTGCGACAAGCATCGGATTTATGGCGCGGCCGATATCCTGTGCCGTGGTTATTCGCGTGACCGTCACTTCGTACGTATCCAGATCAACTTCCACCTCGGCTACGTCAGCGCCCCACGAGTAAACAGGGTATGCGTCGCCGGAATACGTATCGTCGTCCCAAGCGATGCCCGGAGGGCTCGAATAGTTTGCATAAGCGCGCAACTCGCCGCGTTGTGCGATGTACTCTTGCGCCATCTCTTCCAATGTTGCCAGCGTTTTTCCATTGGAGGTGAAGGTGCCGTTTACCGCCACCGTTTCGGGCGCGCCAAACCGTTCGGCGGTAAATCGGGTCAGTGTTGTGAGCAGCTCGCGTGCTGCACGTTGTATGACCGAGCCGACCACCATCGTTGTGCGCGAAGCAACGGTCGGCCCGCTGTCGGGAACGCGCGATGTGTCGGCCTCTTCGATATCCACCGCGTCCGTCGAAATACCGAGCTCGTCGGCAACGATCTGGCAAAAAATCGTTCGCGTGCCTTGTCCAATCTCTGTCGAGCCCGAGAGCACTCTTGCTCTTCCATCGGCAGTGAACTCAACCCCGGCGGTGGCCTTCATTTTGTCTTCGCCGCTGCCGGTGAATCCAGCGCCGTGCAGGAATAACGAGAGTCCGATCCCGCGACGCTTTTCTCGTTCCGCACCGCGCCGGTTCTCGAGTTCTATTTCTTTCAGCAGCTCGTTGTATCCGGATTTTTCTACTGCTTCATCCAAGACATCCTGTGAGCCGACGCTCCACGTAAGATGCTGCCCGGTCGCGGTGATATCACCTTGTTGCAGCACGTTCCTGCGCCTGATTTCCAGAGGAGAGATTCCAAGCTGAGCAGCAATTCTCTCCATCTGCATTTCGTAAGCGAACGCAACCTGTGGCGCGCCGAACCCCCGGAATGCGCCGTTTGGCGGAGTGTTTGTAGCTACTGCGCGAGCGCTGATTCGCACGTTGTCGCAGCGATAAGGTCCGAGCGCGTGAATCGCTCCGCGCGACAACACAACCGGAGTCAGTGTCACGTACGCACCACCATCGAGCAAGATATCAATTTCACTCGCGACTAAGATTCCATCGCGTGTAACCCCCGTTCGGTGCTTGATGATTCCGGGATGCCGCTTCGTCGTAGCGGCTATGTCTTCGGCTCGGTCGTAGATGAGCTTCACTGGCCGCCGGCTCTTCAGCGCCAGCAGCGCCGCGTGACCCGCGATCATCGATGGGTACTCTTCTTTTCCGCCAAAACCGCCGCCGGTCGTCGTCTGTATGACTATCGCCTGGTGGTCGTCCAACTTGAATGAGCGCTTCAGTGCCTTATGTACGTAGTATGGGCACTGCATCGAGCCCATCACGGTCATCGAATTCTCCCCGGGAATGGCAACGATTCCCTGAGGCTCGATGTACAGTTGCTCCTGGTGAGGTACTCTATACTCTCCCTCCACGATCACGTCGGCTCTTTCAAAGCCTTCGCTTATATCTCCGCGACCGATTAGAAACCGTTTGAAGATATTGTCCTCACCGTAGATGAGTTGTTGTCCCGCGAGCGCTTCTTCGATAGTAAACACCGCGGGCAATGGCTTGTACTGGATATGAATGTTGCGCGCCGCCTCTTCGAGCGTCTGTTTGTCTTCGGCGGCGATAAGCAGTATTGGCTCTTCGCAATGGAGGACTTTGCCTGCGGCGAGCAATGGTTGGTCGCTTTCGATCAGAGCTACAACATTGTCCCCCGGGATGTCGCGATGGTCGGCTACAACCACGCTTGACCAGTCGAAGGACGGGTCGAAGGCGATTGACTCTATAGTCGCGTGTGGAACGGTGCTGCGGATCGTTTTGCCATAGAGCATTCCTTCGAAGACCAGATCGTCGATGTATTTCGCGGCGCCTGTGAGTTTGTCGTGGCCCTCTTTTCGGAGGACGTTTTGACCTACCGCCATTTATAGCCCTTTCAAAGTTGGCCCGCTGCCTGCAGATTGAGCTTTTCTCATTCCCCGTGGTCTGAGCTCATTGTCGACAGATCAACGCCGCTCTCCGCGGATTTCGCCTATCTTAATGTTGGGACTTGCGAGTGACAAGCTGCCCGGCGCCACAGCTCGAAGCGCACAGATTGAGCGACAACGCGCATTGAAGTTATCATCCACTCATCCATGAGCGCAGATCGAACATCTCTCGTAAGTCAGTATCTCGATCGGATCGAGTATACCGGTCCGCTTGAACCGACAGCCGAGGTGCTTAAGGCGCTGCACCGCTCGCATATGATGACGGTACCGTTTGAGAATCTGGACATTCATCTCGGGCGCCGGATCGTGCTCGATGAGAGTCAAATCGTGCAGAAGCTTGTCACGCAGCGGCGCGGCGGCTTTTGTTATGAACTGAACGGAGCTTTCGCTTTTCTGCTGCGCGAGCTCGGGTATCGAGTGCAGTTGCTATCGGCCGGAGTCGCAAAACCCGATGGCCAGTTCGACCCCTTCTTTGATCATCTGGCTTTGGCAGTGAGTCTAGGTGAGCGCATGCTGGCCGATGTCGGTTTTGGCGACTCCTTTCTGGAACCACTTCTTCTCGACAGTCGCGAGGAGCAGATTCGAGGGTTAGACGCATATCGTCTCAGCGATTGGGAGATCGATGAAGACATCCTGCGCCAAGTGGGGCAGGGATCGCGACTCGATGGAGAGAAGAATGGCGAACCGTCTGACGATTCGTCTCGATCACAACGAGTGATCGTGCTTGAGCGTTGTGGGCCGAACGGAGAATGGAAGCCTGAATACCGGTTTCTTCCAGTCGCATTCGGGCTTAGCGACTTTCAGCCAATGTGCGACTACCATCAGACCTCGCCCGAATCGATCTTCACTAGAAAACGTACCTGTACTCGAGCAACTCCGCATGGTCGGGTCACCGTATCGGGCATGCGGCTGATCGAGACGAACTCCGGCGACCGCACAGAAACCGACATCACTGGAACTCAGCATTACGATCAAATCATGCAAGACCGGTTCGGAATTCGCTTCAGCCCAACTGAGATTGAGCGCTTGGTGAGCTTCGAACCAACAACTGCGCAATGATGGAGAGAGCATTGGCCGGCTATTCGGGGACACCTCTGGTCAGGAAGCTGGGGATCAATGAGGGCTTCAGGGCGGCCCTGCTAAATTCGCCGCCGGGATTTACAAAAGAGTTGGAAGGGCTGCCGGTTGAACTTGCCGACACGCCACGCAAGCCAATGGACTTCCTGCTGCTGTTCGTCAAATCGCGCAGAGAGCTTAAGCAGAGTTTTCCGCGCTGCGCCGCCAAGCTGGCGCCTTCAGGGATGCTCTGGATCGCCTGGCCCAAGAAAGCGTCGGGCGTTACGACAGACCTGAACGAAAACATTGTGAGAGACATCGGCCTCAAGGAAGGTCTGGTGGACGTCAAAATCTGCGCGATCAACGATGTCTGGTCCGGGCTCAAGTTTGTCATCCGGTTGAAGGACCGCCCTCGCGTTTGAACTGTGCCTATGTTGATTGCCCTCACGCATGTGGTGCCCGAAGCAATATCTCGTTGCGAGCTCACCTATCTCGAGAGGCAGCCGATTTACTACCACCTTGCAGTCGAGCAGCACACCGAATACTGCCGCGCGCTTGCACGCAATGGAGCTAGCATACTCGAGTTGAATGAGAACGCGGATTATCCCGATAGCTGCTTTGTCGAAGACACGGCAATAGTCACTGACAAGCTGGCAGTGATAACACGAATGGGCGCCGAGTCGCGCCGCGGCGAAGTGAATGCAATAGAGCGGTTCTTCTCAACGCGCCGAGAGGTGATCCGCATCAGCGAGCCGGGCACCCTCGAAGGTGGAGACGTGATCGTAGCTGGTAACCGCGTGTTTGTCGGCCTGTCACAACGAACAAATCAGGAGGGAATCAGACAACTTGGCGCGATTCTCGGATCGCAAGGTTATACCGTCTCCCAGGTAATGATGCGCGATTGTCTGCACCTCAAGAGCGCCTGTACGTTTATCGGCGAGGAAACGTTTCTGACAAATCCCGAATGGCTTGATCTGAGACCTTTTGAAAAGGCGCGAATCCTCTCGGTCGCGCAAGGAGAGCCTTGGGCGGCAAATGCTTTGCGAGTTGGAGAGACCGTGCTGATGGGCTCAACGTTTGTGCGGACTATCGATAAGCTGGAGCGTTCGGGGTTCAGAGTTGAAGGAGTTCCGATTTCTGAGTTCTTGAAAGCAGAAGCCGGCCTGACTTGTTCGAGTATTCTGTTTGACGGGGATTTGTCTTAGCGCAAGTGGCCGCTGAAGAACCTGCGCTGACCGTTCTCAACCGAATGCCCTCTCTTGTATCCGCCGTGCTTCGTTGTTTGCCGACTGGATGACTTCTTGTTCGTTCAATGTGGCGAGCTTGCCTTCACGCAGCACGATTCGGCCTTCTATCAAAACGGTATCGACGTCATCTGCTTCCGCAGAGTAAACCGTTGCTGATACCGGATCGGTGTATGGGACTGAGTGAAGCCTGTTCAGCCTCAGCAAAACGAGATCAGCCTGCTTGCCGACTTCGATACTGCCCGTTCTGTCGCTGATTCCAAGGGCTCGCGCACCGTCAATCGTTGCCATTTGCAGAACCGAAGTCGCCGGCAGCGACTCGGGTCCGTGCAGGGCTTTTTGGAGCAGGGCAGCGGTGCGCATTTCGGTAAACATATCGAGCCGGTTGTTGCAGGGTGCGCCATCCGCTCCCAGAGAGACCGGAATACCGCGTTCCAACATCTCGATCACGCGGGCAATGCCGGAACCGAGCTTGAGATTCGAAGACGGGCAGTGCGACACGTTGGTTTCTGTGCGACGCAGAAGGTCCAGTTCTGGCTCGGACAAGTGTATGCAATGCGCCAGCACTACGTTTCTGCCGAGGAGACCGACGTCATTGAGGTATTCGACATTCCGCCGTCCCGTGCGTTGTTCAACGATCGCGATCTCCTGTTTACTCTCTGAAGCGTGTGTGTGGACCAGCACCCGTCTCTCCTTTGAGAGGGCCGCCACCCTTTCGAGTAATGCACGGCTGCAGCTCACTGCGAACCGTGGTGCGAAGCAGCACCGAATCCTGCTGCTGTGTCGCCCGTGCCATTTTTCGAAGAGTGCTAAGGATTCTGATATAGACGAGTCGGCTGTCTCGTGGAGGTTTTCGGGAACTGCGTCACCTTCGTCCATCATGCATTTGCCGATTGTCGCACGAAATCCGGACTGCTCAACTGCTTCGAACGCGGCTTCAGTGTGATGGACAGTTTCCATGGTGAGGGCACAAGTGGTCCCTCCGCGAATCAGTTCTGCGATTCCCAGACGAGCCGAAGCGAAGAGAGACTCAGAGGTGTGAGCGGCTTCGAGCGGCCATATTCTTTTTTGGAGCCAATCGATGAGCGAGAGGTCGTCCGCAGCACCGCGGAAGAGCGTTTGGCAAAGGTGAATGTGAGTTTGAACGAAGCCGGGGAGCAGGACGCAGCCGCTTCCATCGATGGATTCGCTTCCGGACGCTTTTATCGAGGTGGCGATTCTGGAGATGCGGCCGGAGTCAATGAGGACGTCGGCGTCCAGGATTCGGTTTTCCCGGTCCACTGTTATTACGGTTGCGCCTCGAATCAACAGCGACTTCGCCATACGATGTCACCTGATTTACAACCAGCCAACCGAGATTAGTGAAGCCAAAGTCGCAAGTCAATCAGTTGATGGGCGGCGCGATGAGTTCTGAGTCCCAATCATTGAGCCCTGAGTCTGAATGCAGCACTCAGAACTCAGAACTATGCTTCTGTAGCGGGAGGGCAGGACACTTGTTCTCTACAAATTCGACGCAAAGTCGTTCAACGCCATCTTTGCCGACGTAGTGGTTGCGAGGAAGAGCGAGCGTCTCGAACTTTCGTTTGACGCACTTTATTCGCAGATAATCAAACTCCGAAGGTGCTGACGTGATGCGAAGCCTGCAGCCCGAAGCGCTCAAGCTCTCGGTAATACCGACTGTGACCCCCAGACTGTGCTGGTCCTGGTCGAGGTACTCGATCTCGAACCTCTCAACAATCTTATGACGTGGTTCATTGCGTCGATCCACACCTTCCCATTTTTGTGTCTTGAACGTTCCCCATGGCTTTTTCAGATAGTCGGAAGGCGGCGCTGCCCCGATGAACTCAAGCCCTACTACTCGTATGCCCGCGTTTGGAGGTTGTATTCGCCTGACAATCGCGTAGGTTGAATAGCTGGGTTCGGTGAATCCGTGACTGCGCAATCTGGTAGGAAGCGGCAAGGTGACATGAACGATCAGTCCGTACTTAACGCGACGGCTCATGCGGACGGCGGCTCCCACGCGGCTGACGTCAATCGTTTTGGTGACCTCTTTCCATTTTGTGCCGCCGTGGTCGTGGCCGGTCACAAGAGCTGGAATGTTCAGTTTGAATCTCTCACATCGTCGCGTAGACGCTCCGGCCTCCTTCGAAACTTTCGCGTAGGCGCGGCCTTGCTCGCAAAAAACGCGGATGTTTTGTGTTTGTGAGTGATCGGAATTGGCGTCGGGCACCAGTTCCGTTGGCAGCGCTGGCTCGGCGGCCTTTGGCTTCACCTCTTGCGGTGGAGCGGGCTCGGCGGCTTTTGGCTTCACCTCTTGCGGCGGCGCTGGCTTCTCTTTGACCTCCGGCGGTTCGGTCGTGGGCCAGGCGGTCTCAATTGGCTGAAGCCTGACGTACGATCGCTTGTTGACGGTTGCGCCGTCGTAATTTGCCCGGCGCCCGGTGTTGGCAAGCGTATCAAACGCCTCTGAAACTTTGGCGAACCCTTCCGCGATTCTGATGTTCATTTCAGCGGACAGAGCATCGCGTACTTTTTGATGAGGCGGCTGCAATACGACCACCGTTTGCTCGTAGGCGTGGTTGACTTGCTCCTGCGTCGCGCTGCGTTCGATACCGAGCGTCTGGTAGTGATTGGACGCCGATTCGATCCGGCTCAGCAGGTAGTCGATCTCGAGGTAAAAGGAGCTGATTAGGCTGGCGGTACTTCGACCCACCGCGTCAGGCTCTTGCGGAGCTGCGACCGTATCAGCCATGACTGCCTCAACAGTGATTAGTCTTTTTGTTTTGGGGGTATTGCTAGAGAAACGGGCTTGATTGAGAACGGCTCAATTATGAACGCACACGAGAGTTTGTCAACAATGAAATGCAGAATGGTCGCTGGGTGAATTACCCGCATCGGGCAGGCACGAGAAGATTCCGGGCAAATCTTGTTGCTATTGAGCGCGCGTTTGCGTCGACGAGATGAAATTTATTTAACGACAAGCGAAGTGCTGAGCGTTGAGTGCTGAGTGATGAGCACCAAATGCCAACCCCGAAGGGGTTGCGTCGTCCAGCCCAGGGTTGCCGACCGCGGCTACCCTGGGTAGGACGCGGTTTTGAGGTTTCAACCCTGAAGGGGTTGCGTCGTCGAGCCCAGGGTTGCCGTCGGCGGCTACCGTGGGTAGGACGCGGTTTTGAGGTTTTCAACCCTGAAGGGGTTGCGTCGTCCAGCCCAGGGTTGCCGTCGGCGGCTACCCTGGGTAGGACGCGGTTTGAGGTTTTCAACCCTGAAGGGGTTGCGTCGTCGAGCCCAGGGTTGCCGTCGGCGGCTACCCTGGGTAGGATGCGGTTTTGAGGTTTTCAACCCTGAAGGGGTTGCGTCGTCCAGCCCAAGGTTGCCGTCCGCGGCTACCCTGGGTAGGACGCGGTTTTGAGGTTTCAACCCTGAAGGGGTTGCGTCGTCGAGCCCAGGGTTGCCGTCGGCGGCTACCGTGGGTAGGACGCGGTTTTGAGGTTTTCAACCCTGAAGGGG
>DATFXM010000066.1:0-76179 GCA_035315885.1 Blastocatellia bacterium
AACGACCTGCGAAACAGCGATTTATAGCCATGAGCACGCAACCCCTTCAGGGTTGCGCCATTTTCTTGTCGTTTACCCAGGGTAGCCGCGGACGGCAACCCTGGGCTGGACGACGCAACCCCTTCGGGGTTGAACTCAGCAGTCAGCACTCAGCACTCAGGACTCAGCACTCAGAACTCAGCACTCAGGACTCAGAACTCAGAACTCAGCAGTCAGGACTCAGCACTCAGAACTTCCCCAGTTTGACACGCTCTTTTTTCAGTTGTTAGAATCGCCGTGGTAGTTGGCGAATTTCCGGCACCATAAACTTTCCTCACCGGAAAAGTGTTTTATGGCCACAACAGAAACTGAAGTAGTAAACGAAACAGAAGCGCCTCCATCCGCGCCGGCGTCCGTAGCGACGCCACCCAAGTCAAACTCGATTCTGGAAAAGCTCCTGGACCTGTTGAGCTCTGTCAAGTTCGGGCTCGTGATGCTGGGAACTCTGCTGACGTGCTGCATGATCGGCATGCTTATCATCCAGGTTAACGTCAAAGGTTTTGACGAATATTACGCTAATCTAAAACCGGCGGAGCGGCAGGTCTACGGCGCGCTAAATTTCTTCGACATCTATCGTTCGCGCTATTTTACGCTACTGCTCGCAATCACCGGCCTGAACATCATCCTGGCTTCCATCGACCGCTTTCCAAAGGCCTGGAAGTACGTCTCGGAGCCCCGGCGGAGCGTTTCTCCAAAGTTCATTTCGGCTCAGAACTTTATTGATTCAGCCGAATCCCACGCCGATGCAAAAAAAACCGCAGAGGGGATTCGAGATGCATGGCGACGGCACGGCTTCAAAGGCAGTATCGTCGAACAAAAGGGGCGATTCACGGTTTTCGCACAGCGCAACCCGTGGAACAGGCTTGGTGCTTACTTTGTTCACGTAGCTTTGTTGACGATCTTCGTCGGAGGCTTCCTCACCAGCCGATACAGCGTGGGTGGAAACATGCAGCTTTTGCCCGGTAAAACCGCGAACACGTTCATAAGGGAAGAGATCACAACCGAGGGATCGCGCAGCGCTCAGGTAACACTGCCGTTTCAAGTCGAGTGCTTGGACATTCAACAAAAGCTGATCAGAAATGAAGGCGGACTCGACGCTCAGAACACTATCGACTGGCTGAGCTATATCCGGATCAAAGATAGCGGCAAACAGAAAGATCTTCTCGTTCACCTGAATAATGTAGGCGACTACCGCGGCTACCGGTTTTTCCAATCCGAGTTTGTGCCGGTGGGGAATGCCAGGCAGGTGATCCTCAGCTTCGAGCCCCAGTCGGGCGGAGGTCAGCCGATCGGTCCGGTGACGATCATGAGAAACTCGGGGGTGGACGTACCCGGGATCGGCACGGTTCGCTACATCGATTTCTTCCCTGACTTTCAAGTGACCGAGAAGGGACCCACAACGATTTCGCGCGACTACAACAACCCGGCGGCGCAGCTCGAGATCACTACGCCGGATGGAAAGAGACACATTGCGTTTGCGTTCAACCCCAAGCTCGCCGACGAGTACCTGAACAAGGCGAACGCGAAGGTTGACAAGGAGGGCGGAGAGAACCCCTTGCTCGTAAACGGAAACAAAGTTATTCTGCGTGACTTCGAGAAGTCGTCCAGCTCGCACACCCTCACCATTCAATACGATCCCGGTCGAACCCCGGTATACATAGGCTTTCTATTGCTTCCGCTTTCGCTTTGCTCGGTGTTTTTCTTTGCGCACCAGCGAGTATGGGCGGTGGTGGTACCGGAAGAGAGGGGATCAAGAGTCCACTTCGGGGGCCATACAAACAGGAACCGACCGGCATTTGAGGCAAGGTTCAACCTGTTAGTTGCGTCTGCGATTGGAGGTTCGAAATGAGTAAGGTGATCAGTCACGATGAAGCCATCGTGCCAGAGATAGAGATTAGTGTGCCGGAGAAGGTGATAGGGCTCTGGCCGGTTATAGCGCCGATTGCTGCTACGGTGCTGCTCATTCTGATTCGCATTCAGGCAGGCCGGCCGGTCGGCTTTCTTTACAGCGATGCGCTGGTCATGCTGGCGCTGGTCAGCTACATCTGCGCTACCGTGTTGCTCGTCACCAACCTCTTTGTCAAAGAGGGAGTACTCAACCGGTTGGGCCTGGTCACCGTGGCGCTGGGGTATTGCTTTAACCTGACCGGCTGGATGATCCGGTGGATTGAAGCAGGAGACAAAGAGGGCTGGAAGGACGGCATAAACGGAGTCTGGCGATACTATCCGCTCGACAACTTATATGCTTTGACGCTCGGCTTTTGTGCGGGCGCCGCCCTGGCCACTCTGGTCGTCATTCGAAAGCCCAAGTACCGTGCGCTAGGGGCGCTGTCTATGCCGATACTCGTGACTGTGCTGTCGCTGGGAATGATGCTCGGCAGCGGCATCAATACACTGATGCCGATTCTGGACAGCTACTGGCGCCCGATTCACGTTTCAATCGCCACGATTGCCTACGGGGTTTGTCTGGTGAGTTTCGGGCTCGCGTTTGCCTACCTTCTTAAAGATGGGATCAGCAGTGAATCGGTTGCGAGCGCCGTCATCGGCTTCGGGCTGCTGGTGTTCTTTACCGTAGGCCGATACGCCGTTCCATTTCACGCCCAGTACACGGTAAACGTACATCTGGAGAAGACCAGTTTGCCTGTCAGGTCAGAGGTGCCATTTGTAGGGCCGTTGATGGTAATCACCTTGCTTGTGCTGCTCGGAGCTCTGGCAATGTTCATTATCGGAAAGTTCGGCAGCGAACAGACCTCGTCGAAGCGGGGCTGGATTTTGTTCCGCACGGCCGCGGTGCTTCAGGTGATCGTGGTGGCGACGTTGTTTTTGCAGGTAAAGAGCTCTTCAAACGTTGGAACGAACATACCTGAGCGCGAGTACCCGGCTTTTGCGAGCTGGATGGGCGAGCAGATGCAGCAGCCGGTCGCGGTCGAAACAGCCAAGAAGTGGGCGGCAGACAACTCGAGCAGGCTCAGCTTGACGATGACGGCGAATCCGGTCGAGTTCGGCGCGTTGATTGGTCTGATGATCGCGCTGGTCTGCGTATCGTTGTTCGCCTGGAAGCGCGACGATGTCATGAAGGCGTTGCCCGACATAGGGACGATCGACGGTCTGCTGTATCGAACGGTTGGGGTTGCGTTCCCATTGTTGTCGTTGCTGTTGATCACCGGTGCGGTGTGGGCTAATGAGTCGTGGGGCAGGTACTGGGGATGGGACTCGAAGGAAGTCGGCGCGCTGGTGGCCTGGATGGCCTACGCCGGTTTCCTGCACACACGCATTGCTCATGGCTGGCGCGGGCGTCGCAGCGCTTACTTTGCGTTGCTCGGCTTTGCACTGGTGATTTTCACGTGGCTTGGAGTCAGCTTCCTCTTGCCGGGATTACATTCGTACGCCCAGGTGTCCTAAGCGAAGCTGCACGACTTACTAACTTAGCTGAAGGGCGAGCTTCGCGCTCGCCTTTCTTGTTTTTATGGCGGCCGTCGATCAACATATCATTTCATCATCAACCGCACAGGAGATAAGACATGCCAAACGGAGAAATGATTGAGTACAAGGTGAACGGAAGGTCGGCTCGGGGGTTTCACGTAGTGCCCGGGGGTAAGCCTCGCGCGGGCATGATCGTGATCCAGGAATACTGGGGGTTGAACGATCATATTAAGGACATCGCCGGGCGCTTTGCGGCGCTTGGGTACGCGTCTCTTGCTCCTGATCTTTACGACGGTACCATTGCACAACGCGCGGAAGAGGCGGGAAAACTGATGCAGGCTCTCGATCAGAATCGAGCGCTCGAGTCGCTGGATGGAGCAGTGGCGTATCTTCAGAAGCAGGACGGAGTGAGCTCGATTGGAGTGACCGGATTCTGTATGGGTGGCAGTTTTGCGCTTTTGCTGCCTTGCCACAATAACGCGATTACTGCGGCTGCACCGTTCTACGGCGATGTTCCTCCGGATGAGGCATTGAAGAAGCTATCGGCGCCGATCCTGTTCATCGGGGCGTCGGACGACCCGTGGATCAACATGGACAAGATGAACCGGTTGAAATCGGCGCTGGAAAAGCTGGGTAAAAGAGGTCGGGTAAAGGTCTACGAAGGCGTAGGCCACGCGTTCTTCAACGACACCCGGCCTGAGGCTTACAACAAAGCGGCCGCTCAAGACGCCTGGCAACAAGTGACAAAGTTCTTTGAGGAGGAGTTGTAGGAAAAAATAGTTTCGGGTTTCCGGTTTAGGGCTTCGGGTTTGTCTGATAGAGACTCGGATGGCGCAAAGTGCTCGACGAAGGACTACTGAGTTAAACGAACCCGAAACCCTAACCCCTAAACCGCCCCAACCAGGAACCAGAAACCCGAAACCAGAAACTTGGTTATGCCAGAGGTACTCTTGATTCGTTTAGCGCGGTGAGCAGACTGTGATAGGCGTCGGCGTTGACTACGCCGAAATCCTCCGAGGTCGACCAGAGCCAGATGGTCAGACTCGCAGAGTCGGCGCCCAAAGACGACACTCTGATCAACGGCGCCGGGTCCTTGAGGATTCGAGAGTCCCTGGATATTCCGTTGTTCAGCGCGGTGATTGCGCTCTCCACGCGGTTAGTCGGCACATTCAACGTGAGTTCGTGGCGCCGGCGAGAAGCCATCGAAAAGTTCACGATTTTGGCCCCCCAAACCTTGGAGTTGGGCATAATCACCCGGACTCCGTCGACCGTGGTCATCTGCATGTTTACGATGGTCAGCTCCTCTACGACGCCCTGAGTGCCCTCTACCTCGATGAGCTGCCCGGACCGAAACGGCCGGTAGATCAGCAACAGAAGCCCTGCGGCAAAGTTGTTGAGGGTATCGCGAAGGCCGAACCCCAGCACCAGGCCGGTGATCCCGAGTCCAGCTACGAAGGATGCCACTTGAAACCCAAGATGCGAAAGGGCCACGACAGCGGCCAGCGCCAGAATAGTGCCGTTGAGCACGCGAATAAAGAAGCTGCGTAGGAGAGAGTCGTCGCGGATTCGGCTGCGATTGAGGATCGCGTTCAGCCACCTACGCAGGATTCTAGCTAGAATCAGCCCGAGCGCGAGGCTCAGAATCGCGTAAACGGCACCTTCGGCGTGCTCGAACAGCGAGGCTTTTAGCCGTACAACGTCGTTCCAATCCAAAACGGAATCTCCCAACGTTGGCGTTACGAGCAAACTACATTGTCCCGAGCCCGGCGGCAAGCCGGCAATTCTTACATTTTCGCCCGGGAGTAATAAAAGTGTTGAGAGAGTTGTATTGACATTGCTAGGATTAACCGAGCCCCACTCCCGCGGAGAAGGAATACAGAGCATGAAACGGGTTGCAGTTCTCCTTTTGGCCGTGCTCGGCGGCTTAAATTTCTCGTATCCACAATCGGACAGAAACACCGGCGACGACTTGCTCGCTATGATCGAGCGGGGCAGGGAACGAGTCAAGAAAGAGCACGTCGAGATGTTGTACGGCGTCGTCGGAACTCGACGGGTCAAGGTTGGCAGGCGGAGCTATAAAGAGGTTCCGATCACCGGGATCGTCGGCCGCGAGATGGCTCTGGCAGTGCTCGAACCCGACGGGAGAATCTCGGTCGCCCGCGCCATCAAGCGAGACAATTCATTCGAAGTGCTCACGCCCGGCTTCACCCTCTCCATGCGTCGAGAAAACGGGATCAACTCGGATATCCAATGTATTCAGCCTGCGCACGCCAGGATCGTCGCGGTGAAATATCCGGTGTCCAACGAAGGCCAGCGCTTTGGTCCGGGAGAGTCGGTGATTGAGGCTGTTTATACTCCGTACTCGCATGAGATCAAGACCGAGGACGTGGTGACCCGGGGGCTGGAGGTGATGAATAGTTTCATCGACAAGGCTTATGCGAAGCTCGCCGACCGTGGAGTCCTGTCGCGGGCGTTTCCGGGAAGGCCGGTAGTGAAGACCATACCTCGAGAGATTGTTCGGGTGTTGCTGTTGAATGAGCACATTGACCCGAGCGAGTTCAGGTCAGCGGAGTTTGCAAAACCGCTCGCTGAACGCGTGTTGACGGTGATCGCAACAAACAAGGAGAAAGCTTACGCGTATTCGGTCAGTCCGGCGGGCGCGCGCGGCCTGGTGCAGATGATCCCCTCGACTTACGCCCTGATTGCAGGGAAGTATCTCGAGGCAGGCCTGAGAGCGGACTTTCACGCTGGGATGGTGGACCCGGTAAACGCGATGATGGCGCAGGTCCTTCTGTGCGACTCTGACTGGCAGGCTATCGAGTCACGCGAGCACCTTTCAGTCGACAAATGCGGGCCCTACCTGGCAGCAGCTTACAATGGCGGAGTGAGACGAGTTCTGACGATTCTGGATCATGAGAAAAAGGAGTTCATGGAGGATCCGGATTCAAACCCGCGGCCTACGTTAACCGTGTCCAAAAAAGTTCCGGTCAAGGTTCGCACGCGCAGTGGCCGAACGCAAAAACGCTACGTTACGAAGACCTATACCCAGCAGATATTCAAGAACGAGACGAGCAAATACATAAGCCAGTACCATTGGATCAACAGCTATCTGATGTCACGCCCGGCGAAACCTGAACAAGCGTTGAAGCCGAAAAAGAGCGAAGAGCAGTGACTGCGCTGTCGAGGTTGGGCTGAAAGCGGCAATCTGAAATTGCCCAAACGATCGGCTCAAGAGAAGTAGCGCTGGCGTGAAATCGTCAGAAAAAAATAGAGAAGGACCGAACCAATCAGCACAGCCCCCGTTGCCCTGATCGTTTCGATCCTTCCGTTTTTTTCGAAGCTCGTCTATATGGTTGGCAAGCTGGATGCCACGAGATTTCATCCTTGTCTGCGTGCATAACTGTTGAAATAGTAGAGAGACATCTCACCCCCTGCAGGCACGTCGCCTGAGTTCTTACAGAATTTGTCATTATCGGTTTACCCTTTTTTGTGATTGCGGCGCGCCGACACGCCAAAAATGGGGTAACGCTCCTCAGGATGGGTTCGGGTCTAGGGTAAGGGCGGTTTCGGGTTTCTAGTTCCTGGTTTCTGGTTCTATCGCCAGGGTCATGGCGAGGACCGTTCACGTCAACTAAAGAAAACTAGAAACCAGAAACCCGAAACCGTTTTTTTGACGTAGCGTACGGTTCCGGGCTATTATCTGCTGACTGCGGGAGAAAACCCCCGAGCTGCCTCCACTGATGCTTTCAATCCCCAGAGTCAGGTCTTATCTATGAAGGAACAAACAAAGATGAATATACCCATGCTCGACTTGAGAGCGCAGCATGCGACCATCGCGGTCGAAGTTGAGTCGGCTATCAGTGCTGTACTGCAGTCGCAGCAATTAATTCTTGGCCCGGAAGTCCGAGAGCTTGAACGTGAGCTCGCCGAATACTGCTCGAGCTCGGAAGCCATTAGTTGCGCTTCGGGGTCCGACGCGCTTCTGCTCGCCCTGATGGCTTACGGCATTGGTCAGGGCGACGAAGTGGTGAGCACTCCATACACTTTCTTTGCCACCGCCGGCGCGATCGTCCGGCTCGGCGCCCGCCCGGTCTTCGTAGACATCGATCCGGTCTCCTTCAACCTGAATGCGGACTTGCTTGAAAAGGCAATAACATCTCGCACTCGGGCGATCATGCCGATTTATCTGTACGGTCAGTGCGCGGAAATGAGTGACATCAATAAAATAGCTGCGAGACATAATATTCCGGTCATTGAAGACGCAGCACAAGCCATCGGAGCCGAACACAAGGGCACGAGGGCGGGCTCGCTGGGCGCTATCGGTTGCTTCAGCTTTTATCCGTCGAAGAATCTCGGCGGAGCCGGCGACGGAGGGCTCATGACGACCAGCGATCCCGAGATTGCCGATCGCCTCAGGATTCTGCGCGCACACGGCGCAAAGAAAAAGTACTATCACGATGTCGTCGGTCTAAATAGCAGACTCGATTCGCTGCAGGCGGCGATACTTCGAGTTAAGTTCCGTCATCTGGACGACTGGATGAGTGCAAGACGCTCCAACGCCGCGAGGTATCGAGAGTTGTTTGGCAAGACCGGCCTCCTGAGCTCTGGAAGAGTTTCACTGCCGCAGGAATGCCCTGGACAGTTCCACGTCTACAATCAGTTCGTGCTTCGGGTGACAGATCGCGACAAGCTTCGCGCGCAAATGAAGGAGAAGGGAATTGGCACGGAAGTTTACTACCCGGTTCCGATGCACTTGCAACCTTGCTTTGCGAATTTGGGATACAAGCAGGGCGACTTTCCCGAATCTGAACGCGCGGCGAATGAATCCCTGGCAATACCGATTTACCCGGAGTTGGGCGCAGAAGCGCAGCGATACATAGTTGATGTGATTTCATCGTTCTACGAACGCTGAAGGTCTGCTGATGGCCGGCCGTTAGCGCACTTCCCGCAGAAGCGAGTGGACGACCGTTGTTGGCCGATTTGAGAGAGAAGAAGACTCTATGAGGGTTCTGATAACTGGCGGTGCCGGGTTTCTGGGTTCGCATCTGGTGGACCGCCTGGTTGCTGAGGAGCACGAGGTCATAGTTTTCGACAATTTGCTCACCGGGCGCGCAGACAACGTCGAGCATCACCTGGGCAATTCCCGGTTCAAATTCGTAAAGCAGGATGTAACTGAGTACCTCTTTGTTGCTGGAGATCTGGATGCGGTAGTGCATTTTGCGTCACCGGCGAGTCCCATAGATTATCTTCAGCTACCGATACAGACATTGAAGGTCGGGAGTCTGGGCACTCACAAGACGCTGGGTCTGGCGAAGGCAAAGAACGCCAGGTTCCTTCTAGCATCTACATCCGAGGTCTACGGCGATCCGCAGGTTCATCCTCAGCCGGAATCGTACTGGGGTCACGTTAACCCCGTGGGACCTCGCGGCGTCTACGACGAAGCCAAAAGGTTCGCAGAAGCCATCACCATGGCTTACCATCGTTATCACGCTGTCGACACCAGAATTGTCAGGATCTTCAACACGTATGGACCGCGCATGAGACCCAATGACGGCCGCGTGGTTTCCAACTTCATCGTTCAGGCCCTGAAAGGCGAGCCTCTGACCATCTACGGCGACGGAAAACAGACACGCTCGTTTTGCTATGTGAGCGATTTGATCGACGGAATCCTTCGCCTGCTCACGAAGGAGCGCGTGGAGAGGCCTTCCAGGGCAAGCGCAGCCGAAGACGTACAGACGGATGACGACATAAACTGGCCGGTGAACATCGGCAATTCCGGCGAATTCACGGTTGCTCAGCTTGCGGAGAAGGTCCTCGTACTGACCGGGAGCAAGAGCCCGGTCGAGCACCGTCCCCTGCCGATAGATGACCCTCAGATCAGACAGCCTGACAACGCTCGCGCTCGAAGACTGCTGGGCTGGGAGCCTCGGGTGGAACTGGAAGAGGGTTTGAAAAAAACGATCGAATACTTTAGGAAAATAGTTTAGCTGGAGGATTGAGGGATGCACATCGCGGTGATCGGCACCGGCTATGTTGGGCTCGTAACTGGTGCGTGCTTCGCGGAGTTTGGAATCTACGTCACCTGCGTGGATAACGACGAAGAGAAGATACGTGCGTTGGAGTCAGGCAACATACCGATCTACGAACCCGGCCTCGAGGCGCTGGTAGCAAAGAACGTCCGCGAGGGCCGCCTCAGTTTTACAACTGATCTCAGTCGCTCGGTCCAGGACTCGCTGGTCATTTTTCTTGCTGTAGGAACTCCGCCGCAGGGAGACGGCTCCGCTGACATGAGTCAGATCGAGCAGGTAGCTCTGGCGATTGGAAAGGCGTTGAACGGCTACAAAGTGATAGTCACAAAGAGCACCGTCCCGGTGGGCGCTGCTTCTTTGATCAAATGGATCGTAGAGCAGAATCGCCCGTCGCCGTTTAAGTTTTCCGTAGCAGCTAATCCTGAATTCCTGCGGGAGGGCGCGGCCATCGACGACTTCATGCGACCCAATCGAGTTGTCATAGGCTGCACCGACGAAGAAGCCATAGCCATACTCAAGGAAATCTACAGGCCTCTGTTCCTGATCGAAACGCCGTTTGTTATCACGACTCCGGAATCGGCAGAGATGATCAAACACGCCTCAAACGCATTCCTGGCGACAAAGGTTTCGTTCATTAACGAGATCGCCAATCTTTGCGAGGTGCTGGGCGCCGATGTCCACGACGTCGCAAAGGGCATGGGGATGGACCTGAGAATCGGAAACAAGTTCCTGCACCCCGGACCGGGGTTTGGCGGAAGTTGTTTTCCAAAAGATGCCAGGGCCCTGGTAGCGCTCGGCCGCCGCGTGGATTATCATCTAAGAATCGTCGAGGCAGCGCTGCACGTGAACGAATATCAGCGATCGACGATGATAGAACGGGTGAAACGGTTGCTGCCGAGTCTGGAAAAGAAAACCGTGGCGGTGCTGGGGCTTTCCTTCAAACCCCAGACCGACGACATGCGAGAAGCGCCATCGCTCAAGCTGATCGCGGATCTGCAGGAGTCAGGCGCCAGCGTCCGAGCCTACGACCCGGTATCGATTCGGGCAGCGGAGCAACTGACTCGGGCAGTTCAGTTTTGCGATGACGAGTACGAGGCAGCTTCCGGATCGGACGCGCTGGTGATTGTCACCGAGTGGAACCAGTTTCGGAGTCTGGACCTCGCGCGGATAAAGGAGCAGATGCGCGAGCCAAATATTGTGGACCTGCGCAACGTTTACGAACCCGATCGCGTCCGACAATTAGGCTTCCGGTATGTTGGGATCGGACGCCCCTGATCGACATTTTTCGGGTGGAGAAGATGCAGTCTAAACAGCTTGTTCTGCCGCTGATCCTTCTGTTCGGCTTCGGAACCGTAACTGCCTCGAACCTTCAACAACGCCGAGACCAACAGCCGCTTCGAGAGGAAGAACCGATTCGTCTCGGAACTACTCTCGTTCAAGTCCCTGTGATTGTCAGTGAGCCCGGAGGGCGCTATATAACCGACATGCGGGCGGAGGACTTCGCTCTTTACGAAGACGGTGTCAAGCAAAAGATTGCGGTGTTTGGTGCCGTCGAAGAACCGTTCAACGTCGCGCTGCTGCTCGATTCAAGCGGTTCGACAGCAGCTCAGCTCAGCCGGATCAAAGCGGCAGCGCTTGCATTCATCGACAACCTGAGACCGCAAGACCGCGTGATGATCGCATCATTCAACGATAGCGTTCAGTTTCTCTGCGATCTCACCGGCGACCGATCGGTGTTGACCCGCGCGGTTGACTCGATCCAGTCGGGTGAGTTTACCCAAGTGTATGAAGCAGTCTACACCGCGGTCTGGGAACGGCTGCATGACCTTAAAGGCAGAAAAGCAGTCATTGTTTTTACGGACGGCATAGACACCGCGAGCAGCGAGATCTCGGAAGAAGATACTCTGGACGCGATCATCGAGAGCGAAGACATCATCGTGTACCCGATTCGCTATGCCACCAGGCCGGACGTCGAGCGAAAGATTGAGGTGCGGGTTCGCAGCACCGTGAAGGCAAACACAGACATCGAGAACGAGCTGGTTCGACAGGACCACGCGCTTGATCGCACCTATCGCGAGGCCGACGAATATCTACAGGAGCTGGCGGACATGTCCGGGGGCATAGTCGAGCGCGCCGACCAGCTCGGCGACCTGCAAAGCGCGCTCGGGAGAATTGCGCGCGAGCTGAGACAGCAATACTTGCTCGGATACTATCCCACAAACCGAACCCAGGACGGCAAGTCTCGAAAAATTCGCGTCGAGACTATACGCCGGGGTGCTCGCGTTCGCTCGAGACCCGAATACCGGATGAGCCAGCAGTAGACATTTGAAAAGGGTCTCAATCACCGTTATCCTTTCGCTTGCTGCCTAATCAATCAAACGACGACATGGCTCGAGCCCGAGATCTTCTTCAACTGATACTCGAGAAGGCCAGTGCAGCCGAACCCGTTTCCATTGCAAGGGTCCTTGAAGGAGACGGCAAGCGTCAGATCGCGGTGTTGTGGAGGGACGAGTTCAAGCCTCCGCTCGATCCTGCTATCGAGCTGATCGTTAAGGAAAAGCTATCGATACTGGAGTCCGGCGGCGGCGTTGCCGACTTGACCACCATCGATGTTTGCGGCACGCCAGTCAGGGTCGCGCTGGAAGTCGTAAGGCCAAAACTTAAGCTGGTCATCTTTGGCGCTGGTCACGTTGGACAGGCGGTAGCGCTGATCGGTGTAATGCTCGGATACCGAGTGCTGGTGATCGACGATCGCAAGGAGTTTGCCTCGCGCAAAAGACTGCCGGACCCTCGAATCGAACTACTGGTCAGCGACTTTGGTGAAGGGGCAAAACAGGCCAATATTACTCCGGGGACCGCAGTTGTGATCGTTACGCGCGGTCATCAGTCTGATGAAACATGTCTGAAGAGCGTGGTGCGGAGCCGGGCATCCTATCTTGGCATGATCGGCAGTAGAAAACGGGTTCTGGCAGTTTTCAAGCAGCTAATCGGGCAGGGATACAGTCAGGACGAACTGAACAGAGTGCGGGCGCCCATCGGCATCAAAATAGGGGCCCGGACGCCACAGGAAATCGCAATAGCGATATTGGCAGAGATTATCAGAGACTTGAACGGTCCAAATAGCGAACGGGGGGAAACCACTCATGGGATTTGATGGCATAGATGTGCTGGGTGTCGAGGCTCTTCTGTCTGAAGAAGAAAGACTCGCGATGAAGTCGGTTCGACAGTTCGTCGAAGCTGAAGTCAATCCGATAATCGCAGAGCATTATGAGGAAGGGCGCTTTCCGCGTCATCTGATCCCGAAGCTGGCCGATCTGGGCGTGCTCGGAGCAAACCTGCCCGAAGAGTACGGGTGCGCCGGAATGAACAACGTGTCTTACGGACTGGTGATGCAGGAACTCGAAGCGGGCGATTCGGGGATTCGCAGCTTCGCGTCCGTGCAAGGCGCATTGTGCATGTACCCGATTTATGCGTTCGGCAGCGAAGAGCAAAAGCGAAAATACCTGCCGGAGATGGCCGCTGGAAAAGTCATCGGTTGTTTTGGTCTGACCGAGCCGAATTTTGGCTCGAATCCCGCCGGCATGATAACTCGAGCCGAACGAGTTCGAGACGGATGGCTGATCAACGGGTCGAAGGCTTGGATCACGAACGGGTCGGTCGCTGACATTGCCATCGTCTGGGCGAAGACTGAGGGAGACGAGATACGGGGGTTCATTGTCGAGAAGGAGCGGAAAGGATTCACGGCGCCGGAGACCCATCACAAGCTGAGCCTGCGCGCGTCGGTGACATCCGAGTTGATGTTCCAGGATTGCATGATTCCTGAGGAGAACGTATTGCCGGGATCGAAGGGGTTGAAGAGCCCGCTGATGTGCCTGACGCAGGCCCGATACGGCATCGCGTGGGGTGCGGTGGGAGCAGCGATGTCGTGTCTGGACGCGGCGCTGAAATACTCAAAGGAGCGGATCCAGTTTGGGAGGCCGATTGCGGGATTTCAGTTGACGCAAAAGAAACTGGCGGAGATGGCTACGGAGATTTCGAAGGCGCAGCTCCTTTGTATGCATCTTGGGAGGATGAAGGACGAGGGACGTTTGAAACCGGTCCACGTATCGATGGGCAAGATGAATAATGTAGCGATGGCGCTTGAGTGTGCGAGGACGGCGCGAGGTATTCTTGGCGCGAATGGGATTATGGGTGATTATCCGATCATGCGGCATATGTGCAATCTGGAATCGGTGTACACGTATGAGGGGACTAACGAGGTGCACACTTTGGTGATTGGCCAGCACCTGACCGGAATCCCGGCATTTGAGTGACCTGCCCCCACACAGATTTCTTACATAATATCTGTTATCAGACGCAAGAGTATTCCTAGTCCCTGAGCACCTCGTCCATCCCACCGAGTCTCTGGGCATCTCCAGGCAGCCGCTTCGTTCGCACGATCTGGCAATTAAGAGAGTTCAGCGGTCGTACCAGAGCCCTGCTCTCTGCCGGCTTCGAAGCGCGCCCGGCAGGGCGAGCCGCAACAAGTGCAAAATGACGCCCCATTCGCCGTGCGAGTCTAGCTTTCTGGATGAGGTTACCAGTTTAGCTTCGGTGATTACGACGTACCTCAACCCTCTGGCTCGGCCCCACCGTTTCAATCGACTCGAGAAGCTGACGTCTTCTGCGACGTACAGCGTCTCGTTGAAACCATCGACCGCCCTCCATGCGTCTCGACTGCAATAAACAAACGCTCCGCCGGCCACTCCGATCCGAGGAGATGCCCAGTTCCAAATCGCGGTAATCACCTTGATCACCAATCCGGTCTCCCGATCGAATCTCATAAGCGCACTGCCGCCGCATACCCTACCGGACTCGAGCCGCTCTATTGTATGTCTCAGAACGTCCGAGTTCAGCATGGTATCGGCGTCAAGAAAGATCAACCACTCCCCCGTGGCATGTTCTGCCGCGGTGTTGCGGGCCTTTGAAATCTGATTCCAAGGTTCGAATACTACGATGACGCCTTTCTCGCGGGCGATTCGCGAGGTCTCGTCTGTCGAATTGTTGTCGCACACGAGGATCTCGAAATCTGGCCACGACAACTCTTCGAAGCTCCGATTGATCGAATCAATCGTGGCGGAGATCATCTCCTGTTCGTTGAAGGCAGGAATTAGTACGCTGATTCGCCGAGCTACTTTCATCAATTCTCAGGAACGCCGGAACGGAAATGACCCTGTTAGACAACCCGCACTCGTTTTCACGTTAATCTGAACCGGTACCAATTAATCCCGGCGCCCGCCTAACTTGGAAGTCCACGCGCGAAGGCAAATGGCGGTGTGAGACAGCCCGAGCTTGTCTTGACGTTAATAATAACAATGCGTCCTTCCGCGATTTTGCTCTTCGCGTTCTTAACGATCAGTATCTCCTGGCCTTGAGGCGTGAGGCCTCCACTCTTTGTCTTCACTTCTTCTCCGTCAAGCAGCACCTTCGCCACGGGACCAAAATTATATCCGATTACGTGCAGTTTATTTCGTTCGAGAAAGACCTGGATGATGCCGGGAGGTGGCACATCTCCGACGATCGGACTGAATAGCAGCGAGTAGGTGGCAGCGTCCGGAACACAGCTCTCAACAGCAATATAATACTTTCTGATCCGGGGCGATGTGGTATTGGAAGAGAAAACTGAGAATAAAAGATTGTGGTTTGGTGACCTGAACGCAGAATCAGCCATTACCTGGCCGTTCTCGACTGTCACTCTTTGGCCGAGCCGAACATAAAAGGTGAGATTCCGGTCCTGCCCAAAGTACACCGCCCATCCATTTACAGCGCCACAATACGGCGAGTCGTTGATCGAGATTGTGTACTGGGTGTTAGCGAGCAGACATGGGTACGAAAATTGTGCAGGTATAGAACCCACTTCGAGCCTGGTGCGTGGCGCCGGGCTTTCGGACGGGAATCCAATATCGATCGTGTCCTCCGTTGGGGGCGGAACAAGCGTTGCCGTCAGGGTGAAGCTTACCTCCTGCGAAAAGCAATTTAATACTGCTATGAAGTAGGTTGCCGCATCGAATGGGGGTACCTCGGGCAAGCTTACTCTCGGGGTGAAGCTGTCAGGCGGAATGTCCGCGATGATGTGGTTGCCCTGGACGGCTACTGGCAAGTTTTGCCGAATGGCGAATCTCATTGGAATTGAAGGGTGAAAGTCGATGACCAGTTTGGACCCGTCGCCCGGATACTGAATCGCGAACTGTGTTTCTCCCACGATGCAGCCCCCCGAGAGCGGCGCAGCGGGAATCGAGGCGGTCTTGGTCTCACCCGGGGACAGCGACTCTATCGATGTTACTGGTGGAGTTATGATCTGGGCTAATGACCGGCTAACACCGAGCGAAGCGGAATTCATCACCAGCATCGTAGTCAGCAAACAAGTTGCAATTATTGTGTGCTTCATACCGGTCACCTCTTGAGGGCTCAAGTTGCGAGCGGCGAAATGCTGCTCGAGGATGTACATCGCAACTTCATTGGGTGTTGATCACTTCCTCATTCCCTTTTGGCGCGCAAAGTGAAAGGACTCTGTCGATGATGAACCGGGAAACTTCCGGTCGCCGTGCCACTCCCTCGTGGTCCACGTGTTCAATGAGAAAATTGCCTATGACCGTCGTAGCCCTGCTGTCCTTCGGCTTTATCCTGCTCTCGCCGCGAAGGAGCCTGGCTGTTCGTTGATAGAAGTTTGCAGCGTCTCTTACGTTGCTGGGTACTTCCTCGTCGCCGATCCCGACCGAATCGATTTGCACTGTAAGTGAAACCGGAATCCCCTTACTATTCAGCTTGCGACTCAATTCAAGAACTGCCCAACCTCCGAGACTGTGGCCGTAGATCACTACGCGCGGCCCATTCAGAAGCTCGTATGTCGAGAAAGTGCCGTCGCCGTTCAAGTCGAATTGCGCGCAGACCCACTTGTAAGCGCGTCTCCAAAACCAGTGTCGATAGATCCTGACATCAACAGAGGGTACTTGGAGCCCTCTTAAGCGACTGCCAATCTGGACTACGCCTTGAGTAGGGTCATCAGGCCTTCTCATCCCGCCTACAAAGCCAACCACAATTGTTCTACATGACTGGTGGGTAGTAGATGAATTCGAAGCGTTGGTGCAAAGCGAAGACGATAGAAGAATGAGCTGACAGAGCAGAAAGACGCGCGCCGGGCGGCTCGAACTGCGCCGGATTCCTGCGACCGTCCCTGGCAGAAAGCGATTCACGCTGAGTCGTGTCCTTTAATGCCGTGTGTCTTCACTGCTTAGAGTGAATGAAATCTCCGTTCCAGAGTTTGAACGGCTCGATTCGCATTTGCTTGAACTAATCGGATGGCCTGCGGCACTGGTAGTCCCGATGCACCTAAGCTACATCGTCACAGACCGGATACTTGCACGCGTCGCCTGATAACTTTCATGCGCGCTCTGGTTATACGGTTTTGGCTGCGTTCGAGCGCAAGCTAATCCTAACCCTCAGCGGCCGCCATCGAGGCTCCGCGGCAAGTTTCTTTTGCTGAGAACGCGAGCGCTTGGGTCGACGGCCGCTATTCAACCACTGAAAACTAAGTACTCATCTGGTGAGTACTGACTACTCAGGGCTGGTCTCTCGAACTCTTTCAGAGCGAATAGTCAAACTCGTAGAAGTGCTTGCCTTCGACTATGGTGATAGTCATCTTGCCGGTGATTCCCGCAAGTCCGTCGGCTCCCGAGTCAGGCACTACGGCGATGTTCAGGTCAGGAGTCCCGCGCGACATCGTTGCATGATGCTGAAGTACAAACGTACCCTTGCGACCTTGCAACGTCGCGCTGACTCGTTCAATCGCCACGTAGCCCGCCGAACCTTCTACCTGCGTCGTCGCGCTCAGCATATGACCCTTGCTGGCACCCTCCAGGTCGCCGTGAAATTGCTTCTCGATAGTAAGTCTCCCGATCTTACTTCCGCCCGCCTGCTCGTCTTGTTCCTGTGGAGTCAGCTTTACTTCAAACGTTCCTTTTGCGTGAGAAGACATGAGAACCCCTTTATTGCGAGTGGCCCGAAAGGCCGCAGCAGCCGCTTCTTCAAAACGTAATCGTTTCTTCTTCAGCAACAAGGAAGACGGGTTTGCCGCCGGTGGAAATTTTTACTGCGTGGGCGACTGCCTCCTGGCCGCCGGGCGATGACGCCGAGCTTTGGAGCACCTCGATAGAAGGAAAATGCAGTTCGGCGATGCGATAGAACGGAGGTTTCGACCCGTCCGGAGCCGCGAGCAATTTAGTGGCGACGAATTTCGTTACTCCCTTGATCTTCTCGCGCGCGATCGGCATGTGTTCGTCAACGTAAGCTTTCTCAAAGGTGTCGACATCGGTGGGGTACGGATACATGACTACGAGTTTTATGTTCGCCATCTTCTGCTCCTCTTTTGCCCGCGCTTTAGTGTCTGTCAACAATGATCACGCAACGCTGGTCACGGGATCCGGCGTCCGAGTTCTGAAGCGTTGTGTATTCTACAACGAAGGTGCCGGTGATACGATGTCCTTGCGCCATTAACGGATACGATTTTCATAAGCACTGTCGTCGACGGTCTGAGTTCGATCACCGTTATCTCGGGTCTCGCGCTAAACCTCACTCGCGGAGCGTAGCCTCCGTCCATGCCGATCCCACGATTGACATAGGAAGGTTTGAGCTCGTTTCTTTGAAAGGGTGGCGACTCCCTAGTCGATGCAGGCCGATCTGAAGCAGACTGCTGGCGCCGAGGATGTAAGTCACGGCAACCAGGCTCAAGAAAAACAAAAGTATTAGGTCATCAGTGCTTCTGTTGGTCAACGTGCATCAATTGCCGAATCTGAAAATGATTCGAACCGTCGTAGGCCCTACCGCTTCGACAACAGGGACAATTGTAGCGCCGGGCTCGCCGAGTTTTATTCTGAAGTTCCTAATCGCCACGGTAGCGCGGCGGACCTTCACCGGATCGTAGTCGGCTCCTTCAATCACATCGATATTCTTAGTCTGAAGTTCCTGGCTTATTTCCGCCGCTAGAGCCGGATCGACGTCTTCATACACAATCTCGCTGATAACCGGGCGCTCGGTTAATTCGAACCATACGACTTTGCCTCCTCGACTCCCGTCTTCCGAGGACACCTTCACGTCCGTGAAGTGCCCGGTGTCATACAGGTTTCTTACGTCTAGATCCAATTGCTTCGGGTCGTACGGGCCTCGCTTATGAGTGCCGATTAGCGATCTAATCTCAGCTTCGGTGATGCGGCGATTACCGCGCACAAAAACCTGCTCAACCTTCAAAGGCTTACTCTGTTTTTGGTGGGGTTGCGTTTGGGCGAATGCGATCGACACACTCGGCAGGACCAGTAACAGCACGGCTACGCGACGTTTCATTGGGGATTCCCTCCCTGCTTACGTCTCTTTTTGGTGCACGAGTACTGACAGGCTGACAGGATTTCATGCGCACGCTATCTTTGTCTATACAACTCCATCACGCTTTCGGGCGGGTCAGGGTCGTCTTTGAAGCTGACATTCATTCCCTTGCTCTTCATCCAACGAAAGAGCCAAGTCGGGCCAAATTTTCCGACGTAGGTGTCCCGGGTCTGATACGCCGGATCCTTCATGGCTTCGTCGAGCGTCACGAACTTGTAGCCTCGGGCCTCAAAGCGCTTGAGCATCTCATCAAGGCAATCGGCGTTGATGTCATTGGCGTGAATCAGAAGCGTCTGAGGGACCTCCCTGCTGAAGATCTGAGGGGATATTCGCTCAGCAAACTCCGTCTCTGCGATTGTGAAGTCCAGGTACTGCGAGCGCAACCGCGCGGCAAGCTGCTCATCGTGTCTGTCTAACGCGTGAACATAGCCCACGTTGAATATGAAGTCCGAGTTTTCGATTGTGTGAGGCGCAATCTTGTAGCCGCGAGCCACCAGGAACTGCTCGATAGCCTCTTTCTTCGCCTGTGTGTCACCGGTATGCGTCATCGGATGGCGAAAGTAAAGTTGGTAAGGCTCGCGCGCCTGCATCAGACGTCGACTCACTGCGTAGCCCTTCGAGATTTCGTTTTCGAATTCCTCGACCGTCAGCGCATTGAGGTCCGGATGCGAGTAAGTATGATTCCCCAGCACCATACCTGCATCGACCCACTGCCGCAGTAGAGCAATTCGCGACTCCTCTTCCCCGCTAACCTGAAGTTTCCCCTCGTTGACAAACGCGACAACTGGGACACGATGCATCGTCAGAGTGCGCAGCAACTCTCGCGTTGCGCGTTGAGCGCTTTGCAAATCGCGGCGCTCGAGACCTACGTACGGGAGGTCGTCGAACGTAACCGCCATCTTGCGGAGAGGTGTCTTGTCCTGGCCCGAGGAACTCATTATCGCGCCGAAGAGTATTAGCGCCAGGCACGCGAATGTAAAGCTACATTTCATCAGGTTCGCCCTTTTTCATTCCTCGTAGCCACGAGTATCGCGGCTCCGGTCACCGCCAATGCTTCGAACACCGCGGTGGTTTCATTTGAATTATGGATGTCTGCAAGAGCGCGCGGAATATGCAACACCAGCACCCAGACAAAAATCATCGCCGCGGTCAGCCACGCTGCGAGTCGAGAAGTCGCCGGAACCAACATGCCGATGCCTCCTGCAATTAACGCCACACCCGCGAAATAGGTCCAGAATATGTGCCACGGTATCCACGACGGGACCAGAGTCGCTACGAAATCGACGTAGATGAAATGCAGAATGCCGCATACGACCAGGAAAGCCCCAAGGAAGAACGGTGATAGCGGGATTAGCTTGTCGAGAAAGCGAGTGGCGCGTCGGACGGAGCCGCCCCGGTTGAGTGGTTGAGACGGGAGGCTGCCGGCTACAAGAAAACTGCCGCCCGCGAGTGCGAGTGCCTTGCCCGACTGGGTCCAGATTCCTCCGTTTGACGGGCTCGCGATCAGCAAGGGCAAATGCAATAGAACAAAGGAAGCCAGGATCGCCGCGCCAAGCAGCAGTGCCGCAAGCCGCGCACTTTTACCGAGAATGATCGCTAACCCGGCAATCACCAGAATTGCCCCTCCCACACACGCCCAGAAGGGCCGTGCGTGAATCCATGTGACCGATCCCGGAAAGACTCGTGTCACGAAATCCAGGTAGATAAAGTGTTGTAGGCCGAACGCAATCATCGCGACAGCCAAAAACATTCGAGCCAGACTCGTTAAGTTCGCCATTGAACTCCTGAAATTGAACGCGCCAGAAAACCGCAGGTTTCAGATGCTCACAGGATGCTTGAAGAGCAGGACACCAGCTCGGTACCGACTGGCCATTTAACCACTTAAGCCAACGCCAGGATGTAAATTCTCGTTATACAGAGTTGGATTTGTAAAAGAGGAGCCAGACTGAAAGTTAGTTGGACTGGCCCTGCCCGGGACGAATGTACGGTTTGCTGTCCACATCCTCGACATCAGCAGCGATGCCGGCCAGGGCAGGAGTCCCTTCCTTTATTACATCGCTGTAGTACGAGCGGAACTCTTCGTTCATTTCGATCTTCAGCAGCAGGTCATCAACCACACCGGATATCCCTCGCACGTCGGTCATGCTGTACACTTCGTCCTGAATCAACTGAAGTGAATCGCTTACGACTTGTAGCCGCGCTTCGATCAGTCGCACCAGCTCGGCGAGCTGCTTTGCCTTGGAAGTTCGCTGCCTCAAAATCTGGATTCTCTGATCCATCGTCATCCTGACCTGTTCCGACTGCTCACTAGCGATGGAGGATTCGAGGCGGCCGATTTCCTGGTCGAGTTGCGACTGAATCGACGAATAGTTTCGATTCGCGAGCAGAAAGTGCCCCCTGAGCATCCGGACGTATTCGAGACGCAAGCCATAGAGTTTCTCTACGATTCCATCCAGCATCGGTTGATCGGGGCCGAGCTCGCGGGTACGACTTTCAATCTCGCCACACAGATCCTTCAGTGCAAGGAAATCGCGTTTGTAGGATTCCGGGGCGGCCGCCAGCATCTGGTTTTCAGATCGCTCCTGATCTTTCCTGCGCTCACGCTCGACCTTAGCTCGGAGCAGCCTTTGGACGCCGGCGTTTTGGGCCAGCATCAACAACCCGAGCTCACCGCCAAGCAACAGGAACAGAAATGCCGGATGCACGGCCAGCGCCAGGAAGGCGATGGCGCCTATGAAAATTAAGTTAGGAATGCTCTGGTAGAGCGCCTTTATGTGAGTCACGTCTTGTACTGGCATCAGAGAGCCTCGCTCCGCATCCACCGGACCCCGGTCTGTCACCTGTCTGAAAGTCCCGACACTGATGAAACCGTACTGAGAACTCTGAACGCCTGCTGATTATATCGGCAACCTGGCATTTCGGTCACACGCTGTCGGACGAGTCTCGTTATAGCCAGCTGACCTGACTCCCGAATTTTAACAATCTATTAACGAAAAGGTTATATACTGCGGTTTCGGTCAGTCGCCCCGCGGATGTGTCGTCTGTGAAAATTCAGTTTAAGCCCAGCCCGCAACCAGACGATGATTATGAGAGAGGAGATCACGTTTTGAGCAAGTGTCGCAGTCTAGTTTGTATCGGGTTGATTCTTCTTCTGTGCCTGGCCGGCTGCAAGTCGCAAAAGGAGCCTGCACCGGCGGCTGAATCCGCGCAACAACCTACCCCGGCAGGCAGCCTCGAGTTGGTATTCACATATGGCTCGGAGAAAGAAAGCTGGATCAAAGACGTCACCGCCGACTTCAATCGCGCAAAGGTCAAAAGCTCGAGTGGCAAGCCGATCTACGTACAGGCCATCCCCATGGGTTCGGGCGATGCGGTCGATGAGGTCCTGTCCGGTACCAGACAGACGCATTTGATCAGCCCGGCCTCCTCCGCGTTCATCAAACTCGGCAATGCGCAGTCTCGAACGCGCAACGGGACCGACCTCGTCTCGTCAACCGAGACGCTGGTGCTTTCGCCGGTCGTCATAGCGATGTGGAAGCCTATGGCGGAGGCGCTGGGGTGGGGCAAGAAACCAATCGGTTGGTCCGACATTCTCGCGCTCACTCGCAACCCGCAAGGCTGGGCCGCGTTCGGCCATCCGCAATGGGGAAAGTTCAAGTTTGGACATACCCATCCCGAGTTTTCAAACAGCGGACTGATATCGCTGCTGGCTGAGGTTTATGCCGCTACGGGCAAGGTAAGCGGCTTGACTCTGGAAGACGTGGCCAAGCCCGCAACCGCTTCGTACCTTGAAGGCATAGAACAATCGATCGTCCACTACGGCACGTCTACGGGCTTCTTCAATTCGAAAATGCTGCAGAACGGCCCGGAATATCTGAGTGCTGCGATATTGTACGAGGCGAACGTAATCGAGTCGTACTCTCCTCAGTATTCTTTGCCTTTTCCGGTGGTTGCGATCTATCCAAAAGAGGGAACGTTCTGGAGCGATCACCCGGTTGGCATTGTGGAGCGGGACTGGGTCACACCCGAGCATCGCGAGGCAGCACGAACCTACATCAAATTCCTCCTCGACCGGCCACAGCAGCAGAAGACGATGACATACGGCTTTCACCCCGGTGATGTGAATCTTCAGGTTGGTGCTCCTCTGGACGTGGAGCACGGAGTGGATCCCAAAGAACCAAAGACCACGCTCGAAGTCCCAAGCCCAGCCGTTATGGACGCGGTCATCAAACTGTGGCGAGAGCATAAGAAGCATTCGAACATCATTCTCGTTTTCGACACCTCCGGCAGCATGAAGGAGGGCGGCAAGATGTCCAACGCAAAGCTCGGTGCGAAAGAGATGATCTCTCTTCTGGACCCTCGCGATTATCTGTCGATCCTCCCGTTCAGCTCGCAACCGATTTGGGCGAGCAAGGACCTGCGTCTCGACAAAAGCCGGGACGCGGCGTTGAGCCAAATTGAGTCCTTCTTTCCGGACGGAGGCACGGCTCTGTACGACTCGATTTCCACGGCGTACCAGCAATTGATTGATAATCCCAGGAACGACAGTATTTCGGCTATCGTGGTCTTAACAGATGGAGCAGACACGAACAGCAAATCTACCCTCGACCAACTGATCCGGAGTCTCAGGTCCCAGAGTGAGGTGAATGCAATCCGAGTGTTCACGATCGGCTATGGCAAGGATGCAGTCAAAGAGGTTTTGAGGTCGATAGCCGACGCTACGCAGGCAAAATTCTACGAAGGCTCTCCAGAAAACATTCGGTCGGTATTCAGGGAGATCTCAACTTTCTTTTGAGGTATTGAGGATTGACTTATGTCTGAAGGCAAAATGAGTCTCACCGGACGGATCATAATCGTGCTCGTGATCGTCGGCTGTGCTTACGGTGCGTACTATTTCTTGTGGCGGAAGGGCCCTGATGAAAGCAAGGATCCGGCGGCAGCCAAAACGTCTGAGTCAAATCAATGGAAGGGCGCGACGGTCGAGATTGGAATAGCGTTCGGGACTGAAAAGAAGACGTGGATGGAATGGGCTGTTCAGGAATTTTCCAAGACCGCCGATGGTCAGAAGATCAAGATCAACCTCATCCCCAAGGGGTCGCTTGAGGGAGCACAGGCCCTGGTCTCGGGCGACAAAAATATCAACGTCTGGTGCCCCGCGAGTTCGCTGTACAAAGAGACATTTGTGCAGGACTGGCAGGTGAAGTACGGCAACAATCCAGTTCTCAAAGAGGATAATCTTGCCCTCACGCCAATGGTGTTCGTCGCATGGAACGAGCGGTATCAAGCATTCGTGCAGAAGTACAAGTCTCTGAATTTCACTACGATCTCGCAGGCGCTGCGCGAGAAGGGCGGTTGGGAAGCGATTGCCCGCAAACCAGAGTGGGGTCTGTTCAAGCTCGGGCACACTCACCCCGGCAAATCTAACAGCGGGCTTATGACGCTGGTGTTGATGGCGTATGACTTCTCCGGCAAGACCCGCGACTTATCTCTGAAGGACATTCTGAACGTTGATTTTCAAAACTGGATGACGACTCTAGAGCAGGGCGTAAGCGGGCTTTCGGATAGCACCGGGACGATGATGCGGGAGATGGTGTTGAAGGGGCCTTCCTCATTCGACGCGGTTTTTGTCTACGAGAGTGTCGCCATCGACTTCCTCAAGAGCGCCGAAGGAAGATGGGGCGAGCTTCACATTGTTTACCCGAAGGAGAACATGTGGAGCGAGAATCCTTACTACATCATCGACGCGACGTGGAGCACCAAGGAGCAGAGGGCGGCGGCGGAGCTCTTTCTCAATTTCATGCTCACCGATACGATACAGCGCGAATCTCTGAAGCACGGATTCAGGCCTTCGAACACAAACGTGCCAGTGATATTTGCTGAGAGTCCATTCACCATCTACCAGAAATATGGTCTGCAGATCGAGCCCGGCTCGACCGCGGAGCCGCCAAAAGCAGAAGTGATAAACAATCTGCTGGCGGGATGGCAGCGAAATCAAGTCGGGAGATAATCCACGGAAGTATTGCCGGCGGGTTATTGGACGGCGTAGGAGTGAGATTCGATTTCCATCACTCGACGTTGCAGTACGATCTTTTCGAGCACGAGGCTTGCCTGGTTGACCAGCGCCACCAGTTCGTTTGTGCCGCGCATCTCGGCTTGGCCCGGATAATTGTCACCGTAGATGATGAAGATCGTCGACCCGTTACACACCAGCGGCAACGCAAACATCGACAGGTTGTCAGCCGTGCCTCCGAGCTTATTCAGAAATTCAGTGTCGCGTCCTGAGCGCTGCCCGACATAGGGTTCTCCGGTTATCGCCACGTGTCCAAACACGCCGTCAAAATCAAGCGCGATTCTGATGTCGCGCACCATCTCATCGGCTGTCTTGCCGCTGTCGCCTGGATTTATTCCGAACTGTCCCAGACCCCATAGGTGGTCGTCCTTGACTACGAAAAGAATACCGCGAGTGGCAACTTCGCTCGCGTAGCGCATTATCAGCAGACTGACTTCCGCTTCGAACGAGTAATGCCGCAACTCGGTGAGCAGCGAGCAGAGATGGGCAGTACGGTCCTCGGAATCGCGTTCGACCGGTCTTGGGCTGGGTCGCGTAAAGTCGAAAGGGTCCGGTTCAGGCTGGCCCTCCGCGTCCTGATCTGTAGACAGCAACTCGGGCCAGGACGGAGCGTGTGGGATAAACGAGCCATCGAACCCGCCCTCCTTCGGCGGCTCGCCCGACCTGTGTGACTCATCTCGCAGCTTGGCAGCTTCAAGCAGCGCCTCGCTTACTTCGAGGCCTTCGCCGAGCTTGAGGTCGCCGAAGGAATTTGGCAGGTCCGCTTGGTTGAGGTCGATGCCGAAACGGCCCTTTTCGAGGGTTACGAGTTTACCGAGCGTGTCCTGCGTGTGTCGCTTGGCCAGCGCGTGAAGATCAGTCTCGTTCATCACCCCGCTCTCAATGAGCAGCGTTTCAAACGTCCAGAGAGTGCGGTTTTGATTTCCGATCTCTCGAAGCATGTCCAGGACGTCGGGACTGATCAACTCGTCCTGAAGCAGGCGGTCGGCAAGCGTGTCACCGGGAAAAACCGATGCGTGGGTGATTCGACCCTGCTCGATGATTATGCGGCCCTCCACACTTCCGTTTTGCAGCGAGAGCGTTCCCGTCTTTCTGCTCAACGCAAGTATCTGGAGAATATCCGCCAGAGCGAAATCGCTCAGATCACCGGTTAATTCCATCGTCTACGCCTGTTCGCCCAGACAATCCGAAACGAGCTCCCGCAGCTTGGTCATTGAGATGGGTTTTGAGAGATAGCCGGATGCGCCAAGACTCATTCCCTTCTCTATGTCCTCATCCGCGCCTTTCGTGCTGATGATGATTATTGGCAGGTCGCCCTTTTTGAGTTCGGTTCTGACCTTGTTAACGAACTCCAACCCGTCCATATTCGGCATTCGGATGTCAGTCAGGACCAGGTCATAGTTGTTGTCTCTGACCTTGCCGAGCGCATCTTGACCGTCAACCGCCTCGGTTATGTCACCCTGTGAGATACCGTCGAGCCGAGTGAGACTCATGCAGAGGAGCTGTCTGAACGTCGCTGAATCGTCTACCACCAGGAAAGCCTTCTTACTCATTCGATCCTCCCTCTTACCGCACACGCAACAGGTTCATAAATCCCTCGATCGTCCGGAGCTTCCGATCGGCAAGGGCGTAGAGTTTCGAGCTGACAAGAGCGCTCGCCGCATGTCCCGCAAGCAGCTCCAGCAGCCGGTGATCAAGCGGCGTCAAGCCGCCCTTGTGCGGAAGAAGCTTGTACATGGCGATGACGCCCACAACTCTCTCTTTGATTTTCAGAGGAATGCACGCGCATACTTCCCCGAGCTCGCCGGCATCCTCAGTGAAAAAGGCCTGGCCGGTTTGAGCGACCAGTCCCTCCAGCCCTTCGCCGAAGGCTACGCGGCCGCGTTCAAGACGCTGCGCGATCTCGCCTTCGTATCCGGCCAGCACCAGTTCGCTGGTCTCGTCGTCGACGACGAACAGCCCGAACTCCTCGCTGCCGATCATGTTCACGAGGATCTCTTTTATGCAAAGAACGACCTCCGCCGGATCCAATGTGGAGTGCAGGCGGTAGCTTGCGACGTACAGATTTGCAAGACTCTCGTTTTGCTCTTCGACCTCGATGTAGCGCTGGGCAAAGTCCTTATTCTCTTCCTCGACCTGGTGGAATCGCGTATCCAGGAATTCGAGTTTCTGGGACATTTGTGAGTTCTCAAGTTTAAGCCTCTCCACTTCTTTCATTAGCGTGTCGGTGAGGTCTATCTTCTCGCGTTCGAGCTGCACGATTCTGTACCGCAGCCGCTCGTTCTCGCTCATAAGCTCCTCGGTGAATGCCCGGCCTTTCCGGAACATCTCGAGTAGCTCTTCGCTTTTTGAGAAGAGGCTGAGAATCTCTTCCGTCTTCTGTGTCATGTTTCTCTCCCTTCAATCCAGGTCCTGCAGGGTGATGCTTACTCCTACTTCGCCATAGGCAGTGGTGATCGGGGCTACCAGCGTCTCAAAACATTGATCGTAACTAAGGAGGTTAACGCCGGTGATCACCGTTGGGGGACTCATCCTTAGGCGAGTGCCGTTATCGTTAATGGTGGAGATGGCCCGGCCGATGGCCATCGACGAGAGTTCCGCGATGGAACTACGCACCAGCGGTGTCAGTCCGTTCGTGGGCTCTCCCATCATGTGCTCGGCAAGCTTGATCGCGGTTGAGGCATCCATATCGAAGATGACCCGGCCCTGCGCCTCGCCCGCGATGCCGATTATCGACAGCACTTCCCTTCCCGGAATCGGGTTGGCCTTCATGCTGATCGATGAGACCTCGATTTCAGGTCCAAAAAACTCTTTGAAGAGTAAACTAGTGGAGTCAACGAAGACCCTTACGAAATCTAACCTCATTTCTTCACCCTGCTATGCCAAAACTTGCTCGATCGCCTTTCTCAGCTGCTCGGTTGTTACCGGTTTTGGAATGAACGACCGCGCTCCAGCCGCGAGCGCTTCTTCGACTTTCTCCTTGTAGCTGACTGAGCTGATCATTATCACTCGGGCCGATGGGTCCGCATCGCAGATTCGCTTCACCGTTTCGACCCCTTCAAGACCAGGCATGACTATGTCCATCAGAACAATGTCAGGCCTGACGCGCCCGTACTCACGGATCGCCTCGTTTCCGTTTGCGGCTTCGCTGAAGACTACATTGTCGAAAGCGTCCATCAGCCGTCTCAGGTGAAAGCGCATGAACGCCGAGTCATCAACAATCAAACACGTCAGCGACGCCTTCCCCCCACCAGTGCCCTCAACGTGTGCCTGCATAACTTTCCTCCAGGTCTACCATTCTGCCCACCGTTCCAATTACATAAGTCGGCATCTCCGTAAGCGCGAGAACCTTCACAACGGCACCTCGGTCCTGCGCAGCGCGCGGCATGCCATAAACCGAACAACTCTCCTTGTCCTGCGCGATGGTCAACCCACCCGCCTTCTTCATGTCTCCCAAACCCTGAGCCCCATCACTTCCCATGCCCGTCATGATCAAACCCGTGGCGCTCGACCCAAACTGCTCCGCTACCGACCGGAACAGCACGTCTACCGACGGCCGATGACCGTTCACCAGAGGCCCATCATCCAACCGGACTTCGCACCCTGCCGCGGTCCGCTTGACCTTCATGTGACGGTTGCCCGGCGCAATCAAAGCCCTGCCCGGTATCGCCAGATCACCGTCCCTCGCTTCACGAACCTCGAGATCACAAATGTCGTCCAACCACCGCGCCATCATCGATGTAAAACTCTCCGGCATGTGCTGAACGATCACGATTCCCGCATCCAGATCCGCCGGCAGCCTCGGCAGCAGATAACGCAACGCGTGAGGCCCGCCCGAGGAAGCCCCAACCGCGACGATCTTGTACTCGGCGCGCCGGGGCGGAGGCGAGGTCACCTTCTTCCGGGTTGGGGTCTTGCCGTCCGCTGACTGCGCGTTCAGCGCGAGCACATTGCTGTGAACAGCGCCCTTCACCTTGGAGAGCAGCTCATCAGCCATCTCGCCGACCTGAGCCGCCGACTTTGGTTTACAAATAAAATCAACCGCGCCCTTCTCCAGCGCTTGCATCGTGAGCGCAGCGCCGCGTGTAGTGAGCGAGCTGAGCATGATCACCGGTATCTGATGTTTGGATACCATCTCATTGAGAGCGGTGATCCCATCCATTCTTGGCATATCTACATCGAGCGTGACGACGTCCGGCTTGAGCTGCGCCACCTTGCTCAGAGCGAAATACCCGTCGATCGCGGTCGCGATTACTTCGATCTCTTCATCGCGCTCCAGAAGCTTTGAGATAAGCTTCCTCATAAGCGCGGAGTCGTCGACCACGAGCACACGGATCTTTCGCCTGTTATCCTGCATTCGTCACCCTCCCCTGTCCTTGAGCTCGCTCGTATCTGATCGCTCTTCGAAGCAGGGTCTCCGCGTCCATGATCAGGACAACCTGGCCGTCGCCAAGCACCGCGGCGCCAGCCATCGCCTCGTTCTGCACCCAACGGCTATCCAGCGGTTTGATCACAAGTTCCTGCTCGCCAATCAGGGTGTCCGCCACCACCCCGTATTTCCGATTGCCTATCGAAACGATGATGATGAAGAATCGCTGCCCCCCGGCTCTCAACCCCGCCCCGCTGCTGGACAAACTCCTGCGCTCGAAGCCGAGCACCACGCCGGGCCTTACGATCGAGATAAACCGGTCGCGAAGCCTGTAGTTCTCCACGCCATCCAGAAGCGTCACTTCGGATGTTTGCGCCCTCGCGATTTCGCTGATCGTGAGAAGCGGTAGCGCCAGCAGCTTCCCGTTCGCGGTAAACAAAAGCGCCCTGATGATCGCCAGCGTCAGCGGCATTCTCAAAACAAAGGTAGTACCGACTCCCTGTTGCGACTTCACCGCTACGCTGCCCCGCAAGTGCTCCATCGCGCTTTTCACCGCCGCGGCTCCCACACCGCGGCCGGACACGAGAGTTACCTCCTTGGCAGTCGACAGGCCTTCCAGGAACAACAGCTCCAACGCTTCCTCTTCGGGCATCTGCAGCGCATCGGCCTCAGAAATCTGCCCGGCCTTCATGGCTTTCTGCCTTAACATCTCGGCGTTGATTCCTCGGCCGTCGTCGGCTATCTCTACCACCACCTGATTGCCTTCGTGGTAAGCACGCATCGAAATCCTGCCAACCTCGGGTTTGCCAAGCGCCAGCCTCTCCTCACGAGTTTCCAGTCCATGGTCCACTGCGTTGCGAAGCAGATGCAGAATAGGCTCGTACAACAGATCGACCAGAGCGCGATCCAGTTCCGTCTCACTTCCGCTTATGGATAACTCGACCTGCTTGCCGCTTTCCGCCGCCAGCTCGCGCATCGGCCGCGCAAACCTCCGAAAGACCTGATCGATTGTCACCATGCGCATCTTGAGCACACTCTTTTGAAGCTCTGCTATCAGCTTGCCCATCTGCGCGCTGGAGGAGCCGAACTTGTCTGTCAGGTCGCTCTTTGGCAGAGCCTCTTCAAGTCGAGGACCAATCTGATTGATGACCGATCGAGCGATGACCATCTCACCCGCCAGATTCAATAGAGCGTCGATCTTGGCCGCATCCACTCGAACGTAGTCCCGGCGCCGCAAGACGTCCTGCTGCTTTATGTCGCAGTCGTCCTCAGTCCGGGTGACTACACTTGACTTGCTCCGTGCTGTGAGCAAAGGCGCTTCGACTTCCTCGGCTACGATAGCCGAACGTATTCCCTCGGTCAGGTGCTGAGCGATTTCGGGGGTCAGGTCGTCTACCTCCTCCCCTCCGATCGCCGCACGCATCGCGTCCAGACTGTCCAGTATCAGGTCCACCACACCTGAGCCGAACTGCATCTGCCTGTTGAGGATCGCATCGAATACGTCTTCGAGCTGATGGGCCACTTCAGTGACACCATCAAGACCGATGCACGCCGAGTCGCCTTTTATCGTATGCGCGGCTCGGCGAAGGCGGGCCATCGCCTCATCAGTGACGCCGCCGCTTTCCAGCGTCAGCAGCTCCTGATCCATGTCTTCGAGGATCTGCAGAGACTGGTCGCGAAATACGCCCAGCAACTGCTCGAGTTCTTCTTTACTCAGGTCGTCCATTTTTCGGCGCTCGTCTAACCTTCAAGTCTGTATGCAATCCCTTTATTCCGATGCAACATCGTGAATCGATTCGAGAGGCCTTGCAGGCTCTCCGCGTGTCCCAGAAACAGATGCCCTCCGGGAACAAGCGTGCCGATGAAACGATTGATCAATCGTCGTTGCTCTTCGGAATCGAAATAGATCATCACGTTACGACAAAACACGATGTCGAGACCTCGCAGTCCGTTGTCGTGCTTCAGATTGTGATAGTCGAAAATCACCCGCCGCTTCACCTCGTCCGCTACGACAAAGTGATCGCCCTCCTTCTTGAAATACTTTTGAACATAGTAAGGCTCCACGTTCTTGATCTGATCCGCCCTGTAAACTCCGGATTGCGCCCGCTCCAGTGCGGTGAACGACAGATCCGACGCAAAGACTCTCACCGACCAGAGCTCAGGCTGCGAGATAGCTTCGAGCACCGCCATGACCACGCTGTACGGCTCCTGACCCGTTGAACAGCCCGCGCTCCAGACACGCAGCATTCGAGTTCCGTTTCGTTCCTTGCGTGCAATCACGTCCGGGAGGACCACCCCTTTGAACAGATCAAACTGCGGCTGGTTTCTGAAGAACGAGGTCTCGCAAATCATCAGCGTGTCGAGGAGGGCCGGCAGCTCCTGCGATTTCCCGTCGGGCCGTTTTATCAGGCAATAGTATTCGTAACCGCTCCTGACCCCGAGCTCATCCATTCGCCGCTTCAGCCGCGACTCAAGGAACGTACGTTTTTCTGCGCCGATGCTCACGCCGCATTCCTCGTAGATGAGATCCTTGAAGAGACGAAACTCGCTTTCGGACAGAGGCCCCGCTCCGCTCGTCAAAGGTCCAGATTGTTGTACCCAGTCGGATCCCATAGATTCTTCGGCTAGCTGCGACTCCTATATCGCCTGCGCCGGTTGTTCAGGCGACCGATGCGCCGAGAGCGCGCTGATGACCTGATCCAACTCAGTGACAACGTCTCCGGAAAGAGCCTTGCTCAAATCGACCAATGTAATGAACCTGCTGCCCAGATTGATGACCCCAAGCACGTAACCCGCGCCCAGCTCGGTGATCACGTCGGGCGCCGGTTCTATCTGGTCCTCGTTGATTCGAATGACTTCCGAGGCCCCGTCGACGATTAGACCCGCCACTCGTCCGTCCAGTTGAACCACGATGATCCTGCGCTCTTCGTGCGAGCTGATCCCACTGGCCCGCAGCCTGCGCCGCAGATCGATCACCGGAACAAGGTTCCCTCGCAGATTCATCACGCCCTCGACGTAATCCTCCGTTTCGGGAACGGTGGTGATATCGCGCATCACCACGACTTCTTTGGTCAGCAGAATGTCGATCGCGAACTCTTCAGTTCGGACCTTGAACACTACCAGTTGCCGCCGTGCTGCCACCTCGCCCACCTCCAAACAGACCGGTAATCAATCGCCGGTCTGTTGATTCAAGTTCGCCCCCGGACCTCGGCCCCCGTTGCCGCCCATGCGGTATGAGAAGGGGTGTACAAAATCGTCCTGAACCTTGAACTGCGAGATCGCTCGATTCAGTTGTTCAGACAACGAGACCATGCCCTGAATCGTCTGCGCCGTTTCGTGTGCGCCCGCTGAAGTTTCAAGGGTGATGCTGGAAATCGTCTGCATCGCTGCAGCCAGGTTTCCGGTGACGCGAGCCTGCTCCTCCGACGCGGCGGAAATTTCTTCCATCAACTCCGCCGACTGCCGAACCGCCTCGGAGATGTCACGCAACGCCCGGCTTGCCTGTCCAGCAAGCCCAGTCCCCGCTTTCACTTCCTTCATTCCCACTTCCATTGCGGAGAGAGCCTCGCGAGTCTCGTTCTGGATCCCCTTGATAAGCGTGCCCACATCTCTCGTAGCGCGAGCCGAGCGCTCGGCCAGTTTTCGAATCTCCTCGGCAACGACACTGAATCCGAGGCCGGCTTCACCAGCGTGAGCTGCCTCGATCGCAGCGTTGAGAGCCAGCAGGTTCGTCTGCGCGGCGATCTCGTCGATCAGATTGATGATTTCCGAGATCTCGGAGCTGCGCGTGCCGAGCGACTTCATCTTCTCGGCCGTCTGCTGTACCGCACTGTCGATCCTGAGCATCGCCTCCGAAGTGTCCCGAACCGAGATGTCTCCGGTCTCCGCCAGTTCGAAAGCGCGTCGAGCTGCATCTGCCGAGGACTCGGCATTCTTCGAGACCTGGGTCATCGAAGCCGCCATCTCCTCGACCCCGCTCGAGGTGTTGGTCACTTCGTCCGCCTGCCTCTGCGAACCAACCGCTATCTGCTCCGAAGCTGCGAGAATCTCAGTTGCATTTGAGGACACCGACAACGCGATCTGTTTTACTTCGGTCAGCATGCCGCTGAAGTTGTTGAGCATGCCGTTGACCGCCTCGACGATTCTGCCCAGCGTGTCCGCGCCGGATTGTCCGCGCATCGTGAGATCTCCGTCCGACACCGCCGATACGATCTGAAGGAACTCGTTGAGGCTTCGCTCCAGGGCTTGTTCGGTCTCGCGCAATCGCTCGTTGTGAGCCTTCTCGTTCCGAACCATTTCGGCTAGACGGTCCATCATCTCGTTGAATCCCTGGCCAACCCGTTCGAGCTCGTCGCGCGATCGAATGTCCACGCGCGCATCGAGATTGCCAGTCCTTACTTCCTCAGTCGCGGTCAGTAGCTCGTGAATCTTTCTGGAGAAGCTCTTCACAAAAAGCAGAGCGAGGCAGCCAAAGAGCACCACGCCTGTCAGTCCGGCAACCAGAATCGATTTCAGCATCCGGTACGCCGGCGCATAAACTTCGTCTTTGGCGTTGTCTACGACGAACGTCCAGTTAAAGCCGGTGGACTGCGAGTTGAGCTCCTTGCTCTTCCAGAATGAAGCGATGCGGTTTTCGATCTTGCGGGTTCTGGGGTTTTTGCCCTCGTAGAAAACTATTCCAGCTTCTTGCTTGGTGCCCGAAGAGGCAAGCGCGGATTCGAGTGTCGAAGAATTTCCCGGCGCAACCTTTGTCACGTACTCGGCAAGTTCGAGGTTGCGAAGCTGAGATTCCGGGTGCAACACTACGCGGCCGGTTTCCGATACGGCGTAGGCGTAGCCGCTTTCGTATTGCTTGAAGCGGGCGATGTAGTCCTGTACGTCCTTGAGGTTGTACTTGATCTTCAGAACGCCGTTGAAGCCGTCGCCCTTCGAGGGAATCCCGACGCAAATCTCAACCGCGAAGCTGTCGCTTTGCTTGTCGTATTTGACGTCCTCAACATAGAGCCCGGTTCTCATTGCCTCGCGCCACCAGGCTTCGTCGCTCTGGACGAAATCTTCGGTCATCTGCGCCATTCCGGCATTGAGGCCGTACTTGTCGGTGAAGAACATCCTCTCGATCACCCCACGCTCGCGCTGTTTGTCGCGCAGCAGCTCGTCGACGTTGGTGTCTCGCCTTATCGCACGAGTAACCTTGTACTGCTCCTCGAGCTTGTTGATCTGATCCGTGCTGATCACCGGCGCGGTGATGCCAAGGTGCTCCGCCTCTCGGGCGGCGTGTTCGGCCGCGGCAACCACGGCGTCGTCAGCCGCGACTCCCTTCGCGAATTTGATGTTTTCGGACAGGAAGAGCTCGGACGCTTCGGCTGCCGCGCGAGCTACACCTTGAAGTTGCTCTCCGGATTCGATGGCGCTGCTGAAACTCCAGTACGCGATCACACAGACAAGCAGGATCGACAACGAAGTCAGAGCCAGCATGCCCGCGAACAACTTCATGCTCAGAGTTCTCAGGCCGAACGACCCGAGGAGCCGCACGATGTCGAATCTTCTCCACCACCCACTTGATGTCTGCTCTCGCATTGTTCCCACCACCTGCTGTCGTCAGCAGCGATTGCCCGAGAGGACAATCACTCACCTGGCGAAAATTGTTGTCCCACTCCGGGAGCACCACCCCGCTTCGAAAGGTCATAGGAGAACGGGTGCACAAAATCGTCCTTGACCTTGAACTGAGAAATCGCGCGATTGAGCTGGTCCGAGAGGCCAACCATTCCCTGGATCGTTTGGGCAGTCTCGTGCGCTCCCGCAGAGGTCTCCAATGTGATACTGGAGATCGTCTGCATCGCTGCCGCGAGATTTCGAGTCACTCGAGCCTGCTCCTCCGATGCGGCTGAAATCTCTTCCATCAACTCAGAGGATTGTCTGACAGCCTCGGAGATGTCCTGTAGCGCCCGGCTGGCCGAGGCCGCCAGCTGGCTTCCACCCTTCACTTCCTTCATCCCGACCTCCATCGCGGTCAACGCCTCGTGAGTTTCGCTCTGGATGCTCTTTATCAAGCTTCCAACGTCGCGAGTGGCACGCGCGGACCTCTCGGCCAGCTTTCGTATCTCTTCCGCGACTACGCTGAATCCCAGGCCCGCTTCGCCGGCGTGGGCTGCTTCGATGGCCGCATTCAGCGCCAGCAGATTGGTCTGGGCCGCTATCTCATCTATGAGGTCGATGATTTCGGAGATCTCCGTGCTTCTGGATCCCAGGAGCCTCATCTTCTCTGCTGTTTGCTGCACCGCCGAGTCGATGCGCGACATTGCTTCTGACGTGTCTCGAACCTGCTTGTCCCCCAGCCCGGCGAGATCCGACGCACGACGAGCCGCGCCGGCCGACGACTCTGCGTTCTTCGAAACCTGACTCATCGATGCGGCCATCTCTTCGACGCCGCTCGAGGTATTGGTGATTTCGTCGGCTTGTCTCTGTGACCCAACCGCAATCTGCTCGGATGCCGCGAGAATCTCGGTCGCATTGGAAGAAACCGAGAGACCGATCTGTTTGACCTCGGTGAGCATGCTGCTGAAGTTGTCGAGCATCTTGTTCACCGATTTCACTACGTGACCAAGTGTGTCCTCACGCTCCATGCCTCTTAGTGTCAGATCGCCTTCGGAAACGGTTGAGACTACTGAAAGGAAATCCTTGAGGTTATTGGAGAGCGTTTCTTCTGACACTCTGCGCTCGGTGACATCTCGCAGCACTCCGCGGAAGCCAAGCACCTCGTTCGCGTCGCCGCCGCGCCTAAGTGAGATTGAGGTCTCGACGAATCGTCGCGCGCCGTCCTTGCGGCGAATCTGATATAGGAACTCGCTTGTGGGCTGACCGCTTCTATAGACTTCGTTGAACGCGTCCTTGACTTGCTGCACCAACACCTCGTCGATGTATTTGCGATGGTTCATGCCCAGCGCTTCTTCCGGCGAGTACCCGAGAATCCTGCAGACCGGATCGTTGAAGAACGTTAGATTGCCTCGAAGATCTACCTCGTAGTACCCGTCTTCGATGTTTTCAAGAATCGTCCTGTACTTCTCCTCGCTTAGTCTGAGCGCTTCTTCGGAGCGCTTTCGCGCGATGGCCGCCGCCAGATGTTGCGATACGAAAGTCAGAACCTCAGAGTCCCGTTCTGTGAACTGCACATCATCCGCGTAGCTCGCGATCGCCAGGACTCCAAGCGTCTGGTCCGCGCTCTTCAGTGGAACACCGATGAAGCTGACGGGAATGCTTCCGATCACCTCGATTTCACCAGTTCGCGCCAGGTCTCCGACTAATTCCTTGCTTGCGAGCAAAGACCTGCCGGTTCGGATTACGTATTCGGTCAGACCTCGTCGCATCGACCGCGGTTCGGGCATGGGAACGCGCTCGTTGACGTAGTAAGGAAAACTGACCAGATCGTTGACCGGATCATAAATGGCGATGAAGAAATTTCCGGCGAACATCAACTCGGCGGCGATGGCATGTACCTTGACGTAGAAAGACTGCAGGTCGTCGCTTGAGCTGGCGACTTCGGCGATTCGATATAGTGCTGAGTTGAGTCTCTCGACTCGGCGTCGCTCGGTTATGTCGGTGTAGGTCTCTATGCGCCCGGTGACTCCTCCTGCTTCGTCCTTGATCGCGTCCACTCGCAGGGAAACTGGAACTGTGCTCCCGGATTTTGTGCGAAGGTCGCTTTCGCCCGACCACGATTCGCCTCTGCTTACTACGTGGGCGATCATGTTCGCTACATTGATGTCTTTGAACAGAACCGAAGTCCCGCCGATTTCATTTAGCTCCTCGGCACTGTATTCGAACTGATCTACAAACTTCTTGTTGAAGTAGATGCCGGTACGGCTCGAGTCCTCGACGCATATCGCATCGCCGGAACTTTCCACGGCTTTGATGATCGCCAGCAGTGATTGCTTCTGGCCCACCTCCCTTCGGATTGATTCCGAGGCGCGGTCGATCATCGCATTGATGCCTTTTGCCAATGGCGCGAGCTCATCGGATTTTGAAGTGTCCAGGCGGATGCTGAAGCTGCCGGTTGCGGCGAGATTGATGACGTCGGTGAGTTGTTCGAGGCGTCCGTTCACAACGTTTGAAAACCGGCGGGAGAGAAAGAAGACCAAGAAAACTGAAAGGATCCCGAATCCGACTGCTCCCAACAACATTGCGGCCGGAGAGACGCTGCGTCCCCCGGAGATCAGGTAGGCGGACAAGAAGGCGGCTACGCTTACGACTCCGCACACTGCTGCTGATGCGGCCGTGGATCTTGAGCGTGGAGTGCGAAGGCCGATCCGATCAAACGCTTGCATTACGTACGAGTCACCTTGCCCCAAACTGCGACGCACCCCGTTTGAGTCCATATCTGCTTGCCTTTTCCTATCTGAAGTCGGGTGCCTGAAGACGTCTGATGCAGTCCGCGATATCTCCGAGACGAAGCATCGGCTGTGTTGAACTGCGTGGGCTAACAGGTCTGAGAGCAGACCGGCAGTTACTGATCAACACTCAGCGGACTACAGGCTGAAGGGGCAGTGATGGCGGGAGCACACTCGTATAAAAACTGAGCGAACGCCAGATTGTTTACCTATTATCCGGATATGGGGTTGGCAGTCAATACAATTCTTTAGAAAGAATTGCGGCAATTCGGAGCTGTTTTTGGGCGACTCGATTCGGTCATTGTGAAGGAGGCTGATCAACGCGCCCCGCCCGTGTGTGAACCGGGGTCTTAAGGCGGATTTCGAGCAATCAGTTCGCACCCATCAGTCGTCTCCAGTCTTCGAGGCTACCGACTTGCAGGCTGCGATTCTCACGTTTTTCATCGCCTATCGTGCTGACCTGAGTTACTCCGTAGTCATGGCCCGGGTACACCAATGTCGGCTCTGGAAGCTGACCCAGAACCTTGGTTAGCGAATAATACATTTGGTCGGGATCTCCGCCGGGCAGATCTACCCTCCCGCAGCCTCCGATGAACAGAGTGTCCCCCGAAACCAGAGCACCCTCGACAAGAAAGCACTGGCTGCCCGGCGTGTGTCCTGGAGTGTGCAGGAGCGTGACCTCGATGTCTCCGACCGCAACGCGATCGCCTCCCGAGTGTCGCGCCAAATCGCTTTCCTCGATCCCGGTTACCATCTTCACGCCATCGGCTTCGTTACTGTTGACATGCACTCGGACCGGTCTTATGGACATCAATTCGGCCAACCCCGCGATCTTATAACCAAAAATCTCGCCACCGATATGGTCGGGGTGATAGTGCGTGATCAGAGCCCCGGTGAGTTTCAAGTCCTCGGCGTCTATGCGCTCTACAAGCCCGGCTACGTCCCATGCTGGATCCACAACCATGCACTCTCGGGACTGATCGTCACCGATCACGTACACGAAATTGGCCATCTGCGAAGCGAATCGGTCGGCCCTTGCGAAGTCCTGTCCTCCGAGCCATTGCTTGAGATAAAGCGACACTAAGTTTTCTCCTGGTTCAAAGTGACGACGCCTTGCTTCCTCGCCCGATGCTGGGGTAAAACCCTAACATGTTTTTTTATGAGCGTTCTAATTCAAGACCAAAGGCTGTAGTCTTTTCCGCGCTGACATTGGTAGTTGTCTTAGTGGCCTCCTGCTCATCACAGGAGCGCAAAGCAAAACAGGCTATCGAGGAGTATCTCAAGAATTACGGAGCGAAAGAGGTAAAACTGCAAACGTTTTACACAAGCCGTGACTTTCCCGATAAGGCCTACGCAAGCGTTCTGGTGACCTACAACTTCGCCGACTCAGGCGGCAAGCTCCAGACTGAACACATCGGCTATATCCTGCGTCGCGATGGCGGCGGCTGGGCCATTGACAAATCCACGATTTACACCACCGACGAGAAAAAAGCGAACGACTATCTTGCCGGCAGAAAATGAGACCGACTAGCTTTCGTCGTACCCGCTGGTGTTCCGCCCATATTGCGCGTGATACCACTCCAGCTCGTTCGAGAAGCCTGCCTGACCACGCTTGAACGGCCTGGCGCCTATTCCCGTCCCATAGTAGCCGTCTGGTGGGAGAGGGCCATACACCTCACGTTTTTGCCCGGCCTTCTGCCGGTTTCGGTTGAGCGGCTTCTCATAACCCGCAGCAACTCCGTACCCGTGAGATCTGGCAGCCAAGTTCCTGGATGGATGATTGATCTGCTCCGGGACAGTCTCTACAACGTCTGTGGTGCTTTGGCGCTCCTTAGGCATATTGGTCGTTACCCATAAACAAGTACAGACTGACATGAGTCAGCCTGTACTTCAAGTTCGCTGCTGTTGGTTTCGTGCTAAGGATGTTCCCCGGCACTGTCACCGCATATTGCACGGACGCCGAATCTTCGGTTCGACTTTGACCGGAACCTTACTGGCATTCCATACGCGGCTGAGAGTGAATGCCGCCGCTGACAGCGGCGATGCATCGACCACCTTGCCAAATTCAACCGACCCCGGCAATCCAACAAAGCCGCTTTCATCGGTCTCGAATGAGTTGACGGAAACTACGTTGCTCCGCGCGTCGAGGTAGGAGATTCGCTCGGTTCGCGCACCCACGGACCCGACCTGAGTCGCGCTTACAGACCCGATGTCATCGGGAATCGTGATCAGGAGCAGCGAGCCGGCGTAGGTGGCAATGTACCATTGACCTGTCGCTGGTCCAGGCGCCGGGTTTGACAACCCGCCCTCATCTGCAAAGTCACGCGTTATGAGCGAACTGCCGGTGACCTTGCTCTTGCGGTTCAGCCTCACGAATGCGAGCCTGCCCGCGCTGAGAAGCGTATGCCCGTTCGACGGTCTGCCGATGCCGTGCTTGCGCCCGTTGCTGGGCCGGCCTATTTGAACCGAGTAGCCTTGCTGAACAACTATGATCGTTCGCTGATCCGGATCGTACCGGATGATGTTCGGCGCTTGATTCTCTCCGGTTTGCGCAAGATCGCTGAAGGTCTGAACCGGTTTCAAGTCGGCCTGAACGTCGTCGGACTTGAGATCGATCTGGTACAACGTCCCGTCGTTGGTCAGGAGCCAAGCTGAATCAGGCCCGGTCTGAGTCCTGGTGAGTAAGATGTTGCTTCCCTGAGTGAGAAATACGTCTTCGGGAAATGTACCAGCAAACACACGCTTCGAGAGATTCAGGACGCCGTCATCCAGAACCTTGTAGAAGGAGATCTCGGAGGAAACACTACCGCCGTCAGACTTCTGGTTCCAGACCACACTCAGAATGTTTGTCGCCTGATCGATGTCCAGGTACGAAATGCTGCTCTTTTCGAGGCTGAACTTGTCCGGATGTACGATCTCCACCCGATAGGTGTATCCCTGATGCACGTCGTACGTGAAAAGATCCGCGCCGTTGGTAAACACCAGGTACTTGCCGTTCTGACTCACTCCAAAATCCAGCGGCGCTTCTTCACAGGTATCGGTTCCGACGCCGAGGATATCAATAGGGGTGACGTAGGGATCGGCCAGCGGTTTCCCTGAATCATCAAGCGTGAGATGCGTGTAGGCGATTACTTCAACCGGACTATACCCATCGTCTGTTTGAACGAATTTAGTGCCTCGAATGAATAGAGTGCTGGTAGTGGGTTCAAATGCTATCTTGCTGGGATAATAAATTCTGCTGGCAGGCGAGTCATTTGGATCGAAGAACTTCAACTCAACCTGAACCGGGTTCCCATTCGATTTCTTGGTATCAAGGACATATAAAAACCGATTGTCGAGCTGCGAGAGGTCGCCATCATCCTGCACCACACCCTTGGGCGCGTACGGCGCCACCAGCACGAATCGATTAAAAGCAAACGCGGTGTTGTTGCCAAGCCCGGTTACCCCCGGCAACTCTACAACGACCGACTTTACCGATGAAGTATTCGCAGCAAACGGGGAGGGAACAAGCGTGCTGAACAAAAGCAACGCTGCCGCAAGTCCCCTGATGAACGGTCTGTTTACTCTTTTGACCATCTGGCTACCTTGATCGCGCTCTTTTAATCACGCTTTAAATCGCGGATCGCGCATCTCGCGCGGTTCCTTCGGGAATGCCCTTCCACACACTTCAGGTTTGGGGGTGCCTCCGTAACGCGCCCATCTTAAGCTCGAAGCCTTGCAATGTCAAGCATTCAATCAACTTGACACGCTTTTTTCGCGCTCGCTTGACTCGCCTAAAGCGTGACCGAACTCACCGGGAAAGCCTCTCCCTTCGAGATTCCCAGTTGCGCAAGCTTTAACCGTAGCCCCCGCCTCGACAAACCTAGTTCAGCCGCCGTCCGAGACAGATTGTGGCGATTACGCGTAAGGGCATTCTGGATTATCTGTCGCTCCAGCGCCGCGGTGGCGTCCTTGAGCTTCACCTTTCCCGATTCGACCGTTGATTCCGGCTCGTCCGCCAACTCCACCACCACCGAACTGCCTCTATCTGACCGCGGGGACGCCACGGCCGCAGCGGCTCTGCTTGCGATAGCCGGGGAAATCCTGCGCGGCTGCAGAACCTCAGGCGACAGATCCTGTCGCGTTATCGGCGTGCCATCGCTTGCGTACGCCACCACTCGCTCGATTTCGTTCCGCAGCTGCCGGACGTTACCCGGCCAGTCGTACGCCATCATCGCATCAACCGCGTGCTGCGTGATCGTCAGCCCGGGCTTTCCCGATCTTCCGCAGCAGGCCTCGAGGAAATGCGCCACCAGCACCGGGATCTCTTCCCTTCGTTCCCTCAGAGGCGGAACGTGGATTCGTATGATGTTCAACCGGTGAAACAGATCTTCTCTGAACCGTCCCTCCTCCACTGCTCGCTCCAGGTTTGCGTTTGTCGCAGCAACGATTCGGACATCGACCCGCATCGGCTTGGTTTCGCCGAGCGGCTGAATCTCTCCTTCCTGGAGAAAGCGCATCAGCTTCGGCTGGACTTCGAGTGAGAGGTCTCCGATTTCGTCAAGGAACAGCGTCCCGCCGTCGGCTGCCTTAATGATGCCTGGATAGTTCGCCGTAGCGCCGGTAAACGCGCCACGACGGTGACCAAAAAGCTGGCTGTCGATGATCTCCTTTGGAGTCGCCGTACAGTTGAATGGAAGAAATATCGCTCTCGCTCGCGCGGATTGACCATGGATGTGCCGGGCAACCAGCTCCTTGCCGGTGCCCGATTCGCCGGTAATCAAAACCGTCACATCGCTCGTCCGGATTTTGTAGATCTTCTCGATTACATCGAACATCGCAGCGCTTCCGACTACGAACCCCGGCATGATCGTTTGCACGCGCTGCTCCAGGTTTCGAGAGTTTGCGCCTCTCGCGGCTGCTCTCAAAAGGCAAGTTTCAAATCCAAGCTCTGCCTGTTTAAGCAGAGGATGGAGTCTGGTCATGTCGAGACCGTCGCTTGACTGCGCTGCCACAACCACTCGAGGCCTAATGGTCTCCACAAGCCTGATGATGAGGCGGTCTCCCCGGCGGCTGACATTCTCTGCACCAGAAAGGTCGATTTGCTGGATCACCAGTTCGGCGGCCTTACGGTCGATCCCCTGAACGGCGAGCAGCTCCTGCACGCCATCGTCGGCGACCGTGCAGATGATCACGTTGTCCGGCGAGAAGTTCTCGTAGATAACCGCCGCGAGTTCCTGTTCAAGCAATTCCCGGGACGCGGAGGCCTCTATCAGACGCTGCATCAACAGCACGTCGTTGGGCGTCGCCACGCGAACGCTTGGTAATTCATCTTCCGTATCGCTCATCGAGCTCAGTGCGCGGCGTGCGAGCTCTACGTCTGGTTCGGCACCGAGCCGTTCGAATACCGCCAGCGCCTGTTTGAGGTTGGATTCCGCGCTCTTCAGGTCACGAGCCTTCTTGAGCAGGACTCCCATCTCGTAATAGCTTCGCGCGAGATCGTATGGGATCTCGGTTGTCGCAAAGATCGAGATGCTTTGTGCGATATGCTGGCGAGCCTCGGCAAATCTCCCCGAAGCGGCTTCGAGTTGTCCGGTTAGCCGTTGCGTCAAACCGGAAATCGGCAGATACGTTTCTTCCTTGACCCGGCCCTGGGCCAGTTCAAGATATTCGCGAGCCTGATCCAGACCTCCCTGCGACAGATGGAATTCTGCAAGCGCCATCATCGCCAGCGTTACGCCGTGCAGGTCGCCTATCGAAGTGGAAAGTTGCATCGTGGCGCGCAGCGTTCGAAGAGCGGCGTCCACCTTCCCTACCCCGCGATACACCACTCCAAGAATTCTGAGGGCGTTGCTCTCGAGCCACTTGTCGCCGCTGCCGTCGATCAGCGCGAGGCTCCGTTCAAGATGCGCTTCAGCCTCGGAAAACCTGCCCCTCGAACAAAGCACTTCGGCGAGAGTGACCCGCGCTGTGGCCTCGTAGCTCAGTTTCGAATTGCTCTTTGCTACTTCGATCGCACGATTCAGGTTCTCGATCGCCTCGTCCCAGTCACCCGAGAACTTCAAATTGTCGCCGAGGTTGTTGTACGCAAGTGCGAGATAATCCTTGTGACCGCCCTTTTCGAGGTAATCGATGGCTCGGCGTATATAGTTGAGCGACTCTTGCTTTTCACCCGGGAACCCGGCCAGGTACAAAGTGCTCCCGAGGTCCAGCAGAATGCCTCCGGTCAGATTCGTGTTCGTACTGCCTTCGGCCAACTCGAGCGCCTTGATGTAGTGCTCTCTCGAACTCGAGAACGCACCTTCGCTGAAATCTACCATCCCGAGACGGCGGTAAATCTGCGCCAGCAGCTCCCGGTCGAGCGCAGTCTTTTGAAACCCCGCGGCAGTCAGCAGATGATCGCGTGCGATCCTGAATTCATTGATCTCGATATAAGTGCGCCCGAGCGCGTAGTGCGCCTCGCTCATTCCGAGGTCGTCCTGGATTTCGAGGAACAGTCGCTTCGCTTCGTTTAGCGTGGCAATGGCTTTGGCCTGGTTCCTCAAGAAGCTGCAGACCCAGCCGAGCCGGAGTTTGACTTTCGCGCGAGCGTACGCCGACAACGTTCCCGAGACCCTCGGCTCCTCATACTTGCCAATGACCCCGAAGGCCTCGTCGTACTTGCTGAGCTCTTCGAGCGCTTTGCTCAGAAGCGAGCGGGTAATTGCCTCTTCATCGGGAGACAGCTTTTCGGCGAGGCGCGCGGTGAAGCGCTGAACTGCCTCTTCGTACCTCGACTGCGACAGCGCGTTTTGACCGCTCTCGAGCAGATTATCAGAGCTGGATGAGCCTCGCTCGGAGTCTCGACTTAACGCGCGAAATGGCGGTTGAGCCTCGGAGCCGTTGTGTGAGGGGTTGCGTCTGAGTATCTGGCGAACCGTGACGTGACTGATCCGTTCAACCAATCCGCGCTCGACTGCGGCGTTTGCGAGCTTCTGCGGCGTCCAGGCGCCGAACTGATAACCGAGTGCCGATGGGTTCTTGGCAGACAGCTCGAGTATTGCCCTGACCTCCGAATCCCCGAACTTCGGCCGCGGGCCACCCTGTGGTCCGCGCTTTTTCACGCGGATCCCTTCGATTCCCGAGCGGTTGAAATTTCTAATCCACTTCTTGACGTTGGCGGGATGCGAGCCCAGCGTTTTGCCGATCTCGTTTGCGGTCTTACCCTGAGCCGACAGCAGGATCACCCGCGCGCGGCAGGATTCTTCCTTATTCTCAGAACCCGCGAATGATTGAAGATCACTGGCCTCCTCCGGTCGCAGAGATCTTACGAAAAGAGCAGGAAACATCGGCCCTCGTCTGTAATTCTGTTGAATGTGGCCGGCTTGCGGTTAAGGGCATCCAGCTACTGATCGCCCCCGGCGGAGCGACCGGAACTTCGAAAAAAGATTCCTGCTACTGCTGTCTTTTCATTACTCACCCATTCGCCAGAATGAGGTACCGAAAATATCAAAATCGGCCGGCTGAGTCAACAACTCTCTTTCCACAAATTTAAGGATACTTGTATACTCAGGTGACGCAGTTGAAACTTACGGTGGGAATTTCAGGTATAAGAGAAACTCTGGAAGGGGTTGAGAGGCGAGTTCGGCTTCGCTAACGGCGCTCGAAATATCGAAGAACCAAGCCGTCCCGGCCGAGGGCATAGCCCCGGTTCTTGTGAAACGCCACCGCAAAAAGGTCGATCTGGGTTCCGCTCGCTTGCTCGATCCAGGACTTCCCTCCGTCGTAGGTCCTCAGGATCCTGCCTCCATAGCCGACTACCCAACCCGTCTTCTTGTCGATGAAACTCACGCCGAACAGCGGATCCTGAGTAGGTACAGGTATTCTGGACCAGCTTGCTCCCCAACTCTCGCTTCGCAACAGAACGCCTTTGTCTCCGGTCGCAAGTAACACCTTATCAGTGACCACGAAAACTCGGTTCAGATCGTTTGGCACGTTTGAGGGCTGCGGAACCCAGCTTTCGCCGCCGTTTTCGGTGTGGACGATCGTACCGCCGGTACCTACCGCCCAACCCCTCTCACCCTTGAACGCGAGGTGGAACAATTGTGCGTCGGTGCCGCTCCGCTGCTCGCGCCAGCTTGCTCCTGCATCGGACGTCGCAAGGATGAGACCTCGATCCCCGACAATATAGCCGTGAGTTTCGTCCGCAAACTGGATCGAGTATAGATCGATGGCGCCTTGTGCCGGCGGGGGCTGGTTATTGACCGATCTTGAAGAGGGGCTCTTACTCGGCAGGCGATTTCGGTTTGGGTCCGTATTGTACAGGAGCGGATTGAAACGATGCCCTCCGTCGGTACTGGTGAGGATCAGCCCGCCGTCTCCGACGATCCACACGCCGTCCTTGCGCGCAAAGACATCGTTGAGACCGGTGGTGACACCCGCGTCCACTTCCTGGAAACTCTTGCCATCATCGTAGCTTCGTTCGATCAGGCCTTCGGCGCCCACGATCCATACATCGTCTCCGTCGTAGAACACCGCGCTGGTGGAGGCTCGCGAGCCTTTTCTGGCAATAGGCTGAATGGCCGACCAGCCTTGTTGAGCCAGGGCAGGCATCGCGATTGCCAACGCCGGCGTTACCGAAGCAGGCATTAGAAGGGCCATCGATGCCGCCATTAAAGCTGTCGCAAGCGTTGTCCGGATCATCAGTTCGCGCCTCGTCCCTCCGGGCCGAGATCTCTCAATTTGAAGCGTTGAACCTTTCCGGTCGCAGTACGCGGCATAGCGCTTATGAATTCGATCTGTGATGGTACTTTGTAATTCGCAAGCCTTTGACACGCAGTTTCGCGTATTCGTTGCTTCAAATCCTCGTTCGGCTCACCATTTTTGATGACGACGAACGCGCGCGCGGTTGCCAGTCCGGCGTCGTCAATTGAGGGAACTACAGCCGCCTCGCTCACTGACTCATGTGCCAGAATCGCAGACTCGACCTCGAGTGGCGACACCCAGAGCCCTCGAACCTTGAAACAGTCGTCGACCCTCCCAACGTGAAAGAAAAAGCCTTCGTCGTCGGTTGTGTAGAGGTCGCCGGTGCGCACCCAACCGTTGCGCAAGGTCTCCTGTGTCAACTCGTCGCGATGCCAGTATCCTGCGAATGCGCTCGCACCGTTGACCCACAGGTGACCGGCTTCGCCCCTTGCACACTCTCCGCCTTCGTCGGACCTCAACCTCAGTCTATAGCCGTTAACTGCCTGTCCGCTGGAACCCGCGAGCGCATGCCCCGGCCGATTTGAAATGAAGATGTGGAGCATCTCGGTCGATCCGATGCCGTCCAGAATCTCCAGTCCCACATTGTTCTTCCAGTCTTCGAAGATTCTTCCCGGAAGCGCCTCGCCGGCCGATAAACACCGTCTCAGCGACGTTGTGTCCACCTCCCCGCCTGTTGCTTTGAACTGAAGGAGAGAGTTGTAGACCGCCGGCACTCCGAAGAACAAAGTCGGCCTGTACTGGCTGAAAATGGCCGCGACCCGTTCAGGGGTTGGCCGTCCGGGGTCGAGCACTACCGTCGCCCCGGCCGCGAGAGGAAAGGAAAGGCTGTTCCCAAGTCCGTACGCAAAGAACAGACGAGACGACGAGTAAACTCGATCCTCCGGAGTCATCTTAAGCACCGAGCCGGCGTAGCACTCGACCGTTCTTGGTATTGATTGATGGGCGTGCAGGACTCCTTTGGGTTTGCCCGTGCTTCCCGAGGTATAGAGTAAGAAGCACGGCGACGAGGCGTGTGTATCAGCCGTTGCCGCCCACTCTCCGGTGTTTCGTATTTCGGTTGATCGAGGCGAATACGCATTGATGTCGATCGAAGGACATGGCGCCGGCTGGGAATCTAACCCTAACCTCACCGAGTGTTCATGCTCGGTGACCAGCAATTTCGCGCCGGAATCGGTGAGCACAAACTCGAGGTCTTCGCGAGTCAGGAATGTGCTCAGCGGCACGCAAATCAGGCCGAGCTTCGCCGAAGCGAGGAAGCACGCGACGAAATCAGGGCGATCGCTTAGCAGCAAGGCGATTCGATCTTCGGCAGCCAGGTTGCGCTGAGAGAGCGTCGCTGCCCATTGGTCCACGATCGCTGCAAGGTCGCGATAGGTCAGGCTCTGCCCTTCTGATTCGATGGCAATATTGTTGCCAAATCGATTGAGTTTATCCGGTCCGATGAAGTAGTCGCAGAGATTGAAGGGTTGTTTCGGGGAGGGCATCAACCGCGATTATAGGGGTCGCAAAGTGAGCGATACAAGGCACCCGCCGAGGGGGGTACTTCTAGTTAGAGTCGCATTGGGGCTTTCTTATCCGAGACAGAATTTCAACAGCGACCTGAGCGGCGTCTGAGTTCTCTGTGTCGATCGGTTCACCAAAGTGGTCGTCGCGATGAGAATCAACGCACTCACGGACCTTCTTTAGCGCCCATTCCCGCTGTTGTGGATCTCTGTTCGCATCACGTAGTTCGAGCCTACGGAGGATCGTGGTCAGTTCGGCTTGCAGACAGTAGACCTTCACTTCTTTATCAAACCTGAGTATTTCAGCGACAATCTGATCGAAGTAGTCGCGACGGCTAAATGCCATTGGGATGATTACCGGGCCTCGTGCCATTGCTCGAAAGAGTCTTGCGCCGGCGACCACCGATCGTCGCCATAGGGCGATATCCTGATAATCGTCTGTGCCAGACCCGGCGAGTCGCATCCACGTGGGAGCATACTTGATGAGCCAGCCGAACCACTCGGGGTCAAATATTATGCTGCGCCGAATAGAGCGCTGTAGCAGCCGCGCAACGGTGGTCTTTCCCACGCCAAACGAGCCATTGATCAATATAATCATCGGCACAAATCCGTTTAACGCAAAGATCCTGTGTCATGAACCCTAGCTTCTTTGATGCGGTATCTGTCGCGACGCGGTATAGAACACCGTATCCCGGCCCTCAATTACTGCTCGTCGCGAGAATCTCATTCCGATTCGGTCCATCACTCTGGCTGACGCCGTATTCTCAAAGTCAGTACTTGCAGTGACGTTAGTCATTTGAAGAGGTCCGAGTCCGTGCTCGAGCATAGCGCGCGCAGTCTCAGTCGCAATTCCGCGTCTCCAGTATCTTTCGTCGACTCCGTAAAGCAGTTCCAGCTCCGGTGGTTGCCGGAAATACCAGAACCCTACAAACCCGAGAAGATCCTCGGCCTCTTGTGTGGTAATCAACCACAATCCAGTGCCTTCGGTCCGATGCAGTCGTTCACTTTCAGCCAGCAGCTCGACAGTCTTCTCGTAATGGAGAACCTCGTCATCGAACAAGAACCTTCGAACGCCCTGACTCGTCCACAGCGTGTGAAGCTCTACGGAGCTCGACTTACGTGCGGGTGTCAGCTTGAATCTGACTGTACTCAGAACAGTCATGGATTGAAACGAGAGGAGGTGCACGAATCTCAGCTAGCGGAGTTCTCTTGATCGCCGCGGAAGGCGAGGCTTAATGAGCGGCTCGCCAAGCAGAAGCCACTTTGCAAGTCTTTCGAGCAATTCAAACGCGAGTGGGAAGATAAGAAAGAACGGACCTACCGTAATCGCCAATACCCACTCCCGAAATCCGCGAGGCAACGGAAACTCAATAAATACGATCAGCAGTGCGAACACCAGCCAGCCGACTATCACCCCGCCGACCAGGAGCGCTTTTTTTGAAATCGAGCGATGACTGCCGGTCATCGACAGCCGCACCTCCAAAACGATCAACAAGTCGCCAGTCAGTAGTACGCTCCGGCGACCCGCAGGTTCTATGCTTTAGCGGAAGACGCGCTACTTCGATTTGGGCTTTTCTGTCGCTGACTTCTTGATGATGGCTTGCAGCGTTGGCAGGTGCACGTCGCTGAGGCTCTTGATGTACAGACACCCTTTGCCGGTCTTATATTTGCCGAGCTTCTTCAACAGGTCGCCCGAGTCTTGCCCTCCGAGCCCGACATACAAAGTCAGTTCGGTCTTACGAGGCGAAAAGCCGGTGACGAACCAGTCAAGCTCTCGCCCACTGTCGTACTTGAGGCGCCGAGAACCAAACCCGACGATCGCGCTACCCCACATCTTCGGCTCTGCCTTGGTTACCTTCTTCATAAGATCGACAATCGCGAACGCGTCTTCGCGCTTCTGCTTGCCGGTTATTTTATTCAGGAAAGCCTCGACGCTATTGTCAGTCAGCGTTGTTTTGTTCTTTGCCATCGGAGAGTTCTTCACAAGAAGTTATCGCGGTTGAATGCCGCAGGTGATCCAAACCCGAGCGCACGCGACGCGAAAAAGGGGCCTACAGCCGTCGATAACGGTCGCCGCCTGGTTCACGTTCGATCGTGACCCGGTTGTCTCCCGCCGCGTAGTCGAGGTGAGCCGCAGCCTCTGAAAGCGCGAGAAACCTGTCGTAACCCTTCACCTTCGGAAACAGCAGACCAGCAGCCTCCCATGCAGTCAAGCCGCGGTCCGGCAACAGGGACAGAAGCTTCTCCTGTCGCCTCATTGTGAAACGATAGAGCCGGTGAAAGTGCTCGTCGAAATCCTCGATGTCGTCCCCGTGACCGCCCTTCAACAGTGTGGGACCCAGCGAACGAATGCGCGCCAGAGAGACCATGTATTCCCCTAGCGACTGAAACCGGCGGCTGGTGTCGACCGGGTCAGGGCTGAGCACCGGATTCGGAGTGATGTTCTTGAGTACCGTGTCCGAAGCGAACACCAGTCTGTTACTCGTCCTCATCAGACAGATTGACCCCGGCGTGTGCCCGGGCGTGTGCACGACTGTCAGGCTCTCGTGCTCGAATAGCAGCTCGTCATCATCCTTTAGAGTCTCGACTCTCTCCAGGGGCTGGGCGAAACCTCTGAACTTCTCATAACCTGCTTCCATCTTGTCGATGGTTTCCGCCGGAACCCCAGCCGAGCGCAACAGCGCCCGATAGACCGAATAGTCAACCTCGGGCGCAACAGCCGGAGCATCCCATTCGTGGATGTACACCGATGCTCCAGACTCTTCGACTACCGTGCGGGCAAGCCCGTAGTGGTCTGAATGAGCGTGCGAAACTACGATCCGCTTTATGTCAGAGAGCCTGTAACCGATAAAGGACAGACCGTCGCGCAACGCTTTGAGCGAGTCCGGATGAAGGGGTCCAGCGTCGATCAGCGTCAGAGGATGAGCGTCGACCAGGTAAACGTTGACGGGCCCAACGTAGAATGGCGTCGGGACGATAATGCGGTGGACTTTCAATGTCTACTTGGCCTGCTTTACTTGATCTGGAATTCGTGAACAGCAAATGCTAAAGGGGATTGCTTGATTAGGCAACGTCGGAGGTGGGTGAGCAGCAAAGAGATCAGCCGCTCACCCAACTTCGACGAGACTCGCTGCATTACAGGTTGTAGCGTCCCGCTTCGGTGATCGCCTCGGCAATACGCCGCCGCGCCGCGACTGTGTCGTAGGGCGTGAACTTCATATAACGTCGAAGCACTCCCATCATCATGCGAAGCTCGTCTCCTTCGACCATCGCAGCGATCGCAGTCCTCGCACTTCGTTCGACTCGCTGAATCGCGTCGGTCACAAATACGCGGGTTGCATCTATCTGAAGATGGCAGCCCGCTTCGCCTTTCGATGTGTCGAGTTTCTCGGTTCGCAGGATCGCACTCTCCATCGCATAGACCTCCATGATCATGTCGCTCGCCGCCGCCAGAACTTCCTGCTGCTCGTTCACCTTGTCGCGGTATTTCAACGCTGCGGAACCGAGCACTGCAATCACTGCCTTCTTACAGTTCGTAAGCGCCGCTCGCTCTTCTGCAAAGAGACTCTCCGGCACCTCTTCGGGCATCGATGGATTGAGCATCTCGTCCTGCAGCTTCTTCGCAGCAGCGAAGAGAGCGTTCTCTCCCTTCGCAGCGCGTCGTAGAAACTGCCCCGCGATGATCAGCCGGTTGATCTCGTTTGTACCTTCGTATATCCGGCTAATCCGAGCGTCACGATAGGCTCGCTCCACCGGATAATCACGCGAGTAGCCATTGCCGCCAAACACCTGAACCGATTCGTCACAAGCGTAGCCAAGCCATTCGCTACCGGTCACCTTGATTATCGAGCATTCAACCGCGTAGTCCTCGATCGCCTTCAACGCTTCCTTCGGAATGTTCCGATCGACCGCCGATAGACCGTCTTCGATCATACCGACGGTGCGATAAATCATGCACTCGCCGACATAGGCTCGGATCGCCATCTCCGCAATCTTCTGCTTGATCAAACCGAACGACGCAATCGGAACACCGAACTGATGACGCTGTTTCGCATATTCGGTCGATACTCCGACCAGCCGCTTTGTACCGGCAATCGAGCTGACCCCAAGTTTGAGCCGGCCGATGTTGAGAATGTTGAAGGCAATCTGATGGCCCTTGCCTATTTCGCCCAGGACGTTCTCGACCGGCACTTGCGCATCCTCAAGATTGACCGCGCAGGTAGACGATCCGTTGAGCCCCATCTTGTGCTCCTCCGGGGCAATCGATACGCCGGGAAACGTCCGCTCCACGATGAACCCGGTGAACTTGTCGCCATCCACCTTCGCAAAAACGATGAAGATGTCGGCAAAGCCGGCGTTAGTGATCCACATCTTCTGACCGTTCAGGATGTAGTGCTTGCCATCCGAGCTCAACTTTGCGGTAGTCTTCGCCGCGAGCGCGTCGGAGCCTGACCCGGATTCTGTCAGCGCGTATGCGCCAACCTTTTCGCCCGTAGCCAGCCCTGGCAGGTACTTGCTCTTTTGCTCTTCGGTACCGAAGTAGACAATCGGAAGCGTTCCGATTGTCGTGTGCGCACCCAGCGTCCCAGAGAACGATGCCTGGCCCGAAAGATTCTCGGATGCGACCAGTGAGCTCAGCAGATCGAGACCTGCGCCGCCGTAGGCTTCAGGAATGTCGATGCCCAGCAGTCCCAGCTCTCCCGCCCTCTTCAGAAGATCACGATGCACCTCGTATGACTTGCTCTCGATCTCCGCGTCGAGCGGCACGATTTCCTTCTCGGCAAACGCCGCCGCGGTCTGGCCGATCATACGATGCTCATCGCTGATGTCCTCGGGAGTGAATACATCTTCGGGTCGATGATCCTCCAGGACGAAACTTCCCCCTCTAAGTACCTGCTTGCCCTCTGCCGCTTTGCTCATGACTGGTCTCCTTTGTATCGAGCTTTTCTTTATTCAGGCTGTGTTGCTTACAAGAGTTCAAAAATCCCCGCGGCGCCCATCCCGCCGCCCACGCACATCGTCACCATCCCGTACCGCGCGTTTCTCCTGCGCATCTCGTGAAGAAGGGTCGCGGTGAGTTTCGCGCCGGTACATCCGAGGGGATGACCGAGTGCAACTGCGCCGCCGTTTACGTTCAATCGCGACTGATCGATCCCCAGCTCCTTCACTACCGCCAGCGCTTGCGCGGCGAAGGCCTCGTTCAGTTCAATCACTTCGATCTGGTCGAGAGTGAGGCCGGCGATTTTCAAGGCCTTGGGCACAGCCTGAACCGGTCCAATGCCCATATAGTCCGGATCTACGCCGGCCGTCGCGAACGCAATCATCCGCGCCATCGGCCTCAACCCAAGCTCCTTCGCTTTTACATCGGACATCACCAGTGCGGCGGCCGCGCCATCCGAAGTTTGCGAAGAGTTACCGGCGGTCACCGTGCCGCGCGCGTGAAATGCAGGCCTGAGTTTTGCGAGCGCCTCCATCGAGGTATCCGCGCGCGGTCCCTCATCTGTATGGAACGAAAGCTCGCGGGCGGCGCGCTTGCCTTTGGCGTCGAGCTCAACCGTTCTAACCTTCACCGGCACGATCTCGTCCTTGAACCTGCCTTCCGCGATTGCCGCGATGGCCTTCTGATGGCTGGCCAGCGCAAACTGGTCTGCCTCTTCTCGAGAGATCGAGTATTTCCTGGCAACGTTTTCGGCGGTCAGACCCATGCTCAGGTAAAAGTCGGGGATTGTCTCGACGAGCGTGGGATTGGGCCTGATATTGTGACCGCCCATCGGAATCATGCTCATCGTTTCGGTCCCGCCTGCTACGATGCAATCTGCCCACCCGCACCTGATTCTCTCGGCCGCAAAAGCGATTGCCTGAAGACCAGACGAGCAGAACCGATTGATGGTCACCGCCGACGTCTCTTTTGGAATCCCCGCAAGCCAGGCTGCCTGTCGAGCGACGTTCATTCCGCTCTCCGCTTCCGGAGTAGCGCAACCGAGAATGACGTCTTCGATCATCGACACCTCAACGCCCGGGGCTCGTTCTACTGCGGCCTTGATGGTCGCCGCAGCCATATCGTCGGGCCGAGTGTCCTTCAAAGTGCCCCGCGGCGCCTTACCCACCGCCGTCCTCACTGAGCTGACTATCACTGCATCTTTCATTTCATTCGCTCCAGTATTCTGTTCGCAGTTATTCAAGCCTCGAAAAGCATTCTTAGTTTCTGAGTGGTTTGCCGGTCTTGAGCATGTACTGAATCCGCTCCTGAGTCTTACGCTCGCCGCAGAGCGACACAAATGCCTCGCGCTCGAGATCCAGCAGGTACTGCTCGGAGACCAGAGTTCGGTGTGACAGATCGCCTCCGGTTATGATGTACGCAAGCTTCTTGGCCACGTGAGCGTCGTACTCACTGATGAAGCCTCCGCGAACCATCATGTGTATTGCCAGCTTGATGGTCGCAAGCGCCGACTCGCCGGGAACCGGAATGTCGGTTCTCGGTTTCGGAGCGAGATACCCGTCTTGAACCATCGCGAGTGCGGTGTGCTTGGCGTCTTCAATCAGTCGAGCGCGGTTCATCGTGACAGGGTCGCTGTCGCGAAGGAACCCTAACTCTTTCGCCTCGTCCGCCGATGTCGAGACCGTAGCCGTCGCGATCGTCTGCGAGACATGCTTTATTCTCGGGAAGAGGTCTTCGTCGGGTGCTGCACCTTCCGTCGCCCGCAGCACCATCTCTTTTACTCCGCCCCCTGCCGGTATCAGCCCAACCCCGACTTCAACCAGTCCGATATAGCTTTCGGCGGCTGCACGAGTCTTGTCGCCGTGCATCGTTATTTCGCACCCGCCGCCCAGGGCCATCCCCTGAGGCGCAACCACCACCGGCTTTGCCGAGTATCGAAGATTCATATTCGCGTTCTGAAACTGGCGGACCGACATCGCGATTTCATCCCACTCGCCCTCCTGAATTCCCAACAGCAGCATCATGATGTTCGCGCCTACCGAAAAGTTTTCCGCCTCATTCGCGATGACCAGCGCCTCGAAGTTCTCTCCGACCTCCTTCACCGAAAAATTCATCATCGAGACCATGTCGCCGCCTATCGCGTTCATCTTGGCGTGAAACTCCAGACACGCGACCCCGTCGCCAAGATCGATAAGCGAAGCCGAAGCATTCTTCTTGACGACCGTCTGCCGCTCCTTCAAAGACTTCAGGATTATTACACCCTGGCGCTCCGGCTCCGCCTTGTAGTCCCCACCGATCGCGTCGTAGTAAAAGCGCCGGCCTTCACGAGCCTGATAGAAGCTCTTGTTGCCGTCACGTACCATCTTCTCCACCCACGCCGGCACCGTTAGACCGTCATCCCTCATCTTTGCAAGCGACTGCTCGAGTCCGATCACATCCCAAAGTTCGAACGTGCCGACCTCGTGGTTGAAGCCCCATCGCACCGCGTTGTCGATGCTGACGATGTCATCGGCGATTTCCGGAACTCGATTGGCGGCGTAGATCAGGTTTCGGCTCATGGTCTTCCATAAGAATTCGCCCACCCGGTCTTTCCCGTAGACCAACGTTCGAATCCGTTCCGTCGTGCTCTCGATCCCGCGGGCGGCATCCAGGGAAGGAAACCGCACCTTTGTCGGTGCCTTGTACTCGAGTGTCTTCCAATCAAGGGCCCAGTATTCGGTCTTGCTGCCCTCTCCCTTTTGCTTCTTGTAAAAGCCCTGGCCCGCCTTGTTTCCAATCCAACCCCGCTTCAGCATCTCTCTCATGAAATCGGGAGGGACCAGCGATTCGCGACTCTCATCGTTGGGCACTGCGGCATAGAGGTTGTCTGCGACGTACAATGACGTGTCCAGGCCCACGAGATCTGTCGTTCGGAAGGACGCTGATTTGGGGCGTCCCACAACCGGACCGGTCATCGCATCCACTTCTTCAATCGTGTAGTCCCCTTCCATCATCACCCGGACGGTGTTCAATGCGCTGAATGTCGCAAGACGGTTCGCGATGAAGTTCGGAGTATCCTTGGCGAACACGACACCTTTCCCCAGCCTACGGTCGCAATAGTCGGCTACGAAGCCGGTGACGTCTTCCAGCGTCTCGGCAGTGGGAATGATCTCAAGCAGTTTCAGGTAGCGAGGGGGATTGAAGAAATGAGTTCCGAGAAAATGTTTGCGGAAATCGTCGGACAATCCCTGGGCCATCGCCTTGATCGAGATACCCGAGGTGTTCGAGCTGACGATCGTTCCGGGCTTTCGCACTCGGTCGACGCGCGCAAACAGATCACGCTTTATCTCAAGTTTTTCGATCACCGCTTCAATGATCCACTGAGCGCCCGACAGCTTCTCCAGGTCGTCTTCGAAGTTGCCGGTTAAGACCAAACTGGCAACCGATGGCGCAAAGAAAGCCGCAGGCTTGATCTTCTTCGCGGCTTCCAGGCCTGCATTCACTATTCGATTCCGCACAGCGCGGTCATCCAGAGAGAGTCCCCTGGCTTTTTCCTGCGCAGTGAGCTCGCGCGGCGCCATGTCGAGGAGCAACACCTCGACCCCGGCGTTCGCGAGATGGGCGGCGATCTGTGCGCCCATGGTGCCCGATCCGAGCACCGCCACTTTGTCGACCTTGAAATTCACGATCTTGCCTCCAATCGATTTCTTGCCGAGACGACGAATAAGCTAAGCTGCTGCTACCGGCGCATCAGTGATGTACAGACGATCGATAACGTCTCGATACATCGTTTCAATCACATTTCGGCGGGGCTTCAGCGTCGGAGTCAGCTCTCCGGTGCTTGTGCTCAGCTCCCGCGAAAGCAACGCAATCTTCTTGACCTTTTCAAACCGGGCGGCTTCGCTGGTGTACTTCTCGACCTGGCGTTGCATCAGGTCCAGAATCCTTGGATCGGCCAACAACTCCTCGTCGTTCTGATATGGAATCGACTTCAGCCGCGCGTATTCTCGCAGCAGATCCATGTTTGGAACGATCAGCGCCGACGGGAACTTCCGCGAGTTGCCCACTACCACCACCTGAGATACAAATCTGCTGGACTTGATCAACGCTTCTATGCGCTGCGGCGCAATGTATTTTCCGCCGCTGGTCTTTATCAGGTCCTTTTTTCGATCGGTAATAGTAAGGAAGCCATCCTCGTCAAGGTGTCCGATGTCGCCGGTGTGAAACCAGCCTTCCTCATCAAACGATTCGATGTTCGCGGCCGGACGGTTGTAGTAGCCCTTCATGACGATGTCGCCCTTTACCAGGACTTCGCCATCGGGGGCAATTTGCACTTGCACCCCATCGAGTACGCGACCGACTGTCCCGATCCTGTTGTGCTGTTCGGTGTTGCACGATATCGTCGGCGAGGTCTCAGTAAGCCCGTACCCCTGAAGTATCGGTAGTCCCGCGGCCCAGAAAAGATGCGTGATTTCAGGCGCGAGCGGCGCTCCGCCGGAGATGAAACAGCGGATACGTCCGCCAACCGCTTCGCGCCACTTGTTGAAGACGAGGGCGTCAGCGATCTTATGCGCCAGGCGGAGCACCAGGCCGGCTCTTCCTGTACCGTTTGTTCTCTCACTCCACCGCCGCCCGACCCTCAACGCCCATAAGAAAATCTGCTTCCGCGGAAATCCTGCCTCGATTCCCTTCTGCATTATGCGAGCGTATATCTTTTCGAACATTCTGGGGACGCTGGTCATCACCGTGGGATGAACCTCCAGAAGGTTCTGCCCAACGGATTCAATGCTCTCGGCGAACGCTATGACCGTCCCTACGCGAAGGTAGATGTAGATCACCGCACGTTCGAATACGTGAGAAAAAGGGAGATACGTGAGCGCTACGTCGCCGCGGTCGTCCAGCGACAGCCATCGACAACCATTCAGCGCGTTGCTTACCAGATTCTTGTGAGTGAGCATCACGCCTTTTGGCTCACCGGTCGTGCCGGACGTGTACAACAACGTTGCAAGATCTTCAGCGGATGCGGTCTTCCAGAGTTGTTCAAATCGGCCGGGCTGTTCTGCGCCCGATTCCCTGCCCCGATCGACCAATTCCTCCAATGACAAGATGCGCACGCCGTCTTCGCGAGTTACCAGATCAGGCTTTCCATCGAACGTGAACACAAACTTGATTGAGGGGACTCGCGAGATCAATTGAATCGCATCGGGAAGAAACGAGGAGGAAACAAAGATTGCGCAGGCGGTGGCGTCGTTCAGGATGTACTCGACCTGCTGCAATGACTGGGTAGCATAGATCGGTACGTCCACCGCTCCGGCAGCAAGGGAAGCCAGATCGGCGAGCGTCCATGCGGGACGGTTCTCGGACCAGATCGCAATTCGTTCCCCGCGGTTGATGCCCAGGACGTGCAGGCCGAGCGCGAGTTCCCTGACTCTTCGCCCGACCTCGCCAAAGGAAAGCGATCGCCACTCCCCGCCTTTCTTGAAGCGGAAACACGCTCGGTCGCGGTGACGGTCTACTGCGTCGCTGAACAATTCGTTGAGTGTTGTCGGTTGCGTCTCTGGCATTGTTTGACCGCTCTGCTTATGCTCTCGTCATTTGCTGGCTACACCATTCAAGACCAGATCGAAAACCACGTCGGCGGTTGAAACGAGGTTGTATCGTTTGCGGCTGAGGACCCAGTTGGTGGCCATTTCATCCAGTGCTCCGAACAGGACCTTCGAGGCGATCGTGGTGTTGAGATTTTTTCTAAAGACGCCGCGTTGCTGACCCTCCTGAATGACCTGCCGGATGAGCTCAAGATATTCGGTGACCTTCGTGGCTGAAAACTGTTCCATGAACTTGGTGGAGGATCGCAGTTCAACCTGAAACACGATTGCCAGATCCCGATCGCTGCCAAGCCTGTCCAGATGTGCGTACACGATTCTCTTGAGTTTTTCGATGGGGTCTCGGACGGCTTTAAGCTGTTGCTTTCCTCGCTCCAGGGCTTCGTCCATGACGTGATTGAAGATCGAGACCAGGATATCGTCTTTGTTTTTGAAGTACAGATAGACCGTCCCATCGGCGACGCCGGCCTCTCGAGCGACATCTGCGACTTTCGAGTTGAAGAATCCGCTGCTGGCGAACACTTTTATCGCCGCGCGAAGTATCGCTTCGTATTTGCCATTGAGTCGGGCTCGCGGGCCGGAGGCGCTGTCCGGTTGATCGAGGGCTTCGGAGCGTCTGACTCTAAGGGCCTGTCGTTTGACCGGTGCATTTGCTCGGCTGGTCTGCGCTGTCTTGTTAGTTGTGCTCATTCTGAAAATCCCGATGTTGAGCCGCCATCAGTCTGAAGATTCTGCAGGCGACAACTCTCGAAACTGGCTGACCTCACCATTCCTCAGGCCCAAAAAGCCCAACTGAATGATGGTTCATTCATCGCATTGTTACCCGAAACCTGGTCGTTTTGCAACCCGGTTCTTATGTACAATCATTGGTCCACGAGCGATCGTGCTACCATCTGAGTCCACAAGACCTCCCGGGTCACCTTGAACCAAAAGCTCAAGAGAATATCGTCGTGATTAAAATCAACGACACGCATTCATCAGCGGGAGCAAAACAATGACTGCATTCTGTCTGTTACACAGCAGCGGACAAGGCCCGGAAGGGTGGAAGCTAGTCGTACGCGAGCTGGAACGGCGCGGTCACCGGGCTCTGACCCCGGCATTTCACCTGGACAAAACCGACGAGGGAGCGGCATGGCATGCCGATACAATCGTCGACGCTCTCAAAAGTTCAGGCCACGACCCATCAAGCGTTATTTGTGTCGCACATTCAGCCGCCGGGATTTATCTCCCTATAATTGCGGACCGTTGGCCGGCACGTCGCATGGTATTCCTTGCTGCGGTGATTCCGCGCCCAGGCATCAGCATCAGGGACCAGCTTCGAGCTGATCCTTCGATGTTTAATCCGGCGTGGATTGGTAAGAATCCCATGGAGGTCGATGTTGCCCTGGAGTTTGTGTTTCACGACTGTCCGGCAAGTCGTCTCGAATGGGCGCTGTCAACGCGCGTCCTTTTTTACGCGAAACGCGCTATCGAAGAGGCGTGTCCCCTATCGACGTGGCCTGCGGTGCCGGCAAGCTACATTGTTTGTACAGAAGACCGGACGATCTCGCCGGCCTGGCAACGCAGGGTGGCGCGCGAGTGGCTGAATGTGGAGCCCGTCGAAATCTCCAGCGGCCATGCGCCGCTAGTTAGTCAGCCTGAAGCTCTCGCTGAAGTGCTGGATGGGTTGGCAGCGATGACGCGAGACTAGCGATTCTGTGAGGGGTTTCGAGAGGAGTTTACACGCCGACTTCGCGGATTTTCTTTGAACCCGGATCTCAGTTTTGCGATTCAACACTCAACAGCGAATAGCCCAGTCGCCGGGCGAGCCGGTAAAGAAGTGGAATCGGGAGGCCCACGACGTTGAAGTAGTTCCCCGCTATTTCCTCGACGAACACACCCCCGAAGCCCTGTATTCCGTAGGCGCCTGCTTTGTCCATGGGTTCGCCGGTATTCACATACCATTCGATTTCTTCTTCGGACAGCTTGGCAAACCGGACTAAAGTTTTTTCGTAGTCGGCCACCTCTTTGCGAGTCTCAACGTCGTACAGGGCTATACCGGTCATGACCGCGTGCCAGTTTCCGGAGAGCTCGCGTAGCATCCGCGCCGCGTCTTCTTTGTCTTGCGGTTTGCCGAGAAGGGTACCTTTCAAAACGACGACGGTATCGGCTCCAATCACCAGTCCGCGCTCGCAAGTTCGCGCAACTGATACTACTTTAGCGCGTGAAATGCGTGTGATATAATCCGGGGGCGCTTCATTTGGGTGAGGCCGCTCAGAGACCTTACTTGGCAGGATCTCGAATTCGACACCGAGTTTTTGGAGTATTTCAGCGCGTCGTGGAGATGAGGAGGCAAGGATTATCTTGTTTTGCTTGTCACGCATCGCGCGGGGTCCCACTTATAGATGTGCCGGCTCACTGAAAAAGGGTCGCTCACACTTTTTGATCAACCTGTAGGGAGGTTAACTTTGCGCCGAAGAATCTCGTTACTGGTCGTAGCTCTTTTCGCGGCAGCGCTTGCCGTATTGAGTCACGGTTGCTCGAGTCCCGACACTGATGCAGGCAGCAGCGACGAGAACCTGAGCTTCGACCTGAACGACCAGAAATTGAAAGACCGCCTTGGCGAGGACGACGGTTATTCGTTCGCCATTCTTTACGGCGCCGACATTCACGGAAGCCTCGAAACCTGTGGCTGACCAAGCCACCCTCTGGGTGGACTGGCACGGCGTGTCAGCTATTTAAAAGCCTTCAAGCACAGGTCGAATATGGAAGTCCCGACGCTTTTCGTGGATGCGGGCAACGTCTTCACCGATGACCGATTTAACGGCGTCGAGTTGCCGGCTGAGGTTATGACAAAAAACAAATGGGTAGTCAAGGCGTACGGCGAAGAGCATCATGACGCGGCTAACATAAGCTACCCCGACTTGCCCTACATGGCCGATCTGCTTAAGAAAGATGGCTACGACAAGCGCTCCGACGAGCTGCCCTTCATGCAGCGAATCGTATCGGCCAACGTCCAACCCGCCGACGATACTTGTCGCGCACCGGTGCCTTTTGTCGTCCGCGAGATCACTCTCAAGAGGGGCGCGCCAGGAAAGAAGATTCGAGTCGGAATAACCGGTCTCACCGAGGGAAAGCCTACGGGACCAAACGGCGAACGTCAGACCTCGTTCCCTCATTTCAAGATCGATGACCCATTCGAGGCTGCCAAGCGCATCATCCCTGAGCTGAAGAAGAAGGCCGATTTCATCGTGGTGCTTGCTTACATGCCCGCTGACATGACGCAGCGACTGGCATCTGAGAATCCCGACATCGACACGATCATTGCTGCTCGGCAGACCAGCTCGATGGACGATCCGCAGCACTTTAACCGCGCGACGATCGTGAATGCGTTCGTGCAGACAAAGTATCTCGGAGAGCTAAGGGTCTACGTGAAGGGTGACGGCACGATCGATAACCAGATAAACCGATACGTTCAGCTCGACTCAAACATTCCGGACGACGCGAAGGCACTGGAAACAGTCAATACCGCGCACACTGACTTCACCAACGAGCAGAGCAAGACGGCGCAGGCTACTGCTACGAAGACAAACGTGTTCGGTTCGGGCGATTCGCCCTTCGTGGGCTCACAAACCTGTGCGACATGTCACGCCGAAGCGAATGACGTCTGGTCCAGGAGCGGTCACGCTCATGCGATGGCTACGCTTGAACGCAAAAACGAGCAGTTCGACAACGAGTGTGTGGGGTGTCACGTTGTTGCCTATCAGAAGGGTGGGTTCCAGTCGCTCTACACGACACCACAGCTTGCAAACGTACAATGCGAGTCGTGCCATGGTCCGGGCAGCGATCACGCCGCGGCGCCGGCAAAAGGATACGGGTTTATGTCGACACCGGTCGGGTGCGTTCAGTGTCACACAAAAACGAACAGTCCCGACTTTGAATTCACTAGCTACTGGGCGAGGATAAAGCACTAATAGTGCTGAGGGCCGAGTGCTGAGCTTCGCACCGGATGGCCTAATCAAGATCACTCAGGCTTCAGCACTCAGGACTAGAAATGTTGACGCAGTTGACCAGCATCATACCGAAGTTGCTGATGCGCACTGAGGATTCCGAACAAGCGCGTGAGCAATCGGTGTTCGCCTCGTGGCTGGTTGCCGTAGGGGGTCATATCAGACGAGTCACCACCCCGGTGAGGCTCGAGCGCAAGACCCTGATCGTAGCGGTGACCGACCGGACTTGGCGCAAACAGCTCAAGGCGGTCAGCGGCGAACTCCTCTTCAAGCTCAATTCCCTTCTCGGAGCACCGCTGGTCACCTCAATCGAGTTCGCGGTCAACCCTAAGCTGGTTATTCCGGTCCCGGAACCTCCGCCTCAAATTGAATTCGTCGCCCCCGAACAGCAGGCCGAGCCCCTGAAGGAAGTCGCAGGATCGATCGGCGATCCTGAACTGCGCGGCGCATTCCTTCGCGTCGCGGGAAAGTGTCTGGAGAGAAGGGCGCGATGACCGCCAATGACTCGCTTGAAACTGTTGTTGAGATCAAACACCTCACCAAGGACTACCAGACCGGATTCTTCAAGCAGCGAACTGTTCGAGCACTCGATGACCTTTCACTGAAGGTGTATCGAGGTGAGATCTTCGGGTTTCTTGGACCGAACGGCGCGGGCAAGACTACTACGCTGAAGCTGCTCGTCGGATTGATCTATCCGACTCACGGAACCGCGTTCATACTCGGGAACCCGATTACCCACGTCGAGACCAGAGCGCGAATTGGCTACCTGCCGGAGAATCCATATTTTTACGACTACTTGTCAGGTCGCGAATTGCTCCACTACACCGGTGCACTCTTTGGCCTGCCAAATGAGGCCGCGAGGCAGCGCACCAACGAACTGCTGAAGATGGTCGGCCTCGAACCCGAGCGCGCGGACAGACACTTGCGAAAGTATTCAAAGGGCATGCTGCAACGCATTGGGATCGCGCAGGCGTTAATGAACGACCCGGAGATCGTGTTCCTCGATGAGCCGATGTCTGGCCTCGACCCAATCGGACGTCGTGAAGTTCGCGATCTGATGATCGAGCTGCGACGCAACAACAAGACAGTATTTTTCTCTTCGCACATCTTGTCGGACGTCGAAGCCCTGTGCGATCGGGCCGCCATTCTGGAACGCGGCACGCTGCTCCGATGCGGCAGTGTACTTGAGCTGACGGCTTCTGGTGACGATAGCCGCGAGATAGTGGCAACTGGCCTCGACGACGCCGCGCTTGCTTCGCTCAGTAAGAGCGCCCCCCCGTTTCAAGTCGCAAGTGCAACGCTGGGAGGTGTCCGGCTAATCATCCAGTCTGAAGCGGACGTCGAGGAAATAATCGCCGCGATTCGGCGCGAAGGTGGAAAACTCGTTTCGATCAATCCACGAAGGTCGTCTCTTGAAGACGCGTTTCAAGACCGCTTGCGGCAGGACCATCAATGAAGCCGCGCATTAAGTTGTACCGCTCAGCTCGCGCGTCGATCCTACTGCTGATGGCGACCGCGACTGTTTTCTCTTACGGCCGCACCCCGTCGTCACAACCTGAATCGCAAATCGACCTCAATGCTCTGATTGACAAGCTTCAACGCAAGTACAGCAGGATGACCTCGCTTGAAGCCGACTTTCTTCAGGTTTATCAGGGTGCCGATGGCCGTGTATTGCGAGAGCGGGGCCACGTTATTCTGAAGCGTCCGGGCAAAGCAAGGTGGGACTACTCAGCGCCCGATCGCAAGATTTTTGTGTCAGACGGCAAGAACATTTTCTTCTTCGTGATTGGTGAAAAGCATGCGACGCGCTCCTCAATAAAGGAGTCTGTCGACCCCCAGATTCCCTTTTTGTTTCTGCTCGGCAAGGGAAACTTGAGGAGAGATTTTTCGTCTATCGAGATGCTGGACAGCGAGCGTCCGTTGGCCGGCGGTGACGCCGTCCTGAAACTGGTGCCCAAGCGTGCACCGGAAGAGTTCAAACAATTGTACGCGGAGGTGGAAAGCGCCTCTGGCAACGTTCGCCGGCTGATCATCATGCAGCGCAACGGAAGCCGCATGGATTTTGTTCTGTCAGGAGTTCGTGAGAATCCCGCCGTAGAGGAATCGCAATTTCAATTTGTCGCACCGCCTGGAGTCAGCATAGTCAAAGCGCGGTGAAACGCTGTCCCCGCGGGTTCGGTTGCGGGAAATTGCCGGGAAATTGCGGGACCGGCGCGACCGCCAAACGCACTCTATCGTAACTTGAAGCCGGAGAGTTCAATCTTTGGAGGCTGAATCGTTGCGGGGTCCGGAGTCTGATCCAGATAGAGGTCCATGTGAAGCCTTGCACCCGGCTCGAGCCGGTCGGCGATTGTCGGAACCAGCATCACATTCTTCTCTTTTACAAGCTCCTGGTTGTGTCCCAGACAGTAGATCCGGACTTCGAGGCGGTCCAGCGTTCGATCGCCTTCGTTGTGCAACCAACCTTGAACGCGCACGTACCTGCCGATAAACCGCTCGCCTTCGGATGTCTCAATGTTCTTGAACGTGATGAACTTTGCGTAGCTGTCGAATTCCGGAGAGCCTGGCCGCGATAGGGTGACCGTCGTTGTACGTTTGCCGTAAGACGACACCAGAATGATCAGCAAAACGACCACGACCACCGCCACTCCGCTGACTATCATTATCAGTCGAGAGCGGTCTTTCTCTTCCTTCCCAGCAGGCTGTTCAAACATAGTGGCTCAACCCGACCGCTTATGCACCGATGGTCATCTTGCGAATCAGCAGAGTCGGCGAAGCGATGCTCCCGCGGAAGTCGAGATCGTTGCCCACCATCTCTACCGAGTTGAGCATCTCTTTCAGATTTCCCGCGACTGTGACGCCTTGAACCGGATACGTCAGCTCGCCGTTTTCGATCCAGATACCCGTAGCCGAACGCGAGTAGTCGCCAGTCACGATGTTGACCCCGAAACCCATCAAATCGGTCACGTACAGCCCTTTTGAAATCGATCTGATTATCTCGTCGCGAGAGTAGTTTCCCGGCTCAATAAACAGATTGCCCGCCTCCACACTCGGAGCGCCTACCAATCCTCGACCGGCGTTGCCCGTGGACTTGAGGCCCAGCTTGCGGGCCGTATAAGTATTCAGCAGGTAGCTCTCGAGTACACCCTTGTTGATGATCGTGGTACGACGAGTCGGCAGGCCTTCCGAATCGAAGGGCCGTGAGCCAACCGCCCCGGCTATTCTGCCGTCGTCGATGACCGTCAGCTTCGAAGAAGCGACCTGCTCGCCGAGCTGCCCAACGAGAAAGCTCGCCTTTCTGAAGATCGAATCGCCGGACACCGCGTGAAAGATGTCGCCGACAAGGTCGCGCGCAATATTTGGCTCGAGCACTACGGGCAGTTGCTGAGTGGGAACCGGACGGCCGCCGAGCTTGCGAAGCGTTCGCTGCGCCGCGGTTTCGCCGATTTGCTCGGGCGTGTTCAGATCTCGAAGCTTTCGACGAACGTCGTACCAGTAATCTCGCTGCATCTTCCCGTCTTCAGAGGCGACCGGGATCGATACAAGAGAGCATGACGTTCCTCGATACTGACCGGCGAAACCAATCGAGTTCGCGAATACCGCGACGCCCGCAGCCGAGTCGAATCCGTTGCCGTCAAAGTTGATTATCTGACTGCTGTAGGCCTTCGCCGCGCTTTCCGCTCTCACGGCCAGCTCGATCTTGTCTTCGGTTGAGAGGGCCTCGATCTCTTCGTCGTACAAATCGAGATCAGGTATCGAGGTAGCGAGCTCGGAAGGCTCGGGCAGTCCAGCCGTCTCGTCTGGTGAAGTAGCGCGCCCAAGCTCTATCGCCTGACTGATCAGCTCGAACACTGCGTCTTTGCTGAAATCCGATCCTGATACCGACGCCTGCTTGCCATCGAGCAGGACTCGCAATCCCAAACCCTGATCAGCGGTTTGCTGCAGCTTTTCCACGTCTCCAAGTCGGACCGACACCGAGAATTCCGTGACGTGGCGCATGACGACCTCGGCCGCGCTTGCGCCGCGCCTCACCGCTTCGCGTGCCACTTCCAAAGCTGACTCTTTGTTCAGGGGAAGCTTCATTGGCTGCAGGCGCGCCGCGGTCAGTTCCGCGTGCCGCCCACGGTCATCTCGCTTATTTTGATCGTTGGAAGGCCGACGCCAACCGGGATGTGTTGCCCGTCCTTGCCACAGATTCCCACGCCTGGATCCAGACTCAGATCGTTTGCCACTGCGGTTACCAGCTTCAACGCTTCAGGTCCGTTGCCCCGAAGCGTCGCACCCTTCACCGGTACGGTCACTTTTCCGTCTTCGATTAAATACGCTTCCGATGCTGTGAATGCGAACTCGCCGCTGGTTATATCGACCTGCCCGCCTCCGAACTCGACGGCGTACAAACCGTGCTTGACCGACTTGATGATGTCTTCCTTGCTGTCTGGACCTTCAAGCATGAAGGTGTTGGTCATTCGCGGGAGCGGGGCGTGCTTGTAGCTCTGGCGACGGCCGTTGCCGGTCCTCGGCGATTTCATCAGACCCGCATTCAGGTGATCGCTCAAATATCCGCGCAGCACTCCGTTTTCGATCAAAACGGTCCGCCCGCTGGGTTCGCCCTCATCGTCGATGTTGATTGAACCACGCTTGTGCGGAATTGTGCCGTCGTCTACTACGGTGCATAACTCGGAAGCAACTCGTTGTCCGATCAGTCCGGAGAACGCCGAAGTTTTCTTGCGATTGAAGTCGGACTCGAGTCCGTGTCCCACTGCTTCGTGCAAAAGAATGCCCGGCCAGCCGGGACCAAGGACGACTTCCATCTTTCCTGCAGGCGCGTCGATCGCCTCCAGTTGAATGATCGCCTGCCGTGCGGCTTCGGTGCCCACCGTCTCCGGCGTAAGGAGGTCCTCAAAGAAATCGAACCCGACGCGTCCGCCGCCGCCGGCTCTTCCGACCTGGCGATTGCCGTCGTCATCGGCGATGCAGACCATCGCGATCCTGGCCATGGGTTGAATATCACCGGTAAGACGGCCTTCGGAGGTCGCGACCATGATGTACTTAACCTCGTCGTGTACCGACGCCTGAACCTCACGGATGCGACGGTCATAAGCGCGTGCGATGCGGTCGCCCCTTGTTATGAGGTCGATTTTCTTGCCCAGTTCGAGACCGGATACCAGCGTGTCGACCGGGTATAGATTCTTGCCGCCGGGAGTCGCATTCAATCCCACCGACTGTCGTGTAATTCCGGTTCGCGCGATATGACTCGCTGTCTCAGCAGCTCTCCTTATCGCGCCGAACTCGATTTCATCCGTATAGGCGTAGCCTGTCTTTTCCCCAACAATCACTCTGACGCCCACGCCCTGCACGACTGATTTGGTAGCCGACTTGACGATCTGCTCTTCCGCTCCAACGCTGTTCGCGATGCGGTACTCAAAAAAGAGATCGGCGTAATCACCACCTCTGGCGAGTGCGGTTGCCAGAAGCTGGTCAATCTGGCCAACCGTTAGGCCATACTTATCCAGAAAGAATTGAATTGCCTGTGTGGTCATTCCCCTACTCGAACCGGGACAACTCTGCTAATGACGAACTGATCTGGTTGATGGCTCGAATTCTCACTGTTTTTCGCCGAGATGTAAAGCCGCTACTCCGCCGAATAAATCGCGATAACTCACACCTGAAAACCCCGCAGCTTCCATCATCGAAGCCAGTGTGCGCTGGTCGGGAAAGCGCCCAACCGAATCGGGCAAATAGCGATACGCGAAGCCTGAACCGGACACTGCATTTCCGATTCTCGGAAGTATCCGATTGAAATAAAACTGGAAAACGGTTTTGAACACCGGCAGTCGCGGATGTGAGAACTCGAGAATAGCCGCCCTACCGTTGGGCTTCAGCAAACGGAAGATCTCCGCTAAACCCGCTTCGACACTTTCAAGGTTGCGCAAGCCAAATGCGATCGTAACAACTTCGAATGAGTCGGAGGCAAACGGGACTCTCAGAGCATCACCTTCCACCAGAAGAACTGGAAACCGGGATTTGGTTGCTTTCTTCGCTCCGATCTGGAGCATCGGCTGGCAGAAATCGACACCAATTGTCTCGGCCATCCGAGCAAGTTCTATGGACAGGTCGGCAGTTCCGCAGCACAGGTCCAGGGCCTTTGAATCGTTTCGCGCGAGGCAATCGGAGACCGCCGAGACTACGAGCCTTCTCCAGCGGCGATCGGCGTTCAGCGACAGGGCGTGATTCAGGAAGTCGTACTTCGGAGCTATCTGAGCGAACATCGAACGAACCAGGTTCGCCTTTTCGGACCCGGACACGCTTGCGGTTGGCGAGCTCATCAACAAATCGTTCAGTTCGTCTGCTTGATAACGCCGACGGTGCCAAGAGTCTTCAGCGACGGTTCAAGTTTGGCGGCCGGACCGGCGACAGCGATGGCTACTGCTTGTGGCTGCAAGAAATCTCGAGCTGCAGCCTGAACATCCGCCGGGACCACCGCGTTGACTCGATCGGTAAAGGTGACCAGGTAGTCTCGTCCGAGCCCGTAGGTCTCGATGTCCAGAATCGCATTTATCGCTCCATTGGGAGTCTTCAACTGGTCGGCCATTGCTGCGATCATCTTGGACTTCAGCGAGTCGATCTGCTCGGCAGGAACCTGGTTCTGTTGTAGACGCTGCATCGACTGGAGGACTGATTCCAGCACTGCCGGCAGCGCGCTGGTCTCCGCTTTCACTTCAAATATCAGAGGGCCGGTAAGCAGCCGTGCGGGACAGCAATATTCAATCGAAGCCTGTCGTTCGGGAGCATTCTGCGCGGCAATCGTCTGCTGCAGCAGCGTAGCCATCATCGTAGCTGCAAAGAAGCTGTCGGCTCTCCTCGAGAACGAGGGTTGACAGATGGCTGCGTAAGAGACCGCCGCCTCAGGACGATCGGAAATAGAGATCGTTCGCGCCGACCGCGGGTCAGGAAATCGGAACGTTGGAGGGACTTTGTCGCCCTTCTTCCAAACGCCGAGCTTGGAGCGCCCCAGCCGTGTAACCTGCTCGGAAGTTGTGTCTCCGTAGACCGCCAGCACCGCGTTGTTAGCAAGATAGTAGCGCCCGTGAAAAAACTGTACGTCGGTTTTGGAAATCTGCACGAGGCTCTCGGGAGAGCCACGCCGCCTGTGCCCAAATGGATGAGTGCCGTAAACCGCGGCAAGCGCCCGGTCCGAGACCGCCACCGACTCGCTTTCCTCTTTCTTGAGAGCGGCGATGCGCGAGGTCTTCAGCTGCTCCAGTTCCTTCTGCTCGAAGGTAGGCGTCACTACCAAACGCTGGATCAGGTCAAACATTACTTCCAGGGTTTCCGCCGGGCCGTTCATTACCAGATCAGTGGAGTCCCAATCGGCAGAGATACTGAGGTGAATGCCCGAGCTTTCAACCGTATCTGCGACGTTCTTGGCGGACATGCCCCCGCCGCCTCGCAACAGCATCCCGGCAGTCACGTCCGACAGTCCCGCCTTGTTAGCGAGGTCGAAAAGCGCTCCGCTGTTTATCCGAAGGTGCAATGAAACGCTTCCGGTGCCCTTTTGTTCGAGCACGATGAGCTGAAGACCATTCAGAAGGGAGTCCCGTTTCACGATGGGAAGCACGAAAGAACTCTGGGTTGGAGCGCTGCGCGGATGCGCGGCGACGGCGCTGGAAGACGCGAGAAATCCGAGCGACCGCGGGACCAAAATGAAGATTATTGCGAGCACGAGAATCACTCGCATTCTTCTGATCACGACCGGGTTACCCTCCCCTCAAAAAGTAGATTTACTCTATCGATAACTATAGAGTGGGTCAACCTTTCGTGCTATACTGCGCTCCGGTTGCCCCCCTCTGATACGAACAAGTCGTCCTGATCCCATCGGGAGAAATCACTAAATGTACTGCCCTGGATGCTCGACACAGGCAACCGAAGGCGCCAAATTTTGCAAGAGTTGCGGCATGAACCTGAGTGTCATAACTCAGGCTTTGAACGGCGGGGTGCTTGTTTCGGACCCACTTCGCGACCGGGAATTCAAACGTGCACGGAAACAGGTCAGCGACGGGATTCAGGGGCTGGCGATAGGCACGGCAGTTATCGTTGCGGGTGCGGTCGCTTACATCTTCATACCGCGAGAGACGTGGGTGTATGTAGTTTCGCTGACACTGGCGTTGTTTGGAATCGTTAAGCTGTTTCGAAGCATCGGCGCTATCGTAGACGCGCGGGTTGGACCTAAGCTGCTCGATCCCGCGTTGCAGCCGAGAGCTACCGGTAGCCTGAGCAATTCGGGCCCAATCAATGTCAGGCCGAGTCAGCGACTCGGCGAAGCCGCGCCAAAACCGATCAGTCAGACTCGTCCGGTTCAGATGGCACCACCAGCCGACAAAGCTGCAGCCGACAAGCAGCAGCCACCAGCAGATCCCGCCCTTCGCACAGGCACTGGCCGCATCAATCGTGAACACTCGACGCAGCTGAGGAAATTGGATAAGGAAGAAGATCTGATGTCGCTGCTCCGGAACTGAGATGAAACCGCTCTGGAACCCGAACTAGAAACCAGAAACGAGAAACCAGAAACCCCAAACCAGAAACCCCAACCTCTAAACCGACGCTTTTCACCTCGACTTGATCTCTGTCCAATATCGATCGTAGAGATTCACTCCGGAACCCAGCTCGACCATGAATTCGCAACGCTCCACTGCCTCTCTGGGCGGAAAAGCTGCTTCATTACTTAAAAGGTCAGGGCGGATGTAGGCTCGCGCAGCTCGATTCACGCTCGAGAACCCCGTCCCATTCGAGATGGCCGCGGCTACCCTCGCGTCCAAAACATAATTGATGAACTCGCTTGCGAGCGCGCGATTCCGCGCCACGCGCGGTATGCACAGGTTGTCGACGAAGCGTGTACAGCCTTCCTTTGGTATGACGTATCCGATGTTCGGGTTCTCGGCGATCGCCCTCGCGATGTTTCCGCTGTAGCCCTGTGCCACCCATACATCTCCCGACAACAGCAACTGGTCAAATCCACCGCTGTCATAAGCCTTCACGAGCGGTTTCTGCTTCATCAGCAGCTGGGCCGCCTGTTCGACCTCTTCCGGATTAAGAGAGTTCAGCGATTTGCCCTGGTACTTGAGCGCCGCGCCGAGGGTCTCTCGGACATCGTCAAGCATCGATATCCGGTCTTTGTACTTTGGGTCCCACAGCGCGGACCAGCTATCGATCGATCCGGCCACCTTATCCTTTCTATAACCGATGCCGGTTGTCCCCCACATATAGGGCACCGAATACCGGTTGTCCGCATCGAAGAGCAAAGCCACAAATTGTGGATCCAGGTTTGAGAAGTTGGTCAGCTCATCCCGATTCAACTCTTCGATCAGTCCCTGCTCTTTCAGCACGCTGACCATGTAATCACTGGGCACTATGATGTCGTAGCTCGCGCCCCCCGATTGAAGCTTCGCCAGCAACGCCTCGTTTGAGTCGAACAGTTCAACATTGACCTGTGCTCCAAACCGGCGCTCGAATTCGGTGATTACGTCATCTGGAAGGTAGTTCGACCAGATGAAGATGTTCAGCTCGCCCCCTGCCGGAGTGGACCGATGCCCTCCGAGCGCAAAAACGCCAAGCAGGACCAGTCCTGCAACCGCGACTACGGTGCTGGCGCGCGACTTTTTCCCAGAGCCCAGGCGCTGCGAGAGATAAACGAAGGCAAGCGTCACCAGCAGAAGTATTGTGGAGATTGCGTTGATCTCCGGAGTGATGCCGGTCTTGACCATCGAATAGATCTTGAGCGGCAGCGTTGCCGAACCAGCTCCGGAAACAAAACTGGTGATCACGTAATCATCAAGCGAGATCGTAAACACGAGCAGAGCCGCGGAGAGAACAGCCGGAGCAAGTAGCGGCAGCGTCACACGAACAAATGTCTGCCACGGGGTCGCACCCAAATCGAGGGCTGCCTCTTCCAATCTCGCATCGAGGCCGGACAAGCGAGCTCGCACAAGGAACACTACATACGAGACTGAAAACGCGACGTGGGCGGCGATGATCGTGCCAAGGCCAAAAGCTATACCAAACAAACCGAAAAGGGCGGCGGTTGCAAACCCGATCACGATCTCGGGAACAATGACCGGCAAAAACACCAGCGCTTCGGCGGCTTGTCTGAGCGCGACCTTATACCTTGCGAGTGCCATCGCTGCCGCGGTGCCGATTACCGTGGCCGCGACGGTTGTGCAAAGCCCTACGATCAGACTGGTGCGCAAGGCTGAGACAAGCTCGGCGTCTCTCCACGCAAGCGCGTACCAATGCCAAGTGAATCCACGCCAGACGGTGCTGAATCGTGAGTCGTTGAACGATAGGGCTACGAGTACCAGAATCGGAGCGTACAGAAAGATGTAAACCAGCGAGCTGATGATGGCCAGGAAGGAAAACCGAGAACGTGACCTGGTGTTTGCGGGCACGCGGAATCAATATTTGATGGCGGATTGTTAGTCAAGATGCGAAGTTTGACACTCACAATCCGGCACTCTATTATCAGTGTCGGCCCACTTACGAGGAGAATTGGGATTGACCCCGTCCGTTCTATCGATTCTACAGCTCATCCAGGCGCAACCAAGTCAAAGCATCGGATTAACGGAGCTGCTTCTGAAGGCCAGCCCCATCGCAAAGGGCGTCCTTATCCTCCTGCTGTTGTTTTCGATTTACTCGTGGACAATCATCATAAGCAAGTGGCTGTGGCTCAAGAGCGCGGAGCAGTCAACAAGTTCATTCTTGTCCCGCTTCCATGGTGGCGTAAAGCTGAGCGACCTGTACGCAAAGACCGGGGCGGATGGTGAGGGGCCGCTCGCGCGCGTGTTCGCGGCCGGCTACGCCGAGGTAACTGACCAGATCGGAGACAACGGAGGCAAGGTCAGAAGCATAGAGGCACTCGTCCGAGTGCTGCAGGCTTCAGTCATTACAGAAGTCTCGCAGATGGAGCGCAGGCTTGGCTGGCTGGCAACGACGGCGAACGCCTCCCCGTTTATCGGACTGTTCGGCACGGTCGTCGGGATCATTATCGCATTCAACGGGCTGAGTACCGCTTCGGCGTCTTCGATTCAGGCGGTGGCCCCCGGCATCGCCGAAGCGCTGATTGCCACAGCCGCCGGAATTGCAGCAGCCGTGCCCGCGGCGATCTTTTACAATCACTTTTTGAATCGAATAAAAGCGCTGACCGCGACGATGGACCGGTTCTGCCTCGAGCTGACGAATCTGGTGGAGCGGTACTACGTCAAGGCTAACTTCTGAGGCTTCCAATGGCGTTCACCAATCAGCAGGGACGTACTCAAAGCTCGCTCTCTGAGATTAATGTCACGCCGCTTGTAGACGTGATGTTGGTCCTGCTGGTCATCTTTATGGTAACCGCGCCAATCTTGCAGACCGGGTTGGAAGTCAATCTGCCGAAGACTAGAGAAAGCAAGAGTGAGCCTCAAAAACCCAAGTCGGTCGTGGTCAGCATAGACAAGGACGGCAATATCTATCTGAGCACTCAGACCGAGGCGAAGCAGGTGAACGTCAACGATCTGGCTTCTTTACTAAGCCAGAAACTGGGCGAGTCGGGCGAGCGGCGCGTTTATGTGCGAGGGGACGGTGAGACGCCGTATCGCATCATCGCGTACGTGCTCGATACCGCCAAGCAGGCGGGAGCAGATGTCAGTCTGGTCACCGAGCCCACGGTTAAGCGGAAATGACCAGGTTCGGTGATGACTCTTCACCAGTCGTCTCGAGTCGGCCGCACGTTTTAAAGTTTGAATCCTCAATCTTCAAATTCTAGACGCACCACCACGCGAGAGCGACTTGGGCTCGTCGCATCCATCGCACTCCACATTTTAGTTCTCGGAGGGCTGTTCGTATCTTTTCAGCGGCTCGCTTCGCAGGAAATCGTTGCTGCCGGACCCGGCGAAGGCGGCGAAGGTGGTGGGGGAGCGGTGCAAGTTGGAGTAGCAGACAAGAACGCGATACTCGGCTTCGCACAGCCTCAGCCCGTTTCATACGTTGGAGATTCAAATGACGCGATCAACAACGCGCGGCTCGAGCACCAGAATCGCGAAGAAGATCCAAAAGAGCTCCTGCCGCCAACCGAGCGCGAACAGCCAACCCCCGATACAGTCAAGACCGATCGGCCGGTGGCAAACCAGCACGAGAAGATCTTCACCGGCAAAGAAGAGCGCGGGCGGTCGGTGAATCAGTCAGCGCAGGTGGGTAGAACCTATGGGACTCCAACTCCAGCGTCGATGATAGGCGGGGTCGGTATTGGATCGGGCGGATCGGGCGTCGGTACCGGGCTCCCAGGCGGCTCGGAGTACGGGCGGCGCATCCAGGCAATTCTCAGCCGCAACTTCAATCCTCCCGCGGGCGCGTCCGACAGCGTGCAGTACGTTGTGATTGTCATCAAGATTGCGCGCGACGGCAGAATTCTGTCTATCTCGAACGGCCGGATCTCGCCGGCCTACATCAAACAGAGATCTCAGAATTCTCAAGTAAACTACGCTGCGGAACGCGCGGTACTGGCAGCCGATCCGCTGCCTCCCTTCCCTGCGGGCTTTTTGACTGGCGCTTCTGAAGCCTCGGCAGAAGTATGGTTCAGGTATCCAAAATGATCTTCAGTTTTGCAATGAACAAGAAACTCGTATTCACGATTCTTATTGCGATGGCGCTGGTTCTTGGGGCCGGGCGTTCATCGGCTCGCCCGCAGGAGCCAACAGCGCAGGAGGACGAGTTAAAGAGCCGGATTGGACAGATCATCGTCACGCCCGGCAACGGCCCCAATCTCGCCCTCGCCGACTTTGTAGCTCGCGGCGCAGGGTTGGACGCGGCAGTGAACACATTCAATGACGTGCTGCGCGCCGATCTGAACTACGCGTCCATCGGCGGGATCGTTGGCAAGAGCCTAAATCCAAAATCGCTGGTGCCGGATCCAGCATCGCTCAAGTTTAGCGATTGGTCGGGCGATCCGGTAAAGGCCGACTACGTTGCGTTTGGAAATCTGCACTCCGAGGGCGGCCTCTCGGCTGACACGTATTTGTACGATGTAAAGACTAAGAACCAGCTCATTGCGTCTCGCCACACCGGAGAGGTTCGCAAGATTGCGCATGAGTTCGCCGATGAGATCGTCAAGTTGTTGACCGGTCACGACGGCATTGCCAGTTCCAGGATAGCGTACGTGTCGGGCGATTCGATAAAGATGATGGACTACGACGGGTTCAATCAGCGAGGTTTTGCCAACGACGGACCGTTGCTCAGGTTTCCTCAGTTTTCGCCCGATGGGCGGTACATCGCGTACGTCAGCTACAAGACCGGGGTTGCTAACATCGTGGTGCGATCCTCGGACGGCGGGCTGATTGGGGGTACGAGATTCAACTCGACTACATCGTCGCCGACCATTTCCCCCAACGGCCAACTGGCATTCAGCTCCGCGATGGCAGGCGATGGCTCGATGGAGATTTATGTCTCGAACATAGATGGCTCTAACCCAAGACGGCTAACGCGGACCTCGAGGCGAATCAACATCTCGCCGAGGTGGAATCCGAAGACCGGCCGCGAAATCGCTTTCATCTCCAATCGCGGCGGGTCGCCTCAGGTCTACGTGATGGATTCCAGCGGAACAAACCAGCGTCCTCTTGTAGCGCGAGGCGGGCAGGCTGATTCGCCTTCGTGGTCGCCCGACGGCAGATATCTGGCATTCACGTATGGCG
>DATFXM010000067.1:0-43733 GCA_035315885.1 Blastocatellia bacterium
TACCGCCGTGGTGGCCGCCGCCTGGATGTCCTCCACCGCCCCCACCGGTGGGCCATCCACCAGAGTACCAGCCCCCTGACGGATTTCCATTCCAGTACCAGTATGGGTTGCACACCGAATATCCCCAGCCGTACGGCGATGCAAAGCCGCCGGTCCAAGGCAGAAACGTGTAGCAACCACAGAACCGGTCGAAGATCCAGGTGTTGATGACGTTAGTTATCAGCCCGCTGCTTCGCAGTTGATTTCTATTCAAACTACGATTCAGCGCGATCAGAGACCTAGCCCGATCCTTGCTCCACACGTCGAACGCGTCATCTGAGTTCCTATCGAGCTTGCCCACCAGTGGACTTTCGGAAGAAAAGGTCACCTTTCGGCCCTGCTTGATCTCGGTATCGCCGACGAAGGCTTTTCCTTCCCTGGCTGCAACTGCAAGCTGCTCTCCGTTCAGGTCAATGCGATAGACACCGGTACGAATCAGATACACGGTCGACTTCAAAGCATTAACAGTGATCCAACTATCAAGCGAGGCTTCAACGATGATTGACCCGCGCTCGAGCGTGAGCTCTTGCCTTGCGTCCCCATCGAACTGGAAGACAACCTCCGAGTTGCCCGACAGTCTGAGATAGACGCCCGGAGTCAGGAGCACTTCAGCGCGTCCCGCTGTATTGCTCCTCAGTCGATCGTTGATTTCCAGTTGATCGCCTACATTGAGTTTCTTCCAATCAGGTTGTTCGGTTTCGAAGAGTCTGGCCCAGCCAGTGTTTTCGTGTCTGGAATTAAGTTCGCCTTCGATCAGGCTTACGATGCCCGGCTTTGCCGACACTACATACTTCTGTTGTTCGCCGGGTGGTAGAGGTTTTCGATCCTGCGCGACTGCAGAGATCGCAAGAATAAACAGCGTTGTTATCGTAAGGAGTGATTGTTTCCGATTCATTTGACCCCCTTCGCCGTGGCCCTCGTCATTGGACGAGCCAAAGGTGTTCCAGCGGGCTAGATCCTCCAAAGCCAGCTTGGGAGTTTTTGCCAGGGTCAGCCACCCATCCGGTGCTCATTATACGACGCTGGTGGGTGGCGTCAAAGAGCGAAGGGGCGAATGGGCGAGCCGGAGAGGAGGGACGCGGAGACGCGGGGAGGAGAGACGCGGAGAGGAAGCGAATGGGCGAAGGGCCGATACCCGGAGAAACCGTTAGGTCTCGGGGTTCACGAGACACCGCACCTCCCCATCTCCACGCCTCCGTCTCTCCCCTTCGCCCTTCGGTAGCCATCTACGCGTCTGTCCTCCCCGCGTCGCCCCTTCGCCCATTCGCCCCTTCGCTCCCCTCCCCATTGGCTACCTGCGCGACCGGCTGGTAGCATATCGCCTCATCATGGACGTCAAGGATAGCAGTATTGAAACTCTGGTGGACTCGGTCCGAAAGGTCAGCAGCTCGCTAGACCTCGACGAAGTCATAGACACAATTTTCGAAGCCGTAAAAGAACTGATCGACTATTCGGCCGCGGTCATTTGCGTCTTAGACGAACGCACCGGAAACATCCTGGAACTCAAGACGATGGGCTATCCCCCTCGATGGTTCAAGGAGGATTTCCTGACTTCGGGCAGCGGCATCATCGGTTGGGTTATAAAGAACTGCCGCGGAACCGTAGTCAACGACGTAAAAACCGACACCCGATACGTCAAAGCTCGCCAGGAAACTCGTTCGGAAATCGCCGCGCCAATCACCCGTGCCGATGGAAAATGCATCGGCGCCATCAACCTCGAATACGATTCGCCTTCCTTTTACGACGAACACAGTCTCGAATTGCTGACTATGTTTGCCTCCCTCGCATCGGCGGCCATCGATCATACCCTGCTCTACCGCCAGGTGATGAAACAGCGGAGAGTCGAAAGCGAATTGGAGCTCGCCCGCAAAGTAGTCGAAGGCCTCATGCCAAGATCCTTTCCAAAGATCAAAGGCTACGACATGCACGGGACTACAATGCCCGTTCGCGAGATCGGGGGCGACTACCTGGATTTCATCGATTCGATCACCGACCGCCTTGCGGTGCTCGTGGCCGACGTATCAGGCAAAGGGCTTGCCGCGGCGTTGATCATGGTGACGTTCCGCGCCTACATCCACGCAACGGTGATAAACGAATTCGCGATGAGGGTGGTGATGTATCGCGTAAACCGGCTCATATTCGAAGCTACCGAAGGCGAACGATTCATCACCTGCTTCTACGGCCTTGTTGATCCCGACCATCGCCGGCTCCTTTACATAAACGCGGGGCACAACCCGCCGCTACTGCTGCGGGCCAACGGACAAAAGCAGCTTCTGGATCAAGGCGGACTGCCGCTGGGGATCTTTGACAATTCGAAGTACTCCGAGTCGGTCGTGGATTTCGAGCGTGGCGACGTGCTGGTCATGTACACCGATGGCGTGATTGAAGCTCTGAATGAGCGCGACGAGCAGTTCGGGCTCGAACGGCTGGAGCAGACCGTTCTGGCAGTACGGGATCGTACGGCTGCGCAGATCGTACAGAGCGTGACTGAAGCGGTCGACGCTTACTCGTCGGAGGTGGGCGGTCCTGAAGACGACCTGACCGTATCGGTAATCAAGGTGCTCTGATCGGGAGAATCGTTAAGTGGAGCCGATTTCGCACTACTACTATTCGCACCGTCTCAAGCTTCACTTCTGGGACTGGGGTCAAGACGGGAAACCGGCGCTGGTGCTGGTTCACGGCGGATTGGATCACGCAAGAAACTGGGACTGGGTCGCGCGGGCGCTTCGAGAACATTTTCACGTTTATGCGCTCGACCTGCGCGGCCATGGAAACAGCCAGTGGGCACCGGGCGCGCTGTACAGCGTAGCCGAACACGTTCTGGATCTGTCAGCGCTCGCAGATATCATCGATGCGTTTCCGCTGTACCTTGTGGGTCATTCGCTGGGCGGAATAGTTTCGCTGATGTACTCGGGAGTCTATCCTGATCGTGTGCGCAAGGCAGTGGTCATCGAAGGTCTCGGGCCGCCTCCAACGCACCGCATCTTTCGGCCGGGCTCAGAGAGATTGCGGACCTGGATCGAGTCGATCAGAGAGTGCGAACGGCGAGACCCTCATAGCTATCCCGACCTGGATTCGGCCGTTCGACGGATGAGAGAGGCGAATCCTCATCTCTCCGATGAGGTGGCCCGGCATTTGACCCTTCACGGCACCAACTGGAAATCAGACGGATCTCTGTTGTGGAAGTTCGATAACTACGCGCGGCCTTTCTCGCCGTACGGGCACAACCGGGAAGACTTCGTGGAGATAATGGGACAGATCGAGTGTCCGGTGTTGCTGTTCTGGGGCATGGAGAGCTGGGCTCAGGACCCGGAAGCGGACGGCCGGGCACAGGCGATCAGGAACCACCGTTTGGTCAAGGTGGCCAATGCCGGCCACTGGGTGCATCACGATCAGTTGCAGGTCTTCTTAAGTGAGACTCTGGACTTTCTCGATAAGTCTTAGCACAAGTGATTTCAGATCTCAGATTCAGATCTCAGATCTCAGATTCAGATTTCAGATCTCAGATCTCAGAACTCAGAACTCAGAACTCAGAACTTCCTAATGCCCGACCGCTTGATAGCTCCTTCTTGCGCGGACCGCCAGGTCTTGTCGGCTCACTTCAACCCTGATTGAGTGCTTTTGTCCGTCGGCCTTTCCCGGGTCCGGATAGAACCCAAGTCGATACTGGTGCCTTAGCTCCTCGGCGATCTCGCTGAATGTGGACTTCAAGTCCTCGACCTTGCTCGAAAAGAAGCGGCCGGCCGAGACCTCCGCCAGACTGGTCAGGAAGTCCTCCGCGCGTTCATTTCGCTGAGATGCTCGACCGCCTCGACGGTCCTGACCCTGAGGAAAGCGGTCGCGACCTCCCCAGCCGCCTCGCCCTCCGTGTCCCCACTGAGGACCGCCGTTTCTGTGTCCAAAGCGAGTCTCAAAAAACACCGGATACACCATCGCTCCCGATTCCGAGGCCTTGTCGAACAGTTCGTCCTCGGGGACATAACTGCCGGCGTCTTTGCCGTCCGTGAGCAAGATGATGGCTTTCCGGCCCTCAACGTTCTTGAAGTACCGGTCAAACACCTGGGCTACCGCGTCGCGCAGCTTTGTTCCGAACCTCCCGGGGTTCTGCGCGCTCTTGACGGCATGCTCGAGCTCGCGCTGATCCGATGTCAGCCCGCACAAAACCCTAATCTCAGCATCGAACGTGACGACCATCGCCTTGTCTTTGGGTCTCAGCTCCTTTAGAAACTTTGTGGCGGATTTCTTGATATCGTCGAGGACTCCAGCAGTGCTCTGACTAGTATCGAGAAGAAGAGCTACGTTGAGCGCTTCTTCTTCGGTATCAAACACCGCGATCTTTTGCTCGGCACGATCCTCGTAAAGCTTGAAGTCCTCGCGCTTCAAATTCGAGATGTATCGACCGCCCCTGTCGCTGACGATTACCGGCACACTCACCAGCGTGCTCTTGAGTTGAATCGCATCTTCGTTCGATTGCTGCTGCTCGGGACGGCTTCGGTCTCGCTGCCCTACTCGACCTGACTGCGCATTCAAAGTAACACTCAGGCAGAGCACTACCACTGCCACGCGGAAGGGATTTCGCATAGTACTTCTCACAAAAAACAGGGGGCCTTCCTAACGCGAAGCGCCGAGTGGTATTAGTCCTCAGGGCTCATTCGCTGCTCGAAGCTCATGACCTCGCGAGGAACCGGCGGAAGTTCTTCGGATCAGGACTGAATCCCGGAAAGATCGCGTTGAGGTCGCTCGCACCCATGTGTCGTGCGGCAATTTCCGCGAAGATGTTTCTGAAGTCGGTGGTCAGCGTAAGATCGCGCCCTTCATACAACTGTTCGGTGGCAAGCCCGGGCCATTGGCCGTACACTTTCCCGCCCGCGACCGCACCACCAAGAACAAATAAACAACTCGCGTGTCCATGATCGGTTCCACCCGAGCCGTTCTGTCTTATTGTTCGACCGAACTCGGTCATGGTTATTACGACTACGTTGCGCATCCGATCGCCCAGATCCTTGTAAAGTGCAGCTATCCCCTGACTGAAGTCCTGTAAGCGGTTCGCAAGCTGACCTCGACCGTTACCCTGGTTGACGTGAGTGTCCCAACCACCCACGTCGGTGAAGGCAACCTCGATTCCTATATCAGCCTTGATTAGCTGCGCAATCTGAAGCAGTGCGTTTCCAAAAGGCGAGCGAGGGTAGTTTGCGCCGTTTGCGGCGGTGTACTGTTGCGGATTGGCCTTCTTCAACATCTTGACGGCTTTGAATGCTTCCTGACCTGTGCCGCTCAGGACGTCGGTCATGCTCTGCTGATAGAGTTCCTCGAATCCGGAGGCAACCTGACCTCCGCCTTGCCCGGCGCGCACGCCGAATTCATTGATGTTGGTCATTGCCACTGCGGGAGCGGTGCCCATCAATGTTCGGGGCAGATTTGCGGTGAGCGAAACTGCGCGAAAAGGACTCGCCTTCGGATCTCGCCTCGACTGAAGGTACCTGTTAAGCCATCCTTCACCGGTTCCCTTGTTCCCCGGCGTCGCCGATTCCATGTAGTCTTGTGCATCGAAGTGCGATCGGGTGTTGTCAGGCGAGCCTACGGCGTGAACTACTGCCAGGTGGCCTTGATCCCAGACCGGTTTGAACGGAGCGAGCGAGGGGTGAAACCCGAAGAACCCGTCGAGGTCAATTGCAGTGTCGGTAGCTCCGCGAGATGGAGATTGAATAGCTATTTGAGGCCTCACGCTGGCGTAGTTGCGATCGCCGAAGGGGACTACGGCTGAGATTCCATCCATCGCACCCCGCTGAAAGATAGCGATGAGAATTGGTCTGTCCCTGTCTGGCCCGGTGTAGTTCTGTGCAAGAGCTACGCGCTTCAGGAAAGAGGGCGCAGCGGCGAGGCTGGCCATTGCCACTCCCGATGACTTCAGAAAGAATCTTCTTGTTACTGCCATGGTCGAACTCCGTTCTATCAGGTTACTGAGTTTCTGGTTTCTGGTTCCTAGTTTCTGGTTTGTTTTCTACTTCCTGGTACGTTTATGCGTGAGCCTTGTTATCGCCTAAGCCTTGATCCATCAAACCAGAAACCAGAAACTAGAAACCCGAGACTAACGCCTTTGAAATTCGGGCGTACCCAATACTAATCCAAAAACCAACGCAAAGTGCGGATCGATTGGCGGACCCGCCTTAGCAACCATCCCAAGCCCCTGGCCCCGTCGCTCCAACGCCTCATCCTTGCGAGCAACCTTGTCCGTAGGGCGGTACCTTTGCTGATCATCTTTCATCATAGCCGCGCCAGTATCCATTTCGTCTGGGCCGTTCTTGCGATTCAACATCGCGTCGTCTACGGGCTCGCCCTTGACTGGTACCCCCTCCTTTAATTGCTTGTCGAGCACTGCGCGCGTCTGGGTCGATGCGTCTCCCTGCAGCAGCAGAGTGATCGCTCTCTCCATTAATTTTGGTTCATCGAACTTCGCGGCTCCGGCGGCTACCTGCTCTACATCCACCAAAGCGCCGGGAATCTTGTTGGCGCTCAGCGCAAGCCCGAAATTGAGACGCTCGAGAAGGGCTCCCGTGTTTACCCACTGTTCCGCTCGATCGGGATACCCGGTCGGAGCCTGGTATTGATAAAGCGGCTGGCCCATCTTGGCAACAAACGCCGCAAGCTGTGGGGATCCGGTGGTGTCGCCGCCCAATGCGCGTATTGCAGATGCAGTCAGCTCAAACGGCGACTTGATCTTAGACCGATAAGCCTCTTTCGAGTTGAACTCCGGAGAAGTCAGAATCGTGCGGAGCATCTCGCGGATGTCGCCGTCTGTACGAGCGTAGGTCGCCGCCACCCGATCTATCAGTGCCTGGGGCGGCCGGTCGCTTACGAACTTGCGCGTCAGCTTGGTAGCGATGAACTTTGCCGTGTTGGGGCTGTGCGAGAGGATGTCGATGACCATTTCGCCGTCCTTTTGACCACCGCCCGCGGGAATCTTATGACCGAGCACGTTCTTCTCGCCGTCATCGTGCATGAATGACCTGAATACGAAACCGCCGCCCTGCCTGGGCCTGTCGATGGTCCAGCCCGTAAAGCAACGCGCAACTTCTTGAACATCCTTCTGCGTATAACCACCATCCACGCCGAGAGTGTGAAGTTCCATCAGCTCGCGCGCGTAGTTTTCGTTGATGCCAGGCTTTCGTTTCGCGACCTGTCCCGCCGCCTTCGGTCGCTGTTGTTGGGCGGTCGAGTTGGCCTCTCGCATCTCCCTGTCACGCTCGGCCTGTTGCTGGCGATATATCGGATCGGTAGGGCCAAACACTGGCCGATTCGGCCGGACTCTGCCGAGGCCGATCCCGCCGACTTGAGGCGGACGACGTCTCTGCCCCGGCTGAGGCAACTTGGTATCCGGAGACATGGATTGAAAATTGTCGAGATAGAAGAGCATTGCCGGGCTCTTTGCCGTAGCCAGAAGCAGGTCCTTGAATTTGCCCAGAACGTGCGGGCGGATGGTATTCATTTCATAGTCCGTAGTCATCCACTTGTCGCCGCCCTTGCGCCAGTCAACATTGAAATGATTAAACCAGAAGTCTGAGACGACCTCTTCAAGCTGGCGCTCGCTGTACACGGCTCGGATCAATTTCTGGGCTTGGAGCTCCTGAAGTAGTCTTTGCGGCGGCTTCAGTCCGTGCTGCGAATAATACTGCATCACCTGCTGACGGTATTCACGGCTCTGAAGTTTCGCAGCCAAATCCTCCGGCTTGTCTTCAGCCTTAGGCTGTTCCGGCGTTTCGCCCTTGCCCACCGCCTTACCTGCTTTCAGATCCTGCTTGAGGAGTCCGAGGTCGCGCGCTACCATCGCCGGTTGCGGGTATTTCTCATTCATCTCTCGCGTGCTCATATGCAGCGAGTCCAGCCCGGTCAATCGCGCTTCTATCGCCGAATCGTTTACGCGCTCAGGATGCAACTGCAGCTCGATGTACTTATCGATCCCGATTCGCTTGACTCGCTCGATATCCCCAGGCCGTGGACCATAACCGGTACGATTCAACAAGTGCACGATCCTCTGGTCTTCTGTCAGACCAGACTTCGTCTTTGCGCGCGTGTCGACGTTGGTGCCGGCCTTTGTGGCGGTTGCGGGGAACATTGCCGCAAGAGCCACGATGACGGCCATCGCTAAGGCCGCGGGTCTTCCTGCCATGCGTCTCATAAGTCTACCTCTTGAGCGTCCGTGTTCGATTATTATGGCGAGTTTTAGCGGGCCGGGGAAACCGCCGTTCACGACTCATCATATCGACTTAGACTCTCGGCAGGTGCTTTTGGTTTGAAAAACTGTCTGTCTCTTGGGGATTTCGAACGGGTCCCGCTATGGGGCGTTGTCTTAGCTGGATTTTTCTAAGTCAGAAGCTGCTGCTCAGAACGGACATTGGGATCCGGCCGGCGCGAGGCATGTTCGAGGTGCGCAGTCCCAAAGGCGCTTATCGTCTCTACGTGACGCCACCTGACAGCGTGAACTCGGCGGAAGATTCTGATCTTCATCTTTCCAATCTCGCTGTTGATGCAGTAAACCGGCTCGCCGTCGGGATCGACGTAGGTCACCTGCAGCATATCGCGCAACCGGCATTGAGCTACACCCTCAAGCCGCAAGCGCGCGCCCATCGCGGTGAACGACCAGTAACCCATGCCCAATCGGCGCCTCCACTGGTCGGCAAAGCGAACCCTGACGAAAGAGTGTACTTCGCCGCGGTGACGCAGCATCAGGGAGTTGATCTGGGGAAGCATTACCCCTCCGCGTCGCGGACGGGCGGACAAACCTTCGAACACGGTGTCCGGATGTTTTTCGAACGCGTTCGAGTGTGCCCACACCCACTCGTCGACGTGCTTACGTCCCCAGAGATGGGATTGGCATCCTGGTTCCTCATTCAAGATAATTTCGCGGCCATCCACCCGCAAGACACCGCTTAGTCTTATATCAAGGTTAGGCGAGCAAATGTGCGACACCGGCTTCACTAGCTGAGCGACTCGAGGGCTTATGTGACGGTACGTGGTCTGATTCGGAGAGAATCCCAGGTCCCAGGACACTCGATGGCCATTCGATTCGGCGACTCCGACAGCCCTGGAACTCGATAGCAGGGTTTCTCCCGCGCAGAAGATCGGTCCATCGTGTTCGGCAGTAATCAGCTTGCGCGGGTCGAGTTCTTGTTTGATCACAAAATTATTGGCTGGATTTTTTTGATCGTAGAATCCAGCCCATACCGCGGGCAAACGCTCTGTGGACCCTGACTCGGGACAGTCAATTGTGTAGCGCAACCAGAACCCGCGTTGAGTAGTCCGCTGATTAAAGGTAAGAAACCAGACCTCGTAGTGTCCGGGAGCACAAGATCTCAACCTGCAGATGTTGTCCGCGAGGTTGGCGGCTGCGATCTCTCCATATTTGAAGTTGATCGCCATATAGGGACGTAACTCCGACTTCTGAAGAAGTGCTGAATGCTGAGTGCTGAGCACGAACCTCCAAAAGCTGCGCTATCTTTCTTAATGAGTGCGAACTCTCGTGACCTGAGAACTAAGCTTTCGAGGTCCCTACTCAGCACTCAGGACTCAGCGCTCAGCACTTTCCAATAGAGACCGAATCGCGCTGAATCGGTTTAGCGCTGCCAGCGCCGAAAGAGCCCGCTCCTTCGCCGGCGCGATGTATGGTAAATAGATCGGATTCCCCGCGACTGCTTGAGACGCGTACGTGCCGATCACCTTCAACATCCGTTGAACCGTCATGAGCTGCAGCTCGATTTCAAAATCCCTCAAGTCCTCGATCGGAAGCTTCGACCGGGATTTCATTTCCACGAATTCCCGCGTTAGTTGATCCGCTGATGCTCGATCCAGCGGAGAGTAGGGGTCCGAAAGCAGAGACGCAACGTCATAGCTCGTTGGACCCATTCGCGCGTCCTGAAAATCGATCACGAACATCTCTTCGTCTTTTATCATCAGATTTCGCGCGTGATAGTCCCGATGAGTGAACACCCTTGGACGCGACGCCAGCTCCGAGCACAACTCCTTGAACTCCGCCTGAACACTGTTCGCCATAGCCGGACTTAGCTTCAGTCTCAGATGCTTGTTTACGTAGTTCGCAAAAAAGAAACCAAGCTCCCACCGGAGCTTGGCCTCGTCAAACTCGAGGACTGAACAAATCGAATGACGCTCGAGAACGAAACGAGTCGCGTCCTGAATCTGAATCAGAACCTCGAGGGCCCGGCGGTAAGCGGCTACAACCTGCTCATTTGTTTTGGAACTGAGCCAATCCTGAAGCCTCGTATCGCCTACGTCCTCGAGCAGCAGCGCACCTTCGTCTCCGGATACTCCGACTATTCGCGGCACCGGGACGCCAGCTTCGAGAAACAGAGACGTCGTCTCAATGTGCGCGCGGGGATCGTTGGCGAATGTCAGTCGTGCAGCGGGATTTGAAATCTCGAGTTCAGCGAGCCGCTCGACCGCGCTGATTCTCTCGTCGAAAGGCTCCGAATACAGGACCGCAATCACGCTGCGGTTTCCGATTCTTGCGCGGAAATACTCCCGCGTAGACGCATCACCGGTGACCTTGTCGAATTTGACGTCGTCCGGAGGCGAGTCCAGGGTTTGTGCTGCGAGCGCCACAACTGCGCTCAGATGATTGGTCAAATAGGTCGACGTCATTAGTTGCTCACAAAAAGATCTTCGACTGTTGGTTCGTTGAACGGGTCTGACTGCAACTACGAACGTGCCCAGCTTCGGTTGGCGAGTCGGTTGCGAGCCAGGCAATGCAGTCAATCGATATGCTCGCCAAACCGGGCCCGAAATGGAACGACAAGGTTCTCGCCAATCAGTTCGCCGCGTTCGATTTCTCTAACCCTATCGCGTAGTACCACCACTGAGTGTTCGATGTACTGGCCTGCTGGGATCCTTACGTCATCGGCAAGTACCGCGAGCCGAACTGTGGAGTTGGGCTCCACGGTGACACGGTCCCAGAGTACAGAGTTCTGCACCAAAGCGCCATCCCCGATCACGCAACCGGCTCCCTGAGTGACCGATTCGTCCCTTCCACGCATGAACCGGAGACTGGCTTCAAAGTAGCGGCTCAACGTACTCATCTCGTACCAACTCCCGGCCGCGACGTGTCCCAGCACAACCTCACCGGCTGCGATGGCTTGGGGGTAAACGTCAACGGTCGAGTGAGAAAACCGCGAGCGTGGTATGTACCTGAAGATCCGCGGTGACAGAATCTGGATCCCGGTGAACATCAGAGGCGCGCTGTCGCCGGATTGGGCGGGATCGGGCATGCCTGCGAACCGGGTGACGCGGCCATCCGCAGCGGTCTCGACGATGCTGAATCTCTCCAGCGCCGGGTTTTCTCTAAGCACGAGCGTGGCGATCGCGCCGCGCTCGCGGTGTGCCTGAATGGCCTTCGAGAGATCTATATCAGTCACGATCTTTCCGTTTATGACTACGAAGTCATCTTCGACCAGGGCCTCGCGAACAAAGTCGAGTGCCCCCGAGGTTCCCAGAATCTCCTCTTCAAATGAATAACAGATCGAGACGCCGAAGGCGCGGCCGGTTCCGAGCGCGTTTCGGATTGAATCGGGCTGATGGTGCAGATTCACTATGATGTCGCGAATTGCGTGGCTGGCAAGATAAGACACCGAGTAAGTAATCAGTGGTTTATTCAAGAATGGTATAGCCGGCTTGGTACGATCTTCGGTCAACGGCCAAAGCCTTGTCCCGAATCCTGCGGCAAGAATGAAACCCTTCATAACAGAGGTCCGCTGAGTGGATGTTATTCGGCCCGCGACGGCGGAACCGCCACGATTACCCGTGTGAGGACAAACGGAACGGAGGAGCAAACGGCGCTGACCAGCGTGGGCGGAATCCCGCCCGGGTGATCGCCGACCGGAGTCGGAGATCAATGATCGTCAGTCTTCCAAACCAGGTCCTGAAAGGCGATTCCCTTTTTCCGGCATCTTTCGGCCTGCAGCTCAGGATAACTCAGTTGGATGGACTCTTCGGCGGTAAAACCGGCAGCGTCCAGAACGCGCTCGACCGCGCGTTCATCGCCTTCAATTTCGACGAAGTTGCCGATAGGCGTCTCGTCAAACACAACTTCCAGAGTCTGGCCCTCAGTTTCGAGGCGGTACACGGTTCGGTACTTCTGATAGCGAAACGACCGGCGGTAACCGAGCCGCTCAAACAGCTCGATCACCCGCTGAGGTTCCTGGATCTGAGTTTCGATTTCCTCGCGGACCTTCAATCGCGTAGCACGTGATCCGTCGACAACCTTCTTATAAGTGAGGGTGCCCTTGCCGTTTACAGACCTGATTCGAAGGGCTGCGCCGCCTTTCATTAGCGTCTGGTCGGGCAGATCCAGCAGCCAGTTGTCTTCGAAGTGTCGAGGGGTTTCGAGGATCAACTGGAAGCCTGCGCGGTTCAAGCGATCAAGATCGTCGCAGGCAAGCTTGACCTCGATTTCCAGGTTAATCCTCTTGCTTAGTCCGGGGGCCTGACTCATTCGACGCGTATTATTCACAGCCCCGGTAGGGTCGTCAACAGTAGGCAGTATGCAGTAGGCAGCAGGGGGAGACGCGGAGACGCGTCTCCCTTCCCCCAACTGCCTACTGCATACTGCATACTGCCTACTGCATTACTGCCCACTTCCCAACAACCACTTGCGCGGATGCGCTCAGGCGGGGCACGATGTCAGGTTGCCCGCATTTATCTCAGGCCCAAACCGGAGGAAGTTGATGATTCGAACATTCCTGGCTGCCGCTTTCGTCGCGGCACTTCTTGTCCTCACTGGCTCATCCGCCAGCGCTCAAACAAAACTGTTGAGATTCCCCGATATCTATGGCGACAAAGTTGTCTTCACATACGGCGGAGACCTATGGATAGCGTCGACCTCAGGCGGCACCGCGAGCCGGCTGACTGCTCATCCCGGCATAGAGGTGTTCGGAAAGTTCTCGCCGGATGGAAAGTGGATAGCCTTTACCGGCCAGTACGATGGTGATGAGCAGGTTTACGTGATGCCGGTCGGCGGGGGCGAGCCTCGGCAGTTGACGTTTTACCCGGCGCGAGGCCCGCTTGCGCCGCGTTGGGGTTGGGACAATCAAGTCTACGGCTGGACGGCTAATGGCAAGAACATCATCTTTCGGTCTCAGCGTGACTCGTGGACTCTACCGATCAGCCGGCTATACAGCGTTTCGATAAACGGCGGCCCGGCCGAGCCGTTCCCGATGCCTGAGTCCGGAGCCGGAGACCTTTCCCCCGACGGATCGAAGATCGTCTACTCGCCTCGCTCGCGCGACTTCCGCTCCGAGAAGCGCTACGGCGGCGGACAGGCCAACCAGCTCTATATTTTTGATCTGAAAAACTACGACGCTCGCCGAATAACCGACAACATCAGGCCGAGCCGCGACCCGATGTGGATCGCCAACACGATCTATTTCAACTCGGACCGCGATGGACATTTCAACCTCTACGCCTTTGACCTCGGAAGCGGAAAGACCACGGAGCTGACGCACTACGACAGATGGGACGTGCGCTGGCCGAGCAGCGACAAACAATCTCGAATCGTTTACGAGATGGATGGTGAGTTGCAGATCCTGGATGTGAAATCCAGGAAGGTCACACCGTTGTCGATAACGGTCCCTGATGACGGTTTGAACCGGCGGCCGACGACCATTCCAGTTGCCCGAAACATAGAAGACTTCAATCTGAGCCCCAAGGGCGAGCGCGTTCTGTTCTGTGCTCGAGGCGACATTTTTTCCGCTCCTGTAGAAAAGGGCCCGACGCGCAACCTGACTAACTCTTCCGGTGCGCACGACAAGTGGCCGCGATGGTCACCAGACGGCTCCCGGATCGCCTACGTCTCAGACAAGACCGGTGAGGAGGAGATCTGGGTGGTTGCGCAGGACGGTTCAGCGCCCGCCGAGCAACTGACGAAGGGCGGGCACGCGATGAGGTTCGCGCCGGTGTGGGCGCCCGACGGAAAACGAATCGCCTTCAGCGACAAGGATGGCAAGCTGTACGTGCTGACGCTTGCGGACAAGAAGCTCGTGGAAGTAGGCAATTCGCCTGCCGGTCAGATACGCGACTACACGTGGTCTCCCCGAGGAAATCATCTGGCGTTCAGCATCACCGGCGATGGGGGACGACGTTCAATCGTGATCTGGAGCGCAGGCGACGGCAAAACTCGCCCGATCACCGATCCGATGTTCAACGCTTATTCGCCGGCATGGGACCCGCAAGGAAGCTATTTGTATTTTCTGAGCGATCACGAATTCGCGCCGCTGATTTCTTCGGTCGAATTCAACTATGCGCTCAACCGGTCAACAATGATCTACGCGTTGGCGCTTCGTAAGGACGCCAAGCATCCTTTTCCGCCCGAAAGCGACGAGGTCACGATCTCTCAAGACGATACAGACTCGAAAGCGGCCCAGCCGGAAAAGAAGGACGCGCCAAAGCCTCCGGCCGATCTGGTAATCGATTTTGACGGCTTATCGAGCCGCGTATCTCGAGCGCCGATCGAAGCGGGCAACTACAACGGGCTGTCGGTCAAACAAGGACATCTGATTTACGCCGTAGTTCCCGCGTTCTACTACGGCAGGGCCCCCGAAGGGCGCGCTTCGTTGCGGATCTATTCAATAAAGGATCGAAAAGAGACGGTGCTTGCCGATGACATAAACGGCTACGTGCTGTCGGAAGACGGCTCAAAGCTGCTGGTAGCTCAGAGTACGGGTTTCAGCATGTTGGACGCGACCCCGCAGGGCGATCGCAACAAGAAACCGGTGTCGGTTAGCGGGCTTATGTACGACCGCGTGCCTTCGGAGGAATGGGAGCAGATCTTCAACGAAGTCTGGCGACGCTATCGCGACTATTTCTACGTATCGAACATGCATGGCTACGACTGGGTTGCTTTGCGCGAGCAATACAAGCCATTGCTGAAGTACGTAGCCCATCGTTCCGATCTCAACTACGTAATAGGCGAGATGATCTCGGAGCTCACCGTGCAGCACGCTTACATTGAGGGCGGGGATTTTCAGATTCCGCCCAGGCCTCGGGTCGCGCTGCCTGGAGCGCGGTTCGACGTAGACCACGAAGTCGGGCTCTATCGAATTTCCAAGATCTTCAAAGGCATGAACGAAGAAGAAATCTATCGCTCGCCGTTGACTGAAGTCGGAGTCAACGCTTCCGTGGGCGAGTACGTACTTGCAATAAACGGTCAGCCGCTGAAGGCCGACGAGGACATCTATCGTCTGCTGCGAGCGAAAGCCGACAACCCGGTGCAGCTCACGCTCAACAGCAAGCCTACGATGGATGGGGCGAGAACTACATCGTTCCGACCGATCACCGACGAACAGAATCTGATCTATCTGGATTGGGTTGAGACCAATCGCAAGAAGGTCAGCGAAATGTCCGGCGGCCGCGTTGGATACATTCACGTGCCCGACATGGGTGCGAACGGGATTCGCGAATTCATCAAGTGGTACTACGGCCAGCTAGGCAAGGAGGGCTTGATCGTCGATGATCGGGCAAACGGAGGCGGCAACGTTTCTCGAATGCTGATCGAGCGACTCAGGAGAAAGGTGCTGGCCCTGAATTACACGCGCACGAGCGATCTGGCGTCGACGTACCCGGACGGCGTATTCGCCGGCCCGATGGTTTGTCTGCTGAACGAGAACTCAGCGTCCGACGGCGATATTTTTCCGGCTATGTTCCGCGAAGCAGGTCTTGGCCCGCTGATCGGAAAGCGGTCGTGGGGCGGCGTAGTCGGCATCACCTCGCATGGCCCGCTAATCGACGGCGGTACGGTGTTCGTGCCCGAATTCGCTTTCGCAAACGTGAAGGGCGCGTGGATCATTGAAGGCCACGGTGTTGATCCGGATATTGAAGTTGATAACGACCCGAAAGAGGTAATCAATGGACGAGATCAGCAGCTCGAACGAGCCGTCGACGAGGTCATCAGGAAGCTGAAGGGCACGACCGTCAAAATACCGCCGCGTCCCGAAGCTCCAGTGAAGACAAAGTAGAGCATCGCGCCAATGACTCGACCGGCTCGAGTGCATAGACATTCGAACCGGCCGAGTGGCGGCGCTGATTGCAACGTCAGCTTATGGGTGACTCTGGCTCTCGTTAGCGGGTTGTGCGATGCGGCGTCAGAAGGACGAATGATGAATTCGAAGATTGGCACGCTTCTACTGGTATTTCTTTGGAGTTGGCATCAAGACGCCCAGCTTCAGGACGCTCGTTATTATCGAGAGCAAGCGGGGGCGGCGTACAACCAAAAGAACTACGTTCAGGCGTTGGAGAATCTTCAAAAGGCGCTCGAGCTGATTCCCGACCATCCGTCAATCATCTACGGCATTGCACGCATGCAATCACTTCTCGGAAATCAGCAGGACGCTCTGATCTGGCTGGGCAAAATCACAAGGATGGGAATGATCCTACATCCTGAAAAGGATCCTGATTTCCAGGGGCTTGTGACCCTGGAAGGTTTCAGAGGTGTTCTGAAGCAGTTTGAAGCGAATGCCGGTCCGATAGTCCACAGTTCGATTGCATTCACCATAGCCGAGAAGGGTCTGGTGACCGAAGGCATCGCCTACGATCGCGTCGAGCAAACTTTTTACATAAGCAGCATTCACAAACGGAAGATCGTGATCAGAGACAAGCAGGGCCGGATGGGAGTACTGGCTGATGAGAAAGACGGGCTTTGGAGCGTTCTGGGAATGGCGGTCGATTCCGGCAGACGCATACTTTGGGCGACCACAACCGCGTTTCCTCAAATGTCGGGCTACGACGCGCAGATGGAAGGCAAGTCCGCCGTTCTAAAGTTCGATCTGAAGGCGAAGAAGCTGATCAAGAAGTACCCAGTGCCGGGACCCGGCAATCATGGGCTCGGAGACCTGACGCTGAATTCGTCCGGGGACGTGTTGACCACCGACAGCAATACGCCCGCCGTCTACGTCATTCGACACGATCGAGATGACATTGAACTTCTGCTCAAGGACGAGCAGTTTGTGTCACCTCAGGGCCTGGCATTTTCAAGCGATCAGAAGCACCTCTTCATGGCGGACTATTCGAAAGGTCTGTTTGACATCGACGTGACTACGAATCGAGCCAGGCATATCACGCCGGCACCGGACTCGACATCGCTGGGGATCGATGGCCTGTACTTTTGTAAAGGAAACCTGATCGGCGTGCAAAACGGAGTGACCCCAAATAGACTTGTGCGGCTCGAGCTGAGTCCTGATTATTCGCGGATGTCGCGGTTTGAGGTTCTCGAGGTCAACAATCCGCTGTTCGACGAGCCGACGCTCGGCGTCGTCGTGGATGACGAGCTTTTCTTCATCGCAAACAGCCAATGGGGAAGCGTTGATGAAAAGGGACAATTGTCACCTGAAGAAAAATTGAAGTCGCCGCTGATTCTTCATCTGAAGATCGGACCGAAATGACTGAAGCCTGTCGTGGCATAGGCTGATGAAGTTTCAAGAACGCCCGCGGCGAGCGGGCAACAACGGGATGCAGCCGCGGGCAGACTTGAGCGGCGGCTGCGCCAAGGAGGAAGAATGGCTGTCAGAGGTGAAGCTGGCAGGAGTATAGCGCTACTTGTGGTGCGAGCCGGTTGTGGTGCGATGCTGTTTTATCTTCACGGGCTCGACAAGCTAAAGGCCGCTTATGGTCATTTCGCTCACGGGGCGGAATGGCAGTTTCCGGACATGATTGCGAGTGCAGGTCTGCCGATGGCTACGGCGCTTGCGCTGTACGCGACGTTTGCCGAGGGTATCGCGAGTCTTTTCCTTGCTGCAGGAGCGTTGACGCGTTTTGCGGGGCTCGCGATTGTGCTGTCGATGTCGGGCGCGCTGTATACTCACATCAAGACGAGCACGAAACCGGAGCTGGCGCTGCTGTATCTGTCGGTTGCGCTGATTTTCGTTGTGATCGATCCGGGACGCTTTGCTTTAGACAGCTTGCGCGGCAGACGACGATGATCTGAAATCTCAAATTTCAAATTTGAAATTTCAAATCTGAGATCTCGACGGGTTCACATAACGGGAAACTGGCCGAGGTCACTGGTGTTTATTCTAGCGTCCTGATTGAATGCCGCTTTCCGTTTAGCCTTGTCCGCATACATCGCGCGGTCTGCCGCAAGCAGCAGCGTATCGATCGTGTCCCCGTCGTGACCAAAACAGGCCCAGCCAACGCTAACCCCTACGCTCACCTTTGAACCTGCAAACCCAAACTGATGCCGATCAACCGCAGTCTGAATTCGACGAGCGAGTTCTTCAACTTCATCAGTACCCACTTGCAGCACGGCAACAAACTCGTCGCCAGCGTACCTGCTCACAAAGTCATTAGACCTAACATGAGCGTGCAACAGCACCGACAGTTCCTTCAAAACCAGATCACCCGCCTGATGACCGTAGCCGTCGTTCACTGCCTTGAACCCGTCAAGGTCCATCATCACAATTGCGAACGTATCTCGGTGCCGGCGCGCCCGGTCAGCCTCCTCTTCAAACCGATACCGCAGCGCCCGCGCGTTAGGCAGCCCGGTAAGTGGATCAGTCAACGCGCTCGTCTCAGTTCGCTCATGCTTCACCGCGTTGGCGATTGCATCTGAGGCCAGCTTCGCTACCGCTTCCATCAATCGCAAGTGATCCGATGTATAGGCAGTCAGCTCCGCGGAATAGAGAGCAAGCGCTCCGAGTATCGCGCCATCCCGCATCAACGGTACGACCGTCGCGGTCTTGTACGCATCGGGCGTCTCTACCTTCAGCACATCAAAGTCGAGCCGCGGATCGCAATTGTGCATCGCGTGACGGTTCGCAACCACCCAGCCGGTTATGCCTGCGCCCGAAGGAAGGCTCTTTCCCTTAAGACGATCCGCATCACGTCCCGCAACGTGCGCAGCCTCTACTTCGGTCGAATCCGTTCGCACCAGGTACAAGACGCAAGTCGTGTAGCTGACGATGTCCTCCAGTCTCGATGAGAACACGGCAAACGTGTCTCTGAGGTCCAGACTAGTCCCGATCGTTTGCGCGATGTCGTAGAGGGCGATCACTTCTCGATGCGCGCTTCTGATGCGCTCGTACACCATTGGAGCGCTGGCTGACCCCGCCGCCTGCTCGCCTCCTTCTCTGAGTGGCGCCCCCACGGAGGCCCGCTCGACGCCCTCCTCTCTGATTTGTGATTCGAAATCGTCGAGGTGGTCGAGAAACGCTGCGATTATTGCCGGGTCAAACACCGTACCCGACCCTTCCTTCAACATCGCGATAGCCTCGCCGCGAGTCATCGCCTTGCGGTACTGCCGCTCCTCCCGGACAGCGTCGAAACAATCCGACACCGTCAGAATTCGCGCGGTCATCGGAATCTCGTCTCCCTTCAAGCTGTCCGGATAGCCGCGACCGTCCCATCGCTCGTGATGATGCCTGACTACGGGAACCACCGGATACGGAAACCCAACGCGCTCGAGAATTTCCGCGCCGACTATCGTGTGCACCTTCATCTTCTCAAACTCGGCCGGAGTCAGTATTCCAGGCTTGTTCAAGATGTAGTCCGGCACTGCAAGCTTCCCTATGTCGTGAAGCAGGGCCCCGGCTTTCAACGCTTCGATCTCAGGATCGGATAGCCCGAACATTCGGGCCAGTCCGGTTGCGTAGATCTGCACCCGACGGACGTGATCGTGAGTCACTTCGTCCTTTGCGTCGATCGCTATCGCGAGCGCTTCAATCGTTCTGAGGTGCAGGTCCGCCATCTCCTCCGCGTGCCTGTTCGAAGTCTCTACTTTGTCCAGATACACCTTGTAGGTGTGATAGGTGATCATCAGGATCGGCAAGGACGTGATGAAAGCCCAGAAGGAAGTCACCGCAATCAATTTCACTACCAGGGTCGTTGCGAGGGTGCCGATCACCAGCGAGACCAGAGACCACGGAACGATATCCTGAAGGACTTCGCTCGCCGGACGTCTCTCACGCAATGAAGTCATCAGGCTGGTCAAGCCGACGTTCACCGTGTAAAAGGAAACGGCGAGGACCAGCGCCACCAGAGCGAGTTCCCCGATGCCTACGGTCGCTGTATTGATATCCGCAAAAAGAAAAGATACAAGCTGGCTCGAAATGAAAGCCGACAGCCCGACCGAAGCGGCGTTGACCATCGCGCTTCGGCGCCGTTCCTTCACCTGCAGCGCGTTAGACAGCGACTCCAGGACTGCGAGGAGAACGGAGCCGTAGACTCCGAAGCGGAAAACGGCGATAAAGATGAAGGTGTCTGAAAGGCTTACGCGGCTGGGGCGATTCGGAATGCGGATGTCGACTCGCGACACCATAAGCATGGTGACTCCGGCGAGCACCGACCATTCGATGAGAGCCTTGGAGCTGAAACTTCCCACCAGTCCCCAGATTGAAAAGACAACCGCGAGTAAGCCGATAACGCCGACTGCCAGCTCTACCGGCCACTGTAGTCCTTGTTCGTTGTTTGAGTAGGGCTCTCGCATTTCCAATCCGCGACTGACGACCGGCATGCTTGCCAATAGACAGCGCAGCTACGGATCGTTCAACTACGTAAATGACGCAAGGGCAGACCAGTACCCAGAGGGTTTTCTGTGTGAATTACGGGCGATGATGCAAAATGCACCAGATCGAGCGACCGATATCGGTCAAAATGCTGCACGAAGGCGACACCTTCAACATTTACGTCGCGCAACAAGCTCTCTCAACGATGACTAAGCACTTCCCATACCGTCACGAGCCCGCAAGAAAACTCCAGACCAGCGTTCGACTCTTGAATGCAACGAAAAAGAAGAAGCGAAATGTATTGCTTGATCGATTCGGAGAGATCGCTCAAAGACCGAACAACTCGGGAGTGGCGTCTATGCTTTTTCCTTTACCAGACGTCGCTCACCGGGTATAAATTTCAGTTAAGCGTGTGCGTCCCTACGGCTCCCGAAAGTTCTGAGTGCTGAGAATTCTCAGTCCTGAGCATTTTCTTCAGGCCTGAGGAGATGTGAGTCGGTACACAGGACTTGCAAGTGAAGAAGACACGAGTGACCTTGAACAACAAAAGAAAAACAGTGTTGGTTGTCGTTGTGTGCTTTCTCGCGGCCAGCGCGACGGTCGGCGGGCTGCTCCTTGGCAGTGACTCAGCGCACGTGTACGTGGAAGCGTCCACCACTCCGCTCTCCGATGCGAGCGCTGAAGTATCAGCGGCGCTGCCATATTTTCGAAGATCGAGCCAAAATTACACACGAGGATCGCAACCGGCCCGCGGAGGAGTTGGAGTACTTAAGCGTTTGGGCGTTAGGTCGATCGTCGACTTACGTTCGACTTACGATCACACGGATGACGTAAGGCAGGCAGCGGCAGCCGCGGGTCTCAACTACTATTGGATGCCCACCAGTGTGTGGGACCCTCCTACAGACGACGAGGCCACAAGATTTGTGAACCTGGTGGGCGACCAGTCGAAGGGGCCGTTCTTTGTATTCTGCTCGGACGGGCTGAACCGGACAGGGGAGATGAGCGCACTGCAGCGGGTGATGAATGACAAGTGGACAGTTGAGCAAGCGCTGAAGGAAATGGATGAGTTGGGATTCAGTCCTTACTATTACAATCTTCGACAGTATGTGTGGGACTACGCTCGCAAATATCGCCCGGAGGCGGTCCCTCCCCAAGGCCGCGTCAATGAGTTTTAATCTGAGATCTCAATTTTTGAAATTTGAAATTTGAAATCTGAGATCTGAAATCTGAGATTTGATATCTGAGAGATCTGAGATCTGAAATCTGAGATCTGAGATCGCTCTTCTGAGTGCCAGACCCCGAAGGTATCGCGCTCCTCCAGCACAAGCATTCACCGCATCAGCAACTCCAATCTAAGAATCCACACAGCACTCAGCACTCAGGACTCAGCACTCAGGACTCATCACTCACCACTCAGCGCTCATCACTCAGCGCTCAGCGCTCATCACCAAACCCGGTACTCGAAACTCAGACCGCAGTGCTATTATGTGACGCCAACTCGGCCGATCCATAATGGAGGACTCGTGAGCCAAGAGTTCATTCTGGCGCTTGATCAAGGTACCACCAGCTCCCGTGCGATTCTCTTTAACCGCGATGGCTGGCCGGTGGCCGTGGCTCAACAGGAGTTCGAACAGATTTACCCTCAACCCGGCTGGGTCGAACACCGTCCCGCTGATATCTGGTCCACTCAACTGGATTCAGCCCAACGCGTCATCGCAGACTGTGGTGTGAAACCGGATCAGATAGCAGCCATCGGCATCACCAATCAACGAGAAACCACAATCATCTGGAATCGCGAAACAGGTGAACCCATCTACAACGCAATCGTCTGGCAGTGCCGCAGAACTGCCGAAGATTGCGATCGAATGCACCGCGAAGGCCTGTCGCCCGTGTTCCAACAAAAAACCGGGTTGGTGCTGGACGCCTATTTCTCGGGCAGCAAAGTTCGCTGGCTCCTCGATAACGTCCCTGGGGCTCGCGATCTCGCTAGACAAGGTAAGCTGGCGTTCGGAACCGTCGACTCTTGGCTCATCTGGAAGCTGACCGGGGGGCGCGTTCACGCTACAGATCCATCCAATGCCAGTCGTACGCTGATATTCAACATTCATACCGGCCAGTGGGACGATGAACTGCTCGGCCTTCTGAACGTCCCGCCCGAAATGCTGCCTCACGTCATCCCTTCAAGCGCCCTGATTGGCGAAACCGATGCCGACCTGTTCGGTCGCCCGTTAGCCATAGCCGGAAATGCCGGGGATCAGCAGGCCGCACTCTTTGGACAAGCGTGTCTCTCGCCGGGCATGTCCAAAAACACTTACGGCACCGGCTGCTTCATGCTCCTAAACACCGGACCGGATGCGGTAACCTCCAAGAACAACCTGCTGACAACCATCGCGTGGCAAATCGGCGAGGGCCCCTTCCAATACGCGCTCGAGGGCAGCGTTTTTATAGCGGGGGCCGCGATCCAATGGCTTCGAGACGGTTTAAAGATCATTTCCGCCGCTGATCACACTGACGAACTCGCCTCGTCACTTCAGGACAACGGGGAGGTCTACTTTGTGCCGGCCTTTGTCGGACTCGGAGCACCCTACTGGGATCCATATGCACGTGGAACGATCGTAGGCCTGACGCGTGGATCAACTCGCGAGCACCTTGTCCGTGCCGCGCTGGAGTCAATCGCCTATCAAACTGCGGATGTGCTTCGCGGGATGAGGAGCGACGCGGGCATTGAGCTCAAGGAACTCCGTGTAGACGGTGGCGCATCAAGGAACAATTTCCTGATGCAGTTTCAATCCGACATTCTCGGAATTCCGGTGGTAAGGCCGGCTAACACCGAGACGACTGCGGCTGGCGCGGCTTACCTGGCTGGGCTGGCGGTGAATTTCTGGCCCGGGGTCAGTGCACTGCACGATAACTGGAAGCGCGAACGCACGTTTGAGCCCCAGTTGCCAGAATCGGAGCGCCAAAGATTGCTCGGTGCGTGGGCGAGGGCAATCGAACGCGCCTCAGGTCAGTAGGAGTGCTGAGTGCGAGTCAGAGTCCTGAGTGCTGAGTGCTGGGTGGTGACAACTCAAATCTGAAATCTGCGATTGCACTCAGAACTCAGCACTCACCGTTTACTCCCAACCGAGTACTCACTACCCCGAAGTCCTGTTAAAATTCCGGCTCATGGACACCTCGGCCTTGGAGGTCCTGGCCCGATTCGGATCTGTAATTCTGCTCGCCCTGGTCAACGGCTTCTTTGTCGCCGCCGAATTCGCACTGGTGGGTGCCAGAAGGTCGCGTATCGAACGTCTCGCGGAAGCAGGAAACCGCGCCGCCCGTCTCGTGCTTAAGGCACAGGACCAGATTCAGGTATACGTCTCGGCTACCCAGTTCGGAATCACCCTCGCGAGCCTCGCTCTCGGGTGGATCGGCGAAGACGCAATGGCGCATCTGCTTGACGCGCTGTTCAGGCGAATCTTCGCCCCATCCACTTCTCTCGTCGCAGCGCACTCAATGGCCATAGCAATCGCGTTTGCGATGATCACATATCTGCATATCGTGCTCGGAGAGCTTGCTCCAAAAACCCTTGCGCTGCAGCGAGCCGACAGAGTCGCATTGGTCGTCATTCGCCCACTCGAGGTTTTCTACCGAGTCTTCAAGGCGCCGATCTGGGTCCTTGAACATTCCGGCGCTCGGCTTCTATGGGTGTTTGGTCTCCACGCAAAGCCTGAGCACACCGCCGCCTACAGCGAAGAGGAGCTTCGCCACCTCATAGCCCTCAGTTACAAGAGCGGTCACGTTCTTGATGAAGAACGGAGACTCATCGACAACGTATTCGAGTTCACCGAAACGACGGTCGAGACGGTCATGGTGCCGCGCACTGAAATCGAGGCGCTTGATATTGAACTCGACCCGCTGCGAATGCTCGAACTCTTTGAACAAACTCGCTACTCACGGATGCCGGTTTATCGCGACTCGCTCGACAACGTGATCGGCATTCTCCTGCACAAGGACCTGAGCCGCGCGGTCAGAATGGGTGGTCGCGTAGACATCGAACCACTGATGCGAACGACTCTGGTTCTACCACCATCAGTTAAACTGCACGTTGCACTGAGAAGGCTGAGACGCTCGACTGCTCATATGGCACTGGTGGTGGACGAGCACGGTGGGGTCGAAGGTCTGGTTACCCTCGAAGACCTAATCGAAGAAATCGTGGGCGACATCCGCGACGAGCACGACGAGCTCGCAGGGGAGATACAGCATCTGCCGGACGGCAGCTTTCGTGTCAGCGGAAATCTTTCGGTTCGCGACGCAAACAAGTCGCTGGATTTAGGGTTGCCCGAGTCGGATGCTTACAACACAGTGGCAGGTTTCATGCTGGCTCAGGCCGGGCGACTACTGCGAAGTGGTGAGAGCGTCGGGTATAACGGGTTGAGGCTTACAGTGCAGTCTGCTTCGCGCAATCGAATACTCGAAACAAAAATCGAACGAGTAGGAGGGGTAGGAAGTTCTGAGTTCTGAGTGCTTGGGGGCTCTTGAAACTCTGAAGGGAACTGCATGCTCAAGTAAACTCAGAACTACTTCTCAGCCATCGCGTCGGTGACTTTGATCCGACCCGCGATGATGTCCTTACGCGCGCGCTCCACTTCGTCCAGAACCTGCTGAGGAATCAAGCTGCGATTGTACTGGTCCAACGCATATCCAACCCCGTCGTTGTCCAGACCGAACAAATGCACTCCCCCCTTGAATCGGCCTTCGGTCATTTCCTTGACCGTGTTGAACACCGCTACGTCCACGCGCTTCATCATGCTAGTCAGAATGTATCCAGGCTTGACCCAGTTCTGGTTGGCATCAACGCCAATCGCCAGCTTTTTCATGTCCTCGGCAGCGTCAAACACCCCAAGACCCGAGTTGCCGGCCGCTTGAAATATCACGTCGGCTCCCCGGTCTATTTGCGTTTTAGCGAGCTCCTTGCCCTTGCCCGGATTGTTCCACGCAGCGTCCGTCACTCCGACGTAGTTCTCGAATACCTCGATCTTTGGATTCGCATAATGCGCACCCTCCGAATAACCAGTCTCGAACTTATGTATCAACGATATGTCCATGCCTCCAACAAAACCGATCTTTCCGGTCTTCGTAGTCCGCGCGGCGATTATGCCCACCAAAAATGAACCTTCGTGCTCTTTGAAATTCAGCGAGGCCACGTTTGGAAGCTCGATGAACCCGTCGATGATCGCAAACTTCAAATTAGGGTAGTCTCGAGCAACTTCATCCATGATTGGAGCCTGCGCAAAACCAACGCCTACGATCAAGTCGTAACCGCGTTCTGCGAATGCACGCATCGATGGCTCAATCGACGTCGGATCCCCAGGCTCGACATCGCGCAAGAAAACACCAAGTTCTTCCTTAGCGCGCTTCACGCCTTCCCACGCAGCGGCGTTGAACGATTTGTCGTCCTTGCCTCCGATATCGAAAACGATGCCGACCCGCGGCTTACCCGCCGACTCGTCCCGTTTGCCAAGCGCGCTCGTACAGGCAGACGCTGCCAGGAGTCCCACGAGGATGATGCTCAATATCGTTCGACTCATGTTTTCTTGTTGGTCGACACTCGTTTCGACGTCGACAAGCTCCTTCGCGGCTTTCACTTCTCCGGAGATTCGTAAAGATATGCGATGTCCATCAACTTGTTGTCGCGACCGTCATGCACCACGTACTGAAGACGCCGTAGCTGACCCTCGATGACTCGCGAGCCCCACAAACCCGCAGCCCCGTAGCTTCCATTCTTATTCAACGCATAAAAGATGATCGCGAACTGCTGAAGCTTTTTCATGTTGCCGTTGTAGTTGGCTACGACTCTTTTGACTGTCTCCAGGCACGCGTCGGTCGGCGCCATTCCCTTGCGCATGAACTCGACAACCGTGTGTGACCCGCTAACCTTGATGCATTCTTCACCGCGACCTGTAGAACCCGCCGCACCGACTTCGTTGTCAACAAACAGACCGCTGCCGATCAGCGGTGAGTCGCCGACTCGCCCGGCAATCTTGAACGCCAGACCACTCGTAGTGGTCGTTCCCGCAAGATCGCCTTTCTCGGTTACCGCCAGGCAGGTGATCGTTCCCGTTGGCGGATGTGCGATGATTTGGTCGGCCATCGCAACCGTATCTTCATGAGCACCAGACCTGAGCGTTGCACGAGCGTGCGAGTCGGGCGCAGCGAGCCCAGGTCCCCAACTATCGCGATCGCTCATTGTCTCTTTCCATCGCAGCCAAATCGCACGCGATTGTTCGGTGAGCAGATCCTCTTTCTTGAAGCCGTGGGCGAGTGCGAACCTCAGGGCGCCTTCTCCAACAAGTAAGACGTGATCGGTGCGCTCGAGCACCAGTTTGGCGACGATCGAAGGGTTCTTGATCCATTTTATTGCAGCAACCGCTCCGGCTCGCTTTGTAGGACCGTGCATCACGCTTGCGTCGAGTTCGACTTCGCCGTCTTCATTGGGCAGGCCGCCCAACCCGACGCTCATATCCTTAGGATCGTCCTCTACGATGTTGACCGCAGTGACTACTGCGTCGAGCGGGTCGGCGCCGCCGCGCAGCATCTGCATCGCCTTGTCGGTTACCTTGAGACGATTTCGCGTTCCTTCAGCATAGATAGTTGTGCCGGCGGCTATGACCACTGGTCGCGATCCACCCGACTGGGCAGGGGCATTCAGGCTGAGCCCGTCGCCGAGTCCCGCGCCCAGCGAAATCAGGGCCCCACCCCTGACAAAGTCTCTCCTGGTTGTTTTCATTCACACCCTCCGCCGATAGCTCATTTCACGTTTCGAGTGTACTGTATCAGCCCATTTGCCGGTCACCAAGCATAAGTTCGCGTGGCGAAGATCTGGCAACTTCTTACTTGATGCGTTCTTTAATCAGAACCGGGGCGGGAGCTTCGCGGGGTCCTATCTTGTACGCTTTAGCCAAAAGATCGGCGCTTTCTTCGGCGTGCGCTCGATCGTTGAAATGCAGTGTCGCCAGACTGCTTCCTTGGTGGACCTGATCACCGATCCTGGCCCGGATCACCATGCCGACGCCGTAGTCTATCTGCGTATCCAGGCGGACTCGCCCAGCGCCGAGCAGCATCGCGGCTCTACCCACCATTTCTGTGTCGATCTCTTCGATGAATCCGGCAGACGAGGCTCTGACCTCGCTCGTGCCGGTTGAGGCGGGTAACAAAGAATAGTCTTCGGTCACTCTGGGATCGCCGGACTGAGCCTCGATGATCTTCTGCATCTTCTCAAGCCCGGCACCGGAGTCGATCAATTCGTCGTAGCGAGTGCGAGCCTGCTCGACTGTTCCGGCAGTGCCGCTTAGCACCAGCATCTCAGCCGACAGTTCCCTGCAGAGGTCGTCGAAGTCCGAAGGCCCACGCCCCTTGAGCGTCTCGAGGGCTTCGACCACTTCAAGTGCGTTGCCGACCGCTCGACCCAGTGGCTGGTTCATGTCGGTGAGCAGCGCTACGGCGTCTCTCTCGAGGCTTTGCGCGATCTGGATCATGGTGCGCGCGAGAGCCCTCGACTCATCTTCGGTCTTCAAGAACGCACCGCTACCGGTCTTCACGTCCAGGACGAGGCCGGAGATGCCTTCGGCCATCTTCTTGCTCATGATCGAAGCGGCCATCAGAGGTCTGCACGCCACCGTGGCGGTCACATCGCGCAACGCGTAGAGCTTCCTGTCGGCAGGCGCGATCTCCTCAGTTTGCCCTATCAGCGCGACCCCGAGCCGCTGCATCTGCTGCCTAAACTCCAACAGCGAAAGGTTTGTTCGAAATCCCGGGATGGATTCGAGCTTGTCCAGCGTACCGCCGGAATGCGCCAACGCGCGCCCCGAAATCATCGGAACGTAGACGCCCGCCGCCGCAACGACCGGCGCAACCACGAGCGACGTCTTATCGCCAACTCCGCCAGTCGAGTGCTTGTCGACGCGGGCCTCTCCAAGGTCGGAGAAATCGATCACGTCGCCGGAATGAAGCATCGCGTCAGTAAGAGCGGCGGTCTCGCTTGCGTCCATGCCTCGAAGGTAAATCGCCATCAACAAGGCCGACAGCTGATAGTCAGGTATTTCACCCGCCGTGTAGCCGCGGACCATGAACCTGATCTGGTCGGTGGTGAGCGACTTGCCGTCGCGCTTGCTGGCGATTATGTCGGTGGCGCGCATGCTTTGAATTTATTCGACCGTCTCTCTGTACACTGCCACCACTGCGTGCGCGGCAATGGCTTCCCCGCGTCCAATTGCGTCAAGGCCTTCGTTTGTCTTTGCCTTGACGCTCACGCAAGCCACATCCACTCGCATGACTGCTGCGAGGCTCTGCCGGATGGCCTCGATGAACGGCTTCAGTTTCGGGCGCTCGGTGACTACTACAGCGTCCACGTTTGAGATTGCGTAGCCTTCCTGTTCGAGCAACGCCAAAGCATGCTCAATGAATCGCAAGCTGGATACGCCAGACCAGCGTGGATCGGTGTCCGGAAAATGAGTTCCGATATCGCCCAGCGCTGCGGCGCCCAGCATCGCGTCGCAGACTGCATGAGCCAACACATCGGAGTCGGAGTGTCCAGCCAGTCCTTTTTCAAACGGTATTTCGACGCCGCCAAGGATCAGCTTCCGGCCTTCCGCGAGCCGGTGGATGTCGAAGCCCGTGCCTACCCGGTAAGTAATCATCTGCGGCCGGCTGCCTCTTTCGGCTGCGCGAAGAATTCGGCGTGAATGACTTCCGCCAGGCAGAGGTCAAGGGGCCGGGTGATCTTGACGTTCATCGGCGAGCCCTCGACGATCGACACGCGACGGCCGATTCGCTCTAGGAGCTGCGACTCATCAGTTGCCATGAAGCCTTCGGCGTACGCGCGATCAAACGCCTCGAGGAGGAGTTCGTAGCGAAATGCCTGAGGAGTTTGAGCGTGATAAATCTTGCGTCGATCGAGAGTCTTTTGAACGCGTCCCGACTTGACTTGCTTGATCGTGTCGGTAGCTGCGAGCGCGAGTAATGCGGCTCCGGTAGCGCGAGCTCGCTCGACCACCGAGGTGATCTCGGCGGGGGTTACAAAAGGGCGGACCGCATCGTGCACGACAATGATACCCGCGTCTTGCGCGTTGATTACTTGAAGGCCCCTATAGACTGAATCCTGCCGCTCGGCGCCGCCTCCGACCACGCGCGCGACTTTGGATAGCCCGTGACGCGATATGAGGTTGAGGACTTCGCCGGTGAGCGCCGGCTGAAGGACCAGGATGACCTGATCGACCGCCTCTGAATCCTGAAAACGCCGCAGAGTGTGCACCAGCACCGGCACGCCCGCGAGTTCGAGCATTTGTTTGGCGCGGTCGCTGTGCATTCGCGCGCCGATGCCGGCGGCGGGTATTATCGCGGTGTTTAGTTTTCGATCGCTCACTGCGAGGCCGAATGTTGGCGCGGGGCCGGCTGGCGTGCGTCCTCGTTATAGCGCCCGAAGATCATTTTTCCTGCGGTCGTTTGCAGGACGCTGGTCACCGACACGTCTATATTTTTTCCGATCATGCGCCTTGCGTTATCGACGACCACCATAGTGCCGTCATCGAGGTATGCGACGCCCTGATTGTACTCTTTGCCTTCCTTGAGGACGAAGACTCGCATGATCTCCCCTGGCAGCACTACAGGTTTGAGCGCGTTTGCCAGCTCATTGATATTGAGCACTGAGACGCCTCGAAGTTGAGCTACTTTGTTGAGGTTGAAATCGTTGGTGACGATTTTGGCTTCGAGCTGTTTGGCCAGTTCGATGAGCTTGTGGTCGACTTCGCGGATATCGGGGAAGTCGGCTTCGCTGATAACGATTTCGTAGCTGCCTTTTTTCTTTTGGAGTCGTTGAAGGATATCGAGTCCGCGGCGGCCTCGGTTTCTCTTTATGGAGTCGGCGCTATCGGCGATCTGTTGCAATTCGCGGAGAACGAATTGAGGAATCACAAGGGTGCCGGAGAGGAATCCGGTTTCGGCGATATCGGCCACTCGGCCATCGATGATGACCGAGGTATCGAGGATCAGAGCTATTGCTTTTGTAGCTCCCTTTTCTACAAAGATACCGCCGAGAGCAGCGAGATCGAGATAATCGCCTTTTACGGCGCCAACAATCAGTCCAACATAACCCATAAGTAACGTCAACGTGAGTGTCAGGAAGGATTTTAGCTCTTCTGGCATCGCCTGCTGCGCGGATATGATCCAGCAGATTAAAGTTGCGCCAGCGATACCCAGGGTCGAGCCGACCGCGCCGCCGATTAAAGTACGAAGCGTGGCTTTGCGGATACGGATCTCGAAGAAGATTATCGAGACGGCTAGCAGTCCTCCGATGAAGGCCGAAACAAGCGCGCTTCCCGCGCTGGGCCGAGGAAAAGGCTTGAGGAAGTAGCCTGCACTCACGAGCGCCGCGACGAAGACAACACGAATCAGAGTGACATCTGCCTGCATAAAGCCTCCGGTTCGTCTTACCTATCGCTGAGCCGTTCCTGCGTGTACGACGCTGCGAATAGTTAAGCTGATTGACAAAGATCAGGTGGAGACTGGCGAGGAAAGAGGGAGAAACGGATTAATTTTGATTATTCGGTTTGTCCCCGATTCGAATAAATCCAACCCAGCCGAAATGCCTCTGACGAGGCTGGCTGGGGCAATCACTAGGCCGACCAAGCGGTAGAAAAGATGAAGAGATCAGCCGGCCAGGTGTTTGTGCACTGCCAGTTCCGACGCGCTCATTATAACTTAAGCCTGAGAAAAGTCGACTGGAAGTGATGAGGACAGATGAGGTATGAGGCGATGAGGGGAAGCGGTGGGAGTTCAGCTTGGCGGAGTTGCCGCTTTGCGCTAAAACTGCTGGCGGAGACTACGGATGGCAAAATCTAAAGCTTCAAAGTCGATATTCGTTTGTCAGCAGTGCGGGTCGCAACAGCAGAAATGGATTGGGAAGTGTCCGGACTGCGGTGAGTGGAACTCGCTAGTCGAGGAAAAGCCGTCGCTGGCGCTGCCCGGCTCGGATCGAAGCATCCCCTTTCGGATGCGGGAATCGGAGACGCTTCTCTACCAGGACATCGAGAGTCAGGACGACAAACGGCAAACTACTGGGATCAGTGAATTCGACCGCGTGCTCGGTGGAGGGATTGTACCCGGCTCTCTGATCCTCATTGGCGGCGATCCCGGAATCGGCAAATCGACACTGCTGCTTGAAGTGTCGGACAAGCTCTCGGCGAGCTACGGAAAAGTGCTCTATGTTTCGGGGGAAGAGAGTGAACGCCAGATAAAGCTGAGAGGCGAGCGGCTCGGTGTAAAGCCTCAAGGGCTGTTCCTGCTGGCGGAGACCTGCCTCGAGAAAATATTCCAGGAGATTGATCGACTGGAACCGGAAGCGATCGTCGTGGACTCGGTTCAGACAGTCTTTTCGATGAAGCTGGATTCGGCTCCGGGCTCGGTGTCGCAGGTCCGCGAGGTAGCGGGTCAGTTTCTCATGCTAGCGAAGAACCGGACGGTGCCGGTTTTTCTGATCGGGCATGTGACCAAAGAGGGAGCCATTGCCGGTCCCAAAGCTTTGGAGCACGTAGTGGACACCGTCTTGTACTTCGAAGGCGAGCGACATCATAACCACCGCATCATTCGGGCGGTGAAGAATCGATTCGGTGCGGCGAATGAAATTGGTGTTTTTGAGATGACCGGCCACGGACTGATACCGGTGCTGAACCCTTCGGGGTTGTTCTTGAATGAAAGACCGGTCAGCGTGTCGGGTTCGGTAGTGACCGTCTGCATGGAGGGTACGCGTCCGATGCTGGTCGAGCTTCAAGCCCTGGTAACGTCGAACAGGTATGGTACAGCTCGTCGAATGACGCGCGGAGTCGATTCGAATCGCGTCGCGTTGTTGATGGCTATGCTGGAAAAGCGTGCGGGTATGAGCGTGTTGAACGAAGACGTCTTCGTGAATGTAGCGGGCGGTCTGGACGTTGATGAGCCGGCGGTCGATCTGGGGATCGTAGCTGCGATAGCGTCGAGCTTTCGCAACACGCCCATAGACGCTACTGCGGCAGTTTTCGGGGAAGTGGGGCTTGCAGGTGAAGTACGGGCTACGAGCCAGGCGTCATTGAGAGTGCGAGAGGCGTTCGCGATGGGGTTCAAGCGTTGTGTGTTGCCTCAAGGGAATCTGAGTGGACTTGAGTATGACGATGGGCTTGAACTAGTGGGCGTTCGACGTGTGACTGATGCGCTCGAGGTGCTGTTGTAGAGAGCGAAGGGGCGACGGGGCGAAGGGACGAAGCGTAGAGGAGAGACGCGGAGAGGAGAGACGCGAAGGCGCATTGGCAGTCGCCGCCTCAATACTCAGTACTCAGCACTTCTAATCATTTCGCACCACAAAAATACTAAAGGGGATGACGCAGCCCCCGTTGCCTCATCCCCTTCAGCTTTTGTTGTTTTTGCTTCGTCTGTCGCTTCTCTCAGTTTTGCGATGGCCGGCAGAGCCCCCGTTCCCCCGACCATCGCGTAACCTTTTCAAAGCTACGCCGATGACATCGGCAACGCACGTGCCATCGCAAATGGCCCGCGCGGGTAGCCGTAAGTCTTGTATTTGAACGGAGGGTCCGAGCCGCCTTTCGTGCGTCTGCCAAAACTTGTCAATCAATGGGTGACGAAACTCGTTAAATTCAAAAAAAGAGCTCAAGGAACTGAGGTTCTGAGTTCGGAACTCAGTGCTGAGTGCTGAGTCCTGAGTGCTGAGTGCTGAGTCCTGAGTGCTGAGCGCTGAGTGCCGAGTGTTGAGGCGGCGACTGTTAATGCGTCTCTGCGTCCCTCCTCCCCGCGTCCCCGCGTCGCCCCTTCGCCCGTTCCCCTCATCTCCCCATCCCGCATCCCCCCTCGCTCGTGCAAGTAGCGCAATGTTATAATCGCAAATCCAGCAGATGTATCAGTCAAAAGGAAACCGAAGCTAATGGCTCCCATTGCGATTCCGAGGACACTTCTGTGTGTATTGATTCTTTTGGCGGCCGCCGCCCCTCTGGGATTTGCCGCGCAGGCCGAACAAACTCCGATTGATGTCTCGACCTACAAGATCAACGCCGAGCTCCTGCCCGATTCTCATACCCTCAAGGCGCAGGCAGAAGTAAGCTTCAAAGCCCTTAAGCAAACTCAGTCGGCCGTGTTTGAAATGAACGGCTCGTTGATAATCTCGAGCATCAAGGGACCGGATGGCAAAACCCCACTCCAATTTGTGCAGGACCGCGTAAACGATTTCAACGTCAAGATCAATCTCGGACAACTCTATCAGGCCGGCTCGGATATTAAACTCACGTTCGAATACGCTGGACCTCTTGCGACTCCAGAAGGCGGTCCGATAGCGGACACGCGTCTGGCGTATGTCGGGCCCGAAGGCGCATACCTCTTCTATGCCGCGCGCTGGTTTCCTTTTCACGGATACGCATCGGACCGCGCAACTTCCGATATCAGCATAACGGTGCCTTCCAGTTGGACGGTCGCCGGTCATAGCGCCAACCCAATCACTCCAACCACCGCGAGGGATGGCCGAAAGACTTTTAACTTCGTAGAAACGCAACCGGTCCTGGTCGGATCGTTTGCCGCGGGCCAAATGATCAATCGCACCGTAGCGTCGGGCGGCGCGCGGATTGATCTCTACGCCAGGATAGGCTCTGAGAACCGGCTCCAGGAGTTGGGTCAGGAGGTCGCTCAGATTGTTCAGTTTTACAACCAGAAGTTCGGGCCGTACGCTTATGGCCCGCACTACGTCGTCGCGGAAGTCGACGACGAAACACTCGACTCTTACAGCGCCTCCGGCATTACTTTCATTCCTCACAAAACGCTTGTGTCCGACAGAGCTCTTTCGGTCGGAGACCTTGCGCGCGAGATCGCATATCAATGGTGGGGACAGGCAGTGGGTCTCAAGAGCTTCGATGACATCTGGCTTTCGCAGGGGCTTGCCGAGTACTCATCGGTGCTGTACCGCGAATCCCAGCAGAGCTCTGCCGAGTTTCACGATACGCTTTCCGAAGTGATCGAGTTGGCTCTTGCGTTCGAGCAGGAAGCCTCTATTGCACGAGCGCCGGCGCAGCTAAACGATCAGTCTCCGGCTTACCGCTCCATCATCTTTTATAAGGGCGCGTATGTTTACCATATGCTGCGGACGACGATTGGGGACGACAAGTTCTTCCAACTCATCAAGCAGCACTACGCAAACTTCAAGGGTAAGAATGCGGGGATCGACGACTTCGAGGCGCTCGCCAGTAAGATCGCCGGCACTCCACTGCGCGGCTTCTTTGGCTTGTGGATAGATTCCACCGGTGTTCCGGAGTTCAAGGTCGACTACGCAATTATTCGGACAAAAGAGAGCAAGTTCAAAGTTCGCGGAACGGTGCGCCAGAACCTCGACTCGTTTCGCGGACCGGTAAGCGTGGCGATCGAGTCCGAAGGAGGACACGAAACCAAAACGACTCTGGAGATGCGCGGAACGTCAGCCGACTTCGAGCTGGCAAGCGATGGCAAGCCTCTCGAAGTCGTAGTTGATCCAGAGAACCGATACTTGAGAATCAACGACTCGCTGCGGGTTTCCGTCGTAGTGCGCCGCGGCTTGCAGCACTTTCAACGCGAGGAGTACGCGGAGGCCGAAGAGCAGTTTCGAGCAGCACTGAAGATCAACTCCCGCTCGTCGTGGGCGTGGTACCAACTGGGTGAGCTCTATATGCAGCAGCGAAACTGGCAGAAGGCTCGCGAGTACTTTGGCGAGGCGTTGTCCGGAAATCTTGACCCCGGGTGGCTCGAGGTCTGGTCGTACATTCGAAGGGGCAATGCCTGGGACGCAGACGACAATCGAGACCGCGCGATAGCCGAATACAATAAGGCTCGAGACAACGGAAACAACTACAACGGCGCTCAGAAGGCGGTGGAGAAGTACCTCGCTCAGCCTTATAAGAAGGAGCGCTCCTCGGTTCCGGGTACTTAAGATCTACCCGAACCCATCACAGGCTCTGATGAGGACCGGACGAGAAACCTCCGAACTCAGTAGTCCCCGCCGGCGTATCGCTCAATGAGAGGCAGGTTCCCAAAATGTACTGTTCAGCCTGTGGTGTTCCGGTCGCGGCCAGCGTCAGTTACTGCAATCGCTGCGGGACTGAGATCGCCGGCAAAGAAGGTACCTCCGCCAGGCACTCGCAGACTGCTTCGGCGGCGCTGATAACCGCTATTCTCGCCGCACCGTTTGTGGGCATGCTGGTTTCGGTCTCATTGATGTTTGTGATGAGAAACTCGCTCCAGTTCAGCGAAGAACCTTCAATAGTGTTCTCGCTTATCGCCTTTCTTTCATTCGTAGTAGCCGAACTGGCCTTCATCTGGATGCTGGTTCGCTCGAAGGCCTCGGGAGCATCCGCCTTTAGTGCCAGGAAGACCAGCAGCGTGAGGGAGCATCAAACGCCGGGTCTCCCGCACAACATACGCGCGACACTTGTTCCAACCGATCCGTCTTCATTCGAAATTGGCGCGAGCGTAACCGACCACACCACGCGCACTCTCGACGCTCAACCCTCAAAGCGCGAATAACTGCGCAACTTGAAACAAGCCTCATCATAATGTAAGGTAATTCGCGACGTTCCAGGCGAACGACTTTGAAGACCCTCCAGTTTGGAGCAGCTCGACCATAGCTCCAACGGAGACTGCGACCTCTAAGAGTGGGGCTATAGCTCAGCTGGGAGAGCGCTTGAATGGCATTCAAGAGGTCACCGGTTCGATCCCGGTTAGCTCCACCAACTACACCTGAGCACACCAGATGAAGCGCAGGGCTGCGATCCTTCCAGGGGCATGGTTGTACCACTCGAACGAGCCGCCTTTTAGTACGTACGCCGGACGACACGCTGCCGAATCGATCTCTGCTTAATAGTGCTCAACGCGGTTTTTTGCTTGAAACCCCCTCCCGGACTTGACGCCAAGCGAATGAAGTAATATCTATTTCGATCTGACCCTAGGCATTCCAGGTTAAAAAGCTGAGTCCGACGTTGCGGAAGTGAATTGCGTCCGTTTTTCGGATAGATTTCCGTGCGCTTACAGAGTATCGTCGGGAATTCAGATCACAAGACCAGTTCCAAGCGGTTCAGGATCGATGTAGCTCTCGTTCTGAGAACCTCGGCCCTAGCTTTGCTGAGGGAATTCTGAATTTCTTCTTCCAGTTTTAAATGTCCTACTTCAGTGCACAACGCTTTCGAAAAATAGAGTCGGCCAATCAAGCCGGTCAGAGGGAAAACCATTCAGGAAAAAGGAGGAAGAGACATGAATCGATGTTTGGTCCGAGCCCAAAGGCGGGATCGGTGGTTGAGCGGGGGGAGAATATCGATCCTCATTCTTGTGTTGATCACAGCCTTGCAGCCGGCTGTGACCGCAACATCTGTGGCACAAACCAGCCGCGGAACAGTCACCGGGGTAATCACTGACGAGCATGGTGCGGCGATATCAGGCGCAAATGCGGAGCTCAAAAACAAAGGCACGAATCAAGCACGCAACGCCACTAGCAACGATGCCGGGATCTACCGATTCGATGCGGTAGACCTTGGCGTGTATGACTTGAAGATCACGGCAGCGGGTTTTAGGACTTACACGGTCACGGGCGTTGAGATTCAGGCCAATCGTATCGGGACCTTCGATGTGCGCCTGGAAACGGGAGGAACTGAAGTAGTCGTTGAAGTCAACGCGGGTACAGAGGAAATCCTCCAAAAGAGTGACGCGGTACGCGGGGGGAACTTCGATCATCAGCAAATCACACAGCTCCCTACCGCCACGGGGAATCCGTACAATCTTGCAATGCTGTTGCCCGGGGTTACGAGGCCGTCGGGCACGACGGGGTTCGGCAATGGGACCGACTTGTCAATCAACGGTGCCAGACCTCGCGGCAATAACTTCCTGCTTGATGGGGTCGAGAACAATGACATCTCCGTGGGTGGACCAGCCTTTCAGCCCAGCAATGAGGATCAGGTCCGTGAGGTCTCGGTACAGACGGGGCTGTTCAGCGCTGAATTTGGACGCGCCGGGGGTGGTGTTTTCAACCAGGTGACCAATTCGGGCAACAATCGGTATCACGGAACCGCCGGTTGGAAGATCCACTCTCAGATATTCGACGCGCTGACGAATGGAGATCGGCTCAACGGTTTGAAGACTCCGGCGGTGTACACCGAGAACAACTTCACCGCTACGTTTGGCGGACCCATAATCAAGGACAAGACTTTCTTCTTCGGCGCGGGGCAATGGTACCGCTTCCGATCAACTGCGAGCTTTGGCCCGTTTCTGGTTCCGACCGCGGCGGGCGTGGCGCGTTTGAAGCAGTTGTTTCCGTCGGGTACGAATCCGCAGGTGGATCTGTACTTAAAAGCATGGGCCGGTCTGTTTGGGCGGACCAGCTTAACAAATGTTCCGCTCGGCCGGGGACCGAACGGCGTCGACCGTGGCTCGATTGAATTCGGCAACGTAGGTGTGTCGGCAGCCCAGAAGAACGACGATAACAACTACGCCGTTCGCATTGACCACGAATTCAACGAGGCGCACCGAATCTCCGGCCGCTACCTCTACGATCATAGCCCGGTGGTTCCAAACGGCGTCAATGGCCCCGGATTTACCTTCGACGGTGACTTTGGTTCGCAGAACCTGCTGGCGTCCCACACGTGGGTGATAAACCCGACGATGACCAATGAGGTTCGGTTTGCGTTTGGCAGGATCAATTTCCAGTTCCCGGTGTCGCCAAACGCCAGCGATTTCGCCAAGACGTTACCGAATATCGGTATAAACGGCATTACGGCGACTGGAATTCAAACGAACATTCCACAGTTCCGAATTGCCAACAACTACCTCTTCCAGGAAACGATGGCGAAGGTCTGGCGCACGCACAGCTTCCGTTTTGGCGGTGAGTACCTGCGTCAAGTTGCCCAGCAGCATCCGCCATTCAATGAGCGCGGATCCTTCGCGTTCGCGGCGGGTGGCGGTTTCTCGGGATTCGCTAACTTCATCGACAACTTCAGCGGATTTCGGGGAACGGCGAACATCAACTTCGGCGATCCGATCTATCATCCGAATCTCAATCGGATAACCGCATTCTTCCAGGATACCTGGAAAGTGACGCCGGAGCTTACGCTGACATTAGGGCTGCGATATGAGAACTTCGGCCAGCCCGCCAATAACGCGTTCAAGTTCCCGGCCATCAACCTTGATCCGGCAACCTTTTTGACGCCGAACGAGGTGGCCCGCGACAACAACAACTTCGGACCGGTCTTCGGATTCGCATGGTCTCCGCGCTACGAATCCGGATTCCTCGGGACTTTGTTTGGCGTGGACAGGACCGTTGTTCGAGGAGGTTACCAGGTCAGTTACGATACCTTCTTCAACAATCTGCTGTCGAATATTGCTGCCGACAGTCCGAACACAATAAACACCACCACCGTCGACACCTCAAGCGGAACCGCAACGACGAGTCGTGGCACAGGCAGCTGGTTCCCGAACGCGATCCCGAGTACCGCCCGAGTTCCAACCCCCCTGGACAGTCAAACCTCGCTCTTCAACCCAAACATTCGCAACCCGTACACTCAGCGATACTCGCTGGGAGTTCAGCGACAATTGGGATGGAAGATTCTCATGGACCTGTCCTATGTCGGTTCGCTTGGCAGAAAGTTGTTTGTGACGGAGGACGTGAATCCACTGATCGGTTCAGTGCGACGCTTTCCAACGCTGGGTATCAGGCGTATGAGAACAAACGGCGCCAACTCGAGCTATAACTCGTTTCAGGCGCGATTCGATAAAGCGTTCTCACACGGGTTCCTGATCAACACGTCTTACACCTTTTCGAGGTTCATAGACAACACAAGCGAAGTGTTCGCCACAACCAACAGTAATTCTTCGCTTGCGTCGGTGCCGGTGTTCCAGGGCGGTCTAAATCTCGACAAAGCTGTTTCGGATTACGACCGTACTCACCGATTAGTGATCAGCTACATTTGGAGTCTGCCCGGTCCGACGGAGGGCCTCCTGGGATCGACCCTTGGCGGTTGGCAGATTGCGGGCGTTACGACGTTTCAGTCGGGCGCTCCATTTACAATCATCAACGGTGCTGACAGAAACGGTGATGGTGTCGCGACTGGAGATCGCCCGGACATAGGAAACGCGAATGCCCCGCACAATACGCGGGCAGTAGTTGTCGCCGCGGGCACGTGCGCGACGACTTTTCGCAATCCTGATACTGGGGCTTGCGTGACCCGGAACGATGTCTTCGTGATTCAGGGTGTCGGCTTGCCGAACGCAAGTACCATCGGTCGCAACACTGAACGCTCGAATTGGACCAACAACTTCGACGTACATCTCTTCAAGAGCTTCCGTTTCAACGAACGCTTCAGGCTCGAATACCGAATCGAGACGTTCAACATCTTCAACCATCCCCAATTCACCGGAGTGCCCGGGCGCTCGGTTGTGGCCACGACGGCAAAGCAGTTCTTCGATTTTAATCTGCTGAATGGTGGTGGGAGAACAATGCGGATGGGGCTGAAGCTGCTGTTCTAGCTCCTTGGTAAGGGTGTCTCGCGCGTCTTGGCGTTGCACCCGCGAATATTGAGTGGGCCGGCGATGTTTGCCGGCCCTTTTTCTTGTCGACGTCTGTGTTCCACGGATTCAACGCAAACGCGCAATGCTCCGTTGACGACGCAAGCTTCACTGGACGCAAACGCGCGAGGGCTCGCAGAGTCGCAAGACCTAATGGGCAAAGGATTCAGGACGACAAAGTCCACTCTGCCGTCCAATCGCTTCCTACGATCACACAACACCACGCCTCGACTTCAGAACGGAGACAAGTCGTAGTACGAGTCGACGGCAGACTGGCCGGTGTAGTTCGGACCGATCTTGTCATCTGCACCCAAATAGCTAAGGCCAATCCGAAGCTGTCGGGGTCCCACGCATCGGATCAAACGGCGTTTAGCGTCATACACCAGACCGCTGCGTCTAAGCCGAGAGGCTACCGTTCGACCGGCCGGTTTACCATCAGGGAGTCGAAAGTTGGCCAAGTCCACATTGGCGATGAATAAACCACGCGGGGCTAAGCTACCGACAGCCTTGGCAATCGCACTGAGCTTGTCACCCACATAATGTAATCCGTGAACACAGGTCACAAGCGCGTACTGTGCTATAGGTCGCCACGACTCAATCCCCTCCTCACGAAGGGCCAACAAACCTGAGTACGGATTCGGATGAAACAGTCCAGCGAGATCAATCCCTTCAATGTGGAAGCGCTCAGTCTCCCCAGTCTCTGCCAGGATCGCTGCGGCCTCAAGTAGCGCCCGACCGCTACCGCAGCATAGGTCCACCCTCGTCACGGGAGACGATTGACTCCGAAGGAACGAGAGAATCTCGATCCTGAGCTCGCGCTCGTATCCGTTGGAGCCCGAAAGCTGGCGCTCACGGTTCATTGCACAATTTGCCACTACGAATGAGGAGTGCAGTTCTCGCTCAGTGAGTAATTGCATGCTTGGTTTGTCTCGTCGCTCAAAGATGCTTTACACGGGAACGGAAGAATGGCAGAGATACTTTCGGGACACAAGGCGTAGCACGACGCGCACGAGGCACTTGTCGCCAGGCGCTAGACAACCGCGGCTCCGACAATATCACTGTGATACTCGCCGACTACGACCCTCCGCAGGAGGGCGTTTCTATATCGTGCTTGAGTGCTGCAAACATGGTCCGCTACGGAGTGCTCGGACCACTTCTGTGCGATCCTAGGTACTGCCTACCAGGTGCTCGGAATGAAGTGATCACTAGCGATTTCGGCTGATCGAGTTCAATAGCTATCGTGAAGGCGGGTCTCCGTGGTCGACGTTGAGGGAGTCGCGAGCGTGAGCCTCGAAACAACCGATGTCACCCTGTTCGCAATCCGGGGTTATCCGGTACCAGGCTACGAGCCGGCCACCCACGTCTGCCGCAGCAAACTGATACCCCAATCCGGCGTAGCCACTCCATCGCTCGGGCCAGCGTTCCCGCGATATGGTCAGAACCCGAGGCTCGAACGTTTCATTTAGAAAGACTGAGCTCTCGTTCCAGCCACCGCTTCGGTCTCGCTGCGGCGGCTTTGCCGTACACGAAAGGATTATCGACTGTCCGTTAGTAGCTGTGACTGTGCAGACCACCGGCTGACGGCTGCTGGCTCGAGGGATGCCGGCGACCGTAAAGAAAGCGAACAGGATTGCAGCGTGAGCATTCAGTCTTGATCTCATCATCGTCCCTTCTGATGTAATTTCCGGGCCCGTGCGATTGCCGCTTCGTCACCTGCACGTTCCGCGCCGCACTGCTCTCGAGTCCGCGAAGTGCCGCACCCGCTGGCGAGATTACCTTGTGTCCCTCCTGAATAACTTATACTGAACCCTGCTTTTTGTTTACGCCACCTCCGCCCCGAAGCGCTGCTGATTGACTGGGCGTAATTGCTGCCATAACTGTCAGTTTTGACAGTTATCCCACCTCCGCGGTCCCCAGTAGAATTTTAGTTCGCTCTGAGTCACGTCCAACGCTGATCAACAGATCGAAATCCATCCCCAGACTGACTTGAACGTTGGGCAGCCATTACGACCGGTCGAATCGTGCCACGCGATTGTGTCACTAATTCTTGATCGCTTCATCGAAAGGAGTTTGAAATGCCTCAGAACACGCCAAGAGGGTGGCCTTCGGGCGCGTGGTCATTACTGGTACTGGCTTGTTTGTGTCTGATTGCGCCTTCGGCCAACGCACAGAAGGTCAATACGGACTTCGATCCGCAAGCCGACTTCTCCAAGTTTCATACCTACACCTGGGGTGAAGGCCGGGCAGCCAGAAATCCCCTGATCGGCCAGCGAATCGTCCAAGGCATCGAAACACAACTTGCAGCGAAGGGATTGCGCAAGGCCACTGGTTCAGAAGAGGTCGATCTGGTAGTCGTCTATCAAACTGCAACCGACACGCGGACCGAGATCAACACCTACAACAGCGGCTATTGGGGAGGCTGGTATTGGGGCATGGGCGGCGGCATCTCGCAAACCACCGTGAATAAGATTCCGGTGGGACAGTTAATTGTGGACCTGGCCGACGTCAGCAAGCGGAGGTTTGTCTGGCGAGGCACTGCCACTGCGACTATCTCCGACAAACCTGAAAAAGTTAACAAGACACTCGATAAGGCTTTGGCGAAAATGTTCGAGAACTACCCGCCAAAGGCCAAGAAATAATTACGTGGAGTAACGCCTTATCGCAGGAATCGGTTTCGACTACGATCTTGTAGTCCGACTGAACATCCATAACAGCGCTCTTGCCGCGGACAATGCATCTGAGCGTCGGAGACAAAAAAGGACAACGCCCTTTGCGAGTTGAGGTCCGCAGTCGACAGGCATATCCTGTCAGAACTGGTGCGCACTCCAAGGCGGTGCGACTCACTGTGGAGCCGGATTCCAGACGGGCGGAACCCGACGGCACTAGTTCCTTCTTTGAACACGTCAACGGATCGGTTTTCGAAAGGAGATCTTCATGTCACTGACCAAAAGAGCAGCGGCGGAATTCCTCGGCACGTTCTGGCTTGTATTCGGTGGCTGCGGCAGTGCGGTACTCGCGGCCGCCTTTCCAGGCCTCGGAATCGGACTTCTGGGCGTTTCACTGGCATTCGGACTGACCGTGCTGACGATGGCTTACGCAGTCGGGCACATTTCGGGAGGGCATTTCAATCCCGCGGTCAGCTTCGGACTGTTTACCGCAAAGCGTTTCCCAGCATCGGACCTCCTGCCGTACATCGCGTCGCAGCTTGCCGGAGGAATCGTTGCAGCCGGAGTGCTGTACGTCATTGCAAGCGGCAAGGCCGGTTTTTCCTTGAGCGGCGGCTTCGCGTCAAACGGCTACGACACACACTCACCCGGCGGCTATTCGCTTGTTGCATGCCTGGTCGCCGAAGTAGTTCTCACGTTCATGTTTCTGATAGTCATCCTGGGATCCACCGACGAGCGAGCGCCGAAGGGGCTTGCACCGCTGGCGATCGGGTTGTCGCTTACGCTGATCCACTTGATCAGCATTCCAGTGACCAACACTTCGGTGAACCCGGCGCGCAGCACAGGACCGGCCTTGTTCGTGGGCGGATGGGCGCTTTCTCAACTTTGGCTCTTCTGGGTCGCTCCGCTTGTCGGGGCGGGGATTGCCGGGCTCGCATATCAAGGGTTGGCC
>DATFXM010000068.1:0-92779 GCA_035315885.1 Blastocatellia bacterium
GGGTTGGGAACCCTTTTGGGCTTACCCAGGGTAGCCGCGGACGGCAACCCAGGGCTGGACGACGCAACCCCTTCGGGGTTGGGACCCTTTTGGGCTTACCCAGGGTAGCCGCGGACGGCAACCCTGGGCTGGACGACCCAACCCCTTCGGGGTTGGGACCCTTTGGCGGGCTTACCCAGGGTAGCCGCGGACGGCAACCCTGGGCTGGACGACGCAACCCCTTCGGGGTTGTTTGTGTTTGAACCGGTCACCCAGGGTAGCCGCGGACGGCAACCCTAGGGCTGGACGACGCAACCCTTTCGGGGTTGGGACCCTTTTGCGGGCTTGACCCAGGGTAGCCGCGGACGGCAACCCTAGGGCTGGACGACGCAACCCCTTCGGGGTTGGGACCCTTTTTCGCTTACCCAAGGTAGCCGCGGACGGCAACCCCTGCGCTGGACGACGCAACCCCTTCGGGGTTGTTTGTGTTTGAACCGGTCACCCAGGGTAGCCGCGGACGGCAACCCTGGGCTGGACGACGCAACCCCTTCGGGGTTGGGAAGACTCAGCACTCAGCACTTCAGCTCATCTCTCCTGCTTTGCCCAATTTGCCCTTGAGCGTTTAGAATCCAATTGAGGCGGTCACTCAAGAGTTGCGGCACGCGAGCACGTTCAGGAGCTCAATTTGGATCAGCTCGTCAGTTTCCTGTTCAAATACAGCGCCGGGCTTCTATCAAAGGGGCAGTTTGGATTCGCAGGCAGGCCTTCCTTGTGGCTGTTTTTGCTACTAGGAATCGCCCTCGGATTCCTCCTCTTCTTCCTCTACAGCGCGAAGGCAGCGCGCCTCACAACCCCTTGGCGCACCGCGTTGATCACCCTTAGATGCGCACTCATCGCGGTCATTGTTTTCTGCATCATGCGTCCGGTGATCGTCATTCCATCCGTCGTGCCTCAGTCCACCTATGTACTCCTTCTGGTAGACGACTCCGCGAGCATGACCCTGCCTGCCGGTGGAAAAGGCACCAGGCTCGACACCGCCAAAGAACTTCTTCGAACCGACGGTCAGTTCATGTCGTCGCTCGGCGAGAAGTTCAAGCTCCGTGAGCTTAAGTTCTCGACAGCAGCCGAGCGAATAGAAGGCGCTAATCAGTTGTCAGCGAACGGCGAAGGCACCGATCTGAATTCGGCGCTCGAACAGGCAGCGCGCGAGACCGCCGGACTTCCGACCTCCGGAATAATCGTGATCAGCGACGGAGGCGACAACAAGAACGAAAAATCTGCCGACGAGCACGAAGACTCCACCAAACTCGCGGCTACGCTCAGCAGTCTTCGCGCCCGCGGCATTCCGGTCTATTCCATCGGCGTGGGAGAACCCTACCTTCGTGGAGATGTAGAGATTGTGAGAGCTACCGCGCCTCGACGAGTGCTGGTGGGCTCGCCGGTCACCGCGGAGGTTCTGATAAGATCCGGCTCGGATCAAAAGACCGTGCGGATCGATCTGGCCGAAGACAATCACGTCTTGCGAACTCAGCAGGTCGCGATTCAGCCCGACACAGTTACGCTGGCGCGAGTGATGTTCACACCGTCTTCCGCGGGCCTCCACAGGTACACCATCAGCACACCGGCTGGAGACGACGATCCGGCGCCCGCCAACAACAGCCAGGAACTTCTGATCGACGTCTCCGACTCGAAGCCGAGGATTCTCTATTTTGAAGGTGAGCCGCGGTGGGAGTACGGCAAGCTTCGGGAATCCGTTGCGGAGGAGAAGAACTTTTCGCTGGTGTCGGTGTTGCGGTCTGCGGACGGCAAGTACTACAGGCAGGGAATCGAGAATGCAGACGAGCTTGCTACGGGTTTTCCAAAGTCGGAGGAGCAACTCTTCAAATATGACGCAGTAGTTTTGGGCAGTATCGAAGCTACGTTCTTCACCTTTGACCAGTTGAAGGCAGTCGAGCAATTTGTCTTCCGCCGAGGCGGCACGCTTCTGATGTTGGGCGGGAGCAAGTCTTTCTCGGCGGGCGGCTACGCCAACACCCCGTTGGCGGATCTCCTGCCAGTTTATTTGTCCAGCTCGACACCGGGGCCAGTCGACAGTCAGACCTTCAAGCCGGCGCCGGCTGAGCGTGGCCGCGACAACCCGGCCGCTCGATTGAAGGACGAGCCAGAGGAAAACTTGAAGGCCTGGGATCACATGCCGGCTATTAGCCTTCCAGAGGTGCTTTCGGAGCCAAAGCCCGGCGCAACCGTGATTCTCGAGGCCCGGTCGACCAAGGATAAGCGGGCCGTGCCGCTGCTGGTAGAGGAGCGCTACGGCCGCGGACGAACCATGGCCCTGATGGCCAACGACACCTGGCGCTGGCGAATGATGCTGGAGTTCAAGGACCAGTCGTTCGAGACCTTTTGGCGAAATCTGTTTCGCTACTCCGTCGAATCCGTACGCCACCCAGTCGAATGCACTACCGAGCGAGGATCTTATTCGAGGGGTGACAAAGTCATCATTAAAGCCGAGGCGGACGATGAGAAATACGCTCCAGTGCCGGACGCCTCGCTTGTAGCACGCGTAATGAGTCCCGCCGGAAATCCCAGCGAGCTAAAGATGAACCGAAGTGCGTCGACGGGCGTGGAAATGTTCACGGCGGAATTTGTCCCGAGCGAAGACGGCGTTTACAAAGTCGAGGTCACCGCCAGGCGGGAAGGGAAGCAGGGAGCGGAATTGGGCTCAGGACGAGCCGATTTCCTGGTTGGGGATCAGAGCAAGGAGTACCGGAACGCAGCGCAAAATGTAGAGCTGTTGAAACAGATGGCGTCCCAGACTGCAGGAGGTTATTACACCGCGGATCAGGCATCGCGCCTGTTAGAAGACATCACTCACACGGAGGGGCCCGCGTCGATTAGAGAAACCAAGGAGCTTTGGGACATGCCGTTCAATTTCCTGATGATAGTTGGTCTCGCGGCAGGCGAGTGGTTTGTTCGCAAGCGCAAGGGGCTTGCCTGACAGCGTTCAAGAAGAAGGAGCCACCTTCATGGAAAATGGATCCCCGGCACGCCGCCGTGTCTCGCGGGTTCTCGGGCATAAGTCCGGTTCCCTCATAACGCAAGCGGGAATGCTGGCGGCGGTCGCGGTACTGATGCTCGTAGGGTTGACCGGCGTTTGTGCGTGCCGCGCGCGCACCGACGAGCAGAACGGGGCTCAGGCTCAATCGCAGGCGCTAACGCAACGACCGACTTCACCGCAGTCGACGCGTCCCAAAGCTCCATCAGATCCGGACAAATTTGCGCTCATCATCTCAGGTGTAGGCGGAGAAGAGACGTACACCAAGAAGTTCACAGGTCTGGCGACAAAGCTGTACGAGACATGCGTAAACGAGCTCGGCTTTGATGCGAAGAACACGTTTTTGTTGACGGAAGGCCTCCCCGGTGATCCTGAAAACGCCGTGCCGGCCCCGGAAGGTGGATCGGCCAGGCGTTCGACCGCTGAAGAAGTGCGAAAGGCGTTCGAAGCTATCAAGGCCGGCTCGCGTCAGGGAAACCTGGTCTTCATTATGCTGATCGGGCACGGTTCATTCGACAGTCAACAAGCGAAGTTCAATCTGATTGGGCCCGATTTGGCGGCGAAGGATTATGCCCAGTTGCTATCCGGGCTGGCAGGCAGACGCGTGGTCTTTGTGAACTCGGCGAGCTGTTCAGGGGAATTTGTTAAACCACTTTCGGGGCCCGACCGGATAATCATCACCGCGACGCGCAGCGGCAACGAGCAAAACGCTACAGTGTTTGCCGAGCATTTTATCGCCGGGCTCGTAGGTATGACTGCCGATGCGGACAAGAACGGCAGGCTGAGCGTATACGAGGCGTTTAATTACGCAACCACCATCACCGCCAATTGGTATAAGGACAAGAATCGACTCGCGACGGAGCATGCGCTGATTGACGACAACGGCGACGGGGTTGGTCACGAAGATGCTTCAGGGGGTGATGGGAATCTCGCGCGAGTGACGTACCTTGATTCGAAGCCTATTGGTGAAGCCGGCGGCGACGCCGAGCTGGCGCGCTTGATCGGCGAACGGCAGAAGCTGGAAGAGGCCGTCGAAAAGCTGAAAGCGCGCAAGGACCAGATGAAAGCCGAGGAGTACGAGACCGAGTTGGAGAAGCTCCTCGTCGAGCTGGCGAAGGTGAACCAGGCGATCAAGTCACACCAGAAGAAATGATGTTCCGGAGTTAGCCGAGAACCGCCGGGCGGCGTCGCTCGGCGTTTCTCAATGTACGGTCAAGTAGTATGAAACGAGTCTGGTTGTTAGCTTTCATTTGTTTGCTGGGTTGTTCAGTGAACTCCGGTGCGGCGGCGCAGGATACCCTTGCGGGCGCTCAGGCGAAGCTCAAGAGCGGCTCCTATAAAGAGGCGATCGCCGCTTTCAAGGCGCTCGTTGCAGCGAACCCGGAAAACGTGGAGGCGCTCGCAGGACTCATTCAAGCCGAAACCGAGACAGGTGAGTACGCGCAGGCTGAGCAACGCGCACGGGAGTTCCTGAACGGTCATCCCAACGCCGAAGGCATTCAGTGCGCGCTTGCAGAAATCGAGTTGCAGACCGGGCGCTACAAAGAAGCGGCGTCCGACGCAGAGCGCGCGGCTAAGTCCGCCCGCTCGCAGGGTGGCGTGCGCCCGCTGGTTATGAGGATGCGTGCTCTTGCGGCGATCGGGCAGGAAGAGCAGGCTCGCGATACAGCCGCTGGAGTCCTGCGCCTTTACACCGAGAGCACCCCGCGATCCGCCGATGCGATCACGATGGTGGCTTATGCAGCGGCTTATCTCGAGAAGTTCAAAGATGCAAATGAACTGTTCATCGATGCGCGCGAGGCCGATCCAACTTACATCGAGGCATACATCGGACAGGGCCAGCTTCTGAATCAGAAATACAGCTACGGTGACGCCGCCAGTCTGTTTCAGGATGCTCTTAAGATCAACGGCAACTCGGCGAGTGCTCTGCTTGGTCTGGCTTCAAGCCGTCGGGTTGTGTCCAGCTCCGAGGTGGCACCGGCGGTCGACCGAGCCCTGCAGATAAATCCGAACAGCACTGAAGCGCTCGTCATACGGGCCTGGATAGACCTGGAAGACGATCGTCCCGAGCAGTCAAGCAAATCGGTCGATAAGGCGTTGTCGATCAACCCCAACTGCGTCGACGCAATGGCCATTCGGGCCGCCTCCTTTTTTTTGTCCGACAAGCGGGCTGAATTTGATGCGGAAGTGCGGCGCGCGCTTGTGATCAATCCGAAGGCGGGCGGGTTTTACGACACGCTGGCACAGTTTGCGGTGATCAAGCGGCGATACGAAGACGCGGTCCAGTTTGGTCAGAAGGCGGTTGAGCTTTCGCCCAATCTCTGGAGCGCAAGAACGCAGCTAGGCATTCAGCTTCTTCGAGTAGGCCGTGTAGCCGAAGGCCGAGCCGAGCTGGAACGCGCCTTCAAGGGAGACCCATACAATATTTGGGCCAAGAACGCGCTGGACCTGCTTGACTCGATGCACGACTTCAACGACACCGTGAGCGGTCCGTTCATCATTCGCGCGTCGCAGAAGGAGAGCCCGGTGCTTGCATCGTACGCGTCAGAGCTTCTCAACGAAGCATTCAAGACGCTGAGCGCAAAGTACCACTTCACTCCTCGCTCTCCGATTTCCGCTGAGATTTTTGCAAATCACGAAGACTTTGCGGTGCGGTCGCTGGGACTGCCTGGACTGGGTGCGCTTGGGGTTTGTTTTGGACAAGTGATTGCGATGGACAGCCCGGCCGCGCGGAATCCTGGTGAGTTCAACTGGGGCAGCACTTTGTGGCACGAGTTCACTCACGTCATAACGCTTCAGATGACCAACAACCGGATACCTCGATGGTTTTCCGAAGGCCTCTCGGTCTACGAAGAGCGGCGGGCGCGCAGCGGGTGGGGCGATAACTGGTCGCTTCAGAATCTGAAGGCAGTCAAAGACGGGCGCTTCGTGAAGATCGCCGAGCTTGATTCGGCTTTCCTGAGGCCAAAGGCTCCGGATGGAGTGCCTCTCGCCTATTTTCAGGCGTCGCAGGTCTGCGAGTTCATTGAGGCAAAATATGGGTTTGATGCGATTCTGAGGATGCTGGCGGTGTACAAGCAGGGTGCAGGCGATCGCGACGCGTTGCAGCAGGCGCTGCAACTAGCTCCCGAAGCGTTCGATCGCGCGTTTGACGACTACATCCGGGGGAAGACGTCAGGGTGGATTGGGGCGCTTGGAGGCGGTCCGCCGGCCATTGCACAGCCGGCTTCTAAGGAAGTGCTGGCCGCCGCCGTTGCCGCAAAGCCGGACGACTACTTCGCGCACGTTCGGCTCGGCTCGATCTACAAAACAGAAGGCGATACCGCTCAGGCGGTCGAGCATCTGAAAAAAGCCATCGACCTGTTTCCGTACTTCGCAGGCGACGGAAGTCCATACTTGCTTCTTGCGGATATATACACCGCACGAGGTGAGAAAGGGGAGGCACTGGCGGTACTAGAAGCGCTGGTTGCTCACAACGAGACGAGCGCCGACGCGTTGGCGAAGATTGCGCGGCTAAAACTGGAGCTCGGGGACAAGAAAGGCGCTGCTGAGACTCTTCGCAAGAGCTTTTATGTACAGCCGTTTGATGCCGCCTTGCACAAGCTTGCGGGCGGTGTTTATCTTGAACTGGGCAGTGCTCCGGACGCAATTCGAGAGTTTAAGACTGTAGTTGCGCTTGCGCCGCCGGATGCGGCTGAGGCGCACTACGATTTGGCGCGAGCGCTTGAAGCCGGAGGGAATCGGGCTGAGGCAAAGCGTGAGGTTCTACGGGCACTGGAGATCGCTCCGGGGTTCGACAAGGCGCAGGAGCTACTGCTCAAGCTGAGGGCGAACTGATATGAGAAGAGCGTTGGCCATCCTCGGCGTGTGTTTGATCGCGTGTTCCGGAATCGTGTTCTCTACCAAGGCCCAAACCGGGCAGCGGTTCAAGTATGAAGACGAGAGGCTCGGCGAAAAGAAGGACGAGTCGGACCGCTTCAAGTTTACAAGGGTGAAGCTGGGACCGCTTTATCCCGGCGAATGCCTTGGAGACAGCCCTTGCGTGCCGTGGTCGCACGACTATCCGGAGGCGGGGTTGCATTTTTCGAAAATCCTCAGCGAGTTGTCGAAACTCAACGTGGTGCTCGACGAGAACGAGTACATCTTCAGCTTTGCCGATCCCAATTTTTTCAAGTATCCCTTCGCGTATATGTGCGAAGTCGGCTACATGCAATTGACTGATGATGAGATCAAGGGATTGAGAGAGTATTTGCTGCGCGGCGGATTCCTTTTGGTGGACGACTTCAGGACTGCCCGGCAGATGCAGAACTTTCAATATTATTTGAGGCAGGCGCTTCCCGAATACGAGCTGAAGCCGCTGGATATTACACACCCAATCTTCAATTGCTTCTTTTCGATCAAGACGCTCGATGTCAGGCCGCCTTACGATCGGGGCAAGCCGGAGTTCCTCGGAATGGAAGACAAGCACGGCCGTCTGATGATGATTGTGAACTACAACAACGATATCAGCGATTTCTGGCAGTGGTCGGGAGATCCGTTTCAACCGCTCCCGGCAGAGGATACGCAAGGCGCATATAAGTTCGGAGTGAATTACGCATTCTATTCGTTGACGCACTGAAGCCCCATAGGAGACGTTCGTCTTCACCAGGACGACCCAAAAAGAAAAAGTTCAAGTCAGAGCAGTTTCAAGATGAGAGGAGGAAGCTTTGCCATGGACTCTGAGAAAAAGGATAACTCTGGAAACATGGGCGACTCTGGAAACACCTCCCGCCGCGACTTTATCAGGCTGGCCGCGGCGACCGGTTTGACGATTGGCGCGTCGCGCAAAAGCAGCGGCGAGTCGAGGACCTATCTTACTCCGCGAGACTACGAATCCCAGCCAAAGCGGATTTCCCCCAGCGACAAGATCAGGCTTGCGACGATCGGCATCGGAGGTCAAGGCAGTTCGGATACCGGTGTTGCCCTGCGCGTGCCGGGGGTCGAGCTGGTTGCGGTAGCCGACGTGTACGACGGAAGGCTTGCGCGGGCGAAGGAAGTCTGGGGCGACAAGGTGTTCACCACGCGAGACTATCGCGAGGTGCTTGCTCGTCCGGATGTGGATGCGGTGATTGTGGCGACACCCGATCATTGGCATGCGCAGATCGCCAGCGACGCGATCAAGGCCGGCAAAGACGTCTATTGCGAAAAGCCGATGGTCCAGTTGATTGGAGACGGGGCTGGAGTCATCGATGTGTGGAAGAAGAGCGATCGGATTTTTCAGGTGGGCAGCCAGCGGGTCAGTTCGATCGTCTACCAGAAGGCAAAAGAGCTGCTGGCTTCCGGTGTTATCGGGGAGCTGAACCTGATCGAAGCATGGTTCAATCGAAGGTCGCCAATTTCGGCCTGGCAGTATTCGATTCCGCCGGACGCGTCGCCCCAAACGGTGGATTGGGATCGATTCCTGGGCCGTGCGCCGAAGAAACCCTTTGAGCCGATTCGTCTCTTCAGGTGGCGCAACTACCGAGACTATGGGACAGGAATCGGTGGAGACCTTTTCGTGCATCTGTTCTCGGGGATTCACTATGTTGTCGGTACAAACGGCCCGAGTCGAGTGATGGCGACCGGCGGCTTGAGATACTGGAACGACGGAAGGGACGTACCGGACGTTCTGCTTGGGTTGTACGACTATCCGAAGAGCAATAAGTATCCCGCATTCAACATTGCGTTGAGAGTAAACTTCGCGGACGGCTCGGTCGAACCGACTTCGTTCGAGAGCTCCGGATTCAGGTTTGTTGGAAGCGATGCGGTTATCACAATAGGCAACGGGGTGACGGTTTCGCGAAAGCAGCGGCCGAAAGAACCGGGCTATACGATAAACACTTTTCCGAAGGCCCTGCAGGATCAATTCCTGAAGGAGTATCGAGAAAAGTATCCGGAGGATCGAAAGCAGACGGTTCTTTCAGGAGAAGAGAGCTATTTGCCGCCGCCTGGCTACAGCGACTCTTTTGACCACTTCACGAACTTTTTCAATGCGGTTCGCTCGAGGACGCCGATCACTGAGGATCCGGTGTTTGGATTCCGAGCGGCAGGTCCGGCGCTCCTGACCAATCAGAGTTATTTTGAGAACCGCGCGTACGGTTGGAACCCCGATACGATGCGTATAACGGGAGAATGATGTGTAGGTTTCGGGTTTCTGGTTCAGGGTTTGTCCGAAGAGGAGGTGAACACCGCCCGATTTCTACAAGTCCGAGACGATGAATGTTGAGCTCAAGCCAGCGGCAGTGGAAGAAAACACGAAGATAGGAGTGACTCGGGTCAACAAAGAGGTTCGAGGAAAAGGTCCGGTGATCGGCGGTTCCAATGCGGCATAGTGCAACGGGATGGATCAAACTCGAAACCCTAAACCCTGAACCCTAAACCGACATCATGGCTATTGACACACGAGAAGTCGTTCAAGAAGACGCGCTGTTGGACAGGCTGATCGCTTCGCGCGAGCAAATTCTGGCCGAAGTGCGTAAGGTGATAATCGCTCAAGACGAAGTCGTAGATCAGGCGCTGATCTCACTGTTCGTCGGAGGACATTCGCTGGTCACCGGTGTCCCCGGTCTGGCCAAGACGCTGCTCATCCGCACTATCGCGAACGTCCTGGACCTTACCTTCAAACGAATCCAGTTCACACCCGATCTGATGCCGTCCGACATCACCGGAACCGACATCATCGAAGAAGATCGATCGACAGGTCATCGAAGGCTGGAGTTCATTCGAGGCCCGCTCTTCGCAAACATCATTCTCGCGGACGAAATCAATCGCACTCCACCAAAGACGCAGGCGGCGCTATTGGAGGCGATGCAGGAAGGCAACGTCACGGTACAGGGTACGACTTACGATCTGCCGAAGCCTTTTTACGTTCTTGCGACACAGAACCCGATCGAGATGGAAGGAACGTATCCGCTGCCTGAGGCACAGCTCGACCGCTTCATGTTCAATATTCAGATTGGCTATCTGAACGAAGACGATGAAGTGGATGTGGTCAACCAGACGACCTCTGTGCAAGACGTTCATTTCGAGCGCAACGTGGCTGGACCCGACATACTTGCGTTTCAAAGATTGATCCGGCGAGTGCCGGCTGCGGAATCGGTGACGCGCTACGCGGTGCGTCTCGTAAGCGCGAGCCGGCCGGTGAACGCACAGGCGCCCGATTTTATTAAGCGATGGGTTAACTGGGGTGCGTCGCTGAGGGCTTCGCAGTTTCTGATACTAGGCGGGAAGGCGCGCGCGGTGATGCAGGGGAGGTACAACGTATCGGTGGAAGATGTGCGCGCGCTTGCTTATCCGATCCTTCGCCATCGGATTTTGCTGAACTTTCATGCGGAGTCGGAGAGAGTAAAACCAGACGACGTGATCAGGAAGTTGATCGAGTCGGTGCCTCCTCCACAGTCGGGTTTGTAACGCAGGGGACGTCATCAAGGCAGAATGGCAAAGGGATGGGCATTTAATAAACCGAGTCCTTCAACCCCGAAGGGGTTGCGTCGTCCAGCCCAGGGTTGCCGTCCCCGGCTACCCCGGGAGGAATTGCCCGGTGTTCCGCAACCCTGTAGGGGTTGCGTCCGAAGGCTTGAATTGCTCGACCCTTCCGCAAACCCTTCGGGGTTGGAAACCATTACGGGCCTTACCCAGGATAGCCGCGGACGGCAACCCTGGGCTGGACGACGCAACCCCTTCGGGGTTGGAACTCTTGCCGACTTTACGCAAGGGCAGTTGCGGACTGCAGTCGTGGGCTGAACAGAACAACCCCCATCGCGTTTGATTGCCCTCTGAACAGAGGGCCCGGAGCACAGAGTTTCTATTTCATACTTGAAAATATGGTCGCTACAACCACTCAGGCAACAGGTAGTCGTTTCTTAGCTCCAGAAGTACTGGCCCGGATAAATTCGCTGGAACTGATTGCACGCTCTGTCGTCGAAGGCTTCATCTCAGGTCTCCATCGCTCTCCGTACCTCGGCTTCTCGACGGACTTTGCGGAACATCGTCAGTACATGCCCGGAGACGACCTCAGACACCTCGACTGGAAACTTCTCGCCCGCACCGATCGCCTCTACATAAAGAAATATCAGGGCGACACCAATGCACAGATTCATCTGTTGATCGACGCGAGCGCATCGATGAACTACGGCAGCGGAGAGGTCACAAAGCTGCAGTACGCTCAGTACCTCGCGTCATCGCTTGCGTATCTGGGAGTTCGCCAGCACGACTCGGTCGGGCTGGTCGCGTTCGACGAACAAATAATCGAGCAGGTTCCTCCGGGATCGCGCGCGGGTCATCTGCGAACCGTTCTCGGAGTCATCGAGCGCATCAGTCCCGGAGGAGGGACACAGCTATCACAACGCCTGCATCAGACTGCCGACTTGTTGTCAAGACGCTCGATCATAGTCTTGATCTCCGACCTTTATGACGAGCCGCAGGCGATAATCGAGGGGCTGGAACACCTTCGCTTCCGTGGCAACGAAGTGATCGTGTTTCACGTCCTGGACCGGCAGGAACTGGACTTTGATTTTAGCGAGCCGGTAGTCCTCGAGGACAACGAATCTTCCGATCAACTTCATGTCCTTCCAGACGTGTTGCGAGACGAGTACATGCGTCGTGTGAAGCTGCACGTGGATTCGCTTAAAGACGGCACGGCCCGAAATCGAATCGACTATGAACTGATCAGAACTTCGCAACCCCTGGACGCGGCGCTGTTCTCTTATTTGTCGCGCCGCTCACAGATGGGATGAGAGGTAGTGCTGAATGCTGAGTGCCGAGTACGGCCAAATGAGTCCTGACCGATACTTGACGATTTATGAAATGGAGAATCTGAGCTGATATGCATAACTCATCATTCGCAACTCCCAACTCAGCACTCAGCACTCAGCACTCAGCACTTTAACATGGCTTTCTTAAATCCATTTTTCTTGCTGGGTGCGGTACTGGCGGGTGTGCCGGTGCTCGTCCATCTCGTCCGAAGGACAAGAGCCCGCCGGGAACCCTTTCCGTCGCTGATGTTCCTGAGAAAGATCGAACAGAAAACAATCAGACGACGAACAATCAGAAACTGGCTGCTACTGGCGTTGCGTTGTCTTGCGCTTCTGTTTCTGGCGCTGGCTTTTGCGCGACCTTACCTGCCTGCGCTCGTGTCCTCCGCGAATTCGGATCAGAAGAGGGCGAGCGTCATCCTGATCGACGTCTCTTACAGCATGCGTTACGGCGGGCTCATGGCTCGCGCGAAGAGCCTGGCTGCCGATATAGCGAGATCTGCGGGCTCCGAAGAGCTTGTTGCGGTGGCTGCGTTCGGGCAGAGCTTTGATGTTGTGACGCCATTGAATAAGGATCATCAATCTGCGGTAGCAAGTATCAACGCGATCGAAGCCGGACTGGAGTCCACCAACTACGAGCAGGCAATCTCCGGCGGCGGTTCGCTCTTGAAGGATTCCGGAGCCGCGGTCAAGCGGATCCATCTCGTGTCTGATTTCCAAACCGCCGGGTGGGACAGATCTCGCACCGCGAAACTCGCGCCGGACGTCGAGTTGAAAATAGCGGATGTCGGAGACCCCGAAGCGACCAACATAGCCGTTACCAAAGTGACAGGCGACAACGTAGTGTACTCGCAAAAGTACTCCGGTAAGCTGACTGCCCAAATCAGCAACTTCAGTTCGAACGATGTCAGCGTGCCGATCGAGTTGAAGTTGAATGACCTGACGCTCGAACGGCGAGAGATCAAGATTGCCGCAAACGGTTCGGTGCCGGTTGATTTCAGCGGCTTTAATGTACAGGCTGGATCGAATCGAGCAACGGTTGAGATCACCGGAGACAATTTTCAATTGGACAACCGGTACTTCTTCGCGCTCCGCCGTGACGATCAGCAAAAAGTGCTGGTGATCGAGACGCCGGGTCGCGGCCGGAGCGAGAGCTTCTTCCTTCAACAAGCGCTTGCCGCGGGAGAGAACGCGCAACATGCCTTGACGGTGAGGTCGCCGGGTACCCTGAACCCTGCCGATGTCGATTCATATCAGATCGTAGTAGTAGACGACGCCAATGTTGGCGACGCTCTGGCAGACGCGTTGAAGAAATTCGTGCAGCGAGGCGGCGGGCTCATACTGGCGGCCGCCAGACACACTGAGTCGGACCAGTTCAACAAATACTTTGCCGGTGTTGCGCCCGTACAGATCGGGGATACATCTCAGGGGCGCTCCTACGCGCCGCTCAGTCAACTTCGCACCGATCATCCGTTGTTTGCACCCTTTTCCAGAAGCGGCAGGCTCGCCTCGCCGAGGATCTACGCTCACAGAACGGTCCGTCCCAACGACGGCGCAGTAATTGTCGCGGCCCTCGACGACGGAAGCCCGATCATAGTCGATGGTACGTCCGGAAAGGGGCGTGTCATTTTCGTGGCCACTTCGCTCGATACATCGTGGAACGATATGCCGCTGACGCCGCTTTATCTGCCGCTCATGCGGCGGACGCTCGAATATGCAAGGGGAACCGGACAGGCGCTCTCGTCGACGGTGGGTACGGCGTTTCGAGCTTCATCAGACGCGGAGGGGAATCGCCCGTCGATAGAATCTCCCGCGGGTGGTCGAATAGAGGATGCTGCCGGGGACGCAGCGGGCGATCAGGTGGTATCGGCTCGCGCCATCGGATTCTACAAACTGAAATACCGGGACCGCACCGAGTTCGTAGCGGTGAATCTCGATACTACCGAATCTGATTTCTCGCACATGAATGTAGATGACTTTGTCGCGGCGGTGACTTCGGGTGACGCGCAACGAAGACCTGAGTCGGCTGCTTCGGGCACACTTACGGCCGAACAAATTGAGGGGCGACAGCGGATTTGGCTTCCACTGCTGCTGACAGCATTGACTGCCTTTGTAGTCGAAGCCCTGCTGGCAAGGCGAGTCCGACTGCCGAAGTTGATTCATCTGTAGACTGAGTCTGGTTGGTTTTCAACACGGCGCGTGAATTATACTCAGTGCTTGAGTGCTGAGTGCTGAATCCGGAGGTTTTGAAAAGCCAATATCAGGGTTCCGGCTTGCGCCGTTAACGGCCGGGACAATCGATTCGGCGTTCAGTCAGCACTCAGCACTCAGCACTCGGCAATCAGTAACACGGTGGAGGAACGGCGTTATGATTCCTCGATTAAAGAATCTCGATGAACTGGTCTCGCAGGTAAGCGTTCGAATAAACGCTCGACGCATGCTCCGGGGCGCGGCCATCACGTTGCTGGCGGTAGCGGTGACGTTCATCCTCGTAGCGGTTTTCGGCGGCAAGGCCAAGGCCCAATGGCTGCTGATACTGCTGCGGCTCGCGCCGTTGATCGTGGCTCTGCCCTGCGCCTGGTTGCTGGTGGCGACGCCGCTCAGGTCGCGACCCGATCGCAGCCGTGTAGCCCGGCTCATAGAGGAGAAGTGCGGGCTGGGCGATCGATTGATTACCTCGGTCGAATACGGCGAGACTCCCCGAAAAGCCTCTCCAGCCATCATCGATCGTCTGATCGCCGATACTACGAGCCGAACCGCCAGCGTTTCACCCGATATCGTGGTCGATCCAAGGGTCTCTTACGCCTACGGTGCGGCGATCGCGGTGATACTGTTGCTTGGCGTTGGAACGCTGTTCTTCGGACCTTCGAGGGTCACCCAGGGAATGGCGTCGATTTACGGTATGAACGACGGCACGGTCGCGGCTAATTCGATGTTCATTGCTGTGACCCCGGGCAGTACGCGAGTGCCGCGCGGATCGGACCTTAAGCTGAAAGCGACGCTTAATGGCTTCGACTCGAGTCTGGCCCAGCTCTTCGTGCGCAAGACGGATGCGGACAGTTGGCAGGGACGAGCAATGGAACCGGCGAAGAACGCCGGTGAATTTCAAACGATGTTGTTTAATATGCAGGACTCGATGGTCTATTACGTCGAGTCGGAGGGTCTTCGATCCACCGAGTTTACGCTCGAGGTTGCGGACCTCCCGTTCGTAAAACAGATAGATCTCGTACTGACTTTCCCCGCTTACACCAGGCTCCCTGAAAAGCGAATTGAGAATGCGGGCGAGATAGCCGCGGTGAAGGGTACGGTAGCCCACGTCATCGCGAATATGAGCGCCGAAGCGAAGAATGCGCGCATTGTCCTGAATGACGGCACCAAGATCGAAATGACGCCCGGCCCTGGCAATCAGTTCCTGGGGCAAATTACCGTCAAACAGAGCGGCACCTACCGAATCGAGATGACCGGCCCGGACGGTCAACCGTACAACGGGTCAAACGAGTACGACATCACCGCGCTCGAGGATCACGCGCCTACGGTGATGATCGACAAGCCGGGCAGGGACATGAAGGTGACCAGCATACAGGAGGTGTTCACCCAGGTCCGCGCAGAGGATGACTACGGTGTCAGCTCGATCGAGCTTCATTTTTCGGTCAACGGTGGCGAGGAAAAGATTGCAAAGCTTCAGGATCAGAAAAGCGAAACACCGAGGTCTTTGATCGGGGCTCAAACGTTTTTCCTTGAAGAGTACGGACTCAAGCCGGGAGACTTCATTTCTTATTATGCCGTGGCTCGAGATAACTCGGAGGGAGGCGGGCGTCAATCCACCAGCGATATTTACTTTCTCGAAGTACGGCCATTTGATCGAGAGTTTCGCCAGGCCCAGCAGCAGGGTGGTCAGGGTCAAGGCGATCAGGAGTCCAACGCGCTGACACGCCGGCAACGAGAAATCATCGCCGCGACCTTCAGAGTTCAGCGCGAGCAGGAAACTTATACGCCGAAGGACAAGGATGAGAACTTCGGCGCGGTGTCGCTCAGCCAGGAGAAACTGAAGACCGATACCGATGCGCTTGCCGAGAGGATTCGGCGCAGGTTGGGCGACCAGCTTCAAGCCCAGAAGGAGTTTGCCGAACTGGTGGACGACCTGACGAAAGCTTCTAAGGAAATGGACGCTGCCATTGTCACTCTGCGAGCGAAGAACGCGAAGGATTCATTGCCTCCTGAGCAACGATCTCTGCAGCAGCTTCTCAGAGCCGAGGCGATCTTCCGCGAGATGCAAATCGCTCGAGGACAGAGTGGGCAGGGGAGTCAACAGGAACAGCAGCAGGAGCTCGCCGATCTGTTCGAATTGCAGCTCGACAAAATGAAGAACCAGTACGAGACGGTGCAGCGCGAACAGCAGACCGGTCAGAACCAACAGGAAGACGAGATCGCCCGCAAGCTGAAGGAGCTGGCTCGGCGCGAGCAACAACAGATGGAAGGGCGGATGCGCTCCGAGATGCAGCAGGGCGGCGGAGGGGGAGGCGGTTCGCAGCGGCAACAACAGGAGACCATTGAAGAAGCGCAGAAGATGGCGCGAGAACTGGAGCGGCTGTCCCGAGACCGCCGCGATCCCAAGCTCGCCGAGGCCGCGCGCCAGATGCAGCAGGCAGTAGATGAAATGCGGCGCGCTCAAGCCTCTCAATCGGACCGACAGAATTCTTCCCGACAGAGCTCAAGCGGTCGAGGGAATCAGGAAGCTACAGCTCAACAGCTTCGTGCGCTGGAGCGACTGGAACAGGCGCGCAGGATTCTGGAGTCGGCTCAGCGACAGGGTGGACAGCAAAGCGTTCAGCGTCTGACGCAACAAGCCGAAGACGCGCTGCGCAAGCAGGACGAAATCTCCAAGGCCGTCGACGATCTGGCGCGCAATTCACGCGGCGGTCAGGGACAGGGGAGCGAACAGAAGAAACAGCAGATCGGCGAACGGAAGCAGGCTCTCGCAGATCAGCTTTCAGGATTGGAAAACTCAATTGACCAGACCGCTCGCGGCATGGGCTCAGACCGGCAGCAAGCGGCAGACAAGCTGCGAGAAGCAGCCGGAGCGATCCGCAGCAATCGAATACCCGACCGAATCAGGCAGAACCAGCAGTTGATCGAGAACGGGTGGATGGACCAGGCTCGCGAGCGAGAGGGCGTCATTCGCAAGAACATCGAACAGGTGCTAAAGAACCTGCAAGGTGCGCAGGGCAGCGCCAATCAGCGAAGCGAGGCAGAGAATCTGGAAGATGCGCTGAACCGGGCTCGAGACCTCGCCGATAGCCTCGAGTCGCTCAAGCGGCGAATTGAATCGCAACGCGGCGATCAGGGGCAACAGGGTCAGCAAGGCGACAAGGGGCAGCAGGCTCAACAAGCCGCGGGGCAGGGAAAACCGCAGGGTCAACAGAATTCGCCTGGCCAGCAAGGACAACAAGCCAACAATCAACGCGGCAAGGGAGGCCAGCGCGGGCAGCAAACGTCGTCGCAGTCTGGGCAACAGGGACAACAGAAGGGTCAACAGGGACAACAAGGTCAAGATCAACAAGCCGGTTCACAGCAAGGACAGCAAGGACAGGAGGCTGGTCAACAGGCGCAAGGATCCGGTCAGCGCCAGGGCAAGCAGGGTCAGCGAGGACAGCGGGGTCAGCAAGCCCAACAGGGACAGGAGGGTCAACAGTCCGGACAGCAGCAAGGTCAGCAGGCGGGAGGCCAACAATCGAGCGGTCAACGAGCTCAATCCACTCAAGGGTCGCGCGCATCAGGGCCCCCCGACGAAACCAACTCCGCGCCGGGAGGTCCACCGACTGGAGGCGATCGACAGCTCGAGAGCGAGTTGCGGCAGCGAATCGCCGAAGCCGAAGATCTGAAGCGTCAACTCGGAAAGAACCCGGATCTTGCGAAAGACCTAAACCGCGCAATCGAGCAACTGCGGCGAATAAACCCGAACGCGTTCAGCGATCCGTCGCAACTGGCTGCGCTCAAGAACGAGGTAATCGACCCGCTTCGCCAGCTTGAGATCGAGCTCGCGCGCAAGTTGCAGGCGAAGCTCGGCAACACCGGGGCCGGAGCGTTGAGTGATGGAGATGCGCCGGATCGGTATAAGGCGTTGATCGAGGACTATTATAAACGGCTGTCGTCGAAGTCTCCCGACGCGCGCCAGCAGTAATCAAATCCTGGAGAGGGAGTTGAATGCGCAAGAAGTTTGTCCCGAGACACCTGGCTTTTGCCTCGTTTGTATTCGTTTTCTTTTTGACTTCGACGGCCAGGCCCTCAGCCACCGTCAACAAGGACCACAAACAGTTTGCCGCCTTGTCCGCGAGGCTCTCGGAGCCGGGCGGCTATTTTGATTCTGACAATCTCATTTCGAACGAAACGTCATACCTCCACGTACTCGGCAAACTGAAGGAGATCGGCGTATCGGGCGGTGCTTACGTTGGCGTTGGGCCCGATCAGAATTTCTCTTATATCGCGCGGATCCGGCCTCGAGTTGCAATCATCATCGATATCAGGCGAGACAATTTGCTTCAGCACCTGATGTTCAAGTCGTTGTTTGGCCGGGCGCGAAATCGTATCGAATACCTTTGTCTGTTTTTTGGAAAGCCGTATCCAAGAACAAAGGGTTGGGAGCAACGTTCGATAAAGGATCTGATCGACTACGTAGACAACACGCCTTACGATTCAAACGAGGCCGAGAGGACGATCAAGCTGGTTCGAGACGACGTGCAGAAATTCGGGATGTTGCTCAACGCCGCGGATCTCGAGACGATTGTCAAAATTCAGCGAGCGTTCTTTTCGGCGGGTTTGGATATTCGGTACTCCAGCTACCATCGTCCTCCGCGCTCGATATATCCGACCTATCGTGACTTGCTTGTCGAGCGAGACCTCAGCGGCGGCCAACAGAACTATTTCAACTCGGAAGATGATTACCAGTTCTTGAAGAAGCTGGAAGAGCAGGACCTGGTGATACCGGTGGTAGGAGACCTTTCCGGAACCCAGGCGATGAAGAGCATCGGGCAATACCTGAAAGACACCAACGAGCGGATATCGGCTTTCTATGTTTCCAACGTAGAGTTTTATCTTCAGAGACAAGGCACGTACGACCGCTTTCACGCGAACCTCAAAATGTTGCCCATCGACAGCAAGAGCGTGATCATTCGGAGTTACTTTAACTATTATGCCCCACCTCATCCTCAGGCCGAACCCAATCACTTCAGCACGCAGTTGCTCGAGCGAATCGAGGACCTGCTCAAGCAGTGTGACGCCGGCGAGTGCGAATCCTATCAGGACATCGTGACCAAGAACTCGATCTTGCTGCATTGAACAGAGGTAATACGACGATCTGAGTTGTGACTTGTGAGTGATTCCGTTTCAGCACTCAACTTCAGCTGCAATGTTTTCAACAGAGCACTTCGGCGTTCCGTACAACCCAGGATGTTCGTCAACTAAAACCTCCCGGCCCTCCGTAGGAGGGCAATGTTTGTAGCACGCTTCGACCAGCGATTGCCTCAACGACACAGCAAAGACGACTTGAATGTAAATCTGCGAGAAGGTATTCGGCACGTTTTGTCTCTCGGTGGGATTGTGATGGGAACTGGTGGACAGAGTATAAATAGGTTTGAACAATTCTACCCGCGGGTAAAAACTCCGGACCCTCCGTAGGAGCAATCTTTGTAGCACCGGTTCAACTAGGGTTTGATCACCAGATTCACCGCGTTGCAACTCTCGCACTCCACGGACTTTTCTGTTTCGTGTCGGTCGTAGAATATCGTGCAGGCGTCCTCGCCGCACTTGCCGCAGGTCCATCGCACTGCCGGCAATTCGCCGTAGATCATCTTGATTATTTCACCCTGCACCTGAAACTCGTTATCACTCATCGGATCTTCGGAGTGTAGTACCTCTTCAACCAACTGCTCAGTCCGTCGAGCCCGGGAAACAGAACTCGCTCGGTGATGTTCGCCTGGTCCAGCTTGTCCCGAACCTCCCACTTCAGGCCGGCAGGAATAATTATCTTTCGTGCAAGCTCGGTATGACTCTCGAGCCAGTGATCGAGCCGGGCGTTCGGGTTCGACATCATCGAAAACAACGCAAACTGATTGACGATCCGGTCATCCAAAGACGGCGGTTCAAAGAACACAACGCACTCGTCGTTGACTATCCGGTCGTACTCCGACAGCGTGCCCGCGACCCGCTTGAGCATCTCCACGGTGAATGCATTTGAGCCTTCTTCCTGAAGAATCGTGCGCAACCTCTCCGGCAGCAGTTGATTCGTCTTCACAAAATCTACGCACCAGATCACCGCGTCGTGCTGGTAATCCATCAGATGAACCGTGGCGAAGTGCAGCGCAACGTAGGGCGAGAACGTCCAGTCGATCAGCCGCGTGGGGAGGCCGTGATGTTGCGCGAGCGCAAGCCAATTCCACGTCGAGTTGTCGGTGAGCGCGCCGTGACGAGCGTACTTCGTGAAGTTTCTTAGGAGGTGACCCTCCAGCTTCTCGGGATTTCCGCCGAGCCTGATCAACCCGGTCTTTAGATTGTAGGTGGCATTCCCAAGCCCACGAAATGCAAAGTTAGACCTGAACCGCGCAAGGGGCTCTTCCCACGAACCCTCGTACAGGCGCTCGTTCAACTCGTTCCAGCTTTGTACTCTGATCTCAACCAATTTATCTCGAAGATAAACTGACAGTCACGAATGGATTTCTGAGTTCTACATACGCACACGCTTCTCAACGAGGAACGTGTTTGGACGGGCTCTGAGGCTCGAAACCTTTTTCACTGTCGACGACCCATTGTGATTCACCACTTGATTGCTGCGCGATGATATTTGCGGTGGGGTTGACTGCCCGGACATTTAAACCCTCCGATAATACGCATAACCCGCGCAGGCGCGGCATAGCGTTCGACCATCCTTTATGATTTCTCGGCGGTCGTTAACGCCTTCGCCGCATTCGTCGCACCTCACTCTGGAAACTGGATGGCCGGGCTGATCCTGCTCGGGGATGTCGACTTCGACTCGCTCACATTTGAAAAGCGATTCGTCAGGCAACTCCTTGTAGGCATGAAGCTGCCGCTGGTACTTGTTAGCTATTTCCGGATAACGTCGGTCGGCCGCTTCTCGCGAGTCTTCGACTGCAACTACTCGGGCTGCCTGTTTTGTTGCGGTGTTCACAAACGTCGCTGCCAGCTTGCCGAAGTCCTGAAACTTCATCGTGCGCTTGCCGAGCCTGCAGCCGGTCACCGTGTTAATAGCGTCCGCCGCGCATCGGTCGATCTCCACGAATACCAGAATTCTTCTTTGATCAGCTCCCAGCGGATCGTCTATACCGATTAGCTTGCAACCAAGCATCGCCATCCGAACACCAAGCACCTGACCCGCGCACATATGGCCGTGGTTTTTTTCCGCGCGAACCAGATATTCTTCGAGAGTGTCCATCGAGGAATAAGATTATAGCAGCGCTACAGAATAATCACTCATACAACAAATACTTCTTTCTCGTCTCGTCGAACGCCAGCACACCAGCGGCCCAACTCACTTCAATTTCAGACACAGCAACGTCGTGCTCGATCTGCTCGCGCAGCATACTGCCCCCGTTGATGACATCAAACGGGAGCTTGTCAAAAACGTATTCATAAGGCGGTTGCTTCCACTCGAAGCTCGACGGCCACAGACGGCGAATCGCTGCGATTATCGTGACCGCGGTTGCTACCGGGCGAAATGCGTCGCGATCAGTCACGTGAAGCTGTAGCCCGCCGCAAAGCTCGCCTTTGAACTTATGAAACGTAGGCTCAAAGAAAATCGGTCGAAAGAACACTCCGGCTGAAGGAGTGGACTTCAGTTCGTTCGCAAGCTGGTATGGCTCTATCCAGGGCGCGCCAATTATCTCGAACGGCCGCGTCGTGCCTCGGCCCTCCGACACATTGGTTCCTTCAAACATTACGCTGCCGGGATAGACTATCGCAGTATCAAGCGACGGCATATTTGGCGAAGGCATTATCCACGGCAGGCCTGTCCGATCGTAGTAATCCGCGCGGCTCCACCCTTCAAGCATCACAACATCCAGCGCGCAGCCGATCCCAAACTCTCGATTGAACATCAACGCCAGCTCTCCGATGGTCATCCCGTGTCTCATCGGTACGGGAAACATTCCAACAAATGATCGGAAGGCGGGCTCAAGAAGTGCGCCTTCCATCTCGATGCCGCCTATCGGGTTTGGACGGTCAAGGACAACGAAGCGCTTGCCCGCTTCTCTTGCGGCTTCCATAGCCAACGCCATCGTGTAAACGAACGTGTACACCCTCGTGCCGACGTCCGGAACATCGAAAACGAGTACGTCCACGTCGCGGAGCATTTCAGGGCCGGGTCTTCGCGTCTCGCCGTACAACGAATACACAGGCAAGGTTGTCCTCGAGTCCTTGAATGACCTCCACTCGATCATGTTGTCCTGAGTCTCACCGCGAATCCCGTGCTGGGGTCCAAAAAGGGTCGTAAGCTCTATCGCCTGGTTCGATCGAAATAAGTCCACTGCGTGCTCGAACCGGGAGTTCAGGGAGGCGGGGTTGACGATGAGACCCGCACGCTCACCCTTCACCAGATGGAGTTGCGACTGGAAGAGTACTTCGAGCCCGAGTTTCATCTGACACTCACCCGCAAAGCACCGACCCGCCGTTTACATTCAGGACCTCGCCATTTATGTGACTCGCCAGTGAAGACGCAAGGAACAGGACGGGGCCGGCGATTTCTTCAGGCGTGGCTACCCTGCCAAGAGGATTGAGCGCCTGGATCTTTTTCTGTTCTTCCGGGTCGTTCAATGCTTCTTCAGTCATATCGGTCGAGACCCATCCCGGTGCAACACAATTGACGGTGATCCCTCGTGGTCCCAACTCGGCAGCGAGCGATTTTGTGATGGCAATGATCGCTCCTTTAGTCGCGGCGTAGTGAGAATGGAAGGATTCGCCTCGCTGGCCTGCGGTAGATGAGATCAGAATGATTGTGCCGCGCTTCTGTTTCAGCATGAGCCGCGCCGCGTTGTGACAGCACGTGTAGATCGAGTCCAGGTTTATATGCAGCGTTTCCTGCCATTGATCGGCAGTCATACGCTCGATGGCGGCGCGTTTCCAAATCCCGGCGTTCGCCACGAGTACGTCCAGCCTGCCGAATCGATTGATCGCTTCCTGAAACATCGTAGCCGTGTCGCGAGGATTTGAGACGTCGCATCGGTAGGCGATCGCTTCGCAACCGAATTCCTTGCAGCGAGCCGAGGTTTGCGTTGCGGCTGTGCGGTTACGGTTGTAGTTGAGCAGCAGGCCTCTCGCTCCGGCCTCGGCGAATTTAATTGCCGTGGCCGCACCAATGCCGCGCGACGCACCGGTGATCAGCGCGACTTTCTCGGAGAGATCGATCATCCGAATTGATCCTGGATCTAATCACCGGCCGCTGCCGCGGCCAGGTCTGATCGAACAACACGGCGGGCGTGTTCTTCACGAGGCAGGAAGTAGGCCAGCACGCCTGCTACGAGAGTGAATGCCGAAGCGAAAATCAGAACCTTGCGAAAGCCGTAAGCCGGAACAAAGTGGTCAAGGAGCGTAGGCGAAAGCGCTCCGATGCCCCAGGCCGCACCCATCATCAACGCTGAGACGGTGCTGGTCTGGCCGGGTACGAGTTCCTGTGCCATTGCAACTATCACCGGCAGCGTGGACAGCAACACGAAGCCGCCGAGTCCCAGGAGCACTATCCTCAAAGGTCCCGTCGCAGTGAATGCCCCCATCATCAGCGGACCGGCAAGCAAACCCGAATACAGAGTTACGGCGCGACCGGAGAAACGCTCGGCTATCAAGCCACCTGCAAGTCCACCAAGGCCGCCCATCAGCAAAAACACCGTCAGCACGTTTCCGGTCTCGGTCAACGTGTAGCCCTGATCGTGCAAAACAAACGGAAGGTAGTTGTTGGTTGTAACTTGAAGCCCGGAACGAATCACCGTTATCACATAGAGCAGCGTGAGAGGCTTCCAGACTGCGCGAAGAGCACTCGCGAAGCGTGGCCTGGTATCACCGCTGCCCTGCGCCCGCGGCGAGTATCGCGGAAGCGGAGGACAGAACTTAAACAGAACCACGGTCATCAGGACTCCAAGGACCGCGATGTAGTATGAACGCTCCAACCCAACGGTTGCGACCACCCGGGTAATGATCAAAGGCCCCACCGCAAAGCCTAGCGTTCCAAACGCCGAGAACATCGCCATTCCAACTCGCCGCCGATCGCCTGCCGCGGTCGCCGCCATGGCCGCGCCTTGCGGGTGAAAAGAACCGATGCCGATTCCCGCCAGCATCAGCACCGACATCAACACCGCATAAGATGGGGCAAGACCGATCAGTGAAGTGAACACGGCTGTGACAGTGAGACTGAAGACCGCAAATAGCTTTCGAGCGTAGCGGTCGGAAATAATGCCGTACAGCGGTTGCATTAACGACGATGAGACGGCGTACAACGGTGCAAGCGCAAAAATCTGAGGATCGGAGAGCTTAAGCTTGAACTTGATGAGCGGCAACAGCGGGTAGATGACGCTCGAATAGGAGTCGCTGACAAAGTGTCCGGCGCACAGCGCTGCTAGTGTGACTTTCTCTTTTCGGCCCATGACCGTGAGATTGTTTGGCTATGCTCGCGCAGATTCGGAAAGCCTCGACCGGGACCGATCGCGGGCTTCGGCGATGAAGCGGTTGAAGATCGCCTGAGAGAGCGCATCCCCTTGCCATCCCACTTCAGGGTGCCATTGGACACCGAGCACGAAATGATCGGGTCGTGTGTCGACTACCGCTTCGACTACGCCGTCGTTGGCCCACGCTACTGCCTCGAGATCGCGGCCGACCAGTTCAATCGCCTGATGGTGATGACTATTGACCACCGCCTTAGTCGAACCGGCAAGCTCAGCCAGCAGTGAGTTCTTGGTAACGGTGATCGAATGCGATCGACGATCAAATACATCGCCCTGCATGTGCTTCAATGGGCTTTGGACTTCCGAGCCGATGTCCTGGACAAGGGTCCCGCCCCGGCACACGTTCAGCGACTGGATGCCAAAACAGATTGCCAGTATTGGAAGGTTTCGTTTTTCTGCTGAAGCTAGAAGCAGCGCGTCGGTTTCATCGCGGCGAGGAACTACCGGTCCGAGGAGCGGCTTTGGTTCGCGTCCGTATCGCAGAGGATCGACATCGTTGCCGGCACCGGACAGGCATACCGCGTCCAGATGATCGACGATCGAATTGATGTAATCGGGTTCAGGTATCAGCGGCAGTAGAATCGGGGCTCCGCCTGCTGCGTAAATCGCTTCGGAGTAAGTTTCGCGAAGCTCATAGTAAAAGGTGGTCCAGTTATAGCGGCAAGGAATTCCGACGATTGGCCGGTACTCCCCGGCGTCTTGTTGTTTGCTCAAGTGCATGCCCCGATCAGTTGTTATAGTTTGCCCCTTCAACAGCATCGCCGCAGGAGACTGTATCCCTGCGGCGCTCACTATGTGAGATCGAAAAAGCAGAATAAACGTTGACGAATTGGAGTGTCAATGCAAAGCGTAACGAATCGTTCTTGAGTAGTGCGGTTTCGAGTTTAAGAGCGCCGAAAAGAGTGTAAGCCGGCGGCGCGGGCGACAGAATGGGCTCAGCATAATAATCGACTGTATCAGCGTTATCGCTAGTACCTGGGTGCAGCGGATAAGGACTAGGGCTCCGTGCCCTCCTTCAAACGCGGGCTCGCCCTCCTGCGTGGGCATTTCTGATCCAATTGCGTGCTATGTGAGACCGCCCGAAATACCCGTTTTCAAGTAGATAGTCACAATAACAGAGTGCTCTGTCCCCTCCGCCAAGAGGGGCCTGTTTTATAGAAACTACGAGCGAAAGAAACATGCCCTCCGGCAGGAGGGCTCTGTCCCATTTTATTGTCGGGTGTTGCAGAATCTAACAGAGCCCTCCTGGCGGAGGGTATGCATCCTGAATCCAATCGCGCATTTCCGACAGACTCCCTGCGGAGGGCGGTTCTCTATCGTGCTGTGAGTTCTACAAACATGGCCCTAGTGAAAGGCTGGGACCGGCGGTCTCCCCGTACGCTCGACGTCTGTTTCTTCGTCACGTTATTCGTCGCCGAACTCAGAACTCAGAACTCAGTACTCAATTCAGCCCTCCGCTTCCGTTTGAATCGCAATCTCACCCTGTCGAGATACAAATAGATCACCGGCGTCGTGAACAGCGTAAGCATCTGGCTCACGATCAAGCCACCCACGATCGTTATACCAAGAGGCCTGCGTAGCTCCGACCCTACCCCCAGGCCAATCGCCAGCGGCAGCCCGCCCAGCAACGCTGCCATCGTAGTCATCATGATGGGCCTGAAGCGCAGCAGACACGCTTCGTAGATCGCTGACTTCGGATCCCTGCCTTCAGTCCGCTCGGCTTCAAGCGCAAAGTCAATCATCATTATCGCGTTCTTCTTAACGATCCCGATCAGCAGGATGATCCCGATCAGCGCAATTACGCTCAATTCAGTCTGACATAGCAGCAGCGCCAAAATAGCTCCAACTCCGGCTGAAGGGAGAGTCGAGAGAATCGTGAGCGGATGAATCAAGCTCTCGTAGAGAATCCCGAGTACTATGTACACCGCCACCAAAGCCGCCAGAATCAAGATCGGCTCGTTCGCAAGCGATGCCTGAAATGCCTGCGCTGTACCCTGAAAGCCCGACTGAATCGTAGAGGGCATGCCGATTTCGCGTTGGGCTGCGTCGATGGCGTTGACCGCATCCCCGAGGGCGACGCCCGGCGCTAGGTTGAACGAGATCGTTACAGCAGGGAACTGTCCCTGATGGTTGACTGAAAGAGTCGTCGTTGTGCGTTCGAAGTGGGCGAACGCGCTCAACGGCACTTCTGCGCCTGCTGGAACGAGAGCGGGTGTCGGAGTCTGCGGGCCTCCCGCGACCGTCGACGGCGAACCTCCTCCGGCGGTCGAAGCCGGAGCCGGAACTGCCAGCCCGGTCGGACCGCTTGACGGCGATAGTTCTGAAGCCGTTGCAGGACCGCTCGCAGGCGCACCTGAAGGTGATGTCGACGTTGTCTGCCCGCCTCCAGCGGTAGAAGCCCCGATCGTCGATCCGGAATTCGATGCAGTGGAAGCCGGCGCTGTTCCAGTAGCGGCGGGAGTAGTTGAACTCGCCGTCGTCGACGCTTGTGATGTACCGCTGGTTGCAGAGGATGTTGCAGCCGGTGGCTCAGGCGCGACCCTCGTTGTTGGAGCGGTCGTGGATGTCGCAGGCTGCGACCCGGTAGCGGTTGAGCCTCCGGTGCTAGTCGACTGTGAAGGTGTCGTAGCTGACGGGGTGGTTCCGGTTGATGAGCTTGTGCTTCCGCCGGTGCTCGGTGTTGCGCCAGAGGCCGGCGTTGCCCCCGGCGTGGGCGGTGATGTTGGAGACGTGGGAGCAACGGGATTGGTTGCGGGAGTCACGCTGGTGGTCGTGGTAGCTTGAGTTGTTGAGCCGGCCGCAGCGCCCGCAGCCAAAGTTGTCGTATCGATCTGAGCCGGCGATGCGCCGGTAGTTGGAGTATTGAAGGTAGCTGTGACAAATCCGTTTGTTGTTTGCGCCGTTACAAAGCCATTGGTTCTGGGGGCAATGACAAAATTGTTTGGCGTTGGTGCGAAGGCGCTCAACGAAGTCGGTTGGCTCGCCGCTGCGGCAAGAGTCGGAGGTGAGGTCGTTACCCCGCCGCCGCCGGCGGAAGCGCTCTGCGCGGTTGGGGACGGCGTCTGCTGAATGCCGGTCGACCGAACGTAAATCTGCTTGAGGGTGTCGGGGCTCTGCCAGTATCGCGGAGCGACCTCCATCACAACGTGATATTGATTTAGCTGGGTGTACATCGTGGACACCGGTCTCTGGCCAAACGCGTCGTACAGCGCGTCGTCGATCATCTGCGCGGAAATCCCGAGACGCGCGGCGGTATCTCGATCAATGACCAGCTTCTCCTGAAGTCCACGGTCTTGCTGATCGGTGCTCAGGTCGGTGAGATGGGGAACAGTTCGAAGCTTTGCGAGCAGACGTGGCGCCCACGTTGTCAACTCATCGAGGTTGTCATCCTGCAGCGTGTATTGATAGAGACCGCCTCCAAGCCTCCCACCAACATTGATGTCCTGAACAGGACGCAGGAATGTACTCGCACCCGCCAGCCTCGAGAGTTTGCCTCTGAGGCGAGCGATTACGTCGGTGGTCGAAACCTTTCGCTCCTCGAGCGGTTTGAGCGAGATGAACATTCTGCCGGTGTTGGTGGTCGAACCTCCGCCGCCACCAGTGAACGCGCCTACGGTGTCAATTGCCGGGTCGGTCATGATTATGCTGACCGACTCAGTGAGTTTCTGTCGCATCGCCTGGAAGGAAATATCCTGTGAAGCCTGCACGGATGCCTGGAGCCGGCCGGTGTCCTGGTCAGGGAAAAATCCCTTTGGAACGATTATGTAGAGATATATGTTGAAACAGATCGTGGCGATCGTGACTACAAGCATCAGTCCCGGATGTCTGAGCACCCATCCGAGCGCGATCTCGTACTCGCTGTGAAAAAGATTGAACACTTTTTCGCTGAATCGATAAATCCTGCCGTGACGGCGTTCGCTTTCGGGCTTCAGGAACTTCGCGCACATCATCGGAGTCGCAGTCAGCGACACGAGCAGCGAAACCGCGATCGCGATCGACAACGTTACTGCGAACTCGCGGAACAGACGCCCGACGATACCTCCCATAAGCAGGATGGGAATGAACACCGCGATGAGCGAAATGCTCATCGACAGCACGGTGAACCCAATCTGTCTTGCTCCGAGCATCGCCGCCTTAAGCGGACGCATGCCCTGCTCCAGGTACCTGGTGATGTTTTCAATCACCACGATGGCGTCGTCCACTACGAACCCGGTGGAGATCGTCAAGGCCATCAGCGAGAGGTTGTCGAGGCTGTATCCGAGCAAATACATCGCGCCAAAAGTTCCGAGGAGTGAAAGTGGAACCGCCACGCTCGGGATGACGGTCGCCCACGCGTTACGCAGGAAGGCGAATACCACCAGGATGACCAGCGAAATCGAGATCAACAAGGTGATCTCCACGTCCTTCACCGAGGCCCGAATCGTAGTTGTGCGATCGTTGATGACCGCAAGATTGATCGCGGGCGAGATGGATGCGCGCAACTGCGGGATCAGCGCCTTGACTCTGTCTACCGTCTCGATGATGTTCGCGCCGGGCTGTCTGAACACGATTATCAAGATTGCGGGTTTGCCGTTTGCGAGACCTCCGCCTCTCAGGTCCTCGACCGAATCGCGAACATCGGCTATATCCGCGAGCTGTACGGGCGAGTTATTGCGGTAAGCTACGATCAAGGGTCTGTACTGATCCGCTTTAAGCAATTGATCAGTGGCGTGAATCTCCCAGGTCGTGCCCTCGTCTTCTAAGCGCCCCTTTGGACGGTTGGCGTTTGCGGAGTTCAGCACGGCGCGGACTTGATCGAGACTGATGCCGTACTTGTTTGCCGCGTCCGGATTGAGCTCGACTCGAACGGCGGGCAGAGAGCTGCCGCCCACGAAAACCTGTCCGACTCCCTTTTCCTGAGCGATCTTCTGTTGCAGAACAGACGACGCCACGTCGTAAAGGTCCTTCACCTCGATGGTGTCCGAGGTCAGCGCCATCAATAGAACTGGTGCGTCGGACGGATTGACCTTGCGATAGAACGGGTTGTTAGGCAGGTTGGCCGGCAGTTGACTACGCGAGGCATTGATAGCTGCCTGAACGTCTCGCGCCGCACCGTTGATGTCGCGATTCAGATCGAACTGCAAAGTGATATTTGTCGAGCCCAGATTATTGGTCGAGGTCATCTGGGTAATGCCGGCTATGTGACCAAGTTGGCGCTCGAGCGGGGTCGCTACGGATGAAGCCATGGTCTCCGGACTTGCACCGGGAAGGTTGGCGGAGACCTGAATCGTCGGGTAGTCGACCTGCGGGAGCGGAGAAACCGGGAGCAGCAGGAATCCAAGGCAACCGGCCAGTGCCAGCGCAATCGTAAGAAGCGAAGTACCGACCGGACGCTTGATGAACGGCGCGGAGATATTCATGGCTGCTCCGCGGGTAGGAGGTCGTCGGTGTCGTGTTTGCTCTCCGGCGTGCCGGCGCGTCTGAATCGTCTCGAGACCCGATCGAAAGCGAGGTAGATCACCGGAGTCGTGTACAAAGTCAGAAGCTGGCTGAGCAGCAACCCCCCGACGATCGTGATGCCGAGCGGCCGCCTCAGCTCGGAACCAACACCCCTGCCGAGCGCGAGCGGTAACCCGCCAAGCAGAGCGGCCATCGTAGTCATCATGATTGGTCGGAACCGCAGCAAAGATGCTTCGTAGATCGAGGCTTCAGGAGTCTTGCCTTGCTCGCGCTCCGCCTCGAGCGCGAAATCGATCATCATGATCGCGTTCTTCTTCACAATGCCGATCAGCAAAATGATGCCGATCAACGCGATGACATCCAGCTCCGTGCGGCAGATCATCAGCGCGAGGATAGCTCCGACACCGGCAGAAGGAAGGGTCGATAGAATCGTGAGCGGGTGAATGTAACTCTCGTACAGGACTCCAAGAACTATGTACACCGTTATGACAGCGGCCAGGATCAACAGCGGCTCGTTCTTGAGTGAGGCCTGAAATGCCTGCGCCGTGCCCTGGAAGCCGGCCTGAATCGAAGCCGGAAGGCCAATCTCCTGTTTGGCTTCTTCGATCGCCTTTACCGCATCGCCCAAAGCGGCTCCCGGAGCCAGATTGAAGGAAAGGGTAACGGCAGGGAACTGGCCTTGATGATTGACTGCAAGGCTCGCGGTCCTTGGTTCGAAGCGAGTGAATGCACTCAGAGGTACCTGGGTGCCGTTTGATGATCTCACGTAAATTGCCTTGAGTGAGCCCGGATCGAGCTGAAGCTGCTGCTTGACCTCCATGACTACGTGATACTGATTCAATTGTGTGAAGATGGTCGACACCTGACGTTGGCCAAACGCGTCGTACAAGGTGTCGTCGATCATTTGGGCGGATATGCCGAGTCGCGAAGCGGTATTTCGATCGATAACCAGATCGGCCTGAAGGCCGTGGTTTTGCTGATCGCTCGCGACGTCCCTGAGCTGCGGGAGCGTCGAGAGCTTGTCTACCAACCGGGGCGCCCACTCGCTGAGCTCCTGTCCATTGGCATCTTCGAGCGTGTACTGGAATTGTGTTCGGCTTACGCGATCCTCGACAGTCAGGTCCTGGACCGGCTGCATGAAGAGTGTAATGCCTTCAGCCTCACGCAACTCCGGCTGGAGCCGGCGGATCACTTCTGAGGCGCTTACCTTTCGCTCAGCTAGCGGCCTCAGGTTTATCTGTATTCGTCCGCTGTTGACAGTCTGATTCACGCCGTCAACGCCGATGAACGAGGAAAGACTGTCGACCGCCGGGTCCTTGAGAATGATATCGGCGAGCTCCTGTTGTCGTTCACCCAGAGCTTTGAACGAGACTGTCTGTGGCGCTTCTGAAACGCCGATAATCACTCCGGTGTCTTGTACAGGAAAAAAGCCCTTCGGTGCGACGATGTACAGGAGGATGGTGCCAACCAGCGTAAGAGCCGCGACCAGCAATGTAGCACCCTGGTGCCTCAGAACCCACTGAAGCGTAGTGCCATAGCGCGCGATCACCCACTCGAAAACATGTTCCGATCTGCGATAGAACCAGCCTTGTTCGGCCTCCGGTGTATGGCGGAGGAGTTTCGCGCACATCATCGGAGTCAGCGTAAGAGACACTAGGGCAGACACGAGAATTGTCACCGCCAGAGTGACGGCGAATTCGCGGAACAACCTTCCTACGATGTCTCCCATGAAAAGCAGCGGTATAAGGACAGCAATCAGCGAGATCGTCAGAGACACGATCGTGAAACCGATCTGCTCGGCGCCCTTGAGAGCTGCTCTGAGCGGCGACTCGCCGTCTTCGATGTAGCGGGCGATGTTTTCGATCATCACGATCGCATCGTCCACGACGAAGCCGGTCGAAATCGTGAGCGCCATCAGAGTCAGATTGTTGAGGCTGTATCCGAGCAGATACATCACTCCAAAAGTGCCGATCAGCGAGAGCGGTACGGCAACGCTGGGTATAACGGTGGCCGATAGGGTTCTAAGAAAGAGGAAGATCACCATCACCACGAGCGCAACGGTTAGCATCAGCGCGAACTGGACATCTTCTACTGATGCGCGAATCGTTACGGTGCGGTCAGTCAGAACGCCTACGTCAATCGAGGGCGGCAGCGACTGTTTGAGCTGCGGCAACAGTTTAATGATGCGGTCTACTACGCCGATGATATTCGCGCCCGGCTGCCTCTGGATGTTCAGAATTACAGCGGGAGAATCGTCCTTCCAGGCCGCTTGTTTGACGTTTTCAGCATCGTCGATGACATCGGCTACATCAGTGAGCCGTACCGGTGCGCCGTTTCGATAGGCGATGATCAACTCCTTGTAGCTGTCGCTCGAGACAAGCTGATCATTGGCTCCGATGGTGTAGGCCTGGTGTGGCCCGTCAAAATTTCCTTTTGCCTGGTTTACGTTGGCCGCCGCTACAGACGAGCGCAGATCCTCGAGGCTCAATCCGTACGCGGCAAGCGCGGTCGGATTTGCCTGAATTCTCACCGCCGGCTTTTGTCCACCGCTGATCGACACCAGGCCAACGCCAGGCAGTTGCGAGATTCTTTGAGCCAGCCTCGTGTCGGCCAGGTCCTGCACTTTGGACAGCGGCAGGGTCGTCGAAGTCAGAGCGAGCGTCAGAATCGGAGCATCCGCGGGATTGGTCTTACTGTAAGTTGGCGGATTGGGGAGGTCTCGCGGCAGGAACGAAGAAGCGGCGTTGATCGCTGCCTGGACCTCCTGTTCGGCAACATCGATGTTCAAGTCCAGTGCGAACTGAAGAGTAATCATCGAAGCTCCAAACGAGCTGGTGGAGGTCATCTGATTCAAGCCGGGCAACTGTCCGAATTGCCGCTCGAGTGGGGCGGTGATGGACGAGCCCATCACGTCAGGGCTGGCTCCGGGATAGAACGTGAGTATCTGAATTGTTGGATAATCAACCTGCGGCAATGCGGAGACAGGCAACTGCTTGTAGGCGACGATGCCCGAAAGGAGAATAGCGGCCATCAGCAACGACGTAGCGACCGGCCGCAGGATGAACGTACGCGATGGGCTCACGCTTTTGGACCCGAATCCCCAGTGACTTGAACCTTGCTGCCGGAGTTGAGCTTGTCCACGCCGTCCGTTACGACCTGCTCTCCTTCGGCGAGGCCATTCTCAATCGTCGCGTCATTGCCTTCTATCATCCCGACATCGACGTTTCGAACTTCGACGGTTTGATCGGGCTTTAGCACGTATACAAACGTGCCCTTTGGCCCCCGTTGAATGGCGGGAGCCGGGATGACGATCTTGTCTTTTTTGGTTTCGACAAGCAGCCGGATGTTTACGAACTGATTAGGGAACAGCGCACTGTCTTTGTTATCGAACACCGCCTTGAGTCGAGAGGTACCGGTTTGCTGATCGATCTGGTTGTCTACGGTCACCAGGCGCCCCGAGGTAATCTTGTTCTGACCGCTTCGGTCGTACGCTTCGACCGGAAGATTGCCGCTTTGTTTGAGTCGTTGAAGGACGATGTTCAGGTTATCTTCTGGAATGGTGAACAGCACTGCAATAGGCTGCAACTGAGTGATCACCACCAATCCGTTGGGATCGCCGGGATGTACGATGTTGCCGACGTCCACCTGTCGAAGCCCGATTCGGCCTGCGATCGGGGATGTGATTCGGCAATAGGTCAATTGAAGTTTTGCGCTATCGATCAGAGCCTCATCCGCTTTGATGACTCCTTCAAACTGGCCTACGTTTGCCTGCTGGGTGTCGAGCTGTTGTTTCGGCACCACGCCTTGCGAGTAGAGGGTTTGATATCTCTGAAGGTCGGCTCTGCTGTTATTGAGCTGCGCGTTATCCCGGGCAAGCTGGCCCTGGGCCTGAGCGAGCTGGACCTGAAACGGACGGGGGTCGACTTCAGCGAGGAGGTCGCCCAGTTTGACGAACTGTCCTTCTTTAAAAGCTACGGTGATCAATTGACCGTCGACTCGAGTCTTGACGGTGACCGTATTGAAGGCATCCACGGAGCCTAGGGCTCTCAAGTAAAAAGGGACATCAGCTTTTCGGGCAGAGGCCACTACGACAGGCACCGTAGGTTGGCCCCCTGGTTGGCGTTTTTGTAGTTCTGCGGCCTGTCTGGCTTGCCATCGTCCAACTGCCCAATAGACGAGGGCACCAATTATGAGCAGGATTAGGAGGCGGAGCCACCAGCGCTTTTTGGAAGCCGGCCGGCGGGGCCCTGTCCTCTTGTCTTTTTCGGAATCAACTTCTTCAATACCGACGTTTTCCCTCGTATCGACGTCCATCGTAGCCATGATCGTAAGCTCAATACATTCGATATTAATACATTGGGTTGTCTGGGCACACCGTTCATGCGTGACCAACCAGTGTGGGCAATTCTCATACCCAAGAAGGTTCTTTGGAGGGGGAAGTGGTGCCTAGCCGCTGACATGTCAGTAGCTGGTACTCCGAATGAAAGGCTCACGTTTCTGAAAAAGGGTTAATATCAGTGCTGAGTGCTGAGTGCTATGCGGAGTGCGGAGTGCTGAGTGCTGGGCGTTGTGTCTTGAGTGGTTAGGTTCAACCCCTTCGCGGTTGGATCTCTTAAATCGGGCCTACCCAGGGTAGCCGCGGACGGCAACCCTAGGCTCTGATCCGCAACCCCTTCGGGGTTGGATCTCTTAATCGGGCCTACCCAGGGTAGCCGCGGACGGCAACCCTGGGCTGTGATCTACAACCCCTTCGGGGTTGGATCTCTTGGTGGATTTTCCTAGGGTAGCCGCGGACGGCAACCCTCGCTCTGATCTGCAACCCCTTCGGGGTTGAACCTCACCACCCAAGACTCAACGCCCCGCACTCAGCACTCAGCACTCAGCACTATCCTTCTCCTGATGCTTTCTCGTGGCGGAATACGCCCATAAGCCGCAAGAGAACCGCTAACCCGCCTGCTACCGCCGACACAATGCTAACCGTCGAGTCAAAAAACTCCCGCTGCGTGAGGAACAGAAACGTCCCCAGCGTCAAAATCAACAACACTACTGGTATCCTGAACGACTCCCAGTTGCTGTGCCGGCCCTCACGCTGCCACTTCACGTAGTCCTCGGTGTCCGCCGCCGCAAGCACGAATCGCCTGAAAGATTCGTCCATCAACCGCAGCTTCGGCTGTCGGACAATCAGACCCCGCTTCAACAACTGCCTGATCTCGGTGTTGTTCGCACTCACGATCCCGTCCATCGCAAGGAATATAAGCGTGAGCTTCTCTTCCTTTGAACACCTTAGCCAGATCGCTTGATGTACCGGATTGGCGCGCTCGGCAACCTCTCGTATCAGCTCCTCCCGAGGCAGCTGCTCGTGGTCCGTTATCTCCTTCCTGATCCTTTCAAGATAACTGCAAGCGAATCCGCCAGCCGCAAGCCTCTCATAGAATCGCTTGTCATCCATCGCGCACGACGGCGCCGGCGTCCCATCGTATCGGTATTCGAAGTTCGAGAAGGCGCGGGCCCACCTCACCGCAAAATCACCCGAATCCAAATCCCAGCCGTTATGCTCTGTCTTCTCCTCGGCCTCGGTCGTCTCTTCCTTTTCAGGACGCCCGTTTGAAGATGCATTTGCCTTTCGCGTCTCTTGTACTACCGGATCAAGCGGAAAGCGGAGCGGCAGCGCCGACGAAAGCACTACAAGTCGTTTCCCGGATGCCAGCATCTGCTCAATCAGATTGAGCTTGAGACGATTCGATTGGTAGTCGCCCATCCCTGAATCGAAGTTGTCCAGCACGATCGCTTCTTTCCCGCCCGCATTCGTTTGTTTCCAGGCCCACTTGTCCTGTACCCGGCACGCTTCGATATCGATTACCCCAAAAATCTCGGCCTTCCAGTCGATCGGACGCGTTGGAGTCAGAGCCCTCAATATCACCAGATTGTCCGCAGGCTTTGTTGAGCGGAGGTTTGCTTCATCCTTTGGCAGAAGCTCCAGGTCGAGCAGGAAAATCTTCCGAGCTACATAACGCACCATCAGGTACACACCCGCAAGAAGAATCGCCGCGTAAAGCAGCATAAGCCCCCACCATTTTGCGGAACGCGTCTTTTCAAACCCATCGACGGTCGAGGTCAAACTCACCCCGTTTCGTTCCGGTCCGTATTGCCTGGGCTTATCCAGTCTCAAGAGGGAGTAAGGATTGCCGCTGGATGCCCACGTATAATCGGGAGCCGCGGCCTCCGAAAACCCGATCTTCTCAACCGTGAACTGGTTGAACAGAGGCGATATGTACGCGAGCATTTCGCGCATCGAGCCCAGGTACGGAGCATTGTTTCTCCGCGCAGCGATAACGTCCTTCTTATCAGATTCGAAAGTCAGCGTTGATTTGAAGAAAAACGCGCTGTAGACGTCCCAGATCGGCCTGTCGACCGGCCGCAGACGTCGCTCGAGAAAACTGTTCTTCTGCAGATCCTGCGGTCCAACTCTGATCTCCTCATAGCGCTTCTTGACCCGATCCTCTCGGCTCTCCACCGCCCTCGCAAGGCTCATCTGACCATGAGTGACCATCAACATCACCTCATAGTCCCTCGCAAGTTTGAAACACGCTAGCGTTGGCAACACCGACACCACAATCAAAATCGTAGTGATCGACGCGACGTACCGTTCGCGGTAATGTGACGAATCTCCAAACCACTTCTGAGCCAATGCCGTCAGCCGACTCCCGTCGAGGATGCGAGGCACTGTGAAGCACGCTATGCTCAGGACCGGTATCACGATCGACGCAGTTACCAGCGCCGTCCCCTCGGCCCAGATTGCAAGCACGGCAAAGAACGTCCCCAGTACGACATTCACCCACACCACCGCCAGATAGAAGGATGCGCAACCTCTGTGCGGCCAGAAGAGATTCTGTCGATCGCCGCGCCGCAGCAGAAGCAACAGGGCCCAGAACAGCGCCAGTAGGACTAGAATGCCTACGTAAAGCATGAGCGACAGGGTCAGCATCTCGAGGTTTATCGTTCGCAATATCTGTTTGTCGCCGAACACCACTAGCGTCCACGGCGTTCCAGCGAGCGGTGCGACGTACAGCAGATGACCTCTTCCGAGATATCGAACGTCCACGAAGTCCGACGTGCGGTCGATCACCGCAGCTCTGAGCTGCTTGTCGTAAGAGCACTCTTCGAAGAATTGCTCCTCGAGGTTGTTCACTTCGTTCGAATGGAACTGAACCTTGCCGGTGTCGTCGATCACGCAGTACCCGAATCCGTAGGGCAGCGAAGTCTCCATCAGGGACTGCAGCGTCATATCCATGACGGAGACCCACTCGGATCTGGGTAACTTCGTCGAGACTACCGCTATTGGTTCGCCGGTTGTTCTGGAGTTCACCGACTCGAGCCAGTAGCGATGTCTATTACCGCTGTGATCTTCGAGCTCCCAGAGGTTTTCCGCCTTCGCATTCCGGAAGTATGCGCGATCGGCAACGTTCAAAAATGCGGAAGCGTTGGGCCTGGTTGTCCATTTGATGCGTTGCTCACCGGTTTGGTCTATCCACACCGTGTTGTTAAAGAAAGGATAGGGCGCCGTCGAATAGTCGATGAACTTCGCGCTTTCAAGAAGATTGCACTCGAAGTCGGTCTTTTGAGCCCGAACTTCGGGTTTTGCGGCCATCTTGTCCTGCGGCGTGTCGGTTCTGCCTACGGATTGTCGCAAGTCTACAAGCGCCGGCGAAGCGTCTTCTTCGCTTGCAAGCCGGTACACCTTCCGGTTGAGCTTGCTGAGCTGGCGCAAGGCCCTGCCCAGCTCATCTTGAAAGTTGGATGTTATCTGGCAAGACAACTGCATCAGTTGCCTCTCGGTTGATACCAGGAGTTGGCGATAGACGTACAGGTCCATCAGCACGAATGCGAACAGCGAAGTGCCTAAGACCGCCGAGGCCGCAACGCTGAATACATTCGATCTGAGCAGGCGATCCTTCGGCCCCATCAACGCGAGCTTTATCATCGGAAGAACCAGCAACACCGCCGCGAGCAACGCCGCAAACGTGACTACATAGTTGTATGACACGGAAAAAGAAAGTTCTTGAAATCGGTCGGCGGCTACGAGCCCGCAAATAACCCAGCGCGCGCCGCGCTCAGACCCGGCGGAGGTGAGCGGGAGTTGGATGGGCTGCAGGAAGAGCTTGAAGCGATTACCCGCGAGCTCGGTTTCGATCATCGCGCTGGATCGCTCGGTTAGTTTTGGCTCGCTGCCAAGCGTGTTGAGGTTGACCAGCGTTGCACTTGATCTCCCGCGCTCATAGATCACCTGCCCGTCGGAACTGTCGGCGACAATGACCTCGTCGAAGACCTGGTCATTGCTGGAGGCGTCGTTCAGCAAATAGCGATTGACCACCGGATCCAGGAGCTTTCCGATATCGCTCGTTGTGCTGAACTGGATGGGATGTTTGTCGTCGCTCAGGTAATCCAGCCGGAGCAGATAGGCCCCTGCTTCTTCCTTCACCGACATTCGGACTTTAGGTTCCTGTCCCGCTGCTTGAGGGGTCTCTTCTGCGCCTTTGGTAGGCTTAGATTTCGCGTGCGTCCGTGTGGTTGGTGTTACCGGAGCAGGCTCGGGTTTTGGCTTCGGGGCGGCATTGGAGTTCTGTTGGTTTGCTTGTGCCGCCGGCTGTTTGGTCTGCGGCCTGCTGGTGTCAATCTTTAGGTTGTAGCCGTAGCGGTTGACCTGCTCGATGCTCTTTTTCAAGCAGTCCTGTTCGTTACCGCAGCCGGGTTTGTTGTTCTTGCCGGAGGTTCCTCCCTGAGTGGCGTCTCGTCCTCCCGAGAGTTGCTGTCGATAGATTTCGTACTGGGCCTTACTGGCTGAGTTTTTGAGAGTTCCCGACAGATTGTCGATCGTGGCGGATATGTGATTGCCCATGTTCTCGAGGACACGGAAGTCTCTGGTAGCGTAGAAAGACCTCTGCGACAGCACGTAGAACAGGTAGACAGCGGAAAAGGGCATAATGAGCAGCACAATGGTGAGTGCTGCTAGGGTCAGGCGGCTGCGTCTTGCTAAAAGCGCTTTCATGAGAAACCGTTGACGGACTTCGCCTCGCATCGAGGTGTCCGCCAGTTTGACCTGCAAAGGAGCTTTGAGCCCGATCGGTCCGCGAGTGGACCGCAAGCCCGGAGTCTTGATGCGGCCCCGATTTGCCGCACCACAGGGCACGATGAGCAACGCGCTCCGGGAACGCCCCCTTTTCTATGAGACGAAATCGCCTGGTCTATTTCTGCAAAACGGCTTACGGCGTTTCTGGTTGCCGGTTTCTGGTTCCTGGTTACTAGCCCCTGGTTTGTCTGAGGTGAACTACTGTAACTTCAGAACCGTTGTGCTACAACTCGATTCCGCGTCTCTCATTACTATGCGTTCTCGGCTGATTTCGTTACGTAGCCCAATTCATGAATCAAAACTACAAACCAGCAACCCTAAACCCGAAACCCTAAACCCGAAGCCCTTTCTCCCAACCCTCTTTGCTTTTCGAAACTTCATTGTGTTAGTTTCTGGTCGGTTTGATCTTTTCACCACTGTTGAGCTTCAGGTGCCCCGTCGTCCGGGGAGAATAGGGAAGCGGGTGAGATTCCCGCACGGTCCCGCCACTGTGATGCTCTCGAATGCCGGCACTCTGGCCACTGATCGAGCGCCATCGGGAAGGCCGCCGGCAGTTGAACCCGCTCTAAGCGGCGTTTTACCGAGACTGAGTCAGGAGACCTGCCTGAAGTTGCCGATCGCCTTTCGCGAGAGAGGGCTCAGGCGCCGGAGTTGCGTCACGGGCTCCAGCGGATAATACCAGGCTCCTGCTCTACGGAAGACGAGGTCGGCAGGAGCTTTTCGCTTTTATGTATCCGGTACCTCGTAAACCTACCGCGCAATCGTCAGTCGGACGCCGGCTTTCCTCCCGCTCGAAAGCCTTCACCTTGTTTGCTATCTGCGCGACGGTTACGCTCGTCAACTGCTCGCCCGGTCTGCAGACTCAAGGCACCGTTACGGTTGTCGACGAGATCGGGAGAACCATAAGAGTGCCGGTTCATCCGAAGCGCATCGTTTCGCTAGCTCCCTCAGTAACAGAGATGCTGTTTGCTCTCGGGCTCAACGACCGCATAGTCGGAGTGACTTCGTACTGTGACTACCCGCCTGAAGCCACGGAAAAAGAGAGAGTCGGCGACACCCTCAGACCTGGCGTCGAGCGAATCATAGGACTGCGCTCCGATCTGGTCGTCGCATCCACCTCGAGCCAGGTCGAGCAGTTCGTCTACAGACTGGAGCAGGCCGGAGTTCCTGTCTATGCGAGTAATCCTCGAAGCGTCGATGACGTTCTCGAGTCACTCATCAAACTCGGGGGTATCACCGGCAGAGAGGGCCGCGCTAAGGAATTAACTAGAGAATTCCGCTCGAGGCTGGACACCGTGGCACGTCAGATCGACGCCGCGGACCGGCCAAGAGTTTTGTTTTTGTTGGGCGTGGGTCCGCTTATTACGATAGGCCGTCATACATTCATCGACGACATAATCAATCGCGCGGGCGGAGAATCCGTAACGAAAGATCTCGAAACCGACTACCCTCAGTATAGTTTCGAGAGCGCAGTAGCGAGTCGCCCCGAAGTGATTTTCCTTCAAAGCGGCGACACCGATTTGCCCAATCGATTGAAGCAAACGCCTGCTGGGGTTTCGGGACGTGTCTATCATCTGGACGATGCCCTGTTGCTTAGGCCCGGGCCGCGTGTGATTGACGGCGTCGAAAAGATGGCGGCTTGTCTTCATCCGCAGCTCTTTCCTGAAAGCGTGGGTAACAACCGTTGAACGTTGCCAATTCACCAACCATAGCTACGAACGAACGACATCGTTCAATGGCCAGGGCGCGGCTGACGCCTCGCCGTATGGTCATCATGCTCGGAACATTGCTGGTCGTGCTGATCGTGTTGCTTTTGGCGGCTTGTACGATCGGCAGCGAGCACATCCCTCTGGCGGACGTTGCTCGAACTGTCGGTGCGAAACTGTTCGGCAGTCAGAACGAAGTCTCGCGGGAGAACTCCATCATAATTTTGGCGATCCGGTTGCCGCGAGTTCTCCTTGCAATAGTAGTTGGAGCTGCGCTGTCATCGGCAGGAGCGGCGTACCAGGCATTGTTGCGGAACCCGCTCGCCGATCCGTACATCCTGGGCGTTTCGACTGGTGCGGCCGTCGGAGCCATCACCGCAACGCTGGTCGTGGGCTCGTCGCCGCTGATCAGACCGGCGGCTGGTTTCAGCGGCGCCCTGGTGACTATCGCGGTAGTCTACGCCTTGGGGGAAGGGCGTCGAGGCTCGATCAGCGAACGCCTCGTTCTGGCGGGAGTGATCGTCAACGCTCTGTTGTCATCGGTGGTGATCTTTATGGTGACCGCGGCTGCCGGAACGCGGCAACGCAGCGTGCTCTCGTGGTTGATAGGAGACTTGGGCGCAGAATGGACGCTCATACCCTTCGTAGCGGTGCTGGTAGGTATCGGGATCGCAGTGATCTATGCAAATGCTCGCAGCCTTAATCTGATGATGACCGGTGAAGAAGAAGCCAGTGCGCTAGGCGTCGAAGTCCGTCGCGCTAAGATCGCGGTGTATCTGGCCGCCTCCCTGATTACCGGAGCCGCGGTTGCAGTGAGCGGCGTGATCGGTTTTGTAGGCTTGATAATCCCGCACGCCGTACGGCTTGCAGGTGGTAGCGACAACCGGCTTGTCATACCGGCTTCAGCACTCGCGGGTGGCGCATTTTTGCTTATCTCCGACACCGTCGCTAGGACGATCATTGCCCCGCGCGAGCTCCATATCGGCGTGATTACTGCTTTCATCGGTGCGCCTTTCTTTATCGTACTGTTGAGGCGCACAACCTGAGATTCGAATGCTGGAAGTCAGAAATCTATCGTTCAGTTACGAGCGCCCGGTCCTGAATGACGTTTCGTTTTCGCTTGGCAGCGGCGAGTTGCTGGCGGTTCTCGGGCCCAACGGTTCCGGCAAGAGCACCTTGCTAAAGCTCATCGCGGGAATCGAAACGCCCGGAGCCGGCGTCGTTTCGATGGAGGGTCGCGACGTATCGTCCTTGTCGCGCCGCGAGGCAGCACGAGCCATCGGTTACGTCGCGCAGGAATCTATAGTGCGCTTTCCGCTCAGCGTTCTGGAGTTCGTGCTGCAGGGAAGATTTGCTCACGGACGATTGCTCGGCTTCGAAAGCGAGGAAGACGAGCGCGAGACGATCAGAGCGCTGGAGCTGACTGAAACCGTGGAGTTCGCGGAGCGCAAAATCACCGAGCTGTCGGGCGGTGAACGTCAACGCGTAATGATTGCACGTGCAATCGCATCGAGGCCGAGGCTTCTGGTGCTGGATGAACCGGTCGCAAACCTGGACATCGCACATCAGGTAAAAGTCTTTCAACTCGTGAAGAGTCTCGTAGCCGATGAGGCCATGACCGCAGTTGTCGTTACTCACGAGCTGAATCTCGCGGCAGAATTCGCGAGTCTGGCGATGCTGCTCAAGCAAGGCTCGCTTGTAGCTTTCGCCTCAACGGCTGAGGTCATGCACGAGGATCTGTTGCGATCGGTGTTCGAGGCGGAGTTGCACGTCGATCGAAACCCGATTACCGGCGCTCCGAGAATAACTCCGCTTATTCAAAGCGCGCCGATCAGCGCTCGAAGCTAGTCGACACGAATGAGTCAAAAGTTGATGGATGCACGAACAGTCACCGAAGCCGTCGAGCCGAAGGCGCGTCGGCAACGCGCTGCGATTTCGTGGAGCGGCGGCAAGGATAGTTGCATGGCCCTGTACGAGTGCAGCCGCGGTTCTGATCTGAACATCGAAACTCTATTGGCTACCGTCAATCGAGACTACGGGCGAGTTAGTATGCACGGTGTCCGTCTGGAGTTGATCGAAAGACAGGCCTCATCGCTCGGGTTGCCTTTGCAGCTCGTGCAGATTTCGGCTAACGCTTCGAATGAGGAATATGAGCGCGCCACTGAAGAGGCCGTGGCCGACCTGAAGAATCGCGGCATCGATTCCCTGGTGTTCGGAGATCTCTTCCTCGAAGACATAAGAAGCTATCGCATCTCGTTTCTCTCGAGGCTCGGCGTCAAACCCTTCTTTCCGATCTGGAAGCGGGACACCGGCGCGATGCTCAACAACTTCATAAGCCTCGGATTCAAGGGCATCGTAGTTTGCGTCGATTCGGCGTCGCTCGATGAATCTTATGCGGGACGGATAATAGATGATGCGTTCGTCTCATCACTTCCGCGAGGCGTTGATCCATGCGGAGAGAATGGTGAGTTCCACACATTTGTATTTGATGGGCCGATCTTTCGAACGCCCATCGAATTCGAAGTCCGCGAGAAGGTCGTGCGGGATCGATTTTGCTACTGCGATTTGATCCCTTGCTGAGCCGATGACTAGGCTTTGGCGGTTCGGAATAAAGCCGGCAGGACTGCAGTAGTAGTTCGCTCTTTGTGAATTTGGATCGCAACGCGGGGAAGGCGGCGAGAATCCGCCACTGTCCCGCAACTGTGATGCGCAACGAACCGGCATCCAGCCACTGCCTTAAGAGGCGGGAAGGCGCCGGTGTAGGCCACCGTAGAACGCGGCGGATCGAGAACTCAAGCTGGTTTCAGCATAGAGTTCAGAATCCGCGCGTTTGCAGTCGAGGCGCTCAGTCAGGAGACCTGCGAGGCGATTCGGGAAAACAACTCTTTCGCGGAAAGGAGAGTTCCATGCTCGCTTCATCATCTGACGTCATACTCACGCGCTTCAAAATCATTTGCAGGTTCATCGTCCGACGATTGCCATTGCGCAGAACGGTTGAGTCGATTCGCTGCGCCTCAACGGCAACGGTCGTTCTGTTGCTGCTATCGAATGCCGGCTATGCGCGCGGCACCGTGAGTGGAATTGTGTCCGATCCCTCAGGAGCCGCGGTAGCTAACGCCAGGGTAACGCTGCGAGACGCATCCGGCACGATCGTCAGTGAGACTCGCACATTGTCTGACGGTAGGTTCGAACTCGCCGGCGCCTCCGATGGAACTTATCGCGTCGTAGTCGAAGCCCAAGGCTTCGCCCAATCCCAGCAAGTCAGCGTTTCGATCAAGAACGGCGAAGCGTCTCCGCTGAAGATTCAACTGGACGTTGCGGCGGTGTCAGACCAGATTGTGGTGACCGCCAGCAGGACCGAGCGCCCTCTGAGCGAACTGCCCGCTTCTGTCTCGGTCATTTCCGGAGCGCAGCTATTGATTGAAGATCAGTCGCAAGTCTCGGAATCGCTGAGGAGCGTACCCGGACTGATCGTAGCTCAGACCGGGGGAAGAGGCGGCTTCACGTCAGTTTTTGTTCGAGGCGGAGAATCGGACTACAACAAGGTTCTGATCGACGGAGTTCCAGTGAACGCCCCTGGAGGCGCGTTCGATTTTTCGGCGCTGACGACTGAAAACCTCTCGCGAATCGAGGTGACCCGCGGACCGGCCAGCTCGCTGTTTGGATCCGATGCGATGACCAGCGTCATCCAACTGTTCACCAAACGAGGGACTACTACGGTGCCCGAGTTTGAATTCAGCGGGGAAGGCGGTAGCTTCGATTTTCATCGCGAGACGGCAAGGTTGTCGGGACTCGTTGGAAAATTCGATTACTCGGGCAGCTTCGGCTTTCAGTCGAGTGACGGCCGTTTCAGAAACAGCGACTTCATAAATCGCTCGTTATCCGGCAACTTTGGATACCAGCTATCATCGACCATGCAATTGCGCGCGACATCTCGATGGAACGACAACACGCTGGGAGTACCCGGGCCCACCGCGGTGCTGTTCGCAGATCCCGACCAGCGTCAGAAGCACCGCGACATAGCAGTGTCAGGAGTCTTTGAGTGGAGGACGCGACCTAATTGGTTTCAGACTGCGCGGTTCATCTACTCGGAGTTCAACACTCACAGCTTCGACCCGGTAGCACAGGACCTGTCGACTGCGGGCACGCCCCCATTACCTCCGGGAGCGTTTGGGGATGACTTCGCTTTCACTTTCAGAGATCACGAGAAAAAAATCGGCGCGCAGTATCAAACGATTCTGGCGGCGGGCAAGTACAACGTGATAACCGCGGGGCTGGACTTCGAACGGGAGTCGGCGGTGTTCACCGATGATTTCAGCCGGGTTTCCCCAGATCGCGACAACCTGGGGATCTATGTTCAGGACCAATTCGCCTGGCGAGAGCGGTTCTTTGCGACGGCGGGCGTGCGCGTTGAGAGAAACAGCGGTTCGGTGCCGGCTGATCTGCGTTCAACCTTGGAGGGGCTCGGCTCGATCGTCCCGACGGGTGACGTAGGCTTTGGGGTGAGTGCAAACCCTCGAATTGCCGCTAGCTTCTTGCTGAGGAATCATCACGAACACGACGTTATCGGCGCGACTCGCATCAAAGCGAGCTTCGGAACCGGCATCAAAGAGCCGTCGCTCAACGAGGCATTCAGTCCAAGCCCTTTCTTTCTGGGCAACCCGAAGTTGGATCCGGAGCGGGCGATCAGCTACGAAGTAGGCATTGGGCAGGAATTCTTTGGCAGGCGGGCAAGCATCGAGGCCACCTACTTCGACAATCGCTTTCGCGACATGATTGCGTTCGAAAGCGATCCGGTCACGTTTGGACCGATCATGTTGCCTAACGGTCAACTGACCAACTTTGTGAATTTGGAACGCAGCCGGGCGCGTGGTCTGGAATTGATCGCCGCGGCTCGTCCGTTCAGCCGGTTTCAGATATCGGGGAGCTATACGTTTGTGGATTCGGAGCTTCAGCGCGCCGCGCCGGGCTCGACGCAGGAAGAGGGGCTGCCGTTGTTGAGGCGTCCGCGTCATTCGGGTACAGTGCGTGCGGGCTGGATTGGATCGAGGTTCGATGTGACGGTTGAAGGCTTGTTTGTTGGAGAGAGACGGGACCTGGATCCGGTGACATTCTCGAGATTTGATGTGCTGGGGCTGCCTATTTTCAGCGACAGCTACGCTCGAGTGAACCTCTCGGGCCAGTATCGGGCGACTCGTATGGTGACGGCATTTGCGCGGATCGAGAATCTACTGAACGAGGAATATCAGGAGATCCTCGGGTTTCCATCTTACCGTTTGAATTTCACAGCGGGTTTGCGCCTTCGCTTCGGAGGAGGGAAGTGATGGCAGTAGGCAGTATGCAGTAGGCAGTAAGCAGTAAGCAGTAGATCTTCAACCCCGAAAGGGTTGCAGAAGACAAGCGGAAATTCATCGTACCTGCGGCCTTCTGCAACCCCTTCGGGGTTGAACACCAATTAACCGACGCTCACCCAGGGTAGCCGCCGGACGGCAACCCTGGGCTTTGTTTTGCAACCCGTTAGGGGTTGAAGATCTACTGCCTTTTGCATACTGCCTCCTGCCTACTGCCCTTGCGCTGAGGACCACTCCGAAATATCATCACACCCGATGGGCTTCCCCAAAGCTTCCTCACACAAGTGGTTCACGCCGCTTTTCAAAACGGCATTGGTGTTGTTGATTCTTCTCTCTCTCGTAGCCGGTGATGTTTTTGCCGCAAAGCATTCGCGTTCCTCTTCAAAAAAATCCAAAGCCGAATCAGGCGGGCATGGCTCGAAGGCTTCGCGCAAATCTCCTAGAGGCAAGGGCAAGTCTGTGGCTAGGGGCCGTAAAGGCAAGCGGGGACGTCGATCGCGCCAGGGGACCTATGATGTTGCCGATGCGTCTCAGACCGGCCGGAGCAGCGGCGCCGGGATTCCCGCGGAACGCGCTACCGAAATTCAAAACGCCCTTATCAAGCTAGGCTACCTTGACGCTCCAGCTTCTGGGCAATGGGACGACCGCACACAGGATGCTTCGAAGGATTTCCAGAGCGACAATGGCCTTCCACCCACCGGACAACCCTCGGCAGCTATGCTGAAGAAGTTGGGTGTATCTAAGCGGCCAAATGACGGCTACGCCGTGCCAGTCAGCAGCGTCACCACCAGGACAAAAGAAGAAGAAAAGGCGGCCAAAGAAAAAGACAAGAAGCCGCCGAAGAATCCTTGATTAGAGCTCGGTTGAGTTGTCGCCCAATCGTCTCCCCGGAAACCTCGGCCCGGGCCGTCACCAGAAGCGAGAAACCAGAAACCAAAACCAAACCCTATGACCGCCTGAAATAGAATGCGTAAGAAGCTGCCCAGGCCAGGAACGCTATGACGCAGATGATTCCTACAACAAGAAACATCCGGCTTGCCCCACTGAAATAGGCGTAGAGATTGAATGCCGCCAACAATCCAATCAGCAGCCAGAATTCTAAAAAGACCTTCAGCGCGGGGTTCTTCGACGGTCTGTCGCCCGGCTGTTCGGGGCTCTCTCGATCAAATGAGGACTGCTCCTTGTCTTTGGTCATTGATGAACACTCTCACACGTGTTGCGCTCGACCCCACATCATCTCTGTAACGCCCGACGCTCTGCAAGGCCGTCGAAGGGCCGATTCATTGCGATAACCGAAACCTCCGTAGAAAACAAAGAGCGCGCTTTAAGACCAAACCGCAGCAATCCCTCTGAATTATTAATCACCGCCATCGGTTGCATCGCCGAATCAGCGGGTCACGTCTATACGGTACAGGGGCGTATCAGAGTCCTGGGACTGCAGGCCGACCGCTGAGCCCGTGAAGAGCCGCACACTTCAGCTCAGTGCTCAGACTCAGAGCTCGGAACATCGTAGCCCCAATGTCGGCGGCTACGTATTATTGACCCTTATCTTAAACACGTATATCGCTGGGCAACCGAGGCCTGCGTCACTTTAGCTTTTCTATCACGAGACCTGCCCCTCGGTGCTTGCCTCGCTTTGGAGGAAAATCAATGGCTTATGTGATTCGTGGAAGACTCTGTGGCCTCATTTGCACGGAGTGTCTCGAAACTCTTTCCGACGTAGTAGTACGAGTATATCGAACCCGAGATGCGCAGACGGTGACTGCAATGGCCGTCGCAAATCCAAAAGAGACCTTTGCGATATTGACAACCGAACAAGTTGAGCAGAAGAAAGCGGCGCTGATCGCCGAGACCAAGACCGACGCAGAAGGAAATTTCACTTTCGAATTAGGTGACAAGCAAAACTATCGCGGCGAAGCGTTCGAAGTCGATATTTACTGCGGAACCGTTCCGCGATTGAAGCCGGGCCCGACGCCCCCGAACCCGTTGCAGTTCACGATCACCACTCTGCAACCGCGTTGGCGTCAAACAGAGACCGGCTTTGTCACGGTGTGGGACTACTGCATTCCGCAGCGCTTCTGGTGTCTGGTGCGAGCGCGCTTTGGCGCCTGGACCATTTGCGGCCGGCTGAGAACGTGCGCGTCGCCGCAGACCCCGATCTCTGGCGCCACGATCAGGGCGTTCGATGCGGACTGGTGGCAGGACGATCCTCTGGGAGTAGCCATCACTGATGCAACCGGGCGCTTCAGAATCGATTACAACACCGCGGACTTCAGAGTCACTCCGTTTTCGCCGCTGATTAACATCGAGTTTGTGAGCGGACCCGACGTTTACTTCACCGCCGAGCTGGGCGGCATCAACATTCTGAACGAAACTCAGGCGCAAGGGCGGACTCCGGGTCGTGAAAACGTGGGGCATTGCTTCTGCGTTGAGCTGTGCACCGACCAGGTGCAGCCTCCCGACGTCGAGCACATCCCCCACTGGCAACAGGTCGAGATCTTCGACATCCACCCGTTCCCGTCGGTGACCGGGTTTTCGGCCGAGGGTTACGCCGGCGGCGCCGCGAACTCGTTTGTGTTTGGAGGAGGGGTTACGCTGAAGGGGAACTGCCCCTTGCGAAACGCAGCAGCACCCGCGAATCCTCTCGAGTATCGTTTTCTGATCGGCGAGTGGACGTGGCCGGGCGGAACGGATGACCCGACGACCATTCCTTCGGTTGCGCCGGGCTCTCTCGCGCCGGTTACTCAGATTGCATCGACGCATGTAGGCTTCGTGTTCTACACCAACGGCCTTGGACTTCCGGACTCTGCGCAGGTCCGGGTAGATGCGTCGGATCTTCAGGCAGGCGGCTGGATCAGAGTAGATGGCAAAGCGGTCACGGTAGACATGCGCGATGGGACTACGAATGTAGTCAACGTGAATAGCTCCAACTTCCTGCGCACGTTCGATCTGTTCGTATTGAACTCGCCGGCGATAACCAGCGCTCACCCCGCAAAGCTGCCGGGAGGATTGCCGATCGCCGACGCGGGCCGCGCGTTGAACACAAATGAACAAGAACCAATTCGCAGGTATCGACTGATGTTTGAGGTACGTGACGGTGCGTCGCTCGCGCTGGTGGCGACCGACACGCTTGACTCGATCGTGCTTAACAACTCTCCGGTGGTGGTTGCCCTGGACCTCGAAGAGCTGCGGACAAACGCGTGCAATCCGGTCTCGGCCGGGGTGGTTCACCTTTTGTATACGATCGATCATCCACATTTGAGGTCCTTCAATCTTGGAATCTCCAACAACAATGGCGGCGTACATCCGCCTCCTGCTTTGCCAGCGGGAGCGTTCAATCCGCCGCCGCCCTCTAGTAACTTTCTTTTCAGGGGCGGAGCAGGTGGTCCCCATCAACCGCTGAACAACGGAGGGTTCCCGGTGAACGTGGCAGGCGATCCTTCGTGCGCGTATCGAGCAGCGCTGGGATGGCAGACCAGACACTATCTGTCCTCTCCAACGAGCATCGATCGTCTTTACTGCAAGTGAGTCGCGCTCATTAGACTGCGACTAAGCGAGTAGTAGTCGATCGAAAGACGTCGCATTCGAGCCCGGGCGTCGGCCGGGCTTGAATGCGACAAATAGAGAGGGTGCTGAGTGCTGAGTGCCGAGAGTAGGTTCTGACGAACAACTGTGATGGTGATGGCGCACTCAACTCAGCACTCAGCACTCAGCAAGCAGCACTTTCCTGAAGGGAGGCAAATATGGCGGATCCTTTGAACGTGGTAGTAGACATATCCCATCACAACGGCAACCCGGATTTTCAAAAGGCGGCAGCCGCCGGGATTGTTGGCGTGATTCACAAGGCCACCCAGGGCAGTGGTGGCACGGACAACATGTACGATACCAATCGGCAGAAAGCCCTTGATGCCGGCCTGCTTTGGGGCGCTTATCACTTCGCGACCGGCGCCGATGCAAACGCTCAGGCCGACTTCTTCCTCGAAACGGCGAATCCCAGCGCGGATACCTTGCTCGTGCTCGACTACGAACCCAATCCGCAGGGCTCGACGATGTCTCTCGATCAGGCCCGTGCCTTTGTGTCGCGAGTCAACGAACAGATAGGGAGATTCCCCGGCCTTTACTCGGGCAATCTGATCAAGGAGCAGCTTGGCAGCAAGAAGGACGCGGTCCTTGCACAGTGTTTCTTCTGGCTCGCTCAGTATGGTCCGACTGCGGTAGTGCCGGCTAACTGGTCCACGTGGACCTTGTGGCAGTACACGGACGGGAACCTTGGTCCTCAACCTCACACGGTGCCCGGAATCGGAGCGTGCGACCGCGACAAATTCAACGGGGACCTCGACGGGTTGAAGCGGCTGTGGGGCGCTGCCGTCGGCTCAAGCGGAGAAGCGAGTCCCAATCCGTAGTCAGTAACGGCTGAGCGTTCGACACTCGATTGCTTGTTGCGCGCAATAAGGGCAGTCCGGCTCGACTTGCCGGACCGCTTTGAACTGTCCGTGTCGACGTTGCACCGGAAGGCTAATGAAACTTCCAGCCGTTATTTTCTCCACACTATTTTGATCGAGAAACGGGCCAAAGTAGTGAGTGGAATCGTGACAAGAACGTCAAACTGTTCGCATTTTAATTGCGTGTTGCAGTCACGATGTGGGCGGAGGCGTCGAACGCGACACTGCCATCAGCCATGACAAATGGTTGTAACACCTGGTTGGCTTCCTTGAGCAGGATCTGGAACTGCCGATCGTCGATCGTGTCCGCCAGTGTCCATCCTTTAATGTCTGTATAGATCCACGACTGAATCGACGAAAACCTGGCGGTACCTTGCTGTGTGACAATCGCCGGGTTATAAACACCCGCTTCAGCGAATATGGACTTCAAAGCCTCTGTGTCGCCGAGTATGAACGGCGCGCGGAGCGCGTCGGCGATCTCTTTTCCAAAGAGCCGTTCCAAAAGCGAGACAACCGCTGCGTATCCTGGCGTCGTATCCAGCGATGCCCACACCGCAACCGCTACGGTCGCGCTGCGTTTGACCACACGCATCATCTCTCGAATCGCCTTGGGCGGGTCCTCGAAAAACATCAAGCCGAACTGGCTGACGACGCTGTCGAAGCTCTCGTCATCGAAGGGAAGAACTTCGGCACGTCCCTGACGCCACTCGATGTCTGGTGCGGTCCGCTCAGCTACTATCAACATCCCAGCGTTGAGATCGAGACCTACTACAGACCCACCCGGCTTTACGAGGTCTGCGGCAGTGCGCGCAAGCACGCCGGTGCCGCACGCGACGTCTAGAACACGGTGGCCGGCCCCAATGGTCGCGGCCTGGGCGACACGCGTCGCCCACTGCGCGAACAATGCGGGGATGAAGAACTCCTCGTAGACCTCAGCGGCGCTGCGAGTCACTTGTCCTCTTTCGCTCATGTTCCCTCGGAGAGTGTGTCCGGCGCGCGCGGGTAACACGCCGCTTGATATCGATGAACAATATACTCCAGCGGGTCTGGTGTCTAATGACCTTGGCCTGCGAAAGCCTATCGTCACGAAGCGAGCTTCGTCGACTTCTGTGAATTCACGGTGGAGTACAGCGATGAAGGAAATTGCGTAAGTCCGTTCCTGAATTCTGCGTTCCTGAATTCTGCGATATGCCGTCAACTGCATTCTTGGATATGCATTATTGTCCGGGACGCTTGATGGGCTGCGCAAGAGCACAACAACGGCACTCCATAACCAGCGGTTAAGTTATTTTCAATAGGCAGAGAGCTTGCGGTCGGCAATGGGAAGCTAGCAGTGGAAGGTTTCGGAGAGCCTTGCTGCTTAAGGGTTCTGTGACGCGAGACCAGAATCGAGTAACGTCTTACACTCAAGTTGATCCCAACTCATGACATTCTTGCGCAGTTCTCTTGCAACATCGAGAACCGGATCGAGTGGTCAGGGCGCGCGCGTTACCTTTGCGGTGAAGACTTCTTCCATAGCTAGCCGCGTGCTGCATCCCTGGATGGGGTCCAGTTGACGGCGGCTGTCGGTCCAGATCGGATATGAAACTCCACCGAAAGAGACCAGTCCCTCATAGTCCCCTTGTTGATTGCCGTAGTTAATTCCCGGGCATGGAAATAATCCGTTGCAATCATGTTCGTTTGAACTTGTAGTGCTTACTCGAATATTGGGAGACAAGAAAGTCATTCCGCCATCGGTCGATTGCGTGAGGTAATAGTCGGTCATGAATCGAAAGCCGGTGGTGTCATTTCGCGTGTCGTAAAAGGAGATGTTCACATCGCCGGTCGTTGGATCCACTGACATCCAATGATTGAACCTATCGACCGCAATTGATAACTGGTCCGCGACAGTAACGGGTACGGACCACGTCGAGCCATTATCGTCCGAGTGTGAGAGGAATATGTCGGTCGTGCCCGCGCCATTTAGGTCCATCCAGGAGCAGTATATGCGGCCGTTATGCGGACCACCGGATCGATCCACATCCAGCGACGGATACACCAGAGCTCGACGGAAAAACTCCGCTGGTATTCCGATATCAAATGGAATTACTTTCGTCGCAATGGTCCGCTGCGTGTCCCACGTCTTCCCCCCGTCGAGCGAGCGGTTGAAGGCAATAACATTAGCGTTGAAGTCGTTCCAGGAAACATATAGCTCTCCGTTCGGGCCCACCGCGGGTGACGCGCCAATGGACCGCCCTGGTCCAGAAGGATCATCGGCCCGAGTTATCGTAAAAGTTGCTCCGTGATCGCTTGAGCTTCCGACACGGATGCCGCCGCCGGTCGAGCCACCCGTTGCCGCATCCCACGCGATATAGATGTTATCTCGAAAAGGGCTATTCAGATTCTTGTCCGTGGTGATCATTGGCTTGTCGTTAAAATGATTCTCGCCGCCCTCAAAGGAAAAGAATGACACCTCTGGGTAGGTCATGCCGCCATCGGTCGATCGGGCGACGGCCATTTCCGTCCCGTTTATTCCATTCCCGTTTCCGAGGAACACCACGATATATCCGTAGAAGACATTGCCGCGTGTATCAAAGGCGAGGGACGGGTCCGATGCGAAATTGACGCCGTTAGCGCCTTTGGGTGCAGGTAGCGGCAAATCAACGCCTCCCCAATTATCGCCTCCATCCGAAGAAAAGTACCCGCGCATTGGAAGGCGGAAAATCTCGTTAGAACCCGCCGCAAGGGTTTTCGACTGAAGCGGATTGATAGCAATAAATGTTTCGCTCTGTGGACCGCACTCGTTTGACACGTCGACATTGCTGCCGACAGTAACGGAGGCTGTTGTTCCGGCAGTGCCCAAGGCTCCGTTGTTGGCGATGTACGTGTATTTATCCCACCAGGTGGGATTATGGGTGCGGCTGCTGCGCTGGGCGATACCGGACGCAGAAAAACTGGAAACTGCGATGAGAGAGATTATAGCTAGGAGAGTCTTTCGCCGGAGGGTCATACTTAGCTCCTCATGGAATCAATGAGTGTGAACTCGGTATGCGCGAACCGAGTTCGCGTCAACCATCGCGCCGAATGTCTGCGGCATGCTACTAAAACGAACCAGACTGCGGCAAGAGTGGATCCAATCAGGTTGGGTTAAATTGTAGAGGTTGCGACATCGATTCGAACGAGCATAGTTCAAGGCGGAAAGGGCCGGAAGCAATTTCCGACCCATTTCCAACCCAATTCTCGCGATGCATTCTGGCGTAGGAACGAAGAACGATCACCACACGTTGAACGACGCCGAACTGAAAGTCCTCGGCAGGGCCCGGCTAAACTTTCCGGTTCGCGATTCAGTGAACGGCTGAAGGCGTGATCGCAAGTTCGAGCGTTGATGCTGCTCAAGTATCCACTTCGCCGCGGCGTGTGTACCTAAGAAATCGAAATCTCGACCCTCCATTTTTTGTCTTGTTTTATTTCGAAGGGGGACTGACCGTTCACGGGTTCTCCATCAATCGTAACGGCAATGCTTGTGAACTTAGTATTGTTCTTAGGGGTGAGCTGAATCGTCCGACCTTCCGCACTGGCGTCGCAGTCCTTTTCACTGGAGAGAGTTACTACGGTAACGTCACTTGGTCCTTGAACAATTATGGGATCTGGCATCTCAGTTCTCCTTTCTTGGTTGAAGCACTTCTTTGGTTAATGAGCGATCAGGTTAAGTTGACGACGGTAGTTTTGAACATCAGGCCGCGCGAGGTAGTGCTCATAAACTTCCGATCCCCACCTCTGCTGAAGTCCTGAAAGCTGCGTTTGAGCGCGCAACGCGCAATCGCGCGCCGCAGCCTCTTGAGCTAACAGTTGATTGGCACGCGCTGCTATCAGCCACGCCTGCCACTCGGAGTCTTGCTGCCCGTCGCGAGCAAAGATTTCCTGCGCGTTCAATGCAGTGCTTAACGCACCTCGCGCATCGCCGCTCGCTAGCAGGCTCTCGGCAGTCGCAAACGTCGCGCCGGAGCGAAGACGCGGATCGCCGTTTTGTCTTGCCAATGCGAGAGCCTGCTGACACCAAGGCACCGCTTCGCGTGCGTGTCCTGATCGGGACAGCGCAAGGCCAAGCGTACACCTCGCTCGAACGGCAATCTCTGCGTACTGCGACCCGGCCAGTCTGACGGCCTCGCGGCTTTGACCAATCGACTCCTTGAAGTGCTGAAGGCTCAGCTCGAGGCGCGCCTTCATCAAATCAACGGAGGCTGCCAATTCCGGCTGAGAGCCTTGAAGACTCTCCGCTATGGAGTGCGCTTCCTCGACCGCTGCTCTTGCCTCCTCGTAACGACCTATTTGCCACAACAAACCGCCGCGCTCCACGGATGCGTAGCCAAGACTAACTCCGACATTCAGCGATTTATATATATGGTAACTCTCATCCAGATGGCCGAGTGCTTCGGGGTATAGTTCCTGAATCGCTAGAACATTGCCGATCTCCGCGTGCGAGAAAGCAACAGACGCCTGATCGTTTGCTCGCTCCGCAAGCTGCAACTGTTCATCTAATGTGCGTAGCGCTATCTGGTAGTCACCCTTTTGACTCTGCAGGCGCCCGAGCAGGGTGAGGGCCAGCGAAAGCCACGCTCGATATCCTCCCCTTTGAAGGAACGGGAGCGATTGTTCGAGGTAGCTCAAGGCCTCATCCGCCTTGCCCTGTTGATATCGCAGGCTGCCAAGCTGGAGAAGCGCCAACGCTTCGTTCAGCCGTCCGTTGTTGTTTCGAGCAAGGTCGAGCGCCTCTTTGTAAGACCTGTCAGCGTCAGCATACTGACCCTGACGGAAAAATGTATTGCCAAGCCAGATCAGACCGCCCGTAGCTTCATTCTCCATTCCATTGGCCCGTGCCAGCTCAATCGCTCGAATAGCCTTATCCTGAGCTTGATTTCCAAGGCCCTGGGAGGCGTCCACGCTGCTCAATGCAAACATCGCGCGCACGTATTGATACTGGTTCTGGGTCGTGTCCGAGACTTTTAGCGCTTCCTCAAGCTGTGCTCGAGCTTCCGGCATCCTGAGCTGGTTCATCAGCACAAAACCACGCTGATAGTGAACCTCGGTTGCGCCTTCGAGGTCGCCAAGCGCCCCATAAAGCGAATCGGCCATATCGAACGCATCCTTCGACGCGTCGAAACTCCGACGACGACCATAGAGGATACCCAGCCTAAGAAAGGCGGCTGCGTCTGATGGAGCAACTTGCGCGGCTTGCTGATAACTCTCCACCGCTTCCTCAAACTGCTCATTTTTCTCGTACGCGCGACCGAGGTATACAAGCGCATGAGGTCTTTCCGCTGCAGCTGCGTGATCGGCAACAGACTTGTAAGTCGCGATGGCTGGGCCTAGTTCGCCCAATACCTCCTGCCTGATGCCTTGCAGGTACAGCCTGTCCAAAGGCGATAGTCTAACTGGAGAGTTCGGCAATGTGGCCGCGCGATCTATTTCGCTGCGCGCGTTATCGAAGGCGTCCAGTTCTGTATAAGCTTGAGCAAGCCTCGCGTGCGCGAGGGCAAATTCTCCATCCGAGTTGACCGCCTTCTCGAATGCCTTACCTGCCACAAAGTACGAGGCGTTGCGGAATGCCCGTGTGCCCTCGTCGTACCAGTATTGCGCATCGGATAACGGCGCTCTCGTTTTCAACTCGCTGATTGCCGTGGGCAAGGACCATGCAGCGACGCCCAGCATCAGTGCAATGATAGGAGTGAAGACTTGCGGTCTGCGCAACGCTCGGTTCAACGCGGCCGATGCGACGGCCATCCGCGTCCAGAAATCGTGGGACACCGATGCAGGCGGTGCAGGTTCGATTGTCATGAGCCGCTTCACCGCTTGAAGATGTTGAAGCAACTCAATTGCCGACTGATGACGTGCCTCCGGATCTTTCGACATCGCTTTTGCAACAAGCGCATCGATCTCAAGTCGCACTTCTGGATTCAACTGAGACGGGGGCGGGGGATCAAAGTTCCTGACTTTGTCAAGAACCTTCGCCTCGGTAGGACCGCGGAAAGGCGGCGTGCCTGTGATCGATTCGTACAGCAACGTCCCGAGCGAAAACAGATCAGTACGCGCATCGACTATTCCGCCGCTGGCCTGTTCCGGCGACATGTAGGGCGCGGTTCCAATAATCGCTCCTGTTGCCGAGAGCCTTGCGAACTGGCAAGGATCGGACCTATCCGAGGCTCCCAGCGCACCCAGATCCGCCGCACCTGGCTGCATGATCTTGGCTACGCCAAAATCCAATACCTTCACCTCGCCCACCGGAGTGATGATCACATTATGAGGCTTGATATCGCGGTGGATGATGCCGCGGGAGTGTGCGAAAGCGACGGCTTCAGCAATGCGAATTGCGATGTCAAGCGCGTCGCTTACGGATGGTCGGTCGCGCGAGATTCGGTCGGCAAGTGTCGCTCCATCGACGTATTGCATCGCGATAAAGCTACGCTCACCTCTTTGATTGATTTCGTGAACCGAGCAAATGTTGGGGTGATCCAGCCCCGCGAGTAGCTGGGCTTCGACTATCAGACGTCTTCTGGCTAGGTCGTTTGCTTCGAGGCACGAAGGCAGAAACTTGATCGCCACCTGACGTTTCAGGCTTCCATCGTACGCAAGATAGACCCGACCCATTCCGCCGCTGCCGATTTCCCTACGGATAGTGTATTTGTCCAGAACCGTACCGGCTGCCAACTCGTCCTGGTTGAACTCACAGAACTCCGCGGCAGCCGCGAGGGCGGGTGTGCCGAGAAAACTCTCCGCTCGCATCCGGCACGTCAGGAGAGACTCGACTTCTTCTCGACAGGCCTGATCCGGCCCACAGGCAGCCTCGACGAAGGCAGAGCGTTCGGAGACGGGTAGCTTGAGCGCATCATGCCAAACGTTTTCGATCTTGGTCCAGTAATGGGATCTCATCGCACGCCTTCCACTGGATAAGGCGGAAAAGAACCTCGATTCCTATCACCCGGGTCTACTGAGAGTCAGCCTTGTCGTATTCTTTGAGGTGTCGTTCGATTTGCGCGCTGGCTTGCACATCTTGCCCGGCGCGGCGGGTCAGCTCGCGAAACAACCACGCCTTTGCCAAATCCCAATCGCGGTTGACGCTGGATTCGGAAATGTCGAGCACCTCTGCGGTCTCCTTCGCAGTAAGCTCGAGAATGTAGCGCAACTCAACTACTCGGCATTTGCGTTCGTCAATCTCGGCGAGCTTCTCGAGCGCCTCATGAACTGCGATCAGTTGAACTGCCCGGGACTCGGGCGAGCGTTCGCTGGAAATGAGTGAAGCAGCGGCTTCGAGATCTACTCGGTCAAGTTTTTCGACGTGCTTGACAGTGAGGAAGTGTCGCGCATGATCGACCAGCACTCGACGCATGGCTCGTGCGGCTACACCCATGAAGTGGTTTCGATTCTGCCAGTTTATTCCCTTGTGATCTACCAGTCGTATGTATGCTTCATTGACCAGCGCCGACGTCTGAAGAGTGTGTCCAGCGCGCTCTCCTCGCATGTAAAGATGCGCGAGAGCGTGCATTTCTTCGTAAACGATGGGGAACAACTCTTCTAACGCACTTTGATCCCCGTTACGCCACCTGATGAGTAGTGCCGTCACTGATTCGCGCGGAGTGGGCATTGGACCCCCCGGGAGTGAGTGGAGGAAAAACCGAGCAATTATACTCCAAATTCACGATAGCGCTAGTTAAACGACCAGCGTCGACGCTCGACTCGACCAGTCACTGTCCGCTCAGTCTGGGACACAATCAAAGATTTCTGATAGTCGACTCGCCCGGATTTCGCCTTACGTTTTGTGAGGCGTTCTAGAGCACTCTCGTTCTCTACGGCTCACCGTTTTTCCGACGAGAGATCCCTCCTGGCGACTTGGTGACGCCGGGCTGCTGCCGCAGCTCGGAGGGGATCGGTGTGTCCGCGGTCTGAACGAGGTGCGAGCCAAACAGCCTGTTTCGGCGAGGTGAGTAATGAAACGAACTCTATGGTCGGTGTTACTGATAGTGATTGTGGTGTCAGATATTGTGAACGCTGGTACTAGTGCGAAAGCGCTCCAGCAAGACACTGGCGGAGATAATGGACTTCTCAAGATGCTCGCGAATTTTGACAACGTGGTCATAGGTACTTTCGAGAAAGCGTGGAGAGCGTCCGGTAACGGCAGCTGGGACACGGAAGTTGTGGTATTGATCAAAAGACGGGTTGACGGTACTTACTTGGCCGAACTTCTCAAGCCCACCAACGAGTTCCAGCATTTAACATTCACATGGAGAGCGTCGATACAGGCCATCGTGCATACCCATCCGACAATTACCAATCCGAGACCCTCGGAGAAAGACATCGATGTGGCGAACCAGCATCGCGTGCCCGTGCTGACCCTCACTGCTAAAGGTTTGTACGCTTACGACCCTGTCAGCAGGAAGGTCCTGAAGCTTATGAGCGGCACGGATTGGCGCGATCCCGCTAAGTGGCAGTTAAAGGCTGAATCCGTAGCCACCGATGCAAAGGTCGGGAGGAAAGAGTAGGAATTCGCAACTGCAGCCTCGCGACGTGTCTTCACAGCGTGGTCGAGCGTGAGTAATTTCTTGTGTTGGGACGACCAAGCCGAGATGTTTCTTAGTCGTCACTTCTCGCATGCATTTTGCGGGAGGGCCTGAGTTGGTCCTCCCGCGTTGAGTCCAGCATCAGAATTCGGGTCAGCGAGGTTCAGCGACTGGGATCGCTATCGGCCAGCCCCGGAAGTCCGTGGATGCGAGTTGCAATTCCGGACCTCTCATGCAGCTCGGCTAGAGTTAGTCAGCAACTGCATCCGCTGGCCTCTCGCCGAGCGTCTTCCGAGGGGTCCTCGACGAGCCTGACAACACGTCCAAGCCTCAGCACATGAAATGACTTCTTACCGTTATGCATCTCGCATTGGATGCCCGATAGTTCGTCATCATCTTCTATTCCGGCAGATTCTGCTGCTTTCTTGATCTCTAACCAGGTCATATTCCTTCATTGCTCCTTTGCGTGCGTGATCGATACTTGCGATCGCTTGCGGATCCTTTCTCAATCTTTCGTACGCACGTTCTGATTACATCCCACGTCGATCGAAAGACCCTGCGAACTTGTTGCTCACCTCGAGCACTACCTGCGTCGTGCGCAGTGAATGGTCTGTTCGCGGCATCAAAGTCCTGGAGAGCCGGACCGACTGGCTGAAGGTGAGCAAGTGCATGGCGTTCAGCTATCCTCTGAATGAGTCGAGCCCTGAGTAACGCTCGCAAACTGACCTGCTTCTGATCCAAATGCCGGCTTGCTACTACCGCGCGTCTGTTCATTGAGTTCGTCATGATCGCCCCCGTCACGGCTTCCGGTTCTCTCTTTCACTGACGGATTGAGCCTAGCAGGGGACGCGTAAGGAAGTAATAAGTTGGGCGTTAAGAGTTTGTTATTGGCAGATGAAACAGTGCGCGGCACCCGCGGACTGTGCTCCTGAGGCGCTCCATTACGACTTCTTGATGCAATGCTTACAAATTTTCTATGCGCAACTTATTACTTCCTAAGCTGACGGTTGCTACGGTTTGATTTCGTTTCTTTGAGCGTCGTGCACGGAGCGACAGAAAGGAGAAGCGACAATGACACTTAAGGAAGGCTGGAGAATCAAGTCATGTCTGCGCTAACGGTGTTTGGCCTGATTGCAGTCGTGGCGATGGTTGTGTGCTATGCGCTGGAAGAACGCAGCCCGCTGTTCATCTTGTTATTCGCCGCATCATGCCTATTGGCATCGGTCTACGGCTTCCTGCAAGGAGCGTGGCCGTTTGGCGTAGTGGAGGCTATCTGGTCCCTGTTAGCTGTGAGAAGGTGGCGGCTGGCTGAGCGTGTCCACCACGCAGCTTACACTTCGAGGAGCATGTCGTGGTAGGCGAATCAAGACTGGTGAAACAAAAAACTTGTTTCACCGGTCTTGATCGTTGTCGTGAACGGCATCGGCGAATTGTAAATGCCACTCGAGTTCTCAATGATACGGTCCACTAATAGGCTTACGAACAATTGATTCCTTCCTTATACCTTTCTTACGCAACTCAGGTTAGAGTCTTGAGGTAGGATGATGCCGGAGACGAATTGCGAGATAGACAGGACAATCCTGATAGTCGATGGCATCGTTCTGCGTTTGTTACAAAGACAAGTGCATGCGCCACCGTCTGAAAGGCTGCAGCATCTGACTGGAGGTCTATGGACTCGGAACCTCACCAATTAGGGCTTATTGCTTTACTTCTGTTCGTGTTGTACGCGGCTCTTGTACTTCCCGGGATTTATCGATATATGAAACCTCGAGGAAGACGGGAAAGCGGCGATTCAGATTCAGCCGAGAGGACTCCTGTTGTAGTTCCATCCTCGAGTCGCGATCCGACGATCCTCACATAAACGCATTTCCGAAATCGTAAGCAAGAGGGTCGGAATGGGGCTATGGGGATTACTGCAGTCCGCAGTTTTTCTGCTGATAGTTGTCGCGCTCGTCAAGCCCTTGGGCGGCTACCTTGCTCGAGTGTTCGAGGGTGAGAAGACTTGGCTTGATTCGGCGCTGCGCCCGATCGAGCGCATCCTTTATAAGCTCGCTCGCGTTGACCCCAAGCAGGAGATGGACTGGCGGCAATATGCCACCGCCGTTATTACTTTTGGCCTCGCTGGAACCGTGCTTTTGTATGCGATTCTCCGGTTGCAGCAATTCCTTCCTGGATTCGATTCCTCCTACATCACCACGCCGATGTCGCCCGATCTGGCGATGAACACCGCGATCAGTTTCTCGACGACAACTACCTGGCAGGCGTACGGCGGTGAATCAACAATCTGGACCTCAGATGTCACCGCGCCGAGTGTTTGTTCGAGTAGTTCTGTCCGTTCGCGCAGAGGCGCAGCGGTTTGAAATGAAGGTTAGTATTATGGCATTTCCGAGTGTTGCGAAGCAGGAAGAGGAGATCAACGAACTGAAGTCCTTAGCAGCATTGTTTGGCCTGGAGATCGTGGAGTCACTGAAATACCCAATCGTCATGATTCGTGTGGCTTCTGGCAATTCCACAAGCACAATCACAAAGCGAGCAGATGGCTTTTTCGCAACGCACGAGCTGCCGAATGTGCCAATGACCTATGTTGGAGGCGGCATGTTCAAGTATCGTGTGGATGTTTAGTGGCACGCAGAATAAGTACTGCGACACTGAAGTAGATCACTACCAGACCAATCACCATGATTCGTGTGGCAATTCCATCAACCTACCTTCCCCTATGAGTGCCATTCGGAGTCAGGTCGGGCAATCCAGGGTGTGAATCCGTCAGTTAGTTCGATTCATCACCTCGAGTTTTAGTCGCTTGACACTGGTCAGTGTCCGCGCTATAAAGCGGCTGTTCGAAAAGGCAGGGTTTCAAGTCATAAAACTTATGGCGAAGGACGGATGAAGTTCTCGTTGTCCGTCAAACCGAATGAAACACTGAGCGCCGCTTTAACACAGCGTCCGCGCCGATCCAGAACTCAGTGGTTCTCACACCGGTCAGAGTCTGCGTTAAAGCGGCTGTCGAATAGGCAGGCTTTAAGCCATCAAAGGCTGTAGAAAAAGCGGCCGGACGAGAGAATTGAAGAAAGCAATCTCCGTCAAATACGAACGAAACACTGAGGGTCGCTCTTAGGAGAGCGCGGCACCGCTCCAGAGGCTCAGTGATTCTCTTAGTTCATTCCGCAAGCGCTGTCACGGGTCCACACCAGGGCAGATGCCAAAAACTCCGGGGGGAGGATTAAGACATGAAAAAGATCATCGGGACGCTCATCGCCATTTTGTTGCTCGCAGCCTGCGCCGTCGCGCAGGTAAGCACGTCGTCGATTACCGGACTGGTCACTGATTCGTCCGGTGCGGTGGTGGCCAACGCGCAGGTGGAAGCGAAAAACGAGGAAACCGGGGTGGTGTACAACGCCGTGACCACAAACACGGGGCACTATTCCTTTGCGTCTTTGACTCCGGGCCGATACACAATCACCGTGCGACAGACGGGCTTCCGAACTTACACCGGCATTGACAACGTCCTGACTGTCGGCGCTCCGCTGGTTGTGGATGTATCCCTAACTGTGGGCGCAGTCACAGAGCAGGTCACGGTAACGGGCGGCTACGAAAGATTGGATACAACAACTGCAACAGTCAGCGACGTGCTGGAGAAAAAGCAAATTCAGGATTTGCCGCTCAATGGGCGTAATCCGCTGGGCCTGCTGACCCTTGAACCAGGAGTCTTGCAACGGACCGTTAGCGCCGGGGGTTCGACCAACGTGTTCGGGTCTCGCGACCGAGCCCACAATGTGACCATCGATGGAATAGACGCCAACGAATCGAGCGTGCCGAATCCGCAGGGTAACATCCAGCGCCTAAATCCGGACAACGTTCAGGAGTTTCGCACAGTAACTCTGGGAGCCACCGCGGAGACCGGCCGAAACAGCGGTGCGAATGTCATGGTAGCGACTAGGGCGGGGTCGAACAGCCTTCACGGTACCCTCTACTACTTCAACCGGAACACCGTCTATAACGCGAATGAGTGGTTCAATAACTTTTCAGGCCAGCCCCGGCCCGATCTGAAGCTGAATCAATATGGATTCGATGTCGGCGGGCCGATTCGCAAGAATAAAACCTTCTTTTTTGGCAGCTTCCAGAACAACGGAATCATGCAGACCTCTCCAATCGCTGCTGCCTTGGGTAGCGCCCCGCTGGTCTACACGTCGGCGGCTCGCAGCGGCATCTTCCGCTTTGTCCGCGGCACGATCACGGTGAACGGGACCACCTTCAGCCAAAACGACCGCCGAATGGTGGACGCAAACGGCAACCTGTTACCCGGCATTCCCGTCTGCGGCGGGAGCAATTTCTCGAATTGTGTAGACAGCTACAACATGTTCGCTCACGACCCAAAGGGTATCGGGCCGGATCCTGCGGTCACAGGCTTGATAAACAAGCTGCCTCTGCCTAACGGATTCGCCGCCGGCGGCGACGGATTGAATACTGGCGCGTTCCTGTGGAATCCTCCGACCAAGTTCACGGGACCTCACTTCATGGGCCGCGTCGATCACACATTCAACGAGAACAACATTATTTTTGGACGGTACCTCCACAGCCGCTTTGACACTAAAGAGGGAGACTTTCTGAATTCGCGTCCTCAGGTCTTTCCGGGCTTGCCGCCCCTCGGGGAGGTCACGCGCAATGGCCGGAACCTGGCGGCGAGCTGGCGGCGCACGATAACGCCAAACCTGGTCAATGAGCTGACGGGCGGCTTCAACCGTTTCGCTTTCACCTTCACCTTCGGAGAATCCAACCCAAACTTCGGAGATTCGTCAAAGCTGCCGCCCTGGTCCGATGAATGTGTGTACGGCTCTTTCGTGAACATCGCCGCGCCTAATTGCGTCTCTCCACATACGCAGCGCAGCGTGACTACACCGCAATTCATCGACAATCTGAGCTGGATCCATGGAGCGCATACCTTCCGCGCCGGGATCAACTTCCGCTTCTACGTACACAATGACAGCCGCGGGTTCTTCGGCAGCACGATCCTGGCGCCTGGCGTCCTGTTCAACCAGGGCACGCGGCAGGGTGGCTTCACGAATATCCCGGCGATCATCGGAGGCAACGCGGCGACAAGGCCCTCCACCGCCGATATCAACAACCTGCAGCAGGCCATTGTGGAACTGTCCGGAATACCCTCCCTTATCAGCCAGAGCTACGTCGCCGACTTCAACGCCGACACTTATAAGCCGGCGCAATACGCCACGGTGAAAACGCGGGCGCACCAATATGATTCCTATGTGCAAGACGAGTGGAAGCTGCGCCCCAATCTAACATTGAATGTTGGGGTGCGCTGGGAGTTCAATCCCGCGCCTTTCGACGCGACGCAGGTGCTGGTTCCGAATCGCCCAATCGACGGCTCGCAGGGTCCAGTCGCCTTTCAAAAGGCCGACCGGTGGTTCAAGAACAACAATATAGGATCCGTTGGTCCGCGCATTGGCGTTGCCTGGTCACCCGACTCAAAGACATCCGTTCGCGCCGGATACGCCTTGCTATTTGACACCCTGTCCACGTTCCAGGTGACTGCAATCGCCGGGAAGGTACCCGGCTTCATGCTGCTTTGCAACAGCACGATCGACTCGAGCGGAGCCATTGGCACGTCGGTAGGCTGCTCAACGCCGTCCGGCTTGTCCGGCCGCATCTCTTCAGGATTCCCGATCAGCATTCCGTCGCCAACGACTACTCCATCGAAAGCCCTGACGGTGGCTGCGCAGCCTTCGGGAACGGCGCCCAGCGTGGGAGCTTTCGATCCCAATATGCAGAACCCCGCGGTGCACGAATGGAGCCTGACTATACAGCGCGAACTTCCTAAGCATTTCGTCGCGCAGATCGGCTACATCGGGAAGCGGGGGACGCATTTGTATCGAGCCTACGATTTGAACCAGGGCTCGATCAACCAGAACGGATTCCTGGATTCGTTCAACATCGCGCGGGCCAATTTTCTGAAGGGATGCAAAGGTGATGGCACAGGCTGCCCGGCAGGTGTTACGGGCCAGACTCCAACGCTGCTGTTACAGCTCGTCTCCCCAGCTTTTATTAATAGCAGCACCTCGGCGACTGATCTGCAGCGTGGGAACATCGGCAACTTCGGCGCTAGAATGGACGCCCTGTCACTCACGAGCTCGCAGCGCAGAAACTTGCCGCTAAACTATTTCCGGCCCAACCCGCAGTTTGCTCAGATTTTCTATCAGGACGCGGGCGGGGATTCCTACTATCATGGCCTGTTCATCACCGCGCGGCATCGCTTTGAATCAGGCTTGGACTTCGGATTCTCATACACCTACAGCAAATCTATCGACGACATGTCCGTAGACCCGACCGCTGCCAGTACCGGCGGCGGGCTGAGCACGGCCAGCTTTGGTCGCACTCCAACCGACGTTCACAACTTTCGGCTCGACCGCGCGCGCTCGGATTTCGACAATCGTCACGTACTGCTGACCAACGTGCTGTATGAGTTGCCGCTTGGCAGGACAAAGGCCTTTGTTTCCAACGCGCCACGCTGGCTTGATACGATCATCGGCGGATGGCAGCTTACGGGCATCTTCACCTATCAAAGCGGCGAGCCCTACACGATAAACAGCGGGGCGCGCACCGCTAATCTGGGCCACAATAGCTCGGCGCTAATCGTCGGCCCCAACATTCAAGGCGGAGACCTGATCTTTGTCCCGGGTGTGGAAGGGCCGGTGATGTATCAGACTGGTGGCTTCATCACGGCACCGCTGAGCGATCCACACCTGAACTGCCAACACGTTACCGGCACCCAGACATATTTCTGTATCCCGCCTCCCGGTCAGCACGGCAGCGGGCGCAATCTGGCGCAGGGACCCAAGTTTTGGAATCTTGATGCCGGACTAACCAAGAACTTCAAGATCACGGAGCGAGTCAACGCGCAGTTGCGGGCCGAGTTCTTCAATGTGCTGAACCGCCCGAACTTCGAGAACCCGCGCAACGCCTCTACGGGCTCACCGACAGTCACCAGCACGCTCTTCGCACAGACCTGCTGCGTGACTTCGTCGCTGCAGAGTTCGGCGAACGTAAACGCGATCGGAGAGCCTATGCGCGTGCTGCAATTGGGCTTGAAGATCAACTTCTAAAAACTTGCGATTCGACGGAGTGGAAATTCAGCGCCGAAGCTGGCATTCAATTTCTCTGCCGGTCGTATGATCCAGTGCGCTGTCTGCGGGATGCGGAGTCTGGCCGCTTTGAGGCAGCCTTCGGTCGTTTACGCGACGCACTACAACTCAGGAGGCACGATCTAGGGTTTATCGTGCCTCCTTCATTGTCATCTTGGCCCTGTTCCTCGGGATTATTTATCGTCGCGATTGTTTTGCAGGTTCCGCCGCAAGAGTCAACGCCAGAGTGGCCCATGCAGTTCCTGCGGTAGAGATGAACTGATCCCGCCCGTAGGGGAATCCGCTTTCGAAATACGGCTGGAACCAGATGGATCGTGATTTGACGTGCCATGACCCATCACTGGCTCGGGTGCTCAACAGATAATCAACTCCCTTACGGAAGACTGGGTCGCTGACCGGCATAAGGCCAGCGGAGCCGAGTGCAAACAACGCTTCTCCCGTGGCGTAAGCGTCAGAGGCCATCGCCGGCAATTGGTTCCATCCGCCGTCGGCGCGCTGCAGCGCGGCAAGGGATTTCGCCTCCTCGCGGATCGCCGACGCTGGCGCCCCTCCCCAGGCAAGCCCCAGTAGCCTGAAAGCATGGTCCTGATTCGTTACCCGCGTAGCCTTCTCCAACCAGGCCACCGAACGGGCGATGGCTTTTTCGCAATTAACCCTTTCCCCCTCCGGGGCATAATTCTTCATTCCATAGATCGCCAGCGCAGCGGTTTGAATACTGCCCGAGTTCATCGGCGGGCGCCGACTTTCCGGGATGCGCCAGGTTCCCTCAGGGGTTTGCTGAGCCATGAGGTAGCGTACGATGGCGTCCGTCACCTGGGTCCGCGGTTCGTGATTCATTCCCGCGTCGAATAACTCCCAGGCGATGCTGGGGCTGACGATTACGAAGTCCATCAACTGCTCGGCCGGCGGCGTCATCGTGGCCGGCAGTTGTGGAAATGTTTTCATAGACGTGATCCCGTAATCGCGAGCCAGACCGGCGACTGCCGAAGGCAGGCTCTGTGAGTGACAGGAGTTGCATCCGGCCGTCCGTATGAACGTGTTGCTTTGCTTTTCGAGCAATGACAGGGAGTTCCTCACCGCGCCCGGGATGGACCGCTCGCTGGCGCCGACGGGGATGACCTTTGCCGAAGCATTGTCAGATGAAGGTCCCACGCCGAGCAACCGGGCCGCTTCAGTGTGGCCGCGTTTGGCGGCGAGAGCGCTGGCGGGCTCATCATAATCGGCCGTGAAGCTAACGTCTGCACCTTTGTCCATAAGCAGTTTGACGATTCCCGCCGGCATTGCGTCCGAGCTGGCGGCGAACATCAGGGGCGAGTATCCGCGGAAGTTGCGGATGTTCACCTCGGCGCCTTTGGCGAGCAACAACTCGACACAGGTCTGCACCCCCGCCGTGGCCGCAAAGCCCAGCGCAGTTTCGTTGCGCTTCGATTTGACTTTGACGTCCGCCCCTCGCTCGATCAGGAATCGCACAGCGTCCGCACTGCCACTAGTGCTGGCGAACATTAGGGCAGTTTCACCTGCGCCATCCTTTGCGTTCACATCGGCGCCTTTCTCGATCAGCAACCGGATTCCTTCGACGTTGCCGCGCAAGGCAGCCATCATCAGCGGCGTTTGCCCATTGGCGCTGGCCAGGTTGGGATCAGCGCCGCCGGTAAATAACAACCGCATAGCCGGGGCGCCGTCACCGAGCATGGCTGACAGAAAAAGCGGCGTCCGTCCCTGCACCTGCTTGGTGTTGACGGCGGCGCCTTTTGCCAGCAACAGGCGAACCTTCGCCTCATCATGTATGGCCCAGTGCAACGGTGTCGAGCCGCGGCCATTTTTGGCGTTCACGTCGGCGCCCTTGTTGATGAGCAGCTCTACGTTGGCTACCGGTCCGTAGCCGGCGGCGTGATGCAGGACCGTCGACCCGCCGTCATCCTTTCCCTTAATCGCCTCTGGACTGTCGGCAATCTGCCGCTCGATCTCACGTCGATTTCCGGCGCGCACCGCGGCGATCAGCGCAGTGACTTTAGGGTCTACTGGCTCGCGCCGCGACTCGGCGACGATGTCTGTGCGAAACTCTACGCCCTGATCGATCCAGGCGCGCAGCAGTCCGATTTCATCGTCGGAGAGCGGCCCAGTAGGAGGCATCTGCAAGCCGCCATCACCGTCCACGACGCGGCGGATCAGCTTGCTGGCGGCGCTGTCTCCCATTTTGATGACGGGGCCGTAATCGCCGCCGCGCAAGGCATTCTGACGCAGGTCAAGCCGTAGGCCAGCCTGCTGAACCTCAGGTCCATGACAGGAGTAACATTTCCCCGCGAGCAGCGGCTGGATGTCCTGCCGATAGTCGACTTTTCTGGAGGCGGCTGGGGGTAGCTTAACCTGCCCCGCTGCAATTGGGATTCCGACAAGCATCAACACCAGCATGAATTTTATTTGGCTGCTATTCATCCTTGGATCTCCTTTGCCCGTTTGTTCGTAAAGTCGTGCCCTCTCATTAACTGACGGATTCCTGCTTGGTTTGAATGCTAAAAATCTCTTTTTTCTATCAACATAGGTCGCGGTATTGGGCCGGGGATGGCTAGTTATCTCGTTTCTACTCAGAGCCCAAGACTCCGCTGCGTGTACCTTGTAGCAGAAAGACGAAGTGAAGATAACTACTTAGATGTGCGGGTTCAAGAAAATTTTGGCGGGGTCGAACCAATTTTTTCGCGCAAGGCTTTGGCAACCTGGAGTTTCTCGTAGGTGTTTTTGAGGTGGAAGGACACAGTATGAAACAAGATGCCTGGAATTCAGACTTGTCATCTTGAACTGAGAAAGCGGTACTATACTGCGAATTCGCTGAACTGTCCCCTACTGATTTATGCAGGTCAGGATTTTCCATTGCGCTGGAAGACTGCTGTTTATGGCCAGAGATTGCTCCACAGATTAGATTGAGCACATCAGTCGCACTCAGAGGTAGCGCCATTTTGCTGAGGAAGTACTGAGGGTGGGCAGAAGTTTTGCCGAGGTTATTATGAGAGGGCTCGGAGGGATGCGTTTATGCGTGGGATAGCTAGGTGTTTGATCCTATAACTGTCAGCTTTCCCGGCCGAAGCGAGGAGGGCAGTCAAGGATCGCGAGCGACCTCAGGTGCTAGCGACCGCAAAGCGGGCGCACCGCTTGAACGGCCCGCAGAAGCTGATCGAGAGAAGTAAGGACTCTTCGAGAGAATTGAGAGGGGTCGAAATACAGACGTCGAAGAGAACAGGAACCCTCATGGAAGCTCCAAACCGAGGGCGTATACTTCCTGGCTGCCTATGTCACGTAGCACTAGAAGCGAGTCATCAGGTGCGATACCGCTCCAACACCTCTCCGTGCCGACCGTTCGTCGGAACTGTTTCAGGCTCCCCATCTTTTCCAACGTACCGTCGCTGATCCGAATGCGGCAAGCGGCTGTGTCGGTTCCCCATTTTTCAAAGTAAACATACTTGCCGTCTCGCGACCAGCTCGCGAAATGGAGGACGCCGTTGGCCAGCTCCTGCCGCTTCCCGGTGCTCAGGTCGAATAGAATAATCCTTTTAAAATCGAACTGCAGCGTCACCAGGTAGCGCCCATCGGGCGACCATCGTCCTTCAAAGCTACCATCTGAATTCGGCAGCTCTGAGACCTGCTTTGTCGTCAGATCGAGAATCTGCAGTGATGTGGGACCCACGTCCTTGGCGCCGAAGAAGGGCGAGCCGCCAAATACTATCCGTTTGCCATCCGGCGACCAGTGTGGGAAGGCCTCGCTGCCACTTCGAGCCATAAGTTGTTCGGGTTGGCCACCCATGGAAGACACAGTATAGATCTTCCACTGTTGGCCCGGCATTCTGGCCATGAACACAATCGATTTTTTGTCCGGAGACCAGCTGGGGCAATTGACCTCCATCGGAGGGAAAGTCAGCTGCTGTGGTCTACTGCCGTCCACATTACTTCGCCAGAGTGTGCCTTCCGGGTAGGCGACATACGCAACCATTTGTCCATCCAAGGTGAAGTCCAGGCTCACGATGGATTTTCCTTGTTGATATGGAATCCACTCTTGAGACCTTGCCTCGTAGCGCATGATCTCGCCACGGGTGTGATCGCCGACAGCGTAGATTTTCCTTCCATCCTTGCTCGGAACTGGCAAGCGGAACTGGATCGGGCCCGTGCTCAATTGCACTGGCTCGCGATTCACCTTTCGTAGAAAGCTTCCTTCTTCGCGTACCGCCCACAGATGACTGACGCCATTGCTCGTAGCCTCGAACACGAAATACTTGCCATCCGCAGTCCAGCTTCCGCAGCATTCAGATTCCGACTCGTTCCAGCCCGGCAGCAGCCGGTGAAGATTGCTGCCATCCGCGAGGACTTCCCAGATCGAATCCCTGGTTGTTCCAGGGTCTCGCATCGTAAAGCGCAAGCGGGTCCCATCAGGTGACCAGGCAATGCGCCCAGCCTGTTCGGGCAAAGTCACGAGCTTACGCGTTTGGCTCCCATCCATTCGGGCCAAACACAAATCGGATTTCACGACGTATGCTATGGACTTGCCATCCGGCGATGGATGTACATCGTGGGCTCGGATGCCCACAAGGGGTCGAGGCGATCCGCCGGACACGGGCACCAGCCAATAGGGAAAAGGGTAAGGCCCATCGTTGCTGGCGACGAAGAGCTCAGACCCATTTGGCGAGACATCATCGAGGCCGGGATTCTGGAAAGGCACGACAAGCGGAACGGTCTCTCCTCCGGCAGTTGAGACCTGAACCAGGGTCGGCTTATTCTCGACAAGCTCTGAGATATACAGTCGTGAACCATCGGTAACAAGGCCTGTCTTCTGCTGACCGTCATTGGTGACCTGCGTGTAACCCGAGACTTTGAGCGGAGGCGGTGACGAGCCAACCCACACAGCGGAGACTCCGACCCCAACCAGGCCCAAGCCAGCCAGCGCCCATCTCGGCCATCGGGAAAGCAACCGCATCGTGCGAGTCGACTCTTTTTCTGTAGCCCTGTATGCCGAAGTCCGATTGACGTCGTTCGATTCTTCCGGCCCGCTGATTTCCTCCTCCTCGATAAAAAGACTGGACCTGGTTCGCTCCGCTATGAGCAGCTCTCCGTTAGCTTCGGGCAGCTCTCGCACCTCAGCCACGAAGCGATAACCGCGCTTGGGGACCGTCTGAATGTACCCATCACCCAGGGCTTTCCTCAGGACCGAGATATTGCGCGCGAGGCTGCCTTCCTCCACAGCCGTTTCGCCCCAGACCTGCTCCATCAGCCAACCTTTCTCACACAGTCGGCCGTTGTTTCCAACCAGGGCCAGCAGAGTCTTAACCACCTGTGGTTCAAGAGGGACAGGATCTCGCTCGAACCACAATAGACCTTCTGCGGCGTCCAGCTTGAACGGACCAAACTCAAATGTTGTGACTTGTCTGCTCATATCTTCTTAAGAGTTTCTGAAGGAGTTCTTCAGAACTCCTTCAGTACTTCCAGGCTGACTGAATCTAGTCTGATAAACGCTGAGAGTTACCGCCCGGATGCTCAGCGGATTTGAGGTTTCTTTTGCGGCGCGCACATTCTAGTGCAGGCACGGAGAGCGGGCAATAGTCCGCCCGATACCCGGGGTGGGGGGTGCGCAAAAAACGGAAGACCATCATCACCGTGGAGAGCGAGCGCGTTGTCTGGTTCCGCAAGCACCGAGTCAAGACAACAGCCTGGTGCCCGGAGTGCGGCAAGCAGACTCGCATGTTCAGCACCGATGAAGCGGCATTGATATCTCAGTTCAGCACCCGCGACATCTGCCGTTTCGCTGAGGCCGGGCGAATCCATTTCACTGAAACTCCCGAGGGGTTACTGCTGGTATGCCTGAAATCGCTGTCCGATCTCAGGGGCACCGAAGGGTTTTAACCTCGGCAAACTCTGATCGTCTTTCCAGAGGACTCTTTTCAGAGGTTCCTTCACGGGTACGTGGCGAAGCAATCGTGTCACCACACGGATTCCACGTGTGAAATCAGCTGGCGGTCAGCTTCAGCCGTCGCAGCTCCAATACATTAAGGAGACAGAAACTAATGAGACAGAGGATGAATCGCAAAGTCACTTTGATGGTCTTGGCTACTCTTGTCGCGTTGCCAGCAGTAGCGTTTCCACAGGGCAGGGGATCGAGAAACGCCATCGGTGACGTTCAGCTTGAATTGGTCGGGCAGTTTATCAATCTGACGCCCACGTCGTCGCAGCAGTTCGGATATCTTACTTACATCAATGGGATCAGCGGTGACGAGCCGATCTTCAGCACCGGACCGCAGGACGAGACCACGGCGTTGTTTACGTTCTACAACGACACCGCTAACGAGAGGGTAATCAGCAACGGTCCTTTTCGAATAACAAATCGAATAGGAACCTCAACGATCTATTTGGACACTGCGCATGACGGGAACTTTTCCAACCCGGATTCATTCCGCAATGGTATACCAGTGCAAACATCCACCTTGAGACAGCAAGTGGTCTTTAACACCGGTACGGGGGATTTTACTGCCACGTTTGTCAACACCATCACGTCGAGCGATTTCTTCAACCTGGGAAACCACCACTTCGTGCTCGGTAAGAGGGGCCAGACTTTTAGAATGACCTTTTTTGGCCATCTGGCGACATTGCCTGGACACTTCGCAGGCTTTGCAGTCGGCCCGTACTTGACTCGCGATTGATCAGACAAAGCAGGACTGAACGACAGCAGTCGGGATGGGGATCTTGCCAGCCATTAGCCGGGGGTTTAGCGAAGCGAAACCCCCGGTGATCCGACAAACAGCGACCGCACCCCGGCGTGGTGCCAGCAGAGAGTCAAGTGTCAACCGATTCAACATTCTCGTGCGATCGTCGTTTCATTCGCTACCGGTCACATGTCGGTGGCTAAAGACAGCGCCAGCCGGCAGTGGCATCCGGATGGCTTTGAGGTTGAGAACTTCACCGCTGTTACCAAACCCCAGGCATAAGCCGAGACTTCATGTTGACTCTGATACTCCGTATATCCGTTAGCTCACTCGCAAAGAAGCGCGCGTGGTCCAGGGAGATTTTCGCGCTGTTCCCCGAGCCGAACGATCTCGATCAATGTGGCTGCTTGTCTATCAGCGCGTGTTCAATACGACGGTCCGGAATCAGCCAGAGTAGCGCCCCGACAATGTAGATAGGCTCAGCGACCCACCCCGTCCAAAGCGTGGACACGATCGCCACCAAATAAAGCACAAGAGAAACCTTTCCCTTCCAGTCGCGGCCGACCGCTTTTTTCAGAAGCGAGTCAGGGCCTTGGGTGCGGATGATTGTCTGCTGGAGCAATAAATACGCAATAGCCGCCATCAGCAGCACAATGCCGTAGATCGCTGTTGGCAGCGGTGTGAAGAGATTCTCCCCCATCCACGCGGTGGCAAACGGAAACAGCGAAAGCCAAAACAACAGGTGCAGGTTAGCCCACAGCATCGTGCCGGAAACCGTGGTTGACGCATGCAGCATGTGGTGGTGATTGTTCCAGTAAATGCCGACGTACAGGAAACTCAAAACGTAGCTAAGGAACACCGGCAACACCTCAGACAAATCGTGCAGTTTGTCACCGTGGGGTACCTTCAATTCAAGCACCATTATCGTGATGATGATCGCGAGCACCCCATCGCTGAATGCCTCGAGCCGTCCCTTGCCCATTTCACCTCCTTCGCACCTCCCAGTACCGGTGCGAGCTTTAGAAGCGAACCTTCCGCATTGCGCGGTCTTCCAGAACAAGCTTGAACGTCTTAGGTGTCGGAATGTTGAGCGAGGCGACGCAATTTCTCCATCGGGCCGAGCAGCGAGCGGGTAAACCTATCGCCGCAAAAATGAACACTTGTCGTCGCAATTCGAAGAGACTAAGAGTCGAAACGGGGAGGAGTAAATTGCAGACTTTACCTTTGCTTCGAAAATTCCGCTAAGAGTTGCTCCATTAGCCGGAGACACTCCTGACAGGCCTCGGTTACCGTTTTGTTGCCGTGTTTTGTGGCGACGTAGAACGTTTGTGACCGACACCAGCGATCCAGCCTTCCGGCGCGCTCACAGCCTCTGAATCTGCAGCGGGCACACCGCGCTGTGTCATCTTGGTCGATTTCTTGCAGATTCTGGTTTCGCGCAAAGATCGCAAAGGTTCTCCTCATCCCATCGTCCGCTCATGTCGTCTCTCCTTGAAACACTCGACGCCGCGACAGCACTTTTGCGCAAGACGTTGGATTCTTACATCACCGCCCGTAGGATGTCCGAATAGAGGAAGTCAACGGGCTCGGCAAAAGTAGTCGAAGTATTTCCGGTGACCACCACCACCATATCGAATTTCGGAATGATGAATATCCATTGATCGCGAGCACCGGCGGCGGTGTAGATGTCGCCATCAGGCTCCTCGTCGTGCTCGATTGGAAGGAGCCACCACAAGTACCCGTAGTCGACCGGATGCGATCCAAACGTCCTGGCGTTGCGCACCCGGTGTTGCATCGATTCTCTCAGCCAGTCTTCAGAAACTATTTGCTTGTCTTCCCACCGCCCTCTTCGCAGGATCAGGTAGCCAATTTTCGCCATATCTCTCGCTCGAAGGTTCAGCCCGCCGCCGGTATGGGTTAGCCCTTCAGGGAGCCCCTGGTACCACCAGGCGTTCGTGATGCCGAGAGGGTCAAACAGATTCTGCTGCGCAAAACCGTCAACAGATGTTCCGGCTGCTTTGCGGATGACGCCGCCAAGCAATATCACTCCACCGCTGTTGTACTCGAAGCGCGTGCCGGGCTCTTCAGCCATCGGCCAGTCAAGCACGAAGCGCAACCAGTCACAGCGGCAATCATTCAAGCGCTGCAACGGCGAGCCCTGGTAGACCGCTTCGCTCCAATCAAACCCGGTTCGCATCGTTAACAAGTCCTTGATGCGCAAGGATGACTTTCGTTCGTCGAGATTCTTTATGTGGCGATACTCCGGGAAGAATTCGAGAATTGGCTCATCGACTCCCGCCAGTTTGCCTTGCGCAATGGCGGCCCCGATCAAAAGAGAAGTGACGCTCTTGGTATCAGATTGCAACGTGTGGACGTCGTTGGGCCCTGATCCGTTGAAGTAGCTCTCAACAACCAGATAACCGTTCCGGACTATCAAAAGACTATTAAGGTCTCTGATTTTGTTTTTTCGAATTCGTTTGACAAGTCTCTTTAGGATCTTCCGATCGAGTGATTGATCTTCCGGGCTGGATGTTCGCCACTCCCCGGTCGGCCAGTAGTCGGCGGGTGTCTGTGCAGCAACAGAGCCAGCCGGAACGGAGAAAACCGCTACCAGCAGGACGAGCACTGACGCGAACATTCTTAGTTGCATAGTACTTCCCAAATACTCTTTGAAGTGACGGTCCAGTGTTCCATGTGAGTATTCATAATGCAAAGAGTAAATTGTTCCGGTCGAACTCGATCAGTTGCGAAGTAGACCGCTGCGCCACGGTGCCGCGGCAATGATTCTGTAGTGTCAACCGCGAAGACCTTCTATCGAATCAACTGAAAGAGCTTCGAGTCTTCGACCAGAATCCCTGTGAGCGCCAAACCTAAGGGAGGTGGCCCAGATTGAGACCGAGGCAATACAACGAAGGTGGGTCCCCCAATTTCACTGTTTGATCTGGCCCCGGCGAAACGTGCGAATCCAGAACGCTCGAAATAATCTCAGTTGGCGGAAAACCCAACGCCTTCGATCCCTGTGGTGCCTGTTGTGTTCGAGTCTTTGACGGATGCAAGAAGCAGTTTACGGGCAAGTTGTACGACATAAAGGCTACCGGTATGACAATCGTCACATTTTGCGTTGTTGGTTGTCTAATTGGAACGGGCGGCAGTTTCCTTTTGATGGCGGCCTGCATAGCGCTCTGTGCCCTTGCACAAGGCATCGACACACAAAAGAAAATCGAAGAGGCGACCTCGGACTTTAAGTCATGCTTATTCGCGGGAGCCGTTCAATGCCACGGCAATGATCCGCACTGCATATGTCCCTGGGTTTAACCATCGGAAGGCGAATACAACGCTTTGGTCCTAGCGATCAAGGCGTGCGACGATGATGATGCTAAAGGTAGTCCTCGCCGCCGCGCTGATCGGGATTCTCGCATGCAGAGCACAACGTCGGGATCCCGCGGACGCGCGTGCTGCTCTGGAAAAGCGTAGACTTGATTACAATGCGGCGACGTTTGTAGCAAACGTCAAGGAAGGCAAAGCGGAGATCGTGAACCTTTTCCTCGATGCTGGTATGGACCCGGATATACGCGGCGATTCCGAGCCAACTGCGTTGATGATTTGCGCCGAACGGAACAACGCGGCCGTCTTGAAGATTCTGCTCGCTAAAGGTGCGAGTGTTGAACTCGCGGCTTCCGAAGGTCAAAGAGCTTTGCATTACGCAGCGACCGCTACAAATGGGGGCGACTGCGTCCGGCTGTTGCTCGAGCATCATGCGGATGCAAATGCAAAGACAAGTCGAGGAAACACGCCTCTGATGTCGGCAGTTCTGATACCGTCCGCTGAGCCATCCCTGCCCGATGCGGCAATGTTCAAACTGATTGATAAGGTGAGAATCCTGTTGGAACACGGGGCCGACGTCAATGCTGCCAATATCGATGGCGTTACGCCACTGATGCGCGCGGCTGTTCTAGGTAATACCGAGTTCCTGCGCGAATTGTTGGAGCACGGCGCTGACGTTCACGCCATAGACCGCCGAGGCGAGAGCGCGGCATCGTACGCCGTGCGGTACAACAACGCCCAAGCCGCACTTCTCCTCCAAAGGCGGGAGGCTAAAGAACGCAAAGGGACTCCATATTAGCAATAGGATTTCCATTGAGATTCCACGATGAGCAACTTAAATATTGATATGTTTGGTGGCCAGGGACGGAATCGAACCGCCGACACGCGGATTTTCAGTCCGCTGCTCTACCAGCTGAGCTACCTGGCCACGTAAGGTGAGCTCTCAAGCCTTTCGGCGAAAAGCGGATGTTAAACAATAGTTGTTGCTACTGTCAACGTAAGAGACTCCCCGATTCGCACTAGGTCCCTCAGGCTAACGAACAAAGCCTTCAGTTTCTCAGACACCTGCCTCACGGATCTGTCAGCGTGATAAGTTGGGACGTATTCCAATTTCAAGAAGGCCCTCTACACCTTTAGGCCGCAATGATATGACGAGTCTTGGGGCGAAGGTCATCGACTCGCGAGGCTCCAATGTAGCTAAGTGGGCATTCGACGTCTATCTGCGGAAAGAGTTGTAAAACTGTGGTAGTGGTTTGGAGCCCTTCCGGAACTCTCCGGAAGGGCTCTGTGAACTCTTGGTGAGCAATAACCGAATGTTTGTGTCAGACTGAGTGAGCGACTCTCACTCGACCCTGGTTAACTTCATTCGAGGTTGATTCGCGGCCTGGTCCCCGGCCGGGAGCAGCCAGAGCGTGTTGGTTCCTTCCAGTTTGAACTCTCGAACTATCGACGCTCCGCTGGTCATCAGGTTGGCGCTCTTCGCCACGATCGGCTTCATGCTGATCGTCGCTCCCTTCATCTCGTAGGTACCCGAATTCGCAATGAACGGTCCCCACTGTTGAAACAGTGCAATCTTCTCGGCGTCCGTCGGGTTCTGAGGGTCTTTCGGTGGCTCAACCTCAGCTCGCGGCTTATCTCCTCTCACGAACAGCTGGCTGTAGTAGCCTTTTGTGAAAATGAACAAACCCGGCTGAGGGTTGCTGATCGTAGTGCCCTTATCGGAAGGGCTCGTGCCGGGCAGCACTACTTCTGTGACCTTCCACACGCCTTCAATCGGGGATTTCGTCTGAGCGAACGCGGCGCTTGCAGACACGACGCAAAACACGACTGACAGAGCAAATCGTTTCATAAAACACCTCCATTGCGGCATTTGTCTCGTCACGCGTCACACACGAAACAGAAAGGCGAGGAGTGCGTCACTGCTTGTCTGAATAAGTTGGACTCGGTCCAAAGATACGCGCCGAGTTTAGTTCATCGGAGCTCACCAAGTCAATGTACTGCTCCCACCACAATTGTCTCAATGGGTCCACACTTCTCAGCGAGCAGCGGGGACTAGCTGGCTGGAATATTAGAAAAAAGCGCATTCATCTGCGTATAGTCCATCGAACGATCCAGCATCGGCGCGTAGCTGCCACTGGTGAACAGCTCGGTGGCTGCCGTTTTCGCCAGTCCGTATACCGCTTGAGCGATAGCCGAACCGGCACTCAATCGCCTGACTCCCAGTTTGCGAAGCTCGTCGGGCGAGGGCAGCGTCGCCATAACCAGGACATTTAAGGGTAGCCCCGCTGCCGACGCTATCTCGCGTATGGCACCGGGTTCAGCAACGAGCGGCACAAAGATGCCGTCGCAACCGGCCTCCCTGTATTGCTGCGCTCGAGCAATAGTCGTCTCCGTAGCCTGCTCTTTCGGCACGAGGCCTCGCAAATAGACATCTGTGCGAGCGTTCACGAACAGGTCTACACCTTTTCGCGCGGCGGCTCGTTTGACTGCGGCGATCTTCTTGCAAAGCAAGTCGGGTGATCCCGCACCGTCTTCGAGGTTGATTCCTACGGCGCCCGCGTCGATTACCGCAGAGACAGATTCCGCAGCCTTCTCGGGGTCTGATGAATAGCCTCCCTCGATATCCACCGACAGCGGGACGGATATGACGCGTTCAATTTCTGACACTGCTATGCTGAGCACTCGAGGCGGCAATACATCGCCGTCGGGATAACCGCGTGACCATGCGAGACCCGCGCTGGTTGTTGCGATTGCTTTTGCCCCACAGGACTCGATGAGCCGCGCACTTCCGGCATCCCAGGCATTGGCGAGCACTAGAAACTGGCCTTGGCCGTGCATCTGTCGAAAATGTTTGGCGCGATCACTGGCAGAGTCGGTCATTGGTACCCTCCTTGATTTAGTTCTGAGTTCTGAGTTCTGAGTGCTGACGCGTGTGAGGCTGTAGAACGTAACTCCTTCAGCGCAGAAACTCCGTTGATCGCACTCCGCACGCAACACCAAGCACTCGGGGAGATGATTTCATTGACGTTGATGATTGGGCTCGCTACTTGCCTCATCTGACTCTCAGCTATAGTATTCGCTGACCATTTTCAAATAGTTCCGTCAAACATGAACCTGAGGCAGGCAAATTCCGCTGATATACCGGCGATCGTGGCGCTGATAAACCAGGCGTTCCGGGTCGAGCGGTTTTTATTCGACGGTGATCGAATCGACGAGCCGCAGGTGCGCGCGCTGTTCGACGTTGGAAAGTTTCTTTTAGTAGAAATGGAGGGTAGGCTTGCGGGTGTGGTCTATGTAGAGCTGCGAGGGAAGGGAGGTTATCTCGGATTGCTTTCGGTGGATCCTTCGCATCAGCGCGGTGGCATCGGGGGCGAGCTGATGAACGCAGCAGAGGAGTTCTTTCGGGCGAACGGGTGCTCCAGGGTGGACCTTCAGCTTGTGAGTCTGAGGACCGAGCTGCCGCCCTATTACCGCAAGTTCGGGTTTGTGGAGTGCGGAATCGCTCCGTTCCCCTCTGAGGTCAAAGCGAAGCAGCCCTGCCACTTCATACTCATGTCAAAGAGTTTAGAGCAGTAGGAAAAGCATAGGAAAAGCAGTAGGCAGTTGCAGTAGGCAGTAGGCAGTTAGGCGTTTCGTAGATCGGACACCGAGTATAAGGCCAACGTGCCCTGGTTCAATACACCTCCTGAGTCCCCAAGCGCGCATAACTTCCTACTGCCTACTGCCTACGGCTTTTCCTACCGCTTTTCCTACTGGATGTTAATCATCAGTAGCCTATTGCGTTATAGGTCTGGGGCGCTCTCTAGAAACTTACCCCGTGCGTTCTCAAGGCTCGCGAGGCACAGGCAAGCTAGTGTAGGAAGGCGGCTTCTCGGACACCTTATCGTAGTCGATCAATCCAAGTCCGAGCGGCTGCAGGACTAGTCTTCGAGTCAGGAGACACTTTTCTGAATGAGGACCTTTTTCGCTTTTTATATCGACGCGGCCAAGATTGCGCTGCAGTCGATCTTCGCGCATAAACTGAGAGCCTTCCTGACCCTGATCGGAATCATCATCGGAGTCGCCTCGGTGGTTGTGGTCGGCGCCTCGATAAGCGGCCTCAATAGTTATGTCATAGACAAGGTGGCAAAGGTTCTCGGCGCAAATCATTTTATGATCGCCAGGATGGCCAGCAGCGGGCACCTGAGCGAAGAAGAATGGGAGGAGATGAATCGGCGCAATAAGCGCCTGGATTGGGATGACGTCGAATGGCTCCAGCATCAGTGCAGTACGTGTACTGAGATCGGCGTGCAGGTAGTCAATCAGATAGATCTCAAGCAGGGGGGACAAGAACTTCTCGGTGTCAATATCTTCGGAGTGACCGCAAACATGGCGGAGATCGAGGACAAGAGCATAAGCGAGGGCCGCTTCATCCTCCAGCACGAGGCTGAACATGCCGCCTACTCTTGCGTGATAGGCACAGAACTACAGGAGAAGTTTTTTGTCGGCGTCGATCCGATTGGCCGCGAGCTCAAGGTCAAGGACGTCCCTATGATGGTGGTCGGCGTAGAAGAGAAGCGCGGGTCGATGTTCGGGGAGTCGCTCGACAAGAATCTCTATGTTCCGGTGACTACATACGCCAAGCTGTTTGGCCGTAGACAAAGTCTTCAAATCCACGGCAAATCGCCGGACCGCGAGTCCCTCGTGTCTACAATTGAAGATGCACGACTGACTCTCCGAAACCGCCACAAGCTGTACGGCAACGCCAAGGATGACTTTGGTCTGGTGAACGTCGAGGAAGTGAACAACAACGTAGACCAGTTCACCGGGGCTATTGCAGCCGTCGTCACTCCCATTACGATGATCTCATTGGTAGTTGGTGGCATTGTGGTGATGAACATAATGCTGGTGAGCGTGACCGAACGTACCTTCGAGATCGGTTTGAGGAAGGCAGTTGGCGCGCGACGCAGCCATATCCTTTTTCAGTTCCTGATCGAGTCGGCGGTGCTGACGTCGTTTGGCGGGATGATCGGGCTGTTGCTGGCTTCCGGCATCTCCTATCTGATACGCGCGACGACTCCGATCCCGATGACCATCACCGTGTTCTATGTTTTGATTTCGCTTGTGGTGTCCGGCGGCGTAGGGCTGATCGCCGGCATCTATCCGGCTTACAAGGCCTCGAGGCTGGATCCAATCCAAGCTCTCTCCAAGACTTGAAATGCGAGAACTCGGGACAAGATCGGTATTCATCAAGGAGATCATGGCGATGGCCCTCGACAACGTGAGGGCGCACAAGTTCAGAAGTTTTCTGACGGTGTTGGGGATCGTCATCGGCGTGCTTACGGTCATCGTGATTTCGTCGATACTCACAGGCTTGCGAGGAAATCTGGTCAAGATGATCGAGGACTACGGGACCAGCAATATCTTTGCTTTTCACTTAACCACCGGAATTCATCTAGGACCTCGAGACCGTGCTGAATGGAAGAGAAAACCGCTGACGGTCGAAGACGGCGAGGCCATCAAGGAACAGGCAAGCGCGGTTGACGACGTCGCCAGTGAGGGCTTCATCGATTGGAACTTCGATCGAACGATCACCTACGGAAAGAACACGTACAAACGGGGCAGGATCCAGGGAGTGTCGGCCAACTACGGACGGCTGACAAATCAACTGTTGTCGGAGGGGCGCTTCATAAGCGAGATCGACGACAAGCACCGGCGAGAAGTAATGGTGATCGGCATCTCGGTGGCCGAAGCGTTGTTTCCTCATCAGTCCACGGTGGCCGGGCACGAAGTTACTATGGGCGGCAAGGTGTACGAAGTGATCGGCTTGCTCGAGCAAAAGAAGGGCGGGTTTTCAGACGACGATCAGGACAACACCGTTCTGATTCCCTATCGCACGCTGCGGAAGATGGCACCGCGCAGTGAGTTTCTACTGCTAATCATTCGCGCGCGCGAAGGCCAGTTGAGGACCGCGCTGGGCCAGGTCGAAGACATCCTGCGTCGCCAGCGTGGGTTGAGATTCGACGAGCCAAACAATTTCGATTTGACTACCGCCGATCGGTTCATAGAACAGTTCGACAGCATGATGGCCGGCGTAGGCATGGTGGCCATCGCGATCTCGAGTATCGGTCTTCTGGTGGGCGGCATCGGTGTGATGAACATCATGCTGGTCAGCGTGAAAGAGCGCACGCAGGAGATCGGCATCAGGAAAGCGTTGGGTGCGCGGCGGACTGATATTACTCGACAGTTCTTGTTTGAAGCGATGACGCTCACTCTGCTCGGAGGACTGATTGGGGTCTTGCTGGCAATCGCGACGAGTCAGATTCTGTTGCTAGTATTGCCGAGCCTGCCTTCGTCCGTTCCGATGTGGGCGGTAATTGCGGGGTTGGCGGTTTCGATCATGGTAGGTCTCGTATTTGGAGTATGGCCCGCCCGGCAGGCGTCCCGTCTCGACCCGATCGAAGCTCTGCGGTACGAGTAGGGAGGTCCAAAGTTTCTGGTTTCTAGTTTCTGGTTCGAGTGCTACAAACATCGCTCGTGGGGGTAGGGTCCGGCGCAACAGCTTTGCCAGAATTCAGTGTGCTTGGAACAATGCGACTACTAACGGCAAGACCCCTATTAGCCAAAAGAGACCAGAAACCCGAAACGCTAAACCCTAAACCAATTTTCACGTCGTCAAACGTCGATAGATACCCGGCAGGCGTTCCGGCAGACTCAGCACATCGTCAATGATCGTGTAGCCCACCTCGCCGTACATATCCTTGAGTTGGTCTTCCGATTCGCGATCGATTGTTATGCAGAACGGCGTGATCGCTTCAGTTCTGGCCTGACGCAATGCCATCCGCGTATCCTCGCGCGCGTAGCGACTGTCTCCGTAGTCGTGATCGTATGGACGCCCATCCGACAACACGATCAGCAGCTTTGTTCGCGCATCGCGGCTGCCAAGCCGCTTGATCGCATGTCTGATCGCCGCTCCGAGCCGCGTGTTGTTCTGATAGCTTATTCCCCCGATTCTCCTTTCAACATCCACCGAGTACCCGTCGGAAAAATCCTTGATCACATAAAATTTGACATTGCGACGCCCTTCGCTGGTGAAACCCTGGATCGCGTACTCGTCGCCGACCGCTTCGAGAGCCTCGCTCATCAGCACCAGGCCCTCTTTTTCGATATCGATGATTCGCTGTCCCGGCTGTGTGTAAGGGTGACTCGGATATCTGCTGATCGTTCGTGCCGTTGAGCTGGACATGTCCAGCAGAAAAGAAACCGCGACGTCCCGCTCGCGCCTAAGCTTTCTGGTGTACAACCGATCGTCAATCAGACCCGTGCTGCGTTTGTCTAGCGCATAGTCGATGACCGACTGCAGGTCGTAGTCTTCGCCGTCTATCTCACCGCGAATCCTTCGAAGGTTCTCCGGCCTCAGCAACTGAAACTGATACCTTATCGACGAGATCACTCCGGCGTACCGGCTGCGGGCCAACTCCACGAAACCGCGCGAACCTCTCGAACCCGCCCGCTCGATCACTCGACACCAGCGCGTCCGGTAGTCCGACAGCTCGCGGTCCCATTCGTCGTAGTAGAATGCTACGTCGCCTTTTTCAAGATCGTGTTCCGCCGTTTCACCACCTCGCAGCCGGCTAAACAGGTCTTCGTCTGCAGTGACGTCGAGCCGCTGGTCGCTCGACCAGAGACTGAAGGGATCGTCACGAACTTCCATCTGTTGTTGCTGTTCCTGCTGCTCGCCGCTCTGTTGGGCACCCGGCTCTGCGCTTTGATTGTCCTCTCCTTCCGTCTTCTGATCGGACTCTTCGTTCTCCGAGTCTGAGTGGATCGGCTGCTCAACAAACAAGTCGTAGATGTGACGCGTTGCAATCAACGAGTCCGAAACTTCGGCGTCCGGTCTGAAGACATAGTTGGTGAGTATCGTTTCGAGCTGGCCCAGCAACGTAGGATAGGCTCGCCGCGCCTGTTCTGTGGCCGATCCGCAAATAGCGATCTGAAACAGCAGCTCGAACGGAATCATCTCGGGCGGGACGTTTTCAATGTCCGGCCTCCGCTCGCGCAACCTCATTCTGACAAAATCCAGATCGCGTCGAATGCCCCTGTACTTTCGACGCAGCAGGTGATCGATTCGCCCGTTTTCTACGGTGGTGAACAGCCGGAGGGCCAACTCGTACGTAGGAAACTCGGCCAACACCTTAGCGAAGCCTATATTCTGGCCGTTCTTATGCTGCCGCCGTTTTGCCGGAGGGGTGGTTTCCTGGCTTTTTTCGCGGCGATGCGCGAAGGCCCCGCGAGTTTCAGCCAACGCCGCCAAAGTGCCGGGCTGGTCTTCGAGGTACGTCCCAAACTCAATCTGGCCGGCGCCATGGGCCGCAAGGACTTTGAACAACTTGAAGTTTTCGGCCTCATCCTCGAATTCCGCAACTACTGAGGGAAGATAAACCGTCGAGCCGTCACCGATCTTGCTCTCATCGGGAATCGAGCCGAGTGACGCCACGTGTAGCGAACGTCCAGTCAGCGCCTCGACGTAAAGGCGCAGGGTATGCGAAACCGAGTCAAGCGTCAGGCCTCCCTCGACCTGGAAGAGAGCCTCCTGACTCGCCTTGGATTCGAGCGAATAGTAGGCTTGCACCCGCCTGGGATTGTCCGACAGCTCGAGACCTCGCCTGGCCCAGTCTCGAAACTGGCCCAGTGACGCGGCGCCAAGAGCCAGAGGACTCGCCTTAAAGCACTCGACCGCTGCCGCGGTGTTCTTCTCAGCAATTTCTTCGACAAGCTCCAGAACCGCTTCAACTACGCGTGATCTTTTTGCCGCAGGCACCTTGCCGGCAAGCTCGGAAATGATTTCCGGACTCTGCTTCATGAAGTGATAGCTGGCCGCGTTACCTTGCAGCGCTACTCGTTTGGCGAGGGCAGTCCATCGCTCGAAGGAATCTCGCCCGGCGGCGGCGAGCACTCGACCTGCCGCCTTGAAATACTGAAGCGCGACTCCGCCGGAGCGGTCGAGATAAGCCTCGGTGGTCTCGAACAGTTTTCGCAGCGATGCGAGGTCTCCGCCGAGCACGATCTCCGGAAGTTCGGTGAAGAACTCTGCCGCTGTGCCGCCCGATCTGAAAGCGAATGCCGACGTCAACTCGAGCGCGGTGGTCGTGAGCTCCGGAAAGTCCTGTGAGCCTGCTCGGTCAAGCTGCGCGAGCACACGAGGCGCGGCAGAGAAGAGGTCGCTGCTATGTTTAACCGAATGCCTTGCCAGCTCCAGACAGATATTCAGGACTCGCTCGGCGTTTTCACCTTCTCCCATCGCCAGCAAAATACCGGGAGACGCATGAAAGCTTTCGATTGCGGTGTTAGCCGAGAGCGCGGCTTGTTTGTTGATCAGCTTCAAGACCTGGGACCGCGATTCGGGAGCGACGGACTCCAGAGTGGCACCGCTGGTTTGGAAGAAGCCGGTTGCGGTATCGGCGCTCGTGGCTGCCAGTCGTCGTCCGATCTCGCCCCAGATACGCATATCGGCCGGCTCGATAAGGTTCGACACTTCCGGCGCCTCCTTGAGCATTTCTACCGACGATTTCAAGTTCACTCCGGCAAGCGAGATTGCCAGATCCATAGCGACCGAGACTCGGTCGCGAGGCATCGTCCGAAGCTTCTTGACGATGCTTTCGAGTGTCGAACCGGTAACGCCCTTCAGGTTCTTTTTTAGCTGTTTCTTTACTTCCTTCTCGATTTCTTCCATTCCGGATTGATAATAGCAATTTCTAGAGTTCTGCGGCACTAGCGAGAGTTAGGGTCTTAATTTGATTGCGAGCGATTGAATGGGTTGCGTGAAAGCACAGCTCGGTTGGCAGCTAATGGCGGGGATAGCGCAAACCTCGGAAGTTCTGAGTTCTGAGTGCGGACACAGCGAGGCTTCTCATGCATACAACTCGGAACTCAGAAGTCAGAACCCCAGGAATTCTCGTGGCGGCTGGAGCAGTGCGGCGATAAAGTTATCGAGCAAAAACTGAAATCAGGAGCAGACCTTATGACCAACAACGAAGCCGCACAGCTTCGACTGATGTCCCTGCTGTTCAGGGCGCATCCCTGGCACGGCGTATCGGCGGGCGACCGCTCGCCGGAAATCGTTACTGTTTATGTCGAAATAGTCCCAACTGACACGATAAAGTACGAGCTCGATAAGACGACCGGCTTGCTGAAGGTAGATCGACCGCAGCGTTTTTCGAATACCTGTCCGTCTTATTACGGATTGATTCCGCAGACTTTTTGCGGCAACCGGGTCGGAAAAATGATGGAGAGGCGGACTGGCCGCACCGGTTTAGTGGGAGACGGCGACCCGCTCGACATCTGCGTGTTCTCGGAAAAGACGATTTCCCACGGCAACCTGTTGCTTCGCGCGGTGCCCATCGGGGGCTTGAGCATGATCGATAACGGCAAGGCGGATGACAAAATCATCGCAGTCATGGAAGAAGACGCAATCTACGGAGGGTGGACTGACATTGTGCAAGCGAATGCGGTGATCGATCGACTCAAACACTATTTTTCGACCTACAAAGGGACGCGCGAAGTCGGAAGAGAGCAAAGCGAAGTTACTGGTGTTTACGGACGGGACGAGGCGCGAGCGGTGATCATGGCCAGCGCCGAAGACTACAGAGCCGAGTACTCGGGGCTTCGGGATCTGGTGGACTTGGCACATGCTCCCAAAGATGAATGAACGGCTCGCTGCGAGAGAAAAAAATGAGCGGTCGAGGCTTCATGAATGAGATTGAAACGATGTAGGCTATCACGACTAAGCTGTAGGACGCCTCGGTCCAAAACTCTGAAGGAGTACAGTTATTGATGGAGTCGATAGTTATAACGGGCGGTGCGGGTTTTGTTGGCGCAAATTTTGCGCGCTACGCTCTCGCCAAGACCGATGCTCGAATAGTAGTCATCGACAAGCTTACCTACGCGGGAAATCTTTGCAGCATTGAAGAACTGTTCAGTCACCCACGATTCATTTTTGTAAAGGCGGATATCTCAGATCGCGACACGATCGAGTCGGTGTTTAACAATTATCAACCGACGGCTGTTGTAAACCTTGCGGCTGAAACGCACGTTGACCGATCGATCGACGACCCACGTCCGTTTATCGATTCAAACATCGTGGGCACCTATCAACTTCTCGAAGTATCGCGACAGTACGTTGCCAGGGCCCGGCTCGAGGAGGCGCAGCGATTCAGGTTTTTACACGTATCGACGGACGAAGTGTTCGGCACGCTCGGAGCGTCAGGTTTTTTTGCCGAAGATACGCCGTACGCGCCGAACTCGCCGTATGCCGCGTCGAAGGCGGCGGCCGATCACCTTGCGCGGGCCTACTACGAGACCTACAGGCTGCCCGTTTTGATCACGAACTGTTCAAACAACTACGGGCCGTTTCAATTTCCGGAGAAGCTGATTCCGTTGATGGTGTTGAACGCCATTGACGCGAAACCTCTTCCGATCTACGGTGACGGCGGCAATATTCGCGACTGGCTGTTTGTGCAAGACCATTGCTCGGGTTTGTTGCTTGTCCTGCGACGGGGGGAGCTCGGCGCCAAGTACAATATCGGCGGTGCGAACGAGCGAACAAATCTGGAAGTCGTGGGGGGGATCTGCGAAGCGCTGGAGCGTGTGATGCCTGCGGCAGAGAACGCTGCAATGTCTTCGAGAGGTCTCTCAAAATACTCTGAGCTGAAAACGTTTGTGACTGATCGCCCCGGACACGACAGGCGATATGCTATCGACGCCTCAAAGATTCGCCGCGAATTGGGATGGGAGCCGGTGAATAGCTTCGAGGATGGAGTAACGAGTACGGTGTCGTGGTACGTGGAAAATCGGGGCTGGTGCGAGCAGGTTCAAGCGGGCAAATACGCGAGAGAGCGGCTAGGGTTGAACCTCGAATGCAGCGGAGCGTGAGAGATGAGAAAGGGAATCATACTGGCGGGTGGGTCCGGAACGCGGCTTTACCCGATGACTATCAGCGTGAGCAAGCAGCTATTGCCCGTGTACGACAAGCCGATGATTTACTACCCGCTATCGACGCTGATGCTCGCCTCGATTCGCGATGTGCTGATCATCACCACACCCCATGACCAGGGGCAGTTTCAACGACTGCTGGGCGACGGCGGTCACATAGGCCTCAACATTCAATGGGAAGTGCAACCCGAGCCGGGGGGATTGGCTCAGGCGTTCATAATCGGCAGGGAATTTGTTGGCGCCGATTCCGTGACGCTGATTCTGGGCGACAACGTCTACTACGCAGACAACCTGACGACATCTTTACGAACCGCATCGGCGCGAAAGGAAGGCGCTACGGTGTTTGCGTATCAGGTGCGGGACCCCGAGCGCTACGGGGTGATCGAGTTCGACGACAAAGGGAAAGCGGTTCGACTGCAGGAGAAGCCAAGACGGCCGCGATCTCACTGGGCGGTAACGGGACTGTACTTTTATGACAACCGGGTCCTGGACATTGCGGCAGGTCTCAAGCCATCAGCTCGCGGCGAGCTGGAGATCACCGACGTCAACCTGGAATACCTGCGAGCTGGTTCGTTGCATGTCGAGCAGCTTGGACGAGGTGTGGCGTGGCTGGATACCGGAACGTGTGAATCGTTGACGCAGGCGTCGAACTTCATTCAGGCGCTGCAAGAGCGACAAGGGTTGATGGTCGCGTGTATCGAAGAGATCGCTTTTCGGATGGGATACATCGATGCCCCGGCATTGGTAACCCTGGCTGAAACGATGAAGGGAAACGGCTACGGACAGTACCTTCTGAAGTTACTGGAGCAGGAGGGCGCATGAAGTTCAGCCGGTCTAAACTTCCAACAGCGATAGCCGCATGAAAATAATGATTGCCGGTGCGGGCGGCCAGCTCGGCAGGTCGCTTCAGTCGTTGCTCGAGTCGACTGATCTGCTAGCGCTCTCTCGTCAGGACATGGATGTCATCGACCTGGACGCTGTCCGGGCTCAAGTATCGACGAACCGGCCGGACATCGTCATCAATTGTTCTGCGTTCAACGATGTCGATGGAGCCGAGTCCGATCATGAAAGCGCTTACCGCTCGAACGCTGTTGGCCCGCGCAACCTGGCTCTCGCCGCGGCAGAATGCGACGCGAGCGTGCTTCACGTATCAACCGACTATGTGTTCGACGGTTTGAGCTCGCGGCCGTATCACGAATACGATCGGCCAAACCCGCTGTCAGTTTATGGAAAAAGCAAGTTAGCGGGGGAGCGCGCGGTGATTGCAGCAAACCCGCGTCACTTCATCGTGCGCACGTCCTGGCTTTATCACGAAGAGGGCAGGAATTTTCCGAACACGATTCTGGGACTCGCGAAGAGTCAGGAGCTGCGAGTAGTCAACGATCAAGTTGGCTCTCCGACTTATGCACCGCACCTGGCCGAGGCAATCCTTCGGCTGATCGAGACTGAGGCGTATGGCACGTACCATCTAGCAGGACGCGGGGGAACGAGTTGGTACGAGCTTACGCGGACGCTTTTGCGTGAGCTGGCGATCAATGCACCGGTGGTTCCGGTTAGCACAGTGGAGTATCCACGTCCCGCCCCTCGACCGCGCCACTCGGCACTCACCACTATTCAGGAGCCACGCATACTGCTGCCTTCATGGAAGCAGGGAGTAAAGGACTTCGCCGCGGCGATAAAGAATCGCTCCTGAGGGATATGTGGAGAATGGGGAGATGAGGAGGTGAGGGGATGAGGAGATGAGGGGCACTCATCTCCTCATCCCCTAATCTCTCCTTTTCTTAGTAAACAGCGGCAGGAAAGTTGCTGTGAATGTGTCCGCAAGCGGTGAAATGCGCAGATCAATACACCGAGTGGTGTGTTTCAGAACCGTGCTACACAAAAAAGCGTGAGGGAATTAGAATGGCCGCCATTGTGATAACAGATATTTCACAGGATCTGGTTGAATCGATACGCCGGCACGCCAGGTATACGGTGGCCAAGGAGCTCACCGACCTGACGGTGCGGGATATGTTTTTGGCGGCGGCGCTCACGGTGCGCGAGCGTTTGATAGACGGCTTGCTGGAAACTGAGCGACGCTACGCCAGCTCGGATGCAAAACGCCTCTACTACCTTTCAATGGAATTTCTGATGGGGCGTTCGCTTGGGAACAACCTCTATAACATGGGTCTGTTCGATGCCTTCAAGGATGCGCTGTCGGACATGGGCTACGACGTTGAAGAGGTTCGCGAGACAGAGAGTGACGCCGCACTGGGCAACGGTGGCCTCGGCAGACTCGCCGCGTGTTTTCTGGATTCAATGGCCACGCTGGGTATGCCGGGCTTCGGCTACGGAATCAATTATGACTACGGCCTGTTCAAACAGGAGATTGAAAACGGCTATCAAAAAGAGAAACCGGATCACTGGCGCGCGTACGGAACGCCGTGGCTGATCGAGCGTCCTGACGAGGCGTGCATCATTCCGATTGGTGGGCGGATCGAGCACACGGCGGACCGGCAGAGCAACTACAATCCGATGTGGCTCGACTGGAAAGTCATGATCGGTGTCCCCTACGACATGCCGATCGTTGGATACGGGGGTCGTACGGTGAATTATCTTCGCCTCTATTCGGCAGTGTCTTCGGCAGAGTTCGACATGCAGATCTTCAATCGGGGCGATTACATCAAGGCCGTAGAGCAGAAGATTTCAAGCGAGACCGTTTCGAAGGTGTTGTACCCGGCGGCTAGTGACGATGCAGGCAAGGAACTTCGCGTCATCCAGGAGTACTTCCTTGTTGCGTGCTCGATACGCGATATCGTTCGCAGATATCAGAAGACTCATATCAACTTCGATCAATTTGCCGACAAAGTCGCAATCCAGCTCAATGATACTCACCCGGCGTTAACCGTTGCCGAGCTGATGCGAATAATGGTCGACGAGAACGATCTGGAGTGGGAGGACGCGTGGGAAATAACGCGAGCGGCAATCGGCTACACGAACCACACCTTGTTGCCGGAGGCACTCGAACGGTGGCCCGTAGCGTTGTTCCACAAGATCCTGCCTCGTCACCTCCAGATTATCGAGGAGATCAATCGCCGGCTAATGACTGCGGTGGAGGCGAAATGGCCCGGTGACAACGAAAAAAAGAAGAAGGTCTCGATAATCGAGGACGGATACGAGAGCAACGTGCGTATGGGCCACCTTGCGATACTCGGGAGTCATTCGGTGAACGGCGTTGCGGCGCTTCATTCGGAGCTAGTGAAGACTACGCTGGTCCCCGAGTTCTATCAGATGTTTCCCGAACGCTTTAACAACAAGACCAATGGCGTCACGCAGAGGCGCTGGCTGTTGAAGGCGAATCCTAAACTCGCGTCGCTGATCTCCGGTGTCGTCGGTGATGCCTGGATCACCGATCTTGCGCGTCTTCGCGAGCTGGAGGCTTACAGCCAGGAGCAGGAGTTTCAACAGGGATTTGCGGGGATAAAGCACGCTAACAAACAGCGGCTGGCGAGGGTCATAAAAGAGACAACTGGAGTAACCGTCAACCCCGACTCGATGTTCGATGTACAGGTAAAGCGAATTCACGAGTACAAGCGGCAGCTCCTGAACGTGATGCACGTGATTCACCTTTATTTCTCCATCATCGAAGACGAGAAACGGATGATCGTGCCGCGGACGTGCATCTTTGCCGGCAAGGCGGCGCCGGGCTACTGGGTGGCCAAACAGATCATAAAGTTGATCAACAATGTTGCCAGGGTGATCAACGCTGACAAGCGCGTTCAGGATTACTTGAAGGTCGTGTTTATTCCGGACTATCGGGTCTCGCTTGCGGAGAAGATCATTCCTGCGGCGGATCTCAGCGAACAGATTTCGACTGCGGGAAAGGAAGCATCTGGAACAGGCAACATGAAGTTCGCGATGAATGGGGCTCTGACCATGGGTACGCTCGATGGTGCGAACATCGAGATAAGAGAAGAGGTCGGCGCCGAGAATATCTTTATCTTTGGGCTGACCGCGGCGGAGATCGAGGAGATGAGGCGCAACGGTTCATATAGGCCGCGCGACTACTACGATCAGAACGCCGATATCAAGAGGGTGATGGATTCGTTCAGGTCGAATATTTTTTCGCAGAGCGAACCTGGGTTGTTTGAGTCGTTCTTCAACTCGGTGTTGGGAGACGACCAGTACTTTCACCTTGCGGACCTGAAGTCGTATATCGAGGCACAGCAAGAAGCCGCGCAGGAGTTTCTGGATCCTGTTCAGTGGTTCAGGAAGTCGATTTTGAATGTCTCTCGGATAGGGAAGTTCTCGAGCGATCGAACGGTGCGCGAGTACGCCGCAGATATTTGGAAGATTCAAAGCTACTAGGAAGTGCTAGATGGTGAGTGCTGAGTGCTGAGTGCTGGGTCCTGAGTGCTGAGTTCAACCCCGAAGGGGTTGCGTCGTCCAGCCCAGGGTTGCCGTCCGCGGCTACCCTGGGTAAACGACAAGAAAATGGCGCAACCCTGAAGGGGTTGCGTGCTCATGGCTATAAATCGCTGTTTCGCAGGTCGTT
>DATFXM010000069.1:0-65367 GCA_035315885.1 Blastocatellia bacterium
CACAACTCACAACTCACACCTCACAACTCACAACTCACAACTCACAACTCACAACTCACAACTCACAACTCACAACTCACAACTCACAACTCACAACTCACAACTCACAACTCACAACTCACAACTCACAACTCACAACTCACAACTCAGAACTCAGAACTCCGTCCGCCTACCGCTTCTCGCAAACCCGCAGCAGCGCGCTTCGCGCTCGAGGGTTGGCGTTGCTCTCGGCCTCGGAGGGTCTAACCGGTTTCCTTGTAAGAACCGTGACTCTCCTGCTCGCACCGCATCGTTCGCAAATCGTCCGATTGCCCGGCGCACTATCTGCTGGCGGGACTCGAACCGGCCCTTCGCAGATGCAACGGCCGGACTCGCGCAGGAACGACCGCTTCACGATTCGATCCTCGAGCGAATGAAAAGAGATGATTGCCAGTCGCCCCCCGACCTCGAGCACATCGATCGCCTTGGGAATCAGCCGCTCCAGCGCGTCCAGCTCTCCGTTCACCGCAATTCGAAGCGCCTGAAACGTCCTGGTAGCCGGGTGAATTCGCCATCGACCCCGGACCTTCAACGCCCGCACCACGATCTCAGCCAGTCGCACCGTAGTCGCAATCGGCTCGCGGTCTCGCTCGCGAACGATCGCTCTCGCCACTTTCCGAGATCCTCGTTCTTCCCCGTATTCAAAGATCAGATCGGCCAGCTCATTCTCTGAAAGCGAGTTGACCAGCATTGCCGCGGTCTCTTCGCCTGCCGCATCCATTCTCATGTCAAGGGGCGCGTCTTCGAGAAAGCTGAATCCTCGCTCTCTTCGAGCGAGTTGCAGCGATGAAACTCCGAGATCCGCCAGGACCCCGCGGGCTGCACCCACCCCGAGGCGTTCAAGAACAAGATCAAGCTCCGAAAAGCTTGCGTGCACCAGCGCCGCACGACCTTCAAATCGCAACAAACGCTCGCGCGCAATCTCGATTGCGTCGCGGTCGCAGTCGAGTCCAATCAGTCGAGTGGACTCTGATGCCTCGAGCAGCGATGCCGCGTGCCCGCCCAGCCCGACGGTGCAGTCGACAAATGTCCCGCCCTCGGATGGCCTGAGCCAGCCGACGACTTCCGACAATAAGACGGGCTTGTGAATCTGCATTTCATTTGACTGCTCGCCGTGCATTTAGTCGTCATCGCTCTATTCGTCACAGTTGTCCGTCGTCGTCTTTCGTTGAACAATTCGAGCAACCAGCTCGCGTTCAGATTCCGAGTGCCGCAAGGGCGGCCGCGTCTTCATCCGTGTACGGTTCGCCGTCGATGCGAGCCTTGAACTTGTCAAGCTCCCACACCTCGAGATAATGCAGATATCCGAGCACCGCTACATCGCCCATCAACGCCGCGCTGGATCGCAGCAGCGGATGAACAAGCAGTCTTCCCTGAGCGTCGCGCTCGGCAACTTGCCCGTAGTAGTTCGTGCGGTCGAGAAATTTTCGCACCGCTTTGTCCATCGTTCCTTTTGCGCGAAGCTTCTCTTCAATCTTCAGCCACTCCGCCATCGGATACAGCCTCGCGTATTCGCCTGTCACGCTCGTAACGTAGAATTCAACGCCGTAGTGTTCGTCGATGAACCGACGGTAGGCAGCCGGTAGTTTTATCCGGCCCTTCTCATCCATCCTGACGGTGTAGTGGCCTCGAAGCATCTCGCTCCAAAAAACTCTCGCCCTTTCGAGTCGACGCAGCCGCCTTCGGACACCCCGTCGCCGTGCGCTTTGCTACGACTCTTGTCGCCTCGCTCGATCTTCAATCGACCCGAATCTCTCGATAACCCTCAAACAACTTCAATCAGCTTCGACTCATCTCAGCCGTGGACCACTTGGTTCCACTTCGCTCCACTATGACCCGCGTAGAATACGCCAGAGCTGTAGCAGTGTCAAGCGTGAAGTGGTTGAAGAAAAAGTGATTTGTGGCAATCCGTCGTGCCGATTCGGCCCGCCCGCGGCTCTCAACCCCTCAGTCCGCCGCGGTTCACTATTGAATACCGCCACCCTTCCAACTGTGATATATTGCCAAACTTTAAAATCCGCCTCTGAAATCATGACATGGGCAACTCGACGCCGGTGATCGTCGCCTACGGGCTAGCGGCGGCATTCGCAAATCTCCTCGGAGGTATGCTGGTCTCCTCGCGCAGGTTTGGGCCGGCCGCTCTCCGATATCTCATAGCATTGGGCGCCGGGTTCATGCTCGCCGCGGTGTTTATCAAGATCATTCCCGAAACGACTCATCAGTGGTCTGACGAAGTACTAGCGCCGATGGCCTGGCTGCTGGGCGGGTACCTGCTGATCCAATTCGTGGAGCACACAATCGCTCCACATTTTCACTTCGGCGAGGAAACCCACGAAGAGGCCATGCTCGCTCAGCACGCCGCGGTAGCGGGTGTCAGCGCGTTGATGGTCCACACTTTTTTTGACGGCGTGTCGATAGCCGTAGCGTCGCTGGTCAGCACGAACCTCGGAATCCTCATCTTCATGGCGATAATTCTCCACAAGCTGCCGGAAGGCTTCACCGTGGCGTCGATGATGCTTGCAGCCGGCAGGAGCAGAAAGAGTGCGTTGATTTCTTCGCTGATGGTCGGGCTGGCCACGCTCCTGGGTGTAGCGCTGGTGTTGGCGTTCCGGCACTCGTCGGTTGACTCGCGGCCGTTGTCGGCGTACGTGCTGCCGTTCTCGGGTGGAGTAACGCTCTATGTCGCAGCTTCGGACCTGATTCCGGAAGTCAACACTCGCGAAGGCGGGCTCAGGATTTCGCTTATGGTGTTCGCCGGCGTAGCGCTGCTGTATGCCACCGAAAGGGTTGTAAGCGCACTGGGACTCGGATGAGTTGCCACGAGGAATGCAACAACCCTTCTTTTTTCAGTGGACCCTTCCCATCATCTTGCGGATGCTTGGGGCAAGTGCCGCCAGAATCGCCGCCGCTGCAAGAGTGATCAGCGCCACCCCGCCAAACATCTTGAGCAACGCACCCTCGGCTTTTGGATCAAAGTTCCCCGCAACCCAGCCTGCAATGTAGTTACCCAATGAAATCGAGAGAAACCAGATGCCCATCATCAGGCCGACGACGCGGGCGGGCGCCAGCTTCGTGACCGTGCTCAGACCGACCGGACTCAGGCTCAACTCTCCGAACGTGTGAAGCATATAAACCAGAATCAACCAGCCTGGGCCTACCGGTCCGGATTTGGTGAGCGTCGAAGCAAACGCCACGACTATGAAGCCGAGGCTGACGAACAGAAGTCCAATGGCGAATTTCATCGGACTCGAGGGCTGGCGACTGCCAAGGCGAATCCAGAGCACCGAAAAGACTGGAGCAAAAAGAATCAGGAATATCGAGTTGACCGATTGAAGATACGTAGCGTCAAATTGCCAGCTACCGACATTGTGCCGAGTCAGAGTGTCGGCAAAAAGATTCAGGCTGGAACCGGCCTGCTCAAAAGCCATCCAGAACAGCGTCGCAAACAGGAAGAGGATACCGACGACCGCCATTCGGAGCTTCTCATCTCTGGTAAACGGCTGTTTCGGAACGGTCACCTTCTCGGTCTCTTTTGAGGCTTGTCGTCTTTGTCCTATGGCTCCTAGCGGGTGTTTACGAAGCTCCGCGCTTCTCTTCTTTTCACCCCTGGTGACGTAGCGCGTTACTTCATTCCCCACGATAGCGCCGATGAGCACTGCTGCCAGCAGCCAGAAAATATCGCTCGAGCTGGCGAGCTGGGCTACCGAGGCCTTGAACAACACGAGCGTCAACCCGCCCATGAAGGCACCGAATGAGATCAACAGCAATCTGATCGCGCGAGGGTACAGGTATTGAATGATGCCGAAGGTCATGCCTAGACCTGCCGCGGCGAAGCCGACGTGCCAGGTGTTTTCGGGATGCAAACCAAACGCTCCTACAATCGACTTGAATTCGGGCCGCCTTGCAAGAAAGCCGCAAACGATTGGAGCTATCAGAGCACCGGTGTTGATTCCCATGTAGTACACCGAGAAGCCCGCGTCGCGTCTGGGATCATCCTGGCTGTACAGCATGCCTACCATGGTGCTGATGTTAGGCTTCAGCAACCCAGTGCCAATTACGATGAGTATCAAACCCGAGAAAAAGGTCGGTAAAGTCGGAACGGCCATCGAAAAATGTCCGAGGGCAATGAAGACTCCCCCGCACAAGACCGTGAGTCTCGCGCCGAGTAGTTTGTCTGCGACCCAACCTCCGGGAATCGAAGTCAGATAGACCGAACCAGTGTAAGCCCCATAGATCGACGCCGCCTTTGCCGTTGGAAATCCAAGCCCGCCATTTGCAGGCGAAGCGACCATGAACAACAACAATAGGGCTCGCATTCCGTAATAGCTGAAGCGTTCCCACATCTCGGTGAAGAACAACGTGGTGAGTCCGGCCGGGTGTCCGCCGATGCCGGAACTGTCTTTTATGGAATCTGGACTCTCGTCTGGTACAGTCTCCTCGGGAACATAGGTTTTTGTGGCCATTCGGACTCCGATAGCAGGATTTGATTTTTTCGAGCTTAGATTTCGAGCTGTGAACTGCTGGCTGAACGGCAGCGCGCGCAAGGAGATTTTATAATGATCCGCGTGCAAAGGGAAGTTAGGCAGTAGGCAGTAGGCAGTAGGCAGTAGGCTGTTGGTGCCCATTTTCGTAGAACAAAACACGCGGCGTTCTCGTCGTACAACAAACGCAGGCGCACCCAGGAGCCCATTGGGCTACGCTGGACTCTGCCTACTGCCTACTGCATACTGCCTACTGTCATGTTCGAATGGACTATCGATGACAGGCGGTTCCTCGTTCGTGAGCTCGAATCAATAGATGAGTTCCACGTGGTCGAAGACATCCAACGTGAAGCCTGGCAGTTCAGCGACCTGGATGTCGTACCCGCCGCAACCCTCATTGCAACCCAACACGCCGGCGGCCTGCTGCTCGGCGCCTTCGAGTCCCAGCATCAGAACATGATCGGGTTCGCCTACGCATTCCCCGCCTTCGAGCACAGCAGGATCTCCCTTCATTCGCATATGCTGGCAGTGCTCACCGAGTATCGAAACTGCCAGGCGGGCTTTTATCTCAAAGTCGCTCAACGAGAGTACGCCCTGCAGAAAGGCCTGGATGAGATCACCTGGACCTATGATCCGCTCCAGACTCTCAACGCCCATCTGAATTTTGGAAAGCTGGGTGTGATAGCGCGACGGTACCTTGTCAACTTTTACGGCGAAGAGACCTCGAGTCCTCTTCACCGAGGATTCGGGACCGACCGGTTGTGGGTGAGCTGGCTGCTCGACACAAAACACGTGCTGAGCCGGATCCAGCGAGAAGAAACGACTCTCCGGCCCGATTCTCTGTTCAGTACTTCCGAAGCGGATGGCCCCGCCAACGCGCTGGTGGTTCGCGAAGGCGACCGGCCCCGAATCCGCGACTTTGAAAAAGTGACGGGCAACACTTGTCTCATCGAAATACCCCAAGGTATCAACCAGCTCAAGGAGGCAGAGCCGGAGCTTGGGCTTGCGTGGCGAGAAGCCACTCGGGCCGCTTTCTTGTGGGCACTCGAGCAAAATTATTTCGTCCAGGATTTCGTTAGATGGAACATGAAACCGCCCAGATGGTTTTATGTTTTGAGGAGAGAGTCGTCCTAGTTTCTGGCTTCTGGTTGCTGGTTATGGTTGCTCTCTAGAGTGCTCGTTCCTATTCAAGGCCAGGATAAGAATGCGACGAGACTGAATTCAACACACTTATACTCCAATGCGACGCTGTTACAATCTTCATATGCTCGCCAGGGAACCGGAAACTCAAAATCGGAGGCCAGGAACCTTCTTGGTGCTGCTAGTCCTGATCCTCGCGATCTCGCTTCCTGTCGGGGCACAGGGAAGAAAAGTGAAGCGGGGGCATCCGTCCCGCACTCAGGGCACCACCAATGAACGGCAGCAGGAACAGCAGCGTGCGGAATACGGCGCCACCTCGACTTCAGTCCTTGCCCTTCCATTCAAGCGATTGTGGCAACATCTAACCGACAGTGCCTCGATGATTCCGCCTACGATCGATCGAAACAGAATACTGCTGCCGTTGTCAGGTGGCAGCGTGATTTGTCTCGATATTCGAACCGGCTCGCTACTCTGGTCCAGCGAACCCGGCGGCTCGATCACCGCTCCTATACTCCCGATTGATGAGAATCGCGCGCTGGTTGTCACTCGCAAGTTGAGCCCTGATGGCAGCGATTCCGGTGCATCGATGCGCGTGATCGACAGTTCCACTGGGCTGACGCTGTGGGCCCACGATTACCCTCGTGCGTTTACCTCGCCCGCCGGTGCCGGAGCAGGACGCTTGTACGCAGGCTGCGCCGACGGTTCACTTTATGCAATCGGCGAGAAGGATGGCGAAGTTCTATGGCGAGCCGAAACGCAGGACGTTGTGCGAGGACAGCCGCTCGTGACCGAGTCAGGGGTTTACTTTGGGAGCGACGACGGTGCGATGCGTGCCGTCGAACCTGCCACGGGCAAGATCATCTGGAAGCTCCAGACCGGGGCGCGCGTCGCTTGTCCTGCGATCGCCGACGACAAGTATCTGTTCTTCGGGTCAGGCGATGGGTACGCCTACGCGGTCAATCGTAATACGGGTGTGGTGAAGTGGCGGTCAAGAACGGGTGCGGCCATCGAAGCTCCTCCGGTGTTCGTAGGCGACCGGCTGCTCGTGGCTTCTTTTGATAACTTTGTCTACTGCCTGTCACGAGCCACCGGCGACCGCGCCTGGAAACGGCGACTCGAGAACAGAATTTCCGCAGCACCCATCATTGAAGGCGATGCGAATCTGGTTGCGCCGCTGAGGGGTGATTACATTGCGGTGTTTTTGAACGCAGACGGCAGGCGGGTAAACATCTACCAGTTGGAAACAGATTTCGAGATCGTAGCCGCTCCGAGTTTTTCCAGCGAACTGCTGGTGCTTGCCACAAACAAGGGTCTGGTAGTTGCAGCGCCGGTTCGCGCGCCAGACTCATCCACCGCTCAAAAGAAATGATCCAAAAATAACTCGCCGCAGCACTCGAAGCTTTGATCAAGCGCTGCGGCGACCTGATCGGAACAAACTTAGGGGGAGAGCTTGATTCCGATATCAGGGGGCGATCAATACGGGGCGTGGCGACTACAAACTCGTCGGGTTATGTATGAGACCTGCGAGGGGCGATCATACCTATATCAACTCTTATTCCAGTACAGGCGCGCCTCCCGTTTCGGGTGAAGTGCAAACGATCTTCACAAAAATCGGCGAAGCCCTCCCCACGAGCTAATGCCCTTTCAATCACAATTCCGGCAGATTGAAGTGACTATTCGTGCTGACTGCTCGAAGCTGACCGAATCAGAGATTCGTGGGTGACGCGTTATCGCGCCACAAGGATGACAACTGCTGTCACAGTTTGAGGACGCCGCACATCAGCTCCACACCCTCAGCTATCCTTTCAGGTGATTCCCTGGAGTAGGCGAGACGAATTGTGGTTTGACCCGAGCCGTCGACAAAGAACGGCGCGCCGGGAACGTACGCCACACCGTTGTCGATCGCCGCTAAAAGTCTTGATCCGGTATCGATTCCTTCAGCAAGCTCCAGCAGCACAAAGAAGCCTCCCGCAGGCTTCGTCCATCGAGACCCGGCGGGCGCAAACCGCTCAAGCGCATCGAACATCGACAGCCGTCGCACGTTGTAAAACTCTCGCAGCTTTCCCAGCCGCTTCTCGATAAGGCCCCGTCGAATCGCTTCCATTACGATAGCCTGGTCGAGCACGCTGGACGACAAGTCTGCGCCTTCTTTAGCCAGTTCGATTTTCGCGGCGAGCTGCTCGGGCGCTCTCACATAAGCCGCTCGCAGCCCCGGCGCGAGTACCTTCGAAAAAGTGCCCAGATAAAGGACACGCTCTGGAGCTATCGCGGCTATAGGCGCCAGCCGAGACGAATCATCCAGGTACAGATCGAAATATGCGTCGTCTTCGACTATCAACAGATCGTTCTCTTCAGCGATTTCCACCAGCTCTCGACGCCTAGCGGGATCGAGCGTGACTCCCGACGGGTTTTGAAAGTTCGGGATCGTATAGATGCATTTTGCGCGACGCCCCTCGCTTCGTATCCGGTCCAGCGTCTCACGCAATTCAGAGGTCACGATGCCGTTGTCGTCCTGTCTTATGCCTACGAGTTCGGCACCGGTGTTTTGAAGCGCGATGATGCCGCCAATGTAGCTGGGCAACTCTACAAGGGCTACATCTCCCCGGTTGAGCAGTATGCGAGAGACAAAGTCGAGGCCCTGCTGGGAGCCGCTGGTCATTACTACTTCGGTCGGCTTCGCCTCGCCGATTCCCCTGCTGCGGAGAATGTCTACAACAGCCTCGACCAGCGTGGACTGACCTTTCGTAGGTCCGTACTGCAGCGCAACTCTTCCGCGATCGGTAATCACCTGTCTGGCGATCTCAGACAGTTCTTCAATAGGAAACGTGTCAGGGCTGGGCGCGCCGGCGGCGAGCGAGATGACTTCACGGCGGCCAAGCAGAACAGTCAACTTGCGAATCGCATTCGATTGCAATCCCCGGCCGAGGTCGGACAATAACTCCGCGTAGTCGATTTCTGTTTTGAGCATCGGTTTTCGAAGAGGGTCAAGAGCCCTTGACGTCAAATGTGAACTGCACGGTCGCAGCGGGTTGAAGCGGATCGTTCGACTTCACCGTGACCGACTTTGTGTGCGGGCCGGGTGATTTTCCGGTCTCCACCTTGATTCTGATCTTGCCGGCCTGACCAGGCCGGAGGACTTTTGGAAAGTCCACGGTGGTGCATCCTCAGCCAGGCGTCACCGATTCGATCAACAAATTCGATTTGCCGGTGTTTCGGATGGCGATCGCACGGTTCAGGGTCTTATCCTGAGGTTGCTTGCCAAAATCCATTTGCGGTGTCGCGATCAGCAGTTTAGGCGCCTTCTCAGTATCGAGTCCCGGCTCGGGAGCTACGGTAACCTTTGCCTGAACCGGTGCGGCCGGTTGCACCGAAGACCCGGTGCCAGGTGCAGGCTGTGCGGGTACCTTCGGCGCTGGTTCCCCGGGAGTGGCCGAAGAGGCCGGCGTCACAGTGGGCGAGCCGATGGGAGATGGGGCGGCTTGCTGCTGAGGCGCTGTTGGTTGAGGCGCAGGTGCCTCGGACGCGCTTTGCGACGAAGAAGCTTCTGCCTGCGACGGCGCCTGTGCTGGCTGATCACTGGAAGCGGGGGTTGCGTTTGTTTGCTGCTGCGAACTGGAGCAACCCATCACTCCAAACAGCAGGAACGTGACGAGTATCGCAGCGCTCAAGGTCGTGTGTTTCATCGAGCGATAATCTAGCATAGCTGTGTGGAGCGGGCGAAGGGTGAGGAGATGGGGAGATGAGGGGATGAGGGGACGGAGATGCGGGTTTGTTGCGCGTTTTGCGATCCGTTGAGTCTTGAGAGGCGCAAGCTGAACTTGTCAGCGCCTTTTTTCTAAGGCTTAAAGATAGTGCTGGATGGACCGATGCTGAGAAGACTATTCAATTTGTTTGGGGGCCATCGGGAGACCGCAGAGCCCGATCCCGATGACGATGTACCTTATGACCCCGATAATCCGTTCCCGGAGATCGTGATAGTACCGTTCAGCGATGTCCTCGATCTTCACTCGATTCCTCCAGCCCAGGTGCGAGCGGTGGTGGAGGATTACCTAGAAGAGGCACACCGGCGAAAGATTCCTTTTATGCGCATCATTCACGGCAAGGGCATAGGAGTTCAACGAGAGATCGTGCGATCAATTCTCTCGAAGACTTCGTTTGTAGCAGCTTTTGGCGATGCCCCTCCTGAGGCGGGAGGCTACGGTGCAACGGTCGTGACATTCAATCACCGTTGAGATTAGGGGACGACACGAAGGGGCGATACGGAGACTCGGCGAAGCGGGCACAAAGACGATTTGCAGAGACCCAATGAATGACTCCTCAACCCCTCCCCGTGTCGCCCATTCGCCTCATCTCCTCATACCCTCATCTCCCCTCCCCGCGTCCCCCTTCGCCCCTTCGCCCATCCTCCCCGCTTGCCGCTCAATTTAAAATCGTCAATAATCAAAGTTTGCTGCCTCGCTTCGCGCGCCGACTATGTGGGATCAGGGCGCGCGGTTTTGCTTCTGCGGCTTATGATCTTCCTTCGACTCATTTTTCTATCGGTCGCGATTCCGGTGGTGTGCGCTGCGGCGTGCCTGCAGTCTCAATCAACCCAATCGAAAAACTATCCGGCGCTCATCAAGGATTCTCCCGATCGCCGTGCTAAGGCCGAACGCGAGTGGCGCAGAATGCTGGACGCCTACAACGTCCCGCAGACTCCTCCAGATCTTTATCCGATCACTTACACACCCAGATCTCTGCTAGGCGTCGCGGGAGGAATCAAACTCACTGTTGATCCTATTTCAACCGCGAGCGACCCTCTCACCCTGCGTGAACTGATGCGCAGCTTTATCGATCGCTGGAGAGACATGATCGGCGCCGATCCCACTGCCCTGTCACTTGTGTCGTCGGATCAGTCAGGGCAGATCAAGCGGTTTACTTATAAGCAAGCCAACTACGCCTTGCCCATTGCTGCGCCTTCGGGCGAGTTGAACGTGGTGTTGAGCGGCGACGGAAGGTTGATGCAGCTTGATGACCGCCTGATCCCGGTGATCGAGCTGCCAATCAAGCCTACAGTTGAAAAGGAAAGCATACCCAAGAGGATCGTCGGACGGACTTTTACGTACACAGACTTCAGCGGCCGTCAGCAACGTGCGTCGATCTCAAACGAAGCTGAGGTTGCGGTGAAGCAGTTGGTCGTGTTGCCCCTGCAAAAAGCGGAGGCAATCGAAATTCATCTTGCATGGGAAGTCGCTGCCGGCGGCTCGCTGTCCTGGACTTTGTACGTGGACGCGATCAGCGGCGAAGAGTTGAAAGTCGTGCAGAACTTTCAGACTTGAAAGGAACCCAGTGTCAGTACTCCACGAATGACCGCCAGAGCCTGCAACGGGGTTATAGATGTGGCTGGGCGGGAGACATTAACCACTGACCATTAGCCATGGAAACCGTCATCACCCGGGACACCGATATCATTCGCGAGTACCTCTCTGCGCTCGATGCGCGGGAACGAGGCTCATCTCCCTTTGCAAAATTCGCAGCGGTAACTAAGCTGGCGCGCCTCCAACGGCAGCTCAACTCGCTGGCGATAGATTCGACCGAAGATGATATCGCAGAGCTTCGACGAGAAATCGACGAGCGTATCAACCGCAGTGCAGGCAGGCGCTTCCTAGCGACTCGGTGGGGTGGACGCTCATTTGCCCTTGCCACTTTGATAGTAGGCCAGCAGTTTGTGCTCCTGCTGGCGTTGTTGGCGACTCTGTTGTTCATCCAGCTCGCACCGGTTTCCAAACGCTGGAACCCGGTGCTGCCATTTGAACAACCCGGCTTTCTGTATGTCTTCATCTTTCTCTTTTTCTTCACTCTGCCGGTGCTTGCACTTCTGCTGGTTCTTGGAGGTCGTTACTTCAGAGCCTGGAAGCTCACCGCGCCTGCTACAGTACTGATTCTCCTGCTGTCGATGGTGTTGACTTTTCTGACTATACGACATCGCGAAGACGCGAACCCCGTTCGTCATCAGACGTCGCTCGAGCTGTTTGCCTCCAGAGAGCGAGATGTCACGGTCGCCGGCTACCGCCAGTGGGCAGACGGAGAGTGGCTCCTGCGCGATCCGCAGTTTCAGCACGACTACGAAGCATACTTGAGAGACGGTCCCGGACGCTGGTTTACGTCGCGGCTCGACTCGGACACCGACGATGCGTGGAAACCTAGAAACGACGATTCGGATGCGATCCGGCTTATGAGCTCTTATCTCGACAGCGGTCAGGACCAAAACGGCTTCCGCGATTGGCTGAGGTACTACTTCGACAGACATCGCATATATTCTGAAGATCGAATCGACCAGGAGGTCTCGGCAATCACCAGCCTGGCGAATCAACGCTACCTGGGCATCTGGCAGATGGAGCCTTTCTTGAAGGAGCGTGACCAGCGGTTGTATCGAGCATACCTGGGATCGATCGAGCGTGCGATGAAAGGGTGGGGAAGCGTCTGGTTTGGCGTGCTCTCTCTGGCATTCATCGCAGGCTATTTGATTTCGGTGATAAGCGGCTCCGGGATAAAAGTTTCTTCTGGTGCGGGCGGCTCCGGAGCGGCCGTTCCGCTTTCAGCAGACTCTCGCGCCGTCTCGCCGTCCGCGTCCCCGGGCTCTCGATACTGGTTTCCCGAACGAGCCGAGATCAATTCTCCGCCTTTCTTCGACGCGCCGTTCAAGGTGCTCTCGACTGTTCATCGCGCGTTTCTTAGGAGGGTTGTTTTTGTATCGGTCCTCGCGTTCCTGTTGTTGGCACTCATCTACGTGTTCCAGATTTCAGGCTCGGGAGCAAACCCCGCGTCGCAGGTGGATCTGATGCGCTCCGCGGTGTTGATGCGCGGGCACGGCGATGCTTCTGAGAAGCCGGTTCCGCCAGTTCGCGCAACGACCTCGAGCACGAGCTATGTGACCGTTGGGAGGGCCGCGCCCGGTGCGACAAACACGCGGCCGGACTCTGAGCGCCGATCCCGCGAGGCGGTCACTCAGCAAGTGACGGATCTCCAACAACAGTTCGATGAGAACGACTATCTGAACTCGCGGCGCTTCAAAGAGCAGTACCGCGCATTGGCCGCGCAGAAGTCCGAGATAGGTTCACTGAAGAATCAGACTGCCCAGTTGCAGCAGTCCACCACTGGGCTCCCTGAGCAGTTGTCCGATCTTGGTTCGCGAACTTCTGCAGCCGAAGCGCACGCCGGACAAGTCAGCACTGAAGTGGCTGCGGCGCGTCAGACTGCGGACCAGTTGAACACCAAATTGAAGGACGTTGAGACTCGAGCATCCAGAGCGGCGGATCAGGTAGGAAGAGTTGAGAGTCAGGTTTCGACTCTCGCTACTCGAACCGAGGCCCTCGACCGCGAGCTGGAGACTCGCGCACGCCAGATAGAAGCCCGAACCGAAGAGTTGGGCGAGCGAACGCAGGGTCTAAAAGACATCAGCGAAAAGACTCAACGAATTGCATTCAACGCAATTCTTCAGGAGCTGACCACCAGCATCGACGAGCTGGATCGTCGAGTTGCGACATCGTTCTATCGTTTCATGAGCAAGGGAGATGCGCGACGCGACGCCGATGCCCTCTCGCAACGCATTGCTTCGCTTACCGCCGAGCTGCGCGAATTGAATACCGAGCAGGCCGCTCAGTGGATCTCTCAACTCGATCAGCTCACGGCGCGGATTCAGGACATAACCGGGCGGATGAAGTAAGAAGCAGAGCGCTGAATACAGACGCGAGGCATTGGGTCACCGACTGGGTATTTGAAGGATCGAATGGCTCAAGATGTGCACGAAGAGCGCGAGAGCAATCCGGTGTCTTCGGCTACCGGCTCGCGCGCCGCGACGGGAGCGCCGGTTGAAGCGCCGGACCGCATTTCTCTCGCAGCTTCACACACCCGCACGCGGTTGCCGGCGATCGCCAGAGCACTCGAACTGCCCGCCGCGCTGATTTGCATAGCGGCGGTAATGGGGGTGATTCAGTTTTCAGGGCGCGCGATCCTCGACAACGACGGCCCGTATCACATTCGCTGGGCGACGCTCCTACGGCAGAGCTTTCCTCAGCTGCCGGAGTTCAACGCCCTGCCACTGACTACGCTCGACCGCGAGCATTACGTCGATCATCATTACCTCTACCACGTACTGCTGTTTCCGTTTACGTTCGGCGATCTGCGGATCGGCGCGAAACTGGCTGCAGTAGTCTTTTCCGCGCTCGGAATCGGTTCAGTGTTTGCGCTATTGAGCTTCTATAAGGTCAGGTACAGATGGCTGTGGCTGGCGCCGCTGATTGCAAGTTCCGAGCCCTTTCTCTACCGAATGTCAATGACGCGCGCGCCTGCAATGTCGCTGATGTTGCTTGGAATCGGAAGCTGGTTGATCTTCAATCGCAAGTTCTTCCTGCTCGCTCTCATGGCGTTCGCGTTTGTTTGGTCATACAGTCTGTTTCCGCTGATCTTCGTTTTTGGGGTCGTTTACTCGGTGACGCTGTATCTCTCCGAGCGCCGTATTGATTTATGGGCGCCGCTTGCAACCGGCGTCGGAATCATCGCGGGGCTGATAATAAATCCTTACTTCCCGAAGAACCTTCGCCTGTTTGGCGAACACCTGATGATGAAGGTGACCGGTGAGTACCCCATAGGTGTCGGCGTCGAGTGGTACACCTATGAATCGTGGTACATGCTCACCAGCAGCGCCATCGCGTTCGCTGTTTTTTTCTTCGGTCTGATTGCTTTTGAGTACAGGGATCGAGTTCGAGACTGGAGGCCGCTTTTCTTTCTGATCGTGTCTGTAGTGTTGCTGCTGATGTCGATCAAGTCCCGACGGTTTATGGAGTACTTTCCCCCGTTTGCTGTGGCGTTCGGAGCGTTCACGATCAGTCCAAAGCTGGCTCGACCAGGGAACGCGTGGGTTCGGACCATCCGCGACCGTTTGATTGCTGCGATGACCGCATCCGCCGCAACGGTGGTTACCGCGACGATCCTGGGAATGATGGTGCTGCAAGCGAGAGCAGAGTTAAAAGAGGAGAATTTTCCTTACGCTTACGAAGGCGCGAGCAAATACATTACGGAGCACACCGCGCCGGGTGCGATGGTGTTCAACACCAACTGGGACACGTTCCCTAGTTTGTTCTACTACAATCCCGATCGCTGCTTCGTAGCGGGACTCGACCCCTCCTACTCGTATGATCGCGATCACGATCTATGGAAGCTCTACGAGAGCATAACCAACGGAGACCAGGAGAACGCTGGCAAATTGATTCGCGAGCAGTTCGGTGCGGAGTACGTTGTTACCGGGAACGGCACCTCGGACTTTCTAACTTCGGCAGATGACAGCGGGGAGTTTGAGCGTGTATACGAAGACAACGACGCGATCGTATTGAGGGTGCGCGATCCAGGCGAAGTTCAACCTTCAAAAGAGAGCGAACAGTGACGGAGTTTGATGGTCCCTCTGGTCTGTCGGAGAAACAAACCGACCGCGGCCGCACCTGAGCCCGCGCAGCGGGCTTTCGCCAAATTCACTCGGTTTACAACGTCTTCAAGAACGCAATGAGCGAGCGCTTGTCGTCACTAGACAGATCCAGGCCAAATTCGTGACCCTTTACTGCCCGGTGTGGCGCAAGAGGCCCCTTCCAACCGCTGGGCACATAACTATCGCTCAGACGCTTTCTATCGAACCAGTCCTCTAAAGATCCGATCGAGCCCGAATGCTCGATGAGATTCCGATACCAGAGCCCTTTGAGCGAAGGCACTTTGTAGTAACCGGTTCCCTTTCTCGTCTTCAACGCGAGCGAGGGGTCCGTCCCAACCTTCACTCCCTTCATTACGTGCAACCGATTGGTGGCCGAATGCGGTGACGGCGTGAACCCATCGGCCGGAATCAACATGTTATTCGTGTACAGTGGAGGCGTGTGGCACATTGCGCAGCCCTCGCTCTCAAACACTTTCTTTCCTCGCTCAGCCGTAGCATCGAACTTGTTAGGGTTGGCAGGAGGCTCGAGCGCGTACACAAACTTGCCTAAAGCGTAGAGCGCCTCATCGCTGAACCTGTGTGAGAGTCTTCGTTGCTGCTCGTTGAAAAAGCGGTACTCGCCGATGGCTCCATCATCCGCCACACTCACAAAAATCGCGTATCGAGCAATGTCTTCGGGGCCTCGATTGACGTGAGTGCCCGTATGATCGATGTATCGGCGATCCTTGATTCCAATCAGATCGGGAATCTTTGTCATGTAGTAGGGGCTGCCGTTGAACCGCGCGAACGTGCCCGGCGTAGGAAAACCGTCCACCTGGTTGATTTCCTGAGGCGTCATCGTTTTGAACCGAGCGTGAATGTCGTCCTTGAGCCACGGGACGCCGAACGCGGCATACTCGGCCTGGTTCAACGAAATACCTCGTCTATCCAGATCCCTTCCAAACCCTTGCACAACCACGCCGACAGCCTGCTTGGAAGCACTGAGGTTTCCTTGTGCCCCTAGCAGCATGGAGCCGTCCGGCATTATGCGACTGTGACAGGCTGCACAGTCCGCTAGCCCGATTCTGAGTTTGCCGTCGCGTCCCACCGACCAGCGAAGGGTTGGGATGATTCCATCTTTGGTGACTGAGTCTTCGCCCTTGCTGAACGCCACCGGATCGCTCAGAAACTGAAGCAGCTTCGGGCTGTCAGTTCTGGTGACCGGGAAATCGAGCCCCTCAAATACGCGCCGTCCAGCTTCGATCCAGTCGTGTTCCGTCTTGAGTTTTTCAGGCTCTATAAGCGGCTGATAACCCTGAGTAAGCATCCACTGGCGATAACCGTTCGGTTCGCGGCCGGGCGCATAAACCGGATAGGTCCTGACGTTGTCGATTGGCGCGGCATAATACTCTTCCTCTGAGTAAAGCCTTGCGGTCACTCCGATTCCGGCAACTGGCGTCGCCCACGTTTCAAGTTGCTTTGAGTCCCAGATACGCGGCACGATAAGCGAGTCGACAGTTTTATTTTGCGATTTTGCACCGGCGATCAATAGTCCCAACAGCGAAATCCAGGCGATCGATACGAGTAAAGCTACAGATGTTCGTTTCATATGGTAAACCTCGTGTCTTTGGTACCGACTTCGGCCTGTCGGATTTGATTATTAAACTGGCAACCACCTCAAAAGGTTACGGTACGGATACTCCGTCAATATTGTTCTGACGTATTTCGCTCCAGTTGTTCTGCAACGTTTACAGAGTGCCCATTGGTGCTGTGCCCGCCATTAACCGCCAGCCGAGCTGAGGTTTCACGCCAAGACCGCATAGAGCGCAACCTCATTCATGCGCTCGCGGTCAAAATCAAGACACCGCCGTGGGATGCGCTGCTTGATGCGTGCGGAACGCGTCCGGTATACTTCGGGGGTTTTGGAGAAGTCGCCTAGTGGCTGAGGGCGGCGGTTTGCTAAACCGCTATAGGGGCGTAAACTCCTATCGAGGGTTCGAATCCCTCCTTCTCCGCCATTTTCCAAGGCAGTTATTGAAGGGCCTCGACTGAAAAGTCGGGGCCTTTTGATTGCACGTTGTTCCCCAAGCCTGTTTCGTCACAATTCGAGCCGGATCCTTCATGCGAAGGTCTAAAGGAAATGCGAGTGGGCTTTGGCAGTCGTCCTATCCTTCCTTCCAACGCTTCAAACAGTAATCAAGTGAAAACCGATCGTCATCACGAGGCAGCAGAAAAACAAATAGCAACAACGCGAGGCGTGGTATCACATGTGTATGGAACTCATAGAGTGGCTCCTTCAGGAGATGTCCAAACGTGACAATAGCCAGGACGAATCCCAGTGCCACCAACGCAACACGAATGCGCAGCCCAACTATCACCATCGCGCCGGCTATCAGTTCAACAAACGGAATAACAACTCCCACTGCCCAAAGAGACCAAACCGGTAGGAAGGTGTCGGCAAAAGGCAGAAAGTATTTGCGCGCGTGTTCAAGTGGCCCTAGTTGAAATACCTTCATGACACCGGCCATGAAGAAGATCAGTCCTAGCACGAGTCGCGCGAACAGAATAGCCCACCCTCGATCGATGCTCCGAGTTTCTTTGATCAAGTCGCGCTGGGCCATAAGCGGCGTGCGGCACTTCCAGTCTTCGGTGAGTGTGTATAATACAGCCTCAGAAACGAAACGACGAAATTCTTCTTGGATTATCAGCGGCACTCTCAAGCTAGCGCCGCCTTTGGGCGGGTTCCATTCAAGTCTCGCCGGGGCAAGCTCGGAGTTGCCGCGAATGCGCCAGGAAACAAATCGTTGGAGATTGCGCCTTGGGCAGGCCGGCACTAAGCCGAGTCTCTCAACACTGCAACAAGCCATTCTGAACAGGATTTAATCTGGGCTTCTTCCTGAATTAATCTTTCGGTGATAGCTTCAGCAAGAACTCTGACGTTCCGAGAGGTCAAGTTCTGATCGGAGAAATTGAACATTCCAAGACTGAAGCCGCCGACGGGCAAATGCCGACGTGGCGCGAAGTGTTCATCTATTTTTTGACGCTCGGCTTTATCAATATCGGCGGACCGGTAGCCCAGATAACCATGATGTTTAACCATATGGTTGAACGTCGAGGTTGGCTGTCGAAGGAACGATTCGTAAATATCATGGCGTTTTGCCATATGCTGCCCGGCCCTGAAGCCCTTCAACTAGCAATCTACGTCGGCTATCTAAAACGAGGCATACTCGCAGGCATCGCCGCCGGAATCACGTTCATACTGCCAGGCGCGGTGGTGATGGTGGTTCTGAGTTGGTTGTATCTTCAATACGGCGGGCTTCCAGCCGTCAATGACGCGTTGTTCGTTCTTAAGCCGGCGGTTCTCGGAATAATCGCCGCCGGAATCATTAAGCTCGGGACAGCGGCCATCAAGAACGTGACGCTTGGGATACTCCTGGTTGGCGCGTTCATCGGAATGCGCTTCGCCGGCGTCAATTTCCTGGTGATCATGCTACTCGCCGGCGTCTTAAATCTGTTGTTCGTAGTGCGACCGGAGAGAAGACTTGCCTCATTCGCTGTGATTGGCAGCTTTCTTGGGTTTGGCTCTCAAGACGGACGATTGTTCCAGTTAGCGTGGTTGTTGCTTAAGACCGGGCTTTTCAGTTTTGGCGGGGCTTACGCGTCACTCGTGTTCCTTCAAGAGGACGCTGTCGGAACTCATCACTGGCTGACATCAGGCCAATTGCTCGACGCGGTCGCAATTAGCGTGGCGACTCCCGGCCCATTCATGCTCTTCTCGACATTCGTCGGCTACATCGTAGCGGGCGTTCCCGGCGCTGTCGTCGCTACCGTCTTCGTTTTCATCCCATCGTTCGTTTTCGTACTGGTTGGCGCACGCTACGTCGAACAGGTTCGCAACAATCGCGCGATTCAAGCATTTCTTTCCGGAGTCAGCGCTGCCGTAGTCGGAGTGATCCTGGTCGTGTCGATAGACCTTGGCCACGAGGCGATCTCAGGAATACCGAGCATAATCACCGCTGCCCTCGCTTTCGTAGCCATCGTGTTTTTCAAAATAGATGTGGCCAAGGTCGCAGCCGCCGCAATGGCCTGTGGGGTGCTGTACGCGGCCATTCGAGGCTTGCACTAACAAAGAACAGTCAGTGAGAACGAAAAAATGCAGCAAGATGAGACTCAGATCAAACACATTCTCTTGATCAGCAGCTCCACGATCCATGGCACTGGCTATCTGGATCACGCCGAAGCCGAGATTCGTGACATCCTTAAGACGGTTGGCCGAGTGCTCTTTGTACCCTTTGCTCTGCATGATCGCGATGCTTACGCCGAGCTAGCCCGCAAGCGGTTCAACGCCATGGGCTTTGACCTTGAATCGGTTCATCAGGTCAGCGACGCCGTGCGGAGCATCGACAACGCAGAAGCGGTGTTCATTGGTGGCGGGAATACTTTCCGTCTGCTAAAGGCCATCTACGACCACGACTTGCTGCTTCCGATTCGTCGCAGAGTCGAGGCGGGCATGCCATACATCGGATCCAGTGCCGGCTCAAACGTCTCGTGCCCGACCATCAAAACAACCAAGGACATGCCGATCGTCGAGCCGCCTTCGTTCAATGCGCTGGGTCTGGTGCCGTTCCAGATCAGCCCTCACTACCAGGACCCCGACCCCAATTCGACTCACATGGGGGAAACACAGGCGCAAAGAATCATTCAGTTCCTCGAGGAGAATTACGCGCCTGTAGTCGGCCTGCGAGAAGGCGCGATGCTTCGCGTCGAGGGAAGTTCGGTGAAACTCAAAGGGGTCAGTGGCGCTCGCATCTTTCGAAGGGGACAAGCTCCGGTTGAAACCTCGCCAGGAGCAGAGCTCCGCGACCTTGTTACCACGAACATCGAGGAACAAAGATGAAGCCCAGCGGCACGCTCCTGCTCAATCGCGGGGAAGTCGCCAACCTGCTCACAATAGAAGAGTGCATGGTCGCGGTCGAAGAAGCCTTCCGGTTGCACGCTGAGGGCAAGACCACGAAGCCTGAAGTTCTGGGCATACACGCGCAAGACGGAGTATTTCACATCAAGGCCGGGCTCTTGAACCTGGGAAGATCATACTTTGCGGCGAAGACAAATTCGAATTTTCCCCACAATGTCAGGCGATATGATCTGCCTCTGATCCAGGGAGTCATCGTGCTTTGCGATGCGGATAACGGCTACCCGCTGGCTTTGATGGACTCGATGGAGATTACGGTTATCCGCACCGGCGCCGCAACAGGTGTCGCTACAAAGTACCTCGCCCGAAATGACGCGAGCGTCGTGACCATATGTGGCTGCGGCAATCAAGGTCGTATCTCGCTCAAGGCGATTGCAAAGTTACGACCGATTTCACGCGCCTATGCCTGGGACCTCGATTATCGACAGGCCCAGCGGTTCGCGGATGAACTTTCCGACAAGCTCGCTGTGACCATCGATCCGATAAATGATCTGTCCAACGCAGCGAAGGATAGCGATATATGCATTACGTGCACGCCGTCGAAAGAGCCCTTCCTGAAACGGGAGTTTGTCTCCCCTGGGACGTTCATCGCCGCCGTAGGAGCCGACAGCGATGATAAACAGGAACTCGAACCCGGTCTGATCGCGGATAACAAAGTGGTAGTTGACTTGCTCGATCAGTGCGCTGTTATTGGCGAGCTACATCACGCTTTGAAAGCCGGACTCTTAACAAGACAACAGGTTGATGCCGAGCTGGGAGAGATAATCTCAGGCAAGAAAGCTGGCCGTGAATCGGACGACGAGATAATCATTTTCGATAGCACCGGGACCGCGTTGCAAGACGTTGCGGCCGCAGCGATCGTTTACGAAAAGGCGCTGAGCAACGGCGCGGGCGTGGTGATCAACCTGGCTGAGAAGAGTTCTGAGTACTGAGTTCTGAGTACTGACTGCTGCATTCAAGACTCAACGCTGGAAAGCTCTCTACTCAGAACTCAGAACTGATTGAATATTCCTCTCAAGCCGATTACGATGGACCGCGGCATTGGCAGTTCGGATCTCCCCAAAACCCTCATGAGGATCTTATGAAACAGAACACTCGATGGTTGGTAAGGAAATGCTGCGTCGTGGTAGCGACGTTGCTGCTCGTTTTCCCAGGTTATGCAGTCGACAAGCCGGCCGACAAGCCGACCGTTCCTGCCACCGAAGCGCTCGCGCGGCTCAAGGCTGGAAATGCGCGCTTCGTCAAGGGACAACGCGCTCCTGTGAACTATATCACCGAACGACACAAGCTCGTCGCGGGCCAGCAGCCCTACGCCATCGTGTTGAGCTGCTCCGATTCGCGCGTGCCGCCGGAGCTGGTATTTGATGAATCGCTTGGTCGAGTGTTCGTCATCCGAGTTGCAGGCAACGTTACAGATCCGGAGGATCTCGGCAGCATCGAATACGCCGCCGAGCACTTACACTCAAAACTGCTTGTCGTGCTGGGCCACGAGTCGTGCGGCGCCGTAAAGGCCACGCTCGATGGCGGTAAGGTCTCGCCCAATCTCGAAGCCATCATCCGGAAGATCGAACCTGCCGCGAAGCGTGCCCGCCAGAGGGGCCTCGATCCCGAAGCGACGCTCCGACTGGCGGTCTCGGAGAATGTCCGCGAGCAGATGGACAATGCGTTGAAGGAGAGTGAAGTTCTGAAGGAGATGGTAGAAAAGAAGGATCTCACCGTGCTCGGCGCTGTGTACCATCTTGGCAGTGGCAAGGTTGAATGGCTGGGCCACGGGCTAGCAACCGGCAAGTGAATTATCCATTTGCATCAAGTGCTTTAGCTGCATCGAGCGAGTCCACGGCATGCGGCCTCAATCCCTCATCTCCTCATCTCCTCATCCCCTCATCTCATCATAGATATTGTCCCCCAGTTGGCACAGTGCTATATTCGCGGTCAATGCACCGGTGGATTCGCATCTTGAGATTTGTGACGGTGGCGTTAATGTTGTTTCACGCTGCCGGAGCCTTATGTGCCAGCTCACTTCCTCAACCGGTATTTCAAGAGACTTCGACCACACACCCGCCCCTGCGCTTTGGGCAATCTCTTGCCTTGGCGGACTTCGATGGCGATCACCGCATTGATCGTGCAGAACTCGGAGGAACAGGACGCCACCGAAGTATCGACATCCGCCTCAGCAAAGCGAAGGCGCATAACATTCTTTATTTCGACGTCCCGGCCGACGAAGCTGGATCGCTGTTCACCGATGACGTAGACAACGACGGCGACAACGACCTGGTCTGGTCTGATCTTTGTCACCCCGACGACGTTATCGTCTGGCTCGATGACGGCACTGGACGATTTGAACGTGTTTGCCCAACTCAATACGCAAACACATTTGTCATTTCAACAACACCATCCCTCCTTTTAACCGAGATCCCGCACCTGGACATTGCCTCAAGTCCGGGCAGCGAGCTCTCCGCACCACCCTCGCATTCGGCACCGGTCTACATCCGATGCTCAATCAATGAGCGCAGACCAGTGCACCAAGTAGCGAGTTCCTTACACCTGAGAACGCACTTCGTGCGTGGCCCTCCTGACCTGGTCTGACTCCCTCATTTCCACTGTCAGTTGGAAGCACGTGCTGATCGAGCAGTAGATGGAGTGTTCATTGGGTAGCCGATCGATGACACGTCAGGCAAAGGTCCAGCAGGCATCTTGAACAAACTGAATGTGGAAAAGCTCCATCAGAATCTGAATGCGCTCGATTTCTGAAGCCCAGCAATCGAGAAGTTCACGTCAGGTGACACCGAGCACACTGAAGCGATGACCCACATCGATCGCCGCAAGCTTATCTCCCGCGTCGTCATCGGCGCGTTCATTCTCGTGGCCATCGTAATCATCCTTCTGAGCATGACTCGCGTGCCGCACTGAGCGGCGCGTGCTCGTCGCGAGGTTCTCACCAACGCAAGAGTCGGTTTCGGACAGAAAGTGGATGCATGTATGACTTATTCAGGTCTCAGGAAATCAGTCTTTCCTTTTCGAGTCACCCCCGCGCGTTCCTGGATTTTGGTGCTCGTGCTCGTTCTTGTTGCCCGCACGACTGCCGGACAAAATCTGACCGCGTTAGTAAGCCCGCCGGCATCATCTCGAGTTGTGCTCACGCCCGAGATTGCAGTCGATGAGGCGGTCCAAAACAACCTCAGCCTGTTCGCTGAGCAATTGAATCTCAGTGTCGCCGACGCCGAGATGATTACCGCCAGGCTCAGGCCTAACCCGGTGTTCAGTTTCAGCGCCGATCACCTTGACTTGCTCGGTTCTCACTTCAGCCCGGCCAACGGCGGAGGACCTGCAGAGTACGCCTGGCGGATTGACTTGCCCATCGAGCGCGGTCACAAACGCGAATATCGAATCGAGCACGCACGCCTTGCCCGTGACGTCGCAGAGGCGCAGTTGCTCGACACAGTCCGTAAGCTGGTACTTGACGTCAGGCAAGCTGTCGTTGACGTACTGCTGGCGAAGGCCCGCCTCGAACTGGCGCGCGACAACCTCGTCACGCTCGAGCAGGTCGTGAATCTGAATGCCGTGCGAGTTAACGCAGGTGCGGTCGCTCCGCTCGAGCTGACGAGGTCGAAGGTTGCGATGCTGCAGTTCAACAGCAACGTAAAACGCGCCGAGCTCGAGCTCGCAACGGCAAAGACGCATCTTCAGAACCTGCTCGGTCGCAAGCCTTCCGATGCTTTTGACATCGTGGGATTACTTCAGTCGCAACCAACTCGAGTCGATCTGCCCGATCTCGAAAATGCCGCACTGGCCTTCCGGCCTGACCTCAAGGTTCTGGATCGCACGCAGGCCCTGTCTCAAAGTGATCTCAAGCTGCAGATAGCGCAGGGAAAGTCTGACTTTCTGGTAGGTACCGAGTATCGGCGCGATCAGGGAGTCAATGGAAAGTACAACTCTCTCGGGTTCTTTTTCAGCGTGCCCCTTCCAATATTGAACCGAAATCAAGGGGAGATCGCTCGCGTCACTGCCGAGCAGGAAAAGATCACTCGGCAGTTGCGCGCGTTGAAGGCTGATGTTCTTGCGGATGTCAAACGAAGCTACCAGGAGCTCGAAAACAGCCGTGAGCTTCTGGAGAACATCGAACGCGAGTTGTTGAAGCCCGCCGAGCAAGCGCGAGATACGGTGGCTTATACCTATCGTGCCGGCGCTGCGACGCTGATGGAGTTTCTCGACGCGCAGCGCGCTTATAACGAAACAATGCAGAGCTACTACGAAGCACAGGCGGCGTATCGCCGCGCGGTGAATCAGGTCAATGCCGTTACCGGCAAGGAGGTGATGCAGTGAAATACATGCACTTCATTTTTGCAATGATTCTGTTGCCGATGTTCTTGCTGAGCGGTTGTTCGACCAACGGTCAGACGGACACAAGTAAGTCTGATGCTTCATCCGCCTATACTCAGCCCGAGGGCCAGTCCGAGGAGATGATCAAGTTGCAGGACGTCGAAGCTGCCAGCCTTCGCATTGAGGAAGTCCGTCAAGCGACTGATTCAAGGCTACTCACAACTACCGGGAAGATTGGGTTCAACGAAGATCGCATCAGCCACGTGGTTGCACCGACTTCAGGTTACATTCTGGACCTGAAGGCGAAGGTCGGGGATCAGGTAAAAGAAGGTCAAACGCTCGCGTTGATCAAGAGCAAAGAATTGGCGGAAGCAATCGCCGACTTTCTGGCCAGCAAGAAAGATCTGGAGCTTGCTCAGAAGTCCTACACGATGACCAAGGACCTGTTCGAGCACGAAGCGGCGTCGCGAATGTCCTTTCAGCAAGCTGAAAACGATCTGGCAAAGGCTCGCATGCAGACCGAGCGGAACTCGGAAAAACTGCGCATCATGGGTGTTCCGGAGAGCCAGATCTCAGACGCCAGCAAACCCATTCAACCAATTGTTCCGATCAAGTCGCCAATCAACGGCGTAATCACCGAACGACAGGCAACTCCGGCTCAATACGTCGCAGCCGATGGTGCGCCGCTGTTCACAATCGCGGACTTGTCGACAGTCTGGGTTCTCGGAGACGTGTTCGAGAAAGACATGCGACTGCTCAAACCTAACCAGCGCGCCCAGGTGGTCACGCCTGCCTTTCCAAATAGCGTCTTCGCAGCAAGAGTCTCACGCATAGACACTATGCTGGATCCTGCATCTCGCACGGTGAAGGTGCGCAGCGTAGTCACCAACGTACAGGGCCGGCTCCGGCCTGAGATGTTTGCAACGGTAACCTTCTTTCTGGCAGAAGCGGACTCAATCATCACCGTACCTTCAAAGGCCGTTCTGACCGAGTCCGGGTCCAGCTTCGTCTATCTCGCGAAGCCCGATAATACTTTTGTTCGTCAGAAGGTCGACGTTCAACCGGGTGAGGCCGGCCGGCTTCGATTGATCTCAGGACTCAATGTAGGCGACCGCATCGTTAGCGACGGGACAATCCTTCTTAGAGCAGAAGAGGACAAAAAAGGGGACAAGTAATGATCAAGAGGGTTGTTTCTTTCGCGTTGCATCAGCCCCTGTTCACGCTGTTGCTTGCGATGCTGTTCATAGGCGGTGGTGTCGTTGCCTTCAACCAACTTCCGATCGAGGCATTCCCTGACGTCTCTGATGTACAAGTCACCGTAATCACTCTGTTCCCGGGCCGTGCCGCCGAAGAGGTTGAGAAGCAGGTCACTATCCCGCTTGAAACAGGCCTGAGCGGCCTTCCCCATTCAGTGCGCCTCTTCTCACACACTCAGTTCGGGCTTTCGTACATCATCCTGACGTTTGACGACAACGCTAGCGACTACTTCGCGCGTCAGCAGGTCCTGGAGCGACTCAAGGGAATAGATCTGCCTCAGGGCGTCGAGCCCGAACTTGCTCCGCTTTCGACACCGATAGGAGAGATCTTCCGTTACCGGCTGCAAAGTAACACCGCCGATCTTCGCGAGCTGCGGTCTCTGCAGGATTGGGTGGTCGCACGCCAGCTCAAGCTGGTTCCCGGCGTAGCGGACATTGTCAGCTTTGGAGGGTTAATAAAGCAGTATCAGGTAAGCGTGGATCTGGCGAAGCTGAAATCGTACAACGTAACACTGCAGAATCTGTTCGATGCCCTCGGTAAAAGCAACTCAAACGCAGGCGGTAGCTATATCGAACAGGGCGTGCAGCAGTATCTGATTCGCGGCATCGGTTTGCTGAGATCGCCTGACGATATTGCCAACGTGGTCATCACCCAGCATCAGGGAACTCCTCTCCTGGTACGCGATGTCGCTGATATAAAGTTGAGCGCGGTTCCCCGTCAGGGCGTCATGGGACAAGACGGCGATGACGATATCGTCGCGGGCATCGTAATCATGCGGAAGGGAGAAAACCCATCGCTGGTCCTCGCCGGCGTCAAAGACAAGGTCGCGGCTCTCAACCAATCTATCCTGCCAAAAGAAGTGAAGCTCGTTCCCTATTACGACCGGACCTGGCTGATCAATACCACGCTGCACACCGTGGGACGAAATCTCCTCGAGGGCGCGTTGCTCGTAACAGCGATCCTGTATCTGTTTCTTGGAAACCTGCGCGCCGCGGCGATCGTCGCAATCATCATCCCATTGGCATTGCTAGGCACATTCATTGGGCTGCAACTTCGAGGGATTCCCGCCAACTTGCTTTCGCTGGGAGCCATGGATTTCGGCATCATCGTCGACGGCGCAGTAATAGTCGTTGAGAACATCTTTCGCAGACTGTCCAGAGACATCGGGGATCAGGCGAAGACTCAGCCCAGCACGCTGCGCGAGGCGGTGCTGGAGGCCACATCTCAAGTAGGAAGACCGACGTTCTTCTCGATGCTGATCATCATCACCGCGCACATACCGATATTCACCCTACAGCGACAGGAGGGACGCATTTTCGCGCCGATGGCTTACACGGTCACCTCGGCACTCATCGGCTCGCTGCTGTTCTCGCTGACGCTCGTCCCGCTGCTCTGTTACTTCCTGCTGAGAAAACGGCTGCCTCACCGGGAGAGCATGGTCGTGCGAGTCTGCAAACGAATCTACGGTCCACTTCTCAATTGGGTACTGGCTCATGCAAAGACGGTGATCGCAGCGGCAGTAGTAGCGCTCGGCATTGCGCTTTATTCGGCTGGTTTTCTCGGCTCGGAGTTTCTTCCCGAGTTGAATGAGGGCTCGGTGTGGATAAACCTGATGATGCCCTCCAGCATATCGTTAACCGAGGCTCAGAAGCTGTGCGGACAGGTCCGCGCCCAGTGCCTGAAATCACCGGAAGTTCGGACCGTCATATCAAAAACCGGAAGACCTGAAGACGGCACAGATCCAAAGCTCATCAACATGGCGGAGTTCTTCGTCGACGTGAAGCCGCAGGACGAATGGCGAAGGAAGATAACCAAGAATCAGCTCCTCGATGAAATAGACAAAAACATCGAGACGATTCCGGGAATGAGCCCGTCCTTTAGCCAGCCCATACGCGACAACATCCTCGAAAGCATTTCGCAGATCGACGGTCAGATCGTGGTGAAGGTATTCGGGCCGGATAACGACGTGCTGAAACAGCAGGCATCGCAGATTGTCGACACGGTGTCGTCGATCCGCGGCGCGGCGCGCGCCTTCGTAGATCGAGAGGGTGAGATCCCGGAGCTTCAAATCGAAATCGATCGTCAGCGTGCAGCTCGTCACGGTTTGAATGTAGACGATATCCAGAACGTCATTGAGACGGCCATCGGCGGAAAAGATGCAACCGAGATTTGGGAAGGCGAAAAACGTTTCGCAGTGACTGTACGCCTCAAGGAGGAAGCGCGCCAGGATGCTTCGGCAATCGGGAAGATCCTGGTGGACACGCCTTCGGGCGCACGGATTCCTATGGACCAACTCTCGACTATCAGCGTTCGTAGCGGTCAGGCGAATATCGCGCGCGAGTTCGGAACGAGGGTGGCGGCCGTGGGCATCTTCATCCGCGGACGAGACATGGGAAGTTTCGTCGAGGAAGCACGGCAGCGCGTCCAGGAAAAATTGAAGCTGCCTCCCGGGTATTATGTGACCTGGGGCGGCGAATTCGAGAACCAGCAACGCGCGATGTCTCGGCTCAAGGTCATCGTGCCGGTCAGCGTATTTCTGATCTTTCTGCTCCTGTTCAATGCGTTCAAATCGATCAAGCATGCGTTGTTGATTTTGATGAACGTGCCGTTTGCTCTCGTCGGCGGCATCTTTGCACTGCTGATCGTTCGGATGCCATTGAGCGTGTCTGCCTCGGTGGGGTTCATAGCGCTCTTCGGCGTCGCAGTGCTGAACGGTGTCGTTATGGTCACGTATTTCAACCAGCTCCGGGAACGCGGACTCGGACTGCGCCAGGCGGTGCACGAAGGTTCGCTCATCAGGTTGCGCACCGTGCTTATGACTGCATTGCTTGCTGCGATAGGTTTGACTCCGGCGGCCCTTTCGACAAGCACCGGATCCGAAACACAGAAGCCTCTCGCAATCGTGATCATCGGGGGACTTATATCGGCTACCGTGCTTACTCTGGTCGTGTTGCCCGCTCTCTACCTGGTGTTCAGCAAGAAGGACGCGGACAAAGAACGTGGGAGGACCGACGAGCACTCAGTGCATGCCGCTAATGTAGACGATTATGTTGAAGACGTTCCGGAGCCGGCGCGAGCGTGATGCCCTGTGGGTCGAACGAGCCTGGAAATCACGTGCTCGCGATCTTGAATCGCGGTGGCTCTTAACCTGGCTGGTTCCCGGATCCATCGTCAACCGGGATGATTATCTGAACAACCAGCCCACCGGTGTCGGCGTTTGATGCCGCTACGCTTCCCCCGTGCAGACGCACGGCGCGCTCGGTGATCGCCAGCCCAAGTCCGGTGCCGCCGCTGACTCGGTCTCGCGCGTCGTCTACGCGATAAAAGGGACGGAAGATATCGGCTACTGCGTTCTCAGGAACACCGTTGCCATGATCGCGAACGGTTATCGCGGCAAATCGGTCGCCATACGAGTTGTTGTGTGTGTCTTTGTGATTGCCTGGGCTGGCTGGAAGGCTTGCGCCTACCGAACCATTTGTATCTCGTTCGACAAAGATCTCCACTGCGCTCCCTTCGGCCGTATGCTGAACAGCATTTCGAACGACGTTTTCGATGGCTGAACGGAGCAACTCTTCGTTGCCTGAGATTATGCAGCTCGCACAAGAGCTGACATGGACTGAACGATTGCGGCTCTCGGCTTCGAACTCCGCGTCCTCCGCAATGTTTCGAACAAGTTTAGCCAGATCGAAATTGCTGGTCCTCATTTCTCGACCTCCAGTCTCCAGCCGAGTCAGCGCCAGCAATTGACCGATCATCTCGTTCAGGGTTTCAGCTTCCCGCTGCATTCGAGCCAGCGCGCTTTCAGCTTCCCGACCTGCCCGTTGTCGCGCGAGCTCGAGCGCGATGTTCAACCGGGCCAGAGGCGAACGAAGCTCGTGCGAGATGTCACCCAGCAGACGGCGCTGAGCTACCAACAACGATTCGATCTGTTCGGCCATCACATCGAAGTCCGCACCGAGCGATGCCAGCTCGTCACGGCGCTTGCCGAGCGATGGAGCGACGCGGACGGCAAGATTGCCGCCAGCCAATTCTCGTGTCGCCTGACGAAGCGTAGCCACGGGAGCAGTCAGATACCTTGCGAGCCAAAAGCAGAAGAGAGCGCCAATGAGTGATAATCCGAACAGATGTTCTATGTGATGTGTCAACGGTGAGCCGGGATGCGGACGCAGCTCGGTTACCCAAACGTACCGACCGCTATTTGCCGATTGCGTGAGGTTGGCCATCAAAGAACCATCTTCATTCATGGAGAACGCCGGCTTATTGGTTTGAAGGACCGCGGTGGCTAATTCACGAGCCGCGGGCGGAGCTGGCCGGCCAGACAGCTCCACCAGTTGCGCGCTATACAAGAATGTATGCACTCTTGACTGACTGTAGGTCTGATCCAAATACGCGACAAGGCCTTGCTGTCCCTCGCGCTCATAGATTTGAGCAGCGGTGTCGTCGTTGGTCGTAAGGATTATATTGGACTCTTCCGCCGTGTGTTGGTGACTTGCGAACACTCCGACCACGAAGGTTATGACCATCATCGTGACTACGGTCGCCCCGAACCAGAGGAAGATTTTAAGAAAAAGGCTACGAGGCAAGAGGTTCATTTCTTGTGCTTCCTTGCTGATTGTGCGTATATGTACCCGACTCCGCGCACAGTCTTTATCCGATCCGCTTCACCAACGCGATGCCCCAGCTTCTTGCGCAAGTTGCTTATGTGCATGTCAATGCTGCGATCAAAAGGTGTTGAACTGCGTCCCAGAACCTCTTTCGTCAGCTCCTCACGGGTTACTATCCGCCCGGCAGCGCGCAGTAGCCTTTCCAGTAGATCATATTCGACAACCGTAAGCTCGATAGTTTCTCCCGCGCGCCGAACGACACGAGTGCCCGTTTCCATCTCCACGTCGCCGACCAGAATATCGCGGCCGGCGTCGGCGATTTGATTGGCAGTGCTGCGACGCAGGATTGCGCGGATCCGTGCGGCGAGCTCTCGAGGGTTGAAAGGCTTAGGGAGATAGTCGTCTGCTCCGATCTCGAGACCTACAATGCGATCGATCTCGTCACCGCGTGCGGTAAGCATCAGGACAGGTATCCTTGATTGTCCGCGTATTTTGCGCAGCACCTCGAGGCCGTTCAGTCCCGGCAGCATCACGTCCAGCACAACCAGGGAATGTTTGCCCTCCAGAGCGCGGTCTGCCGCAGTGTCACCTCGGTGAACAGTCTCGACATCAAAGCCTAGCGGCGTCAGATATTCAGTCACGAGCTCGCACAAAGCAACATCGTCGTCGATCATCAAGATCTTGTCCATAAGCTCACGTGCAAAGAGCTTCTATTGTATTCCAATCAGTACCGTGTCTTTGTAAAGAAGTGTAAGGCAGTAGGCAGTAGGAAGTAGGCAGTAGGCGTAGGCAGTAGGCAGTATTCGGGTTTCTGGTTCCTGGTTTCTGGTTCGACAGCGGAGTGTCTGATTCCCGGAGTGTCGACTTACAACAACAAAAGAATCGCCGAGAGACCGCAAACCAGGAACCAGAAACCCGAAACTGCCTACTGCCTACTGCCTACTGCTTACTGCCTACTGCCCCTACAAAACTTTACTTTCCGTTACTGACTCTTTAGGTCTCGTCCGATTGAAGTGGCGTATAAAGTTCTGTACACGCGCACGATTGTCCGGACGCAATTTCTATTCTTGAAAGGGCAGACTCAAGTGCTAAGGAGGTAATTAATGAGACATCGAGTATATGTGTTGGCCAGCATAGCGCTGCTGACTATCAGCGTGACCATCCTCGCAGCGGGACATGGCCGCGCGGTAATGGGTTACTTTCAACATCACGGCGACGGCCCGCCCGATCATTTCAGCCCCGAAATGATCGATCATATCGCCACAATGCTGAATCTGACGGATGCTCAGAAGTCCCAGACAAAGACTATCTGGGAAGCGGGGGAGGCAGCCACGAAGCCTCTACGACAGAAGGCGGACGATCTTCACAAACAGCTCGAGGCGGCGACTGCAAACGGGCAGTTTGATGAGACGCAGGTGCGAGCACTCGCCAGTCAACTGGGTCAACTGATGAGCGAGACTATCGTTGAGCACGAACGCGCGAAGTCAAAAATCTACAGCATTCTGACCCCCGAGCAACGCGCCAAGGCCGACGAGATGATCAAAATGCACAGCGAACATTTCGGCCATTCAAAGTCGCACTGATCAGCGCAGTGCTACAGCGTTGAATGGCTTTTTCCTGTTGCAACATTCCTGAGCGCAGGGCACCGTAGTGCCCTGCGCGTTCTCGCATTGTGCTCTCTCGCCCGACCTTCGTTTCCACCGTCAATGCACGAGCTTCTTTACCTGTCCCGGAGGGAACAGCGGACCAGGAAGCACCTGTGGTTGAAAATTGATCAATGAAGGATCGATGGCAAATGCAAAGATCTGGGTTGCCAGATCAGTATCCAGATCGTTGTCGCTGATCACATAAAGGACGTGCCTGCCATCGGGCAGGTCCGGACCCCATGAGAGCCCTTCGATTTTCTCCGGAAGTGTTGGCGTGAGACCGAAAGCCGGATCAAGCAGATCGATAAACAGAGTCTTGGTGACTGGAACTATGCCTGCCGGCAACGCACCAGCCGGCAGACTCGTGACTTCTGAAACGTCGGTCGCACCGGTGAGATCGATCTTATAGATTTTCTTTCTCGTGGGTGCCTGTGGCGGCGTTTGCAGGTTGGATCTGTTGTCTCGCTCGAGAACCAGGAACTCGTGATCGTTGATCGCCAGAATCTCGCTGACACCCTGTCCGCGGTTGATGGCATCCAGCACGTAAACGTATTCGTGTGTCTCGCCCGTCGCTAGATCAATGGTGAGAATTCGATTGTTCAGGCCCAGACGATCAGTGGTGCCGGGATTGAGCCCGTGGTCCTGAAGCAGCGCGCTCTGCATGATGCCTACGAGGGTCGAGCCGTCCGGCGTGATTGCCAGGCCCTCCATTCCGCGATTCGCCTGTCGTCCGGACATGTTATTTAGCAACTCGGCGTTCGCATTAGAGCTCGGCGCGGCAATCAGAAACTCCGGCGGGACTCCGAGTCGGCGAAGGAGATGACCCTGTCGATCGAACTCAAAGACCGATGGGCCATATTCATCGGAAAGGAAGAATGTCCCGTTTGGTCCGACGCGAATGCCTTCCGGGTCCAGCCGTAGCGTCTTCAGGTCGTTGTTCAGGACAAACGCTCCTGCCGCTCCGACGAAGGTCTGGCCGGCTTCGTTCTTAAGGAGCCGAGTGTCGAGCAAGGTCAAGTGTATGTTCGGAAAAGGAGCGCCGACGTCGGTTGTGATGTGCAGGAAATTAACGCGGTCCGGATACGGGATGTCGGTCAGGCCATCGAACGGCCCGCGATCCGGAGCTGCAATAAAAACATTGTCGTGACCTGTATAAGTCAGGTCGGAGCCGAAGCCGCCAAAGGTCGCGATGGGAATGCAATCGGTTGGATCGCCTGCCTTGCAGATGTTGCCGGGGAGGCCGGACTTATCACGCGCGCTACCGTCAACCTGACCCCTGCCTATCAGAGTAATGCCGGGAGTGGCCGCACAGACGCTGGACGAAACCAGACAAACAATTCCTACAACCACAGCAACAAACCGTTTCATGCGTGACCCCTTTCCTGAGAAGTTGGTCCGACAAAATAGCAGCTGGCTGCTGACGATTTGTGAACGAACCGTGAAGTTCTTGTAAATTCATTTGGAAACGCGTGGACGGGGCTAGACCCCTGACGAAGACCGGATGGCGAGACCCATTCCTTGGGATAACTGCTAAGCGGTAAGTTCCCCTCAGAAGCACTGAACATCCCGCTGGTGTATCACGTGTGTTCATCGGTGCTCTATCTAGATAGGCCTGTTCGGGTCCGTAGAAGGGGCTGGCACTCACCATGTGACCGTGATGCAGGCTGGCTCCTTCGGTCCAAAAACGGGAACGGACAGGCCGGCCCGTTTTTTGGCGAAGGGGCGAATGGGTGAAGGGGGCGACCCGGGGACGCGGGGAGGAGTGACGTGGGACGCGAAGAGGAGCGACGTGGAGAGAAGGCGAATTGATGCGGAAGAAGAACACTGAGCTTCACGTTCCGAACAGGCTCTTTCCCTGGAATTGGCGGCCAACAGTCCATCTACCACCGAGCTAGTCTTGTTGAATCTCTCAGCTGAATCGCCGGCGGTTTCCCGCGTGCTGTTTTGTGATGGAACGAAGGAGGGTTGGAGAAGAGTGACGAATCAGTCGCTCGTCACTCGTCCCCGACATCAGGCAATCATGAACGTCTTGAATGCCCTGTCCCAAAAAATTCGGATCGTGCCCGTAGCGCCCTGAAAGTCCAGCTTTGAATTGACAAGCTTGCCTCCGGAGTCTTGAGCCGAGAAATGCGTAACCTCGAGATTGGTCCCCACTGCGAACGCGTCTTTCAGCGCATCGGTGTTGAAACCCGACTGATCCAGAATCCTGGCGGTGGCCACAGCAGAAACGTCCGGCGGATCGCTTTGGGCGCGCATCGTGAGTTCGAGCTGGCCGCCACTCACAGTTTGAATCAACTGAAACCGTGGTTCGACCAGTTTGGTCGGATCGGTTTCGTACTGCGCGATCCAGGAGGCGGCGGTGTCAGGAGACAAGGATCTCTGACCTGGCTCCGAAAGCGGCTTGATACCGGTAACCATGATGCATTCGGCGTTCACCAGGCGGAACTGTGCCTTCTTTCCGTTTCCCTTGAACCTCAAGACCGGCCGGCACATTCCAAAGAAGCTCGTGTTCTGCGGATCTCCGCCTATCGACGCGATCGAAAATGAATCTTCCGGCTCTGCGCGAGGAGAGAGGGCAATAGCGTGAGGGATTTTCCCGCTTTGAATCTGACTGACATCTCCGCGGAGCCTTTCTTCTCCTGCGGGGACACTTGCCCTTAACGAGATGTCTCTGTTTTGCTGAGACTCCAAGCCAATGGTCATCGAATATCCGGTTCCCGGCGATAACCAATGAGAGCCGGAGCTGCCCACAGGCGCAGCGACGTAGCTCCACATCAATGCATCGAGGACTATCTCCCCTGAATCCTTTGAGCGAGCGAGAGTCGAATCTGCACTGAACAGCGTAACGGAAGCACCGGCAATGCCGATGACAGCATTACAAAGGAACTTGCGACGTGGTAATTGAAGAGTTTGTTCTGTGGTATTCAATTCTTTTTGTGATCGAGAGTTCATAATGCTTCTCCTTATATGCCGGAGGCCGAGTACAAGCCCTCGGCTAAACAAACAATCGACCGGAGCCCAGTGGCAAGATCAACGCGGTTCGCATTGATGGTTGGGTATATGCGTAATGGTTTTCTTTTGGCGCCGAAAATCTCTGCTACTCGAGAACCGCATTCCACAAGTAGCAGAACTCACGAATACCGGAGGAATGATAACACGGCTGGCAAACTGACGCGGAGGGGAGGGGGAGCGAAGCGGCGAATGGGCGAAGGGGCGAAGGGGCGACCCGGAGACGCGCAGAGGAGTGACGCGGGACGCGCAGAGGAATGACGCGGGGAGGAGGGACGAGGAGAGAGGACGAATGAAGGGTGCTACGGTCATGGATTTTTTCCGGTCGCCCCTTCGCCCATTCGCCCTTTCACCCCTTCCCTCCTCCCCGCGTCCCCGCGTCTCCGTCTCGCCATTCCCGTGGTCTACTCATAAGCTGAATTCCGCGATCATCGGCGTGTGATCGGAAGGTTTTTCCCAGCGACGCGGTTCTTTATCGATCACAACCGAGGTGCAGCGAGGTGCGAGAGTTTCTGTCAGCCAGATGTGGTCGATCCTGAGACCCAGGTTTCGTCGGAACGAGCCCGCTCGATAATCCCACCAACTGAATTCTTTGTCGCCCTGATTGTGCATCCTGAAGGCATCCACGAAACCCCACTGCCTGACGTTCTCCAGAGCTTCTTTCTCGGGTTCACTGAAGAGAATCCGGCCTCGCCATAAGTCCGCGTTGTGGACGTCGCGATCTTCCCTCGCAACGTTGAAATCTCCGCACAACAGGATTGCCTCTCCATTCGAATAGAACTCGTCGAAAAACCTGCGCAGGCGCCGGAGCCAGTTCAGTTTGAAGTCGTACTTATCGCTACCAACTGCCTGGCCGTTCGGAACGTAGACGTTGACGATCTTGATCCCGGAGGCGGTTGCCGCAAGCAGTCGGGCTTGTGCGCCCTCCTCGTCGTCGGGCAGACCGCGTCTGACGTCCACGAGATTCGATTTGGAAATGATCGCGACTCCATTGTAGGCGGCCTGTCCGAAAGCCTCCGATTGATAGCCCAGCGCGGCAAGTTCTGCGACCGGGAACTTGTCGTCCTGGACCTTTGTCTCCTGCATGCACAAGACATCAGGTTGGGCCGATTCAAGCCACCTGAGCACAACCGGCAATCGGGCGGCGATAGAGTTTATATTCCACGTAGCGATCTTCAATGATTGGTGTCTCCGTGAAGATTTGTGAGTTCTGAGTTCTTAGCGACGGATCACAATGTCCTGGTCACCTTCGATAACGAACGAGGCTTATCCGGATCCAGTCCCTTCGACTGTGCCAGCAACGCGGCGAATAACTGACCGGGAACAATGTACGGCACCGGCGAGAGAATCTCATCGATCTCCGCCGGCATTCGAATCGCCACCGTAGCCATGCCGGCAATGCGTTCGTCCGCGGTAATCACCAGAGTATCCGCTCTCAGTTCCACCAGACGGTTCATCAATTCGGTCGCGCTCGCCAGCACGCGCCCGGGCGGGGCAAACATTATGATCGGAAAGTGGCGCTCCACCATTGCAAGTGGGCCGTGCAAGAAATCCGCCGAAGAAAACCGCTCGGCAACCACGTAACACGTCTCCATCAGCTTGAGCGCCAGCTCATAGGAATTGGCGTAGTTCAAGCCCCTCCCGATCACTACGCAGTTCTCCATGAAGACGTAACGGCGCACTAATTCCGCAACGGTGCTTTGCTGTTCGAGGGCTCGAGCCGTGTGCTCGGGGATGATGTTGAAGTCGGGAGCTTGCCCGTTACCGGACAACTGAGCGGCGAGCATGTAAAACAGGAGCATCTGACCGGTATAGGTCTTGGTTGCCGCTACCGACCGCTCAGGCCCCCCGTGCATCAGCAGAACCTCGTCGGAGAAGTCTACTATCGATGAAGTCGGTTCGTTGGTGATACCGATTGTGAACGCGCCGGATTTTCGTGCGCTCTCGAGGACGTGATTGATGTCCTGTCCTTCACCTGATTGGGACACGCCGATTACCAGCGCGCGGTTGAGTCGCAGGCTGCGGCCATACATCGTGTAGACGGATGGGGCTGCAAGCGACACCGGGATGCCGGCTGTCAGTTCCAGCAAGTATCTGCCGAACAGGGCTGCGTTGTCGGAGCTGCCACGGGCGACAAGTACGATCAGATCGATGTCACGACCGCGGAGGGTCGCACCGAGTTTGGCTATTTTTCCTTGTTCGCCTGCTATGGTTCGAGCGAGCGCCTCAGGCTGCTGACTGATTTCTTCAAGCATCAAGGACATGCGGCAGATCATAGCATAACTGCGAGTGCCGAGTGCTGAGTCCTGAGTGCTGAGTTTTTTCGTTCTTCTAAATCGTGTTTCAACCCCGAAGGGTTGACAACTCAGTACTCAGCACTCAGCACTCAGCACCGTCAAGAATCCAGGTCGCTGGTGTCCAGGCGACCCTCGCTCTTCAGGCGGATGAAACCTTCAATCGTCGAACGCACTCCCTCGTTTAGTGGAGTCACCCGCAGTTCTCCAAGTGCGTGCCGAATGGCGGAGCCGTCGATGGCGCCTGGGATCGCGAGGGGCTGGTCAGACTGGCTGATGGTCCCGCGAGACTCCGGGACAACTTTTTCGATTTCCCCAATCACATCCGACACCGAAGCGGTCTCTCCGTGCAGGTTGAAAATGTGCGCGCCGGTGAGTGTCGATACCGCTGCCGCAATAAAAGCATCCGCCGTGTCCGCAACGTAGAGAAAATCCGTCTGACCGCCAAACCGAATATGAAATGGCCTGCCTACTACCGCGGCCTTCATCGCTTTGGTCGGGTCCGAGGTCAGCCCAAAATCACGGCCCACCCCATAAACCGTCAAGGGACGCAGTCCGATGCTGCTCAGTCCGTCGTCCAGGTAGTAAACCCGCGCTGTAGTTTCGTTGCAGCGCTTGAATGCGCCGTAGAGCGTTGTTGGACGCGGGTCGTCCAGTTCAGTCAACGGGCGATCCACACCTTGAGTGCCGAACACTGCGGCAGAGCTCGCATAAACGATTCGTTGGATGCGTCCCGCAGCCTTGCGCACGGCATCAAACACGTTGATCGTGCCTACGACGTTGACCATTGCGCCGGCTCGCGGGTTTGCCTTGCATGACGGGACTTGCAAACCTGCGAGATGAATCAAGTGACTCACCTCGTAGCGCTCGATCACCGGCGCGAGCGCATCGGGATCAGTTATGTCTCCCTCGACAAGGTCCGCACGGGCGATCTCGCTCTCATCCATGATCTGCCGCAACCGCCGAGCATCGGAGGTTTGGTCAAACCTGACCACGCGTGCGCCGCGCGAGAGCAATCGCTTCACCACCCAGCCGCCAATAAAGCCGTGCGCGCCAGTCACGAGGAAGTTGGTTCCGGAGAGGCTTGAGTCTTGTGGTTGTAGGTTTTTCTGAGTCACTTTCTTAGTTCTTAGTGCTGAGTGAATTCTGAGTGCTGAGTGCTGAGTTTCACCCCGAAGGGGTTACGTCGTCTAGCCCAGGGTTGCCGTCCACGGCTACCCCGGGGTAAAGCAACGAATGTGTTTGTTCAACCCTGAAGGGGTTGCGTCCGCATCGTGCAAACGCGCGTTTCACCAATCCTATCGCAACCCCTTCAGGGTTGCCGGAACTGCCGTGGCGCTTTCCCAGGGTAGCCGCAGACGGCAACCCTGGGCTGGATGACGCAACCCCTTCGGGGTTGAAACTCAGCACTCAGCACTCAGCACTCAACACTCAGCACTTCTTCAATCTGTGCCCTCATCGACCCGAGCGCCTCGGTTACTTCCATCTCATCCAACATGACTCTTTGAACCGTGCGCCAAAGAACACTCTCGACTTCGGGATAGCGCTCGAACTTGGGAGGAATCAGGATCTCCTCGGCAATCACTCGCTCAAGAAGTGACAGCCGCGCCCGATCATCCGCGTCAGTCTCTTCCTTCATCGCTTGCATTACGCTCTTTCGAACCGGCACGCACCCATTGCGCGCTTCAATCATCTGTTGCGAAGCCGCGGTCAAATACAACAGAAGCTTCAGTGCCTCCGGCTTCTCCACTCCCAATCGTGTCAGTCCAAACGTGTGTCCGCCTCCGTACGAAAGAGACCTGCCCGTCGGACCCACCGGATAACGGCTCACGCTCACGCGATCCCAGACTTTCGACACAGCAGGATCGCGATACAACCTGTAGTACCCCGGCCAGTCTCCCATCATCACCACGCGGCCCGCACGAAAGAATTCATGAATTTTGTCGTAGTGCCATTCAGGAAGCTCCTCCGGTGCGAGCTTCTCCTGATAGACACTCTTAAGAAATCGGAGAGCCCACTCGCCGGCCTCGTTCTCGATGTCCGGTACCAGGTCCGCCGGAAACAAACGCGCGCCGGCCATCTCCGCCAGCTCAAAAAAAGTGCCAAACAGACCCGATTCACGGCCCGGAAAAAGAAACCCATAGTGATCCGGCGGGCCATTTCGCAACCTCGCAAGCTCGAGGAGTTCGTCCCACGTGTCCGGCGGGTCATCGATCAAATCGGTTCGGTAGTGCAGCAACCTGACATCGATATTGCGCGGCAAACCAAAGAGCTTTCCATCGACCGATGCCATCTCCAATATCAACGGCGCGAAGTCCTCCAGCTCCTTCTTGTCGACGACATCGTCCAGCGATGCGAGAAAACCGAGCTGCGACGGCGCGTATTTCGTGTGCGTGGACACCAGGTCATAAGGCACTTGCGACAGCGAAGCGAGATGCCGATTCAACTCGGGATGGTCGCCGGTGAAGCCGACTTTGACGGAAATACCCGTTTCTTGGGTGAACGCCGGGAGGCAATCGTACAGCGGGTCGTAAGCCGGCCCGCTTATCAACCCGACATGCAGCTCGCTGCTCATCTTTCTCTGTTTCTCCAGCCACTGCCTGGTGTTCGGATCACGACAGAGTCCGCCACACTTCACCGTTCGGATATTCGTAACGCCTGAGCGACTCGGGTTTCATTGTGATGCTGTAGCCCGGCGAAACTGGAGGAACATAGCGTCCATCCCGCATCCTTACCGGTTCTACGAAATGCTCGTGCAGATGATCGACGTACTCGAGGAGGCGCCGGTCCAGAGATGCGCTCACCGAGATGTAATCAAAAAGCGCAAGATGCTGAACGTACTCGCACAACCCCACACCTCCTGCGTGAGGACAGACCGGAACGCCAAACTTCGCGGCCATCAGCAGCACCGCTATGACCTCGTTGACGCCGCCCAGACGACAACTGTCTATCTGGCAAAAGCCGATAGCATTCGCTTGGAGGAACTGCTTGAACATCACGCGATTGTGACAATGCTCGCCGGTTGCGACAGCGATCGGGCGCAACGCTTCTGCGATCGCGGCGTGACCCAGAATATCGTCGGGACTTGTAGGCTCTTCGATCCACAGCGGCTTGAACTTCGCAAGAGCTTTCATCCACTCGATAGCCTGCGGCACGTCCCAGACCTGATTCGCATCCATCATCAGCGTTCTGTCCCAGCCAATCTCTTCTCTGATCAACGCCGCGCGACGCAGATCGTCCTCCAGATTTCTGCCGACTTTCATTTTGAAATGGGTCCAGCCTTCGTACGACGCCTGCCGAATCAATCCCCGAATCTTCTCATCGCTGTAGCCCAGCCAGCCGACCGAGGTTGTATAAGCGGGATAACCACGCGCCAGCATCTCGGCTTCCCTTTCGGCGCGGCCTGATTCATTGCGGCGCAGAATATCGAGCGCATCCTCGGGCGTCAGCGCGTCGGTGATATAACGAAAAGGAACGCATCGAACGATGTCCTCGGGTTCCATCTGCACTAGCAGCTTCCATAACGGTTTGCCTTCCGCCTTCGCATAAAGGTCCCAGACCGCGTTTACCACCGCTCCAGTCGCGAGATGAACAACACCTTTCTCAGGTCCGACCCATCGCATCTGGCTGTCGCCGGTAATCGAATTCCAGAACGCGCCGAGATCTGCAAACAACGACTCAGTGGTGGCTCCTACCAGCGAGCCACTCAACGTCTCGGCAGCGGCGCAGCAGAGCTCGTTTCCTCGCCCTATGGTGAATGTCAATCCGTGTCCTTCGAGATTTTTCGAATCATCGGTGTGAAGAATGACGTAGCACGCCGAGTAATCCGGGTCGACGTTCATCGCATCGGACCCGTCCAGTGAGCGGGAGGTTGGAAAACGAATATCGAGCGTTTCGACTTTTGTAATCCGGCTCATTCACTTCCCCTCATCCCTCATCTCCTCATCTGTGTGCTCGTGCCGTTTTGAACGGTGACTTCGCGAGCGCCTTGTTCCGGCGAGCAGACATATATTTCCGGCTGGCGTCCCGTGGCCTCTTTGTATCCTCTCGCTACTGACTCGCGGAATGTGTTGACGCTGGCTTCTTGCACGAGGTTAACCGTGCAGCCTCCGAACCCGCCCCCGGTCATCCTCGCCCCATATACGCCCGTCACCTGATTGGCCAGCTCAACCATCAAGTCCAACTCCGAACAGCTCACCTCGTAATCGTCTCTCAAACTGAGATGCGATTGTTTCATCAGCTCGCTTAACCGGCTCAAGTCGGCGCGATTCAGAGCGGCCTTAGCCTCGAGCACTCGCGCGTTCTCGGTTACGACGTGACGACAACGTCTGTAGACGGTCTCGGTCAATTCGGCTCGATGACGTTCGAGGTCTTCGCTGCTGATGTCACGCAGCGCACTCACGCCCGCGGTAAAGTGCGAAAGGATCCGAACTCCTTGTTCGCATTCGGCACGGCGCCGATTGTATTCCCCGCTCGCCAGCTCATGACTGACCATGGTGTTACAGATGACCAGCTTTACATCTCGAGCGAGGGGCAGCGACTCATAGTCGAGCGAGCGGCAATCAAGCAACACCGCGTGAGCCGTTCGCCCGAAACACGAAATAAACTGATCCATCAGTCCGCAGTGCGTTCCTACAAACTCGTTCTCCGCTCGCTGGCACAGCACTGCCACCTGCATCGGATCAACCGCGATCCCATCGTTCGAAAGAAGCGCGTACGCAGTAGCCACCGCAACTGCAGCCGATGAGCTCAAACCGGATCCAATGGGGATGTCACCTTCTATGTAAAGAGACGCGCCGGACAATCGATACCCAGCCTTCGACAGGAGCACCGCGACTCCTCGCGGATAGTCGCTCCACTTGCCGCGTCTTGCAGCATTCGCGTCGTCGAGCTCGAACACGACGGTTTCGTCGAAGTTCTCAGAGTGAATGATCAGGCGTCGATCGGTGCGAGGTGCAACGGCGACCCACGTACTTAAGTCTATGGCCGCGGGTAACACAAAGCCGTCGTTATAGTCGGTATGCTCGCCTATCAGATTGACTCGGCCCGGCGCGCTGAAAACGCGAGCCTCATCTCCGAAGAGCCGGCGGAAAGAATCCTTGATCTGCCTGACGTCCAATTTGCGCAACCTCAGTGGATTGAACCGGGAGTCTCAAGACCTGCCTCCTTCTCCTCCGCTTCGATGGCCCTGCCTTCCGGGCCTTCTTCCGAGGAGCGCATGCCTGCCGACCCCCTTCTGCCGAGGAGCAACATTATCAAGCCGAACACAAACATGACTGCTCCCCAGATCGTGTTGATGTTGATCCCGAGCGAGCGTTTGTATTCTTCCGGACTGACTACGAGACCTGAGATCACAAGCAACGCACCGAGCAGCGCGAACATGAGTCCGATGGGCAGCCGAATGTCCAGTCGCATTTGTCCTCCGTCACCAGAACAGAAGGTTCAACACAAGCGTCATGATCAGCACAACTACTCCGAGCGCCGCCGGCCGGCGGTACCACACCTCGCGGTCCTGCTTAGGCCGCTCGGTCAGGGAATAGACCAGGCCGGCAAGCTCGTTCTCAGCGCGAGGCTTTGTCATGATGCTCACAACTATCGTGATCACAAAGCAGGTGGTCCACGCAAAGATTGCTGTCCAGAAGTTCTGAGCCATCTCGCTCGGATAGACGTGCAGAGCACCGAACCATCCACCTTTGACTCCAACGACGGCGTTCGCCGGCAGGGTGAACCCATGATGAAGCGCTGCTGCCGTAGTGCCCGACAGCAATCCCAGGAATGCGCCGTGTCCGGTCGCTCGCTTCCAAAACATTCCCAGCAGGAACGTCGCAAACAGCGGAGCGTTCACAAATGCGAAGACAAGCTGCAGCATGTCCATGATGTTGTTGAATCTCGTAGCGACGTACGCCGCTGCAACCGAAATTGCAATGCCAAACACGGTGGCCATCCTACCCATCCACAGGTAGTGCTGATCGCTTGCACCTCGCTTGATGTACGACTGATAGATGTCGTAGGTCCACACCGTGTTGAACGCCGTCACGTTCCCGGCCATCCCCGACATGAAACTCGCCATCAACGCTGTCAGTCCTATTCCAAGCATTCCGGTCGGAAAGTAATGACCGAGCATCATCGGGATCGCCAGATCATAGTCAAAGGTCCCATCCAGTTTCTTCGGAAGCACAAAGCCGCTCGATCCTGCCTGATAAGTCAATGCTATCGCGATCATCCCCGGAAGAATCACCAGGAACGGGAAGAACATCTTTGGTACAGCAGCGATCAGCGGAGTGCGACGCGCCGCAGACATCGAGTCGGCGGCCATCGCTCGTTGCACTACCAGAAAGTCGGTGCACCAGTAACCAAACGACAGCACGAATCCGAGTCCCATCGCCAGACCGAACCATTCAACCCCCATCGGATTTGATGAAGGTTGCCCCATGTACCTCCAGGATTCGCTCCACGCACCCGAACCGAACCCGCTCGCGGTGGCCACCGTGGACAGACGCGACTGAAGCCCTGTCCAGCCGCCCGCATCCTTCAGTCCCAGAAACACGAGCGGTGCAAAGCCGAAAACAATCAGAAAGAACTGAAGGACCTCGTTGTAAATCGCCGAGGTCAACCCGCCCAAAAAAACGTACGCGAGTACAATGACCGCCGACACCAGCACGCTGACATTGAAGCTCCACCCCAGAAGAGTGCCAAGCAGCTTTCCCATCGCATAGAGCGAGATGCCCGAAGAGAAAACGGTCATAACCGCGAACGAGATTCCGTTCAGCCCTCGAGTCTTTTCGTCGAACCGAAGCTTCAGATACTCAGGCACCGAGCGGGCTCGCGATCCATAGTAGAACGGCATCATAAACACGCCCACAAATACCATCGCCGGTATCGCGCCAATCCAGTAAAAGTGACTTGTCGCGATCCCGTACTTCGCGCCTGAAGCGCCCATTCCAATTACTTCCTGCGCACCGAGATTTGCAGAGATGAACGCTAGCCCGGTTATCCAGGCGGGAATCGAGCGGCCTGACAAAAAGAAGTCGGTACTCGTCTTCATATAGCGCTTCAGCGCAATGCCGATGCCCAGCACGAACGAAAAATAAACAACCATGATGACCCAATCGATGCTTGTCAGATGCATGGTCCAGCTCCTGTGGTCGAGTTTTCCGGATGGTACCGCACTACTCGGGACTCACACCTTCTTCTTCCGTGCCGCGCTGATTGTTTCCTCTGCAAGCGGCTTCATCACTTTGTACCCGTTGTCCGCTTCCCAAATTTGATACTCAGCAAAGTACGTTCGGTAACTCGGCAAGCAATCTGGCTCGGATCTAACGGTGAATGCGCGCCGCCCAGCCTCCGCCTTCTGCCAGTTTTATCTTCAGCTTCGTGCTCCTGCTTACTTGCGATGCAACTCTCTTGTAGTCGCTTCCAAAACGGCTCGCGTTTGTTCCGTCCTGATAAGACTCCATCGTGAATGCACCTTCAGGAAGGAAGGAGAAATCCACATCGAGCTCCCGAGCAGTCCAATCGGTCATCGCGCCTACATACCAAACCTGGCCGCTGCGCCGCGCTACAATGACGTAGTCTCCGATCCTTGAATCAAGAACCAGTGTCTCGTCCCAGACCGTAGGCACCGGCGCAAGGAATTGCATCGCCTCAGGTTCTCGCAGATAGTTGGACGGGCTGTCAGCAAGCATCTGAAGCGGACTTTCAAACACTACGTACATCGCGAGTTGATGACAACGCGTGCCCATGCTCATGGGACGTTCAAAGACGTGTGCGAAGCTGGACTTCGAAGCGTTGTTCATGGCACCCGGAGTGTAGTCCATCGGACCGAGAAACATCCGTGTGAAAGGAATCGTGACGTCATGCTCCGGGTTTGTGGCGTCGCTCCACTTGCAATGCTCAAGTCCCTGAACCCCTTCGGTGGACAGCAGGTTTGGCCAGGTCCGGGTCATGGTGGCGGGTCTGATGGCTCCGTGAAAATCCACTAGCATTTTTCTCTTCGCCGCCTCGCGACAGATCTTGTGATAGAAGTCGATGATCGGCTGATCGTCGCGTTGCATGAAGTCTACTTTGATTCCTTTGATGCCCCAGCGCTCGAATTGATTGAGCGCCGCTTCGAGTTGATCATCGAGCGTCTTCCAGACGACCCAGAGAATGACGCCTACGTGTTTTTGTTTCGCGTAATCGGCGAGCTCCTGCACGTCGATGTCAGCCGAGACCTGCATCAGATTTCCCAGCTTGTACCACCCTTCGTCCAGTATCACGTACTCAATGCCGTACTTCGCCGCGAAGTCAATGTAGTACTTATAAGTGGCGGTGTTGATTCCCGACTTGAAATCGACGCCGTAAATATTGTTCGCGTTCCACCAGTCCCAGGCGACTTTCCCCGGCCTGATCCAGGACGTGTCTTGCACCTGCGACGGCTTGGCCAGAAGATAGACAATCTGATTGGTCAGGAGGTCGCTGTCTTTCTGCGCAATACCCAACACACGCCAGGGAAACGTTCTGGTGCCGGTGGTAACCGCAATGTAGTCAGCCGCTCGCGTAACCCTGAGGTCGCGATCACGGAAGAGCTGCTCCTTGAGCGGGAAAGGCGGGAACACCGCAGAGAGGCTGTTGTCACCGTTGCCGCGAAGCCAGAGGCCCGGGTAGCCCTCGACATCGGCGTCAGCAACCGCGATCTTGGCGACTCGCGCATCGATTACCGCAGGCACGCTAGCGATGTCGGTGGCGCTCACGCTCTTCAGCGGCATGTTTATGAACCGCCGCTCGTTGTGTGAAAAGAAGCTGTCCTCCTTCGGATAAAACACTGAACAGTCCGCTGCGAAATTGAACCTTGCCACTTCGCCGTAGATCTTGACCTCTCGGTCCGCGAGCGAAGTCTCCCATCTGTAAGCCGCACCTTCGTTGTACGCGCGGAAGACTACGGCGTAGTCGGCCTCCATCTCGAGTCGGAGCTCGTTGTAAGCCTCGTGGATTTTCGCTGATTTGCGCTTGATCTGAGGTTCGATCTGATGGTCCTGGCTCTTCTGGGACGACTTTTTGACTCGGCATCCAGGTCCGAGGGTTTTGTGATTCACGTCCAGCGAAAGCTCGCAGGATTGAAGCAGATTCGTTCCACTCAGGGACACGTTGTAACGGATGCCTTCGCGAGTGTCGACATCTATCTCGATTCGTCCATCGGGAGACTGGACTTTGTAGTGATCAGCCGGTTCGGATTTAGTTGGATTAGTATAGCCAGGCACGTGTGGCGAACTCGCTACGACGATCATCACTAGACAACAGACCTGCAGGAGAACCAAGACTGTTCTTCTGACCATGAATCACCTTAGTCCTGAATGCTGGATGAAAGCGCGCGGATTATATTTGATCTCGTTAGTGATAACAAACAGTAGGCAGTTGGGTTTCGGAGTATCGAACGGGCGAATGGGGCGAAGGGACGAGCCCGGAGGGAAGACTCGGGGAGGAGGGGAAGCGGAGACGTGAGACGAAGGGGCGAGGCCGTCAGGTACACGAGACACGGGACCTCCGCTTCTCTGGCTCGCCCCTTCGTTCCTCGCTGCTCTCTTGCGAAATAGCTGTCCGGAACGCTAGCATTTCTTCGTAAATCGCGGGCGGATTGGTAGCTAATTACGATGCGAACCTTTAGACGTTGGCTCCTCCGCTTTTTTGTCCTAGTAGTCCTCCTGGTCATTGTCGCAATCGCCGCGGCCACGCTCCTTCCTCTAGACCCTCTCAAACCAGCGGTGGAATCGCGCCTATCGGACTATCTCGGCCGCAAAGTGACCGTCGCCTCCGTGAGGTTGAGCCTGACTGAAGGGCCAGCGCTGTCTCTAAGCGGCATGCGCGTATCAGAAGATCCAGGCTTCGGCGACTCCGACTTCCTTTCGGCGAACAAGGTCGTAGCCAAACTCGATCCCTACGTGCTGGTTCGCCAGCGGCGCATTCTGATACGGGAAATGAAGGTAGAGGCGCCGCAACTGCAATTCGTAAGAAATCCGGACGGTGAGTGGAGCTGGGATACAATCGGAGCAAAGACTCAGCGAGCTGCCGGCGACAATGGAGCATCGCGATTCGCCCACAGTCTTCTCACACTCGCGTCCAATCTCATACCGAGCGTCTCGATCGGAGGTCTTCGCCACATCCAGGTCGACGATGCGACCGTTACGCTGTCGGACAAATCGACTGGACGCACTGCGGTCTATAAGAACATAACTTTGAGCGCATCGGTCACCCCGCCCTCACACAACGACCCTGAAGCCGCGACTCACGCGGCGGGCGAATTCATTTCAGAATCCACCAGCGATTCAGGTGGCGAACTGCTTAAGGCGGATCTTCCGTTTGATCTAATGTTCGGCAGGCGCAACGGAGCTTCGCTGTTTGCCAAGGGCTCGGTCGGACCGGGCCGCGTCGAGACCAGTAACGTTAGAATCGGAGAGTTTTCCTTAAACGGCGACCTGCAAGCTGAAAGGGGACTTCCACTGGCGGGATCGGGTCAGCTCTCGGCCAGCGACCTGTTTCTGCCGACGATTAACCTCAGTCAAAACGTAGCCCAGGCACTCAAGACAAACTCGATCGGTGACATGTCGCCTGGCACTGAGGTCGCAAGCCTGGATACCGACTTTCAGTTAGACAAAGGCGCGGTCAAGACTAGCCGCGTGCGTATTCAACAACTCGATGGCCTTGGCGACGCAGTCGCACCCGAAGGAACCTTCAATATAGACTCATCGCTGGTGGTGGATTATTCCGGCACGGTGACTCTCTCGCCGGAGTCTACTACACGTCTCAAATCTACCAGTTCGATGTTGGGAATCATCGCGACAGTTCTGGAAGTCAACAATCGGTTGTCGATCCCGATCATTGTCCGGGGTGATGTTCGTTCTCCGCAGATCAGCATCGACGTGGCTCGGATTTTTTAAGTTCTGAGACTTGAGTTCTGAGGTCAGGACCCAGAACTCAGAACCGATTCTTCCTCAAGACTCAGAACTCAGAACTCAGAACTCAGCAAACTGGCAAGGCTCTTGCCCAGGACACCCTGGACAAAGATTAGTGTCTCGAATGATGACACTTCACACGAAGGAGGATATCGATGCAGTACAAGATTGCTGATATCAAGTGCAGGATTGTTTTCTTGACGGCCGCAATTGCTCTCCTGACGCTGGCCTCGGCTGGATGCATGAATACTGAAACGACCACCGCAAGTGGAAACGCAAACGCAGCCGCCGCGGCGCCCGAGCCAAACCCAATCGACTTGCCTGAGCCCGATCGCTACAGTCTGACAACCACAGTCTCAATCGAGCCGACCGGGACCTCTCCGAACGCCAACATTCCACCGTTGCAGTTCACGTTTGCGCGCCTGGGTCCGGACACGAGTCTCTCATTCAGGCTGCCCGATCCTGTCGGCCAAGTGATCTATCTCGAGAAGGCGCCAATGAAGTACCTGATCTTCCCTGCTCGCAGCCAGTACGTAGAGCTTGATCCCGACGAGCTGGGTTTTCAGCTTGGCTCGCTCATGAGTCCCACCACAACGCTACAGCGGCTCAGGGCGCGCGGTCAGTACGAGAAACTCGGAATGGATAACGTAGACGGCAAGCCAGCGGTAAAGTACCGCTTCGCTGGCACAACCGATACAAGAACTTCCATGGGTACGCTTCAGGCCGACAGCATCGTCTACCTGGACCGGGATACCGGACTGCCACTACGCACTGAGATCAGTGCCAACGCAAGCAACGGCTCAGGGGCACGCATAGTCACTACTTCGCAGAAAATCGATCCCTATCCTGATCCTGCTTTGTTCACGGTGCCTACCGATATGAAGAAGGTGAGCTCCACCGAGCTCAAGCAGCAGGTTCAGAGTTTCGTCGGTGCGATCCGAGTTGTGGTCGAGAGCATGAGACAAGGAGGCGGGGCCTCCAGTCCACCTTCCTCAACCGCGGCTCCCAGCACCACGCCTCCGGCTGCTACTCCTCCGGGAAGAGCGCCGATGCCGAGTGCAAACGCGAATCGATGATTTAAGACTGTCGTGCAGTCGCCTCAGAATACTAAGAAGCCGGGTGTTGCCTGATCGACATCACCCGGCTCGCAAAAAAGGAGAATAAAAGATAGAGAGTATGCTGAGGTTATAGAATCCTGTAGCTCCACGCGAGGACCTCGCGTGGAGGTTTAGACGTTACCATCGGTAGCCCGCATATTGTCGGAACCCGTCGTCATAACCACGACGGAAACCATCCCGATATGCGGCGCTGACAGAGTTCCGAAAATGACTAGAGTTGTTCGGGTTGTATCCGTTGCCGTCTCGAGCATCCTCGCGTCCTCTGTCATACCCGTCACGATAACCGCCATTCTCGGTACCGTAGTAACTGCCGGAACCGTAGTAATAGCTGCCTGCGAAACCACCATATGGCGCGTAAGAATACGGGTAGTATCGAGGATAAGAGTAGAACCTGGGTGCTATGAACACCCGCGAACGCGGAACAAAAAACCTGCCGCGGTTTTCAAAAAACCTGCCGCGGTTTTCAAATCCACGAAAGTCGTGACGTTCAAAGTGTCCACCACTCCAGTTTCGGCCCCTCCAGTTTTGTCCTCCACCCCAGTGCCCTCGTCCCTGGGCCTGAGCCGTTGTACCCGAAATCATGCCTGTGCCAATCAAAAGCATGAGGCCAATGGCGGTCCCGATTACTTTGCCGATTATTCTGTTTCGTCTCATTTTTCGGTTGACCTCCAAATTTCCAGAGTCAGGCGCACGAAAAACGCGAGCCCAACCTGGTTCCATTAATAAGATTGTAAAACTCCATTCAAGGTGGCCTGCCGGATTCTCTGTCGACTCTGCTATCTATTCTCGACTGACTTTTGGTTACTTAACTTATGACTTCGCCTGATGCGAGCGGCACGACATATCGCGGCGGCGCGATATTTCGCGGCATCTGCTCGCGTAGATGGCAGGGAAAATCTCTCGCAACCGCACAAGCCAGCTCGCGTATCCTCCTTACTTCAAGGCTGTTAGTTACTTCGACACCCATCGCCCAGCGGTTGGCAAAGGGATTGCGTTTATGTCCTTGTAGATTATCCGGGATTATCTGGAAAGAGCGGCAGGGTCATTGAAGCTATCAAGGAAGCTATCAAGCACAAGCGGAGGATGAAGCGATTTCGTTAGCTTGCACACACCGTCGAATGCGAATATTAAGATAATTACGATAGAGTCAGAAAGATTCAGCAAGTGCTATAACAAAGGCGACTGTTTTCGCGTAGGGAGTTTTAGATTCGGAGGACTGATGAAGCGGGTGTTGACGCACAAGTTGGTGATCGCGGCCGGGATCGCGATACTGATCATCGCCGGTTTCTTAGTACTGGGTTGGTCGAGGGGTAAGACGTCCGCGCCACCTCCATCCCTCGTCGAAGTAGAAGTAGCACAAGTCGATCAAAAGGACGTCCCTATCTACAGCGACTGGATTGGCAGTCTCGACGGCATGGTCAATGCGGAAATCAAGTCCCAGGTAACCGGATATCTTCTGACGAAGGACTACACCGAAGGCTCGTTTGTAAAGAAGGGGCAGTTACTTTTCGAAATCGATCCGCGGCCGTTTCAAGCTGCGCTCGATCAGGCCAAAGGTGACCTGGCAAAGGCTAAAGGCCAACTTGCGCAGTCCAACAGCCAGCTCCTGCAGGCGCGGGCACAGCTCGCTAGTGCGCAAGCCAACAAGGGTAAGACCCAGCTCGACGTAGACCGTTATGTGCCGCTCGCGGCGGCCAACGCGATTACACAACAGGAAATCGATAACGCGGTTCAGGCCAACATCGCTGCGAAGGCTCAGGTGGATGCAGCGAACGCCGGCGTCGAAACTGCCAAGGCTGCGATCGTAGCCGCCACCGCCCAGGTACAAGCCGCCGAAGCCCAGGTCAAGACTGCTGAGCTGAACGTCGGTTTCACCCGAATAACATCGCCGATCGACGGCATCGCAGGAATCGCCACGGTGCAGGTAGGCAATCTGGTTACCCTGAACAACCCCAACAGCCCCCCTCTCACAACGGTCTCTACGGTGGATCCGATCAGGGCCTATTTCACCGTGGGAGAGCAGGAGTACTTGAACCAGATTCAAGGAAAATTGATAAATGCCGCGCACGGTTCCGCGGAGAAACCCCTCGAGCTGGAGCTCGTCCTGTCCGACGGCACAACTTACCCTCAGAAGGGAAAATTCTACGTCGCGGATCGCAACGTGGATCAAAAGACTGGTGCTATCAAGCTCGCCGGGGTGTTCCCCAACCCCGGCAACGTGCTGAGGCCCGGCCAGTATGGACGGGTTCGCGCTTTGACCAGCATGCACGAAGGCGCTCTTCTGGTGCCGCAGAGGGCGGTAACTGAACTGCAGGGAAGCTACCGCGTAGCCGTAGTAGGGGACGATCACAAAGTATCGATTCGTCCTGTCAAACCGGGCGAGAAAGTCGGCGACATGTGGATCATAGAGGATGGTCTGAAGCGCGGCGAGCTGGTGATCGCCGAAGGCACGCAAAAGGTCCGACCGGGGGCCGAAGTTACGACAAAGCCGTTTGCGTCTTCAGCGAATGAAAAGACCAGCCCGTAGCCGATTCACGCCTGAACATTGTCGAGGCGCGTCGCAACTCGAGGCGTGCGCGCCTTCCAACCAGAAGATGTAGACAACCAGTCAAAATTCAAAGGCTCGATCAATGATCTCGAAGTTTTTCGTAAACCGGCCCATCGTGGCCATGGTCATCGCCATTATCACGGTCATACTGGGCCTCGTGGCAATGCGTGGTCTCCCCCTCGCACAGTTTCCCGCTATAGTTCCGCCACAGATCATCGCATCTACTACATACACCGGCGCCGACGCACTCACCATCGAGCAATCGGTCGCGACACCCATCGAACAACAGATGAACGGCGCCGACAACATGCTGTACATGCAGTCGACCAACGCCAACGACGGTACGATGTCGCTGACTGTCACGTTTGACATCGCAACTGACGTCAACACCGATCAGGTCAACGTTCAAAACCGGCTCGCGCAAGCGCAGCCGAACCTCCCGCCTGAGGTCAATCAGTTCGGCATCAGTATTCGCAAATCGACGGGCCTGCCGATGCTGGTCATCTCGCTTTTCTCTCCAAACAACACCTACAACTCGCTGTTTCTTTCGAACTACGCGAACATCAACATCAATGACGCCCTTTATCGCGTGCCAGGTGTTGGAGAAGTGAGACTGTTCGGAGCGAGCGATTATGCGATGAGGATCTGGGTCAAGCCGGACATGCTGGCCAAGCTTGGGTTGACGGTTCCGGACATCAGTCGAGCGGTGCAGCAGCAAAGCACGGTTAACCCGGCAGGACAGGTCGGCGCTGAACCTGCTCCTCAGGGGAAGGAAAAAACCTATACGGTTCGGGCACAGGGCAGGCTCCAGACGCCTGAGGAGTTTGGACGGATCGTGGTGCGATCGAATCCTGATGGATCCAACGTGCGACTCAAGGATATCGCTCGCATCGAACTGGGAGCGCAGAACTATCAGCAGATCGCTCGGGTCAACGGACAGCCGGGCTGCATTGTGGCAGTGTTTCAGGCGCCGGGTTCAAATGCCCTCGCGGTGGCCGACGGGGTGAAAAAGACAATCAGCGAGCTGAAGCGCCGATTTCCAGCTGACCTCGATTACGCCATAACGTTGGACACTACGCTTCCAGTCACCGAAGGCATCAAGGAAATCGTCAAGACGCTTGTCGAAGCGATGATCCTGGTAATCCTCGTAGTCTTCTTGTTCCTTCAGAACTGGCGAGCGACCTTGATTCCAATGATCGCGGTCCCGGTTTCACTCATCGGAACCTTCGCCATTTTTCCGCTGCTCGGATTTTCGATCAACACACTGTCTCTTTTCGGACTGGTACTCGCAATCGGCCTCGTAGTCGACGACGCAATCGTGGTAGTCGAAGCGGTCGAGCATCACATCGAGGAGGGCATGCCGCCGCGAGAGGCGACGCTTCTGGCTATGCAAGAAGTGTCGGGTCCGGTGATTGCGATTGCACTGATCCTCTCCTCGGTGTTTTTGCCGGTTGCTTTTCTCGGCGGAATTCAGGGCCGACTGAACAACCAGTTTGCGGTTACCATTGCGATCTCGGTTCTGATATCTGCGTTCAATGCGTTGACGCTGTCTCCGGCTCTTTCTTCGATGTTGCTCAAACCCAGACGTGCTACGCGCGGACCGTTGGGGTTCCTGTTCGGCGGGTTCAACAAACTGTTTGGCAAGGCGACAAACGGCTACGTCAAATTGAGTCACGGGCTGCTTCGCAAAGCCGCCATCGCACTGCTGATAATCGGTGCGTTCGCGCTTCTGGATGGAATCGTAGGCAGACGATTGCCTACGAGCTTTCTGCCTGACGAAGACTACGGCTACTTGTTGTTGAACGTGCAACTGCCCCCGGCGGCATCGCTCGAGCGGACCGATCAGGTCTGCCGCAAGGTCGAGGCTATTCTGGACAAAACAGACGGCATTCAGGCTTACAACACAATTGGCGGGTTCAGTCTGCTTACTCGCGTATCGGCAAGCTACAACGGATTCTTTTTTGTCATCCTCAAGCCGTGGGACGAGCGGTCAAGACCCGAACTGCAGGCTCAAGCCATCAACGGAAAACTGAACGCCCAACTTAGCAAGACAATACCAGAAGCGATCACTGTTTCACTGTTGCCGCCGTCGATACCGGGTTTGGGAGCCGCAGGCGGTTTCTCGTTCTGGATCCAGGATCGAAGCGGCGGTACGGTTGATTTTCTAGACCAGAACGTACAGAAGTTTGTCGAGACGGCTCGCAAGCGCCCGGAGATTGCCACGGTCACTACAGGTTTCTCGGCGGCGGTGCCCCAGATCTTCGCCGACGTGGATCGCGACAAGGTATTGAAACAGGGGGTAGCCGTCGGTGATGTCTATCAAACACTGCAGGCCTATCTCGGCGGATTGTTCCTGAATCAGTTCAATCGGTTTGGGAGACAATGGCGCGTCTTCCTGCAGGCTGAGGGCGAGGAACGCATTAGCGAGAGCGACATTCGTGACTACTACGTTCGGAATAACGATGGGAACATGGTCCCGCTGACGTCGCTTGTGACCACGCGAAAGGTTCAGGGTCCTGAATACACGAATCGCTTCAACGTGTACAGGGCTGCTCAGCTCCTCGGGGCGGCGGCGCCCGGCTACAGTTCAGGGCAGGCCATGAACGCGCTTGAGGAAGTCGCAAGAGAAGTTCTGCCTCAGGAGATGAGTTACGATTGGGCTGATCTCTCCTACCAGGAGAGAAGCGCGTCCGGGGCTGCCGCGGCCGGGTTCGCACTGTCACTCGTGTTCGTGTTTCTCATACTTGCGGCGTTGTATGAGAGTTGGTCTCTTCCCTTCTCGGTTCTGTTGACCGTGCCGATAGCGGTCTTCGGCGCATTCGCCGGTCTGATGCTGCGGAGACTCGATCTTGATGTGTACGCTCAGATCGGTTTGATCGTGCTCATCGGGCTTGCGGCTAAGAACGCGATATTGATCGTGGAGTTCGCAAAAGCGGAGTATGAGAAGGGCCGCGATCTGGCCGAGGCTGCGCTCGAGGGCGCGAAACTGAGACTTCGACCGATCCTGATGACTTCTTTCGCGTTCATCCTTGGTTGTGTGCCGTTGTGGATCGCCTCAGGGTCGGGAGCTGCAGGCCGGAGGATTCTGGGCACAGTGGTTATCGTTGGAATGCTCGCGGCAACTTCTATCGCAATCTTTATAATCCCCGCTACTTTCTACATCGTCGAGAGGATGTCTGGCGGAAAGCGACGCGAGTTCGTGTCGCAGCCGGAAGCCCCCGCACCCGCCCCGGGAGATTGAGGCAGTAGGCAGTACGCAGTAGGCTGTAATTCTTCACCTGGCGTCTAAGAGTTTGATGTCTGACGTGGGCGGTATCTTCACGTCCCGCAAACTGCCTACTACATACTGCCTACTGCATACTGCCTACTGCGTACTGCATACTGCCTACTTTCTCAACTTCCCCACAGGCACATCAGTTGCAAGACAAATAGTGAAAAGAAGAGGGTTGGGCGCCGTAGTCCAACGCGCCACCTGGCCCACGAGAGCAAATACTTAGCTAGGTCGAGCCCGGAACGTTTTTCTTGGGGCGTGCTGAGTCCCCTACGAACTGAGGTGAGTGGAGAATTCGTGGTAAAACCGCGACACAAAACTGGAGGTCAGCTTACATGTCCGATTCCTTGGATGAATTGTGTACAACTGCCGTATACCAATCGGACACTCAACTTGGTCCTTCTCGAATCTGTTCAGCACTTCTCGATCCTGACCCTGGCGCCTAGCCTTGGATCGTTTGCCTGGACCACCTCACGCGATCGACGATTCAGGACATTCACAAACATACGAGGGCCGGCCTCGCCGCGAGTCTGGCGATCATTGGGAATTCGCTGTTGACCCGGTAAAGCGCCGCCGAGACCAAAGCGACCCGAGATCCGCGCCATTCGATAGCGTCGCCTCTTAGTAGCCAAACGTCTCCGGCCAAGTGCGTGAGAACTGTCCCGAGTGAACAAGATGACGCGCGACCACGACCATACAACTCGAATTCACGGCCCCTCCGACGCGACTACCGCCTCAAGACGGCGAGAGCTTACGCCCGGCTCCTTCGGACGTGGAAGAGACATTTCCCATACAGTTGTCATCAAGGACAAGGATCTGTTCTTCCTCACCGAACCCGACGGACGTGTACCCGCGGAGCCGGGGCATGGCTTTGGTTTGTTCTATCACGATTGCCGTTACCTGAGCGGCTATGAGATTCGAATCGGACAACAAACTCCTGAGCATCTGGTTTGGCATGCCGAAACCGGATACATGGCAATCATCGCGCTCACAAATCCGGAGTTTGTTGACTCGGCTGGAGCTACCATCGGGCGCCACTCCATCGGGATACGATGGGTGCGAGTAATCGACGGCTCACAACTAGCACTTCACGACGTATTCACGTTTCAGAACCTTACGCTGTCGCACCTGGATTTCACGTTCTCGATGCGATTCCTCTCTGCGTTCGAGGATTTATTCGAGATTCGCGGCCTGACGCCCAAGCAAAGGGGTGTGATCGAACCGCCGCGATGGGTCAATAACCTGCTCGATCTGTCGTATCGAGGAGCCGACGGGGTCTACCGCAGCGTTATCGTTCAGTTCTCGCGCAAGCCCGCCGAGATCGACGGCTCGAGCCTGGCGTTCGATATCGTTTTGAAGCCGAACGAGTCGACCGACCGGCTCGTCAGCTTAACTGTGCGGGAATCTCGCGACAGAGCAGCAACCCGTCCAAGGCCGAGCTTCCGACTCGAACCTAAGGCCATTGAACCGGCTGCACAAAAACGTTCCAACAAGTGGATTCAAGGCATCACCGATATTTACACAAGCAGTATCTCGCTCAACAAATCGCTCAAACGTTCGATGGTCGATCTCGACATGCTTCGAAGCTACATCGGCAAGGAGGAATACTTTGCCGCAGGAGTTCCGTGGTTCGCGGCTCTGTTTGGGCGGGACAGCATCATTACGGCGTTGCAGATGCTTGCGTTCGACTGCCGGATCGCGGAGCACACGATTCTCTTGTTGGCCGCGCTGCAAGGCAAGCGAACCGATCCGTGGCGCGATGAGCAACCGGGCAAGATTCTTCACGAACTGCGAGTAGGTGAGATGGCCAACCTCAACGAGGTGCCTCATACGCCTTACTACGGCACCGTAGACGCAACTCCGTTGTTCCTGATCCTGATTGCCCGCCACGCAGCCTGGTCCGGTGAACTTGCCTTGTTCAACACGCTGCGCCAGAACATCGATGCGGCGCTGAACTGGATTTCGAACGGAGGCGATATAAGCAAACGGGGTTATCTGGAGTATCAGAGAAATACCGCAGCGGGGCTGGAGAATCAGGGATGGAAAGACTCCGGCGATGGCATCGTCAACAGTGACGGGAGTCTCGCAACTCCCCCAATCGCGCTAGTAGAGGTGCAAGCCTACGTCTATCTGGCGAAGGTCGAGATGGCCGAACTCTATCGGCGCGCCGGTGAACAAGAAAGAGCCCACCGGCTCGAGGCCGAAGCTGAAGACTTGAAACAGCGGTTCAACCGGGATTTCTGGGTGGAAGACGGCTTCTACGCGCTGGCGCTGCAGAACGACGGCCAGCAAGCGGCTGTCATGTCGTCAAATGCGGGTCACGCACTGTGGGCGGGCATCGCCACCCCGGATTGCGCTGCGCAAACGGTCGAGAGGCTGATGTCCGAGGACATGTTCAACGGCTGGGGAATCCGCACGCTTTCCGAGCGAGAACGTCGATACAACCCGCTGGGATATCACCTGGGAACCGTTTGGCCGCACGATAACTCGCTCATTGTCGGCGGGCTCAGAAACTACGGATACGATAAGGAAGCGATCCGGGTCTTTGTTGCGCTGCTGGACGCCGCAACATTCTTTGACGCGCACAGGCTACCAGAGCTGTTTGCCGGTTTCTCCAAGAACAAGTTCGGAGTGCCGGTGAACTATCCTGTCGCGTGCCAGCCTCAGTCGTGGGCCGCCGGAACCATTCCTTACATGTTCAAGACCTTGCTCGGCCTGTGGCCCCAAGCCTTTGAGAATCGACTGCTGGTCCGCCGACCAATTCTTCCCGATTTCATAAACGAGGTGGACATCGAAGGGCTTCGAGTAGGAACGGCAAACGTCGATCTGAAGTTCGAGAGAACTTTCGACACGATCGCGGTGAAGGTCCTCAGACAGGAGGGGAGACTCGATGTGGTTGTGGAATTGTAATTTCATATTTTGATGCTTAGAAGAACAAGGATTCATCTGGTGAGGTAACAATGAAAATTGCTCAGATAGCTCCGTTGTACGAGAGCGTTCCTCCGCGAAACTATGGGGGCACCGAACGTGTAGTGTCCTATTTGACTGAGGAACTCGTAAGCCAAGGTCACGAAGTCACGCTGTTCGCGAGCGGCGACTCAATAACCGGCGCAAGACTGGTCCCGTGTTGTGCATCCTCGCTCAGGACAGACAGCCAATGCATTGACCCACTTGCCCATCACATCACGATGCTGGACAAGGTGTTTGAGGCGGCATCCGACTTTGACGTAGTGCACTTTCATATCGACTACCTTCATTTCCCGTACTCGAAGTGGATGCGATTGCCATCGATAACTACCCTGCACGGCAGGCTCGACATTCCGGACCTTGCGCCGCTTTATAAGTCGTACGCCGAGATGCCAGTCATTTCGATCTCCGATTCGCAGCGCGAGCCGATTCCCTGGGCGAACTGGCAGGGAACTATTCATCACGGTTTGCCGCCGGACTTGTTTGCGTTTCATCCGGGTCCGGGAGGTTATCTTGCATTTCTCGGCAGGATTTCTCCCGAGAAGCGAGTTGATCGAGCCATCAGAATAGCCGATCGGCTGGGAATGCCTCTGAAGATTGCTGCGAAGATCGACAACGCAGACCGCGATTACTACGAGAGCATTAAGGGGATGTTTCAAAACCCGTACGTCGAGTACATCGGCGAAATCGGAGGGCGAGAAAAGGAAGAGTTCCTGGGGAATGCACAGGCGTTGTTGTTTCCAATCGACTGGCCTGAGCCTTTTGGGCTTGCGATGATCGAAGCGATGGCTTGCGGAACTCCGGTAGTGGCGTACCGGAGGGCATCGGTGCCCGAAGTGATCCGGGATGGAGTGAGCGGGTTTATCGTGAACGATATTGACGCAGCGGTTGTCGCAGTTGAGAAGACAAGCAGTCTCGACCGACTCGCTTGTCGACGCGAATTTGAGAAGCGTTTCACAGCGCCGAGGATGGCGCGGGACTATCTTGCGACTTATTCCCGGCTCCTGAGTGTCGAGTACGAACCTGGACTCACCGTGGCCGCCCGGAGCGCCGGCTCAGTGTCACAGGGGGTAAAAGCAGTAGGCAGTATGCAGTAGGCAGTTGGGGGATAAGGGAGCGAAAGGGCGAAGGGGCGAAAGGGCGACGCGAGGTGCAGTGAGACCGAGACGCGGGTACGCGGAGGCTCAGCGCACCAGCCTCAGCAACAGGACTTCCGGTTCGCCCCTTCGCCCCTTCGCCGCTTTGCTCCGCATCCCTGTTCTCCGCGTCCCTCCTCTCCGCGTCCCCGCGTCGCCCCTTCGCTTCCTTATCCCTAACTGCCTACTGCCTACTGAAAAGATTCTGCAACTAGCCGCCCAGAACTTTCGTCTTCGTAGATTACCGCCTCCATTTGTGTGTTTTGTTCTTGAATTAACGTAAGTTCCTGAAAAGACTGGGGAGAGCGAATGACTCGCGACCGATTCCTCTGGCAAAAAATGACTCGGCTCAGGAAACTGCGACGAGGCAAGTCATGATCAAACTGATGAAGATGCTCTCGCTTACTATCACCCTCGGGCTCGTTGTCAGCCTCGGAGCGCCCGCGTCCGTTCGCGCTACTCACGACGAGTCCGCACCCATCGATTACGCACAGGAGGGCGGAGATCCCAACATCACTGCAACTCGGGTACTGGGTCAGGTCACTCAAATCGATGCCCAAAACAAACGCATCATTGTAAAGACTGATGCCGGAAGCCTCGTCACAGTCCTGCTCGAGGAAAAAACTGAATACCTTCGAGTCCCCCCAGGCGAGAAGTCACTCGACAAAGCCGTCGCAATAACACTCGCGGAGATCGGCGTCGGCGATAAGGTCTACGCACGTGGACACGTCAGCGATGATCGCAAATCGGTTCCGGCTCAGAAGCTGATTGTGATGGCGAAGGCCGACATCGATAAGAAACATGACCAGGAGCGCGCAGAGTGGCGCCGCCGCGGGATCTCAGGAACCATTACAACTCTCAACCCCCAGTCAAAAGAAATCTCTATTCAAGCCCGTACGCGCGAGGGATTGAAGACCGTTGTCGTCGCAGCTTCCGACAGCACGCTCTTTCGTCGTTACGCACCTGACTCGGTGAAATTCAGCGACACAAAGACAAGCTCATTCGCGGAGCTGAAGACTGGAGACCAACTCAGAGCACTCGGTGACAAGAGCTCGGATGGGACCCGCTTCACCGCCGAACAGATAGTGACCGGTTCATTTCAAACGGTGGGCGGAACAGTGAAAGCTGTATCGCCCGAAGCAAACGAAATCAAAATTGAAGTGCTTGGTGGTAAGCAGCAAGTTACAGTCGTCGTCAACAAAGATTCTCTCCTTCGCCGCATCCCTCCTCAGGTTGCAACGTTTCTAGTGATGAGAAGCCAGGGCTCAGCCGGAGCGGCAGGGCCAGGAGGTGCGCCCGCACCGGGAGCCGCGCCGGCAAGACCGGCGGGTCCGCCCCCGGGAGGTCCCGGCGGCGATAGACCACAAATGCAAGGCGGCGGAGATTTCCAAGATATGCTCGAGCGCATGCCCCCGCTCACGCTCAGCGACCTGAAGCCCGGAGACGTGATAGCAGTGTCCAGCACCACTGGCTCTGATCCTTCGAGGCTGACCGCAATCACCCTTGTCAGCGGCGTCGATGTGATAATTGCGGCATTGCAATCAGCCGGCGGCGCGCGTCGAGGTCCAGCCTTGAGCACCGGGCTACCGGCCGGTGTTCTCGACTTCGGCATCTCACAGCCCTGATGACTAGAGTGATGAGTGACAAGCAGAGACAAACGGAGCATGGAGCAAATGACTAGATCACGGACGATTTTTTCTAAAGCCATTTCCCTCACGGTGACGCTCATCTTGAGCATATATTTCGTCGCAGCGCAAACAACCGCAACATTGCGAGGGCAAGTGACTGATCAACTCGGAGGGGCGGTCTCCGGCGCCGCCGTAACTCTGATCGACTCCAACAACGCCGAGAAAACCGCCACCACCAACGATCAGGGTGTCTTCGTATTCAACGGGATCGCACCCGGCAAGTATTTTCTTCGCGTTATTGCAACCGGATTTGCGCTCTTCGAGAAAGATTCCGTCGAAGTCGTCGCCGGACGTCGAGATTCGCTGGATGTAAGGTTGACCGCGACGATTGAAAAACAGAAAGTGGAGATTACGTCTAGCGATACGCCGCTCAGCACCGATCCCGACGCCAATAAGGGTGCAATCGTATTAAAAGGGAAAGATCTCGACGCGCTGCCGGACGATCCGGACGACCTTGCGAGCGCACTGCAGGCGATGGCCGGAGCGTCCGCTGGACCAAATGGAGGCCAGCTCTACATTGATGGGTTCTCGGGCGGGAACATGCCTCCTAAGGAAGCCATTCGGGAGATCCGCATAAACCAGAATCCGTTTGCCGCCGAAAACGACCGGATAGGTTTTGGAAGAATTGAGATATTCACGAAACCCGGTGTTGAAAAGTACCACGGCTCCGCATTCTTAACGTACAACAATGAGTTGTTCAACTCGCGAAATCCGTTCGTGACCAACAAACCGGACTCACAGTTTAAATTCATCAACGCCAGCTTCAGCGGCCCGTTGATCAGCAAGAAGGCATCGTTTTTTCTGAACATCTTTCATCGCGACATCGAAGACAACGCGATCATCAACGCAACCGTACTCGATCCGGCCCTGAATCCATTGCTGATCAGCCAAGCCGTGGTCACGCCCAAGCGTTTCACCGACCCGAGCGCGCGACTGGACTATCAGATCAACAAGAACAACACGCTGATGGCGCGCTACAACTACGGCAACGACAGCCTCGAAAACGTAGGGATAGGAGATTTCACGCTGCCGTCCCGGGCGTCGACGATCGCCAATACCGATCATACGCTCCAGCTCACCGAGACTGCGGTGATAACCCCGAGAATCGTCAACGAAACGCGGTTCCAGTTTCTTCGGAATAACAGGGAACAGCACGGCGATGCCTCGACTCCATCCATTGTTGTAGTGGACGCCTTCAACGGAGGCGGAGCGAACGTGGGGCTCGCGACGAACAACTCAAATCGGTACGAGTTGCAAAACTACACCACGTGGAGCCATAAGAATCATACATTCAAATTCGGCGTACGCATTCGAGCGATTCACATCGACGATGAGTCGCCGTTCAACTTTGCCGGGACCTACATATTCTTCGGCGGCGGTGGTCCTTTGCTCGATTCCAACAATCAAATTGTTCACGATGGATCGGGCACCGTGGTGTTGACGCACATCACCAGTCTCGAGCGATATCGCCGCACTCTGCTGGGTCAACAAGAGGGTTTGACGCCGGCGCAAATCGTGGAGCTGGGAGGCGGCGCATCGCAACTGTCAATCGCTGGTGGGAACCCGGCGGCAGGAGTGACGCAGTGGGACTTCGGTGGCTACTTCCAGGACGACTGGAGGCTTCGACCGAACCTGACTCTAAGCTACGGGCTGCGATACGAGCGGCAAACCAATATCAGCAGCAACCTCAATTTCGGACCCCGAGTTGCGTTTGCCTGGTCGCCCGGCGGGGGGTCGCGTCAGGCGAAGACGGTGGTCCGCGGCGGGGCCGGAATTTTTTATGAGCGAGTCGGCGAGAACCTTACGCTGCAGTCCGACAGATTCAACGGCATAAACCAGATGCAGTTCACCGTCACCGATCCGACGATCCTCGGAATCTTTCCGAGAGTGCCGTCGATAGACACGCTCTCGGCGTTTGCCTTGCCGCAGAATACATATCAGCTCGATGGCGGGATGCACGCTCCCTACACTATTCAGTCCAGCATCAGCGTCGAACGACAGTTGCCCTACCGGTTTGTGCTAACCACGACGTACATGAACGCGCGGGGTGTGCATTATCTGCGTCTGCGAAACATCAATGCTCCTTTGCCGGGAACCTTCGATCCGACCGTGCCGGACAGCGGCGTTAGACCGTTCGGAGATGTAGGCAACATATTTGAGTATGAGTCGAGCGGGATATTCAAACAGAACCAGTTGATTTTCAACATCTCGAACAGGTTCAACCGCTACTTCACCGTGACCGGCGTGTACATCCTGGGGAAGACCCAAAGCGATACGGACGGCTCGGGAACGCTTCCCTCGAATACTTATGACCTGCGCGGCGAGTTCGGCCGGACTTCGTTCGATGTACGACATCGGGCGTTCGTGTTCGGCTCAGTGAACCTGCCCTGGCAGGTCAGCCTGAATCCGTTCTTGTTTGTGTCGTCAGCGCCGCCGTTCAACATCGTCACTGGAGTCGATACCAATGGCGATACGGCTTCGAATGATCGGCCAGCGTTCGCGACTGATCTGTCTCGACCGAGCGTCAAGATCACGAAGTTCGGTGCGTTCGATCTGAATCCTCTGCCGGGGGCGGAGATAATTCCGAGGAACTTCGGCGAGGCCTTCGGTTACTTCTCGCTCAATATGCGCGTCAGCAAGACGTTTGGCTTCGGAGGTCATCCCAGCAGCTCGCAGCTCAGCCAGACTCAACAAGGCGGGCAGGACCAACAGCGAGGGGGAGCCGGAAACCGTGGCGGCGCCGGATTTGGCGGAGCGAGAGGCGGAGGCGCCGGCGCAGGAGCGGGTGGACTTGGCGGTGGGCAAGGCGGCCGTCCAGGAGGAGGGCCGGGCGGGTTTCCTGGCGGAATGATGATGGGCGGCGGGGGCAGCGATCATCCGTACAACCTGACGATTTCAGTAAACGCGTCAAACATTCTCAACCACACTAACCCTGCGGCACCGGTGGGAAACCTCAGTTCGCCGTTGTTCGGCTTGTCTACAAAGCTGGCGGCGGGCGGGATCAACTTTGGGGGCGGCGGAGGCGGCTTCGGCGCAGCAACCGTCGCGAACAACCGCCGCATCGATTTTCAACTCGCCTTTAGGTTCTAACGCGAAGGGGCGAACGGGCGACGCGGAGAGGAGTGACGCGGGGAGGAGTGACGCGCGATGCAGTGAAAGTCGTCCCCGCGTCCCGGTGTCGACCTCTAGTCTCCCCTGTCCCGTCGTCGCCCAGTCGCCGTTTCGCCACCTCTCCCTCCCCGCGTCTCTCCTCCCCGCGTCTCCGCGTCGCCCTTCGCCAACTCACTTCTTCACACTCTCCTCTGCTCGGCGATTAACTTCTTCCCACTTCACGTTCTGCATGAATGCGTCAACGTACTTAGCAGCAGCCGCGCCGTAGTCCATATGATAGGCATGTTCGTACATGTCCAACACCAGCAAAGGACGACTCATCGGCGCGTTGTGCATATGGTCCCACGCCCAGTAGTTGTGAAGCTCACGGGTGTGAGCGTTGTAAGCAAGGATCGTCCATCCGGAACCGCCTCCAAGAGCGTTGGCGGTCCTCTTGAACTCCGCTTCCCATTGCTCGTAGCTGCCAAACCACTGCTTGATCAATTCAAGCACAGCCCCAGCCGCTTTGCCGTCACCGCCCAGATTTGAAAAGTATTGCTCATGCAGAACGACCGACCCCGTTCTGACGAGCTCCTCGCGCTTCAAATCGCCGTAGATATACGCAGGGAGATCTTTGTCTTTCATCATCGAGTCGAGTCGCTGCTCAACCGCGTTCAATGCCTTCACCGCACCCGTGTAGTTGTTTTCGTGATGAGACTTGATCAACTTCTCGGAGATGCCTTTCAGCTTGCTCGGATCGAACGCAAGCGGCTTTGGTTGATGTTGCCCGCGAAAAGCGCTCGCTGCCTGCGCTGCATCGCCACTCTGCGACGTCATGTCACCGGATGCCATCGGAGAGATGTCTCGTGCATTCGACTTTCCCTCGAGCAAGGAGCCGACTGCTAAACCGCCTCCACCGGCCAGCAAGGTTTTCACTGCATTGCGTCTCGTAAAAAACGCCATTCTTCACCTCCTTTCCCTCAAACGCAGGTTAACACCTGAGTGCTATTCCCAAAACAAAGACAGGATTAATTTCCGTTTAAGATGCCCGACCAAGAGACTCGTAGCAAAGAGCGATCCACACTAGTTCTGAGTTCTGAGTCCTGAGTTCTGAGTCCTGAGTCCTGAATATCGAGTGTCCTTCGAGCAATCGACAATTACGCCAACTCAGAACTCCCATTCTTGACACCCCTCAGAACGGCTGGCTATATTGAATGGTCTTGCTGGGAGGTCGTTCAACGGTAGGACAGCAGACTCTGGATCTGCTTATCGGGGTTCGAATCCCTGCCTCCCAGCCATTAATCAAGGGGTCGAAGGCGGCTTAGGGCCGTCTTTCTGTTTTGAGCGCGCTTTAAACCTCTCTTTAACTCTCTCCGGCAACAGCTCTCTTTGTCGTCGCTTTGGAATCTACCGGATGATC
>DATFXM010000070.1:0-33317 GCA_035315885.1 Blastocatellia bacterium
CCGGGCTCGCATATCAAGGGTTGGCCAGCGAGGAGCCGGCGCCGCAGCAGGAGCAGGAGCCGCTAAAGGCACGAGCCGCAGTTCAATCTTAAGAGCGCTGCCCGCGCGACGGATCCGATCGTCGCTTTTGCACTCTTCGAAGAATTTGGCCGGATTGATCGGTCTCGAAATGGACGACTGCACAAGGATTTATCAGTATGACTCGTGAAGCCGAAGAAGATACATTAGAGATTTATCCTCCGTCTCTTTCGCATGATGCGAGGCAGGCGAATCCCTTGTCCTCGCAGGTTAAGCTGGACGTGGCGGCCACGACGCATGTCGGAAAGGTAAGAGAGTCGAACGAAGACAACTACCTGGTTGTACGCGGCGGCCGGTCGCTCGAGATGTTGCTCTCGAGCGTTCCCGACAAGATGCCACAATGCGTCAACGAAACAGGCTACGCGATGATTGTCGCGGACGGGATGGGTGGGGCAGCGGCCGGAGAGATTGCCAGTAGCACCGCGATGCTGACTCTGGTCAGCCTCGTACTGAATACGCCCGACTGGATATTGCAAACTACCGAGCCCATGCCCGAAGAGATCATGGCGCGACTCGAACAGCGATTTGTCGACGTCGACGCGGCGGTATCGGAGCGGGCGAAGGAAACGCCGGAGTTAACCGGAATGGGAACGACACTCACCGTGGCGTGGAGCATCGGGTACGATTTGTTTATTGGTCACGTAGGGGACTCGCGCGCCTATTTGCATCGTCGCGGTGAGCTTCGGCTGCTTACGAGGGATCAGACGCTTGCTCAGTCGCTGATCGATCGAGGCATGCTGCCGACCGATCAGAACTTCGCCCGAAGGTTCAGGCACATTCTGACTCAAGCGATTGGCACAAGTGGAAGATCTCTTCAGCCCGAGATTAATCGGTGGCGTTTGGAGGACGGCGATAGGCTCCTGCTCTGCACCGATGGTCTGAATGAAATGGTAGACGATTCGACGATCGCCTCGATTCTGGGAAGCCACGAAGCTTCGCACGATGCGTGCGAAGCGCTCCTTAATTTGGCATTGAACAACGGAGGCGTAGACAACATAACGGTGGTACTCGGTCGCTACCAGTTCCCTGATCAGGACTCGAATAGCTAATTCGAATTAACCACTCCAGCGTTGGGCGCTCGAATCTTTGCCGGACTTCGCCGTGATATCGGCATCTCGCACGCAAGAAGAACGCCCACTATCGCGCTCTCGAAAAGCAACCAATCCGCTCTTTGCCCGATAACTGTTCCCGAAGGAAAAAGAACAGCTCGAATCCGTAAGGCCAAGTCGCATCAGCCGAACGGACCTGATCCGCTCAGAGCGCCGCCATCAATTCTTCAGATGTCCACACGCTCGCATGTCGCTGAAACAGTTTCTCGATGAGCGATTGATGGAGTTCCTGGTCCAGGTCGGCGCAGCAGTCCTTTATCACTATGACTCGGTAATCGGCGTCTGATGCGTGAAGTAACGTCGCCAGTACGACGCCACTTGTAGCGATTCCGAACAGCACGACTGTATCGATTCCCTTCGCCCGTAGAATCAGATTGAGGTCTGTGCCGGTGAATGCGTTTATGCGGCTCTTTGAAACGACAAGGTCGTTTTCCTTCGGAGAAAGCGCGGGATGAATCGCACCTGACTCGCCTTCGAAAAATTGCTGATGCTTGGGCGAGCCCTTGATAGCGCTAAACAGTTGATTGCGGTCACTGACTTCAGGGAGTCCAGGCCGGAACGCGACTCTGACGTGAATGACCGTGATTCCAGCGGCCCTGGCGCGGTCGAGAACACTCGACGCCTGACGAATAAGTGTCTCGTTGTCCTTCGCGTATACAGAGACGATTCCAGCCTGAAGGTCCATGCTCAACACCGCACACCGCGCGGCATCGATTGATGCACTGTCCATAGCTACCTCCTGATTGCGGAGCCTGCCGATTTGATATTCTTTCGTGCGAGAAGTCGGTGGCGGAAGCGCTTTGAAGCTGCTTTGCGACCCCAGAGCGTTCGCCACCTGCTGGCCACCATCACATCTAGATAACCGCCCGCCGCAACCTGGAACGGCCGATCGACAACATTGAGGAAATCGAACTGGAGCGAGCCCCTCTTGTGCTCGGCTTCGAAGTACTCGGGAGTCACGAAATTTGATACTTTGACTCCATCGATGTCGTAGAGGTTCCCCTCGACGGGATCGCACACTTCGTAAGACACCCACCCCATGCGCGGGCGGGGCTCGCCTTTCAACTTCACCGGACCACGAGCGTAAAGGTTTACACCAGGGTCGGCGATCATTTCGAGTAGTTCGTGCGAGAGCGTAGACGTGTACTCGCCGGAATCCTCGATGTCGTCCTTCGCGAAGATGTAGGTGATGGGCAAACCGTCCTTGAAGTGATAACCGAGCGCTCCTGCTTCATCTGACCTGTCCCGGATGATCACCTTCATTCCTCTCGCTCTGTCGGCAGTATCGGCTAGCACGAGTTCGGCACGCCACCCCCACAAAGGAAAGAATTGATCGTCTATTTGACGCTGGAGCGGCGCGATTACACTCTCGAGGTCCGAAGCGGTGACGACCTTCGATTCATTGGAAATGAGAATAACGGGATCCTGTGTGCTCACGGAGGTCTCCTCATTTGGTTGAATGTGTGTCGCGGTATGTTTTATCGCAAAGGAGTCTGGACGCAAAGCGCCAATTGGCAAAAAGCGCACAAATCGCCGGCCTGCTTCAGAAGCGAATCCAATCGCCACAGCAAAATTTCTGGTGCTCCTTCGCGACCTTTCGCACCCCTTTTCCCAGAAGCTTTCTTGCAACTGACCATCTATTTATTGCACCTTTTTCGAGGCGGCCTACGTTATTGGATTCAAATGGGGGGTGCTTAATATGACTCTGTTCAAAGATCTGAAACACGCCGTCCGAATGCTAGTCAAGAATCCAGGGTTCTCCGTAACCGCGATCCTTGCTCTTGCGCTTGGCATCGGAGCGAATGCATCGATCTTCAGCGTGGTCAACGCGGTGGTCCTCAGGCCGTTTCCGTATCGCGATCCAGACCGCCTGCTGCTCATATCTGAGAGCATCCCAAAACTGGGCGGCCAGATTCTCACGGTGCCCGCCCCCGACACCGTGGACTTTCAGACTCAGAGCCAGACTTTTGACGCGGTCGGATCATTTCAGAATTTGACTCACGAGCTTTCGGGCAGGGGCCAACCGGTTCGCGTCAGAACCGCTCGATTGTCTGCGAGCGTGTTCCAGGTTCTGGATGTCAGCCCTGTTCTCGGTCGCACCTTCACCGAAGAAGAAGACAAGTCGGATCACAAAGTGGCGGTCCTGAGCTACGCGCTGTGGCAACAGCAGTTCGGCGGAGATCAGGATGTAGTGGGTCAAACGATCACGCTTTCACGACAGACCTATACCATCATCGGAGTCATGCCGCGATCGTTCGTTTTTCCCACGCCGGGTCTTGCAACCGCTAACCCGGCTGAGCTCTGGGTGCCGATGTCCTTCTCGCAGTCGGAGCTCGCGGACCGCGGCGACGATTTTGATTACAGCGTCATAGCTCGGCTCAAATCCGGGTCGACCCTCGCGCAAGCCAACGAAGATGTGAATGCGATCGCTCAACGAATCGAGGATCAATATCCGCCCCCGTTTCGAGGTCAAGTGAACCTGAGCGCTTCGGTCACCCCGCTTCGTCAAGCGGCGCTGGGACGCGTTCAGACTCTCACCTGGTTGTTGCTAGGCGCAGTAGGGCTGGTGTTGCTCATTGCCTGTGCGAATGTTGCGAACCTGCTGCTCGCACGCGCGGCCGACCGGCAAAAGGAGATCGCGATTCGACAGGCGCTCGGGGCGAGTCGCATGCGACTCGTGGGTCAGTTCATGACCGAGAGCGTCGTACTTGCCCTGGCAGGTGGAGCGGCGGGCCTGCTGCTCGCAAATTGGGGAGCAAAGGTTCTGGCTTCGCTCGCGCCTCCCGATCTGCCGAGAGCCGATCAGATTCAGCTTGATTCAACTGTTGTTCTGTTTACTGTAGGGCTATCGATAGCGACCGGCTTCATCTTCGGCACGGCGCCGGCCTTTTCAGCGTCTGCGGTTCATATAAGCGAGATGCTGAAGGACGGGACGCGATCTTCTCAAGGTGTCGGTCATCGCAGGCTGCGCAGTGCGGTGATCGTCTCCGAGATCGCGCTCGCGACGGTTCTTCTGGTGGGAGCCGGACTGTTGATCCGCAGCTTCATTCGAGTGCGAGAAACGGACCCGGGCTTCCGGCCCGAGCGCGTCATTACGATGTCGGTCAATTTACCGCTCACCAGCTACAACAGGCCGGATCAGGTCAGCACTTTTTACAAGGAACTGTTGGCGCGACTCAACGCAACCACAGGGATCGACTCGGTCGGCTTCTCCACCGACCTGCCGATGCTCGCGGGCTGGACGCGAGTATTCTCGCCCGAAGACTGGAGTCCTGCTCCCGACGAAAAGCTCAACATCTCAAACAACAGCATGGTTCTGGGAAACTATTTCCAGACGATGGGCATTCCTTTGGTGCGAGGCAGATACTTCGATGACCGCGATCGAGTGGACTCGGTGCCGGCGGTGATTATCAGCGATTCCATAGCCAAGCGGTTCTGGCCCGACCAGGATCCTATCGGAAAGCGGTTGAAGTGGGGACCTCCACAAGGGAACAATCCGTGGCTCACCATCGTCGGGGTGGTTGCGGACGTCAAGAATGGTCCACTCGATCAACAGACGCGCCCGCACACTTATCAGTCTTACGCTCAGGCTGCAGGTGGGCTTGGAATGTTTGGGCCCGCAAACGTGGCAGTCCGGTCTACGGTAATGCCGGAGTCGATAACGAACTCGGTTCGGGATGTAGTTGCGGGGCTCGACGCGCAGCTTGCGGTGAGCAACATCAGAACGATGAATGAGGTCCTGGAGACTTCGATATCGCCACGCAGATTCAACATGTTTCTGTTGACGGTCTTTGCGGCGGCCGCGTTGCTGCTGTCGGCGGTTGGAATATACGGGGTGATTGCGTATTCGGTGGTGCAGCGCAGGCGGGAGATCGGCGTGAGAATGGCTCTTGGAGCGTCTCGAAGAGACGTAGTGGGACTCATCGTGCGTCAGGGGATGTTTCTGGTGGCGATTGGAGTGACGGTAGGGCTATTGGGAGCGGTTGCGCTGACGAGATTCTTGTCTGCGTTGTTGTACGAGGTGAGCCCGATCGATCCGTTGACTATGGTTCTTGGTGGCGTTGTGTTGGGGCTTGTGGCGTTTTTGGCGACGTTCATACCGGCTCATCGTGCTACGCGTCTGGACCCGGTAGCCGCCCTCCGCGCCGAGTAACCGAATTTCAGATTTGAGATTTCAAATTTCAGATTTGAGATTTCAAATTTGAGATTTGAGATCCTATCGGCCCGGGGGAACCGGGCCGATAGCGAAATAAACTCTCTCAGGCCAGTTCTCTCTGCGACAACTCAGCATCAGTCATCGTCGTCGTCTTCGCCCCTTTCAAAGAAAGGCTGCGCAAGCGCGATAAACGGTCCACCAGCGGTCGCATCCCCAATTCGTATCAGCAGGATCGGTCGATCGCACGTTGTGGGTAACGTTATCCGCGCGTTTATCGAAAAGTCTCCGTGTGCGTTAATCGGCACAGCATTCGTGGTAGTGATTGTGAATGGCACACCGCCTCCCGGGCCTCCGCACGTCAGCGCCGCAGAAACCATCGTCACCGGCCCAACCGTTCCGATGAGGGACGCGGGGACCGGATCGCCGTTTGCGAGTGCACCCGCGGCGATTAGCAGACCTCGCACACGCACGCGGACCCGTCCGCTTGGATCAACCATCGCCTTTCCTTCCTGTACGACCCATGGCGCGGCGCCCGCCGTTACAGTTCGAATCGTGACGTTGGGAGTAGCCCCGACGACGTGGGCATTCAACACCTTTGGTCCGTCGGCAGCGGAGCGGACGGCTGAGCCCAGAATGAGTAGCAGAACCAGCGGAACAGCCAATAAGAAAGATCTCATCGAACAGACTCCTTTCAATTAAGCAACCCGTGAGGTACCAGAAACGCGGCCGCTGTCTGCACGCGTTCTCTCAATGAGCGGTCTGTTGTGAGGTTTTTTTCTCGAAGAACTCCGAAATTGAGGCTTCACTCACGGTAGCAACAATGCGTCCGGTGTTCAAGGGCAAGGTGCGGGTTTTATGAAAGCGCTCCGGAGAGCAAAATGCCCAGCTAAAAAATATCTAAACGGGTCGATGGCAGGGTCAACGCGTTGATGATCCTGGACTAAGAGCCCCTCCTTGGCTCGGCTCTACAAAATATTAACGGCGCGCGCGGCCAGCAGCGCGATGATCAATAGCGACAGCAGCGACTGAAGCATCATCAGAATCTTGCCCCAACGCGCTAATACCGGCACGTCGGTTGGAGAAAAAGCCGTACTGGTGTTGAATGCCAGAAACAGATAATCCACAAAATTCGGCGACCAGTCCTCCTGACCGTTCTCGGCGAGTGTCTCGTCAGACATTGTCATTTGCGGGAAAAGAAACGCCCCTTCGGAATGCTCACGACGTTTGTCGCGCTGATGCGGGCCCCCTGCGTCGAGTCGCCAATACCACAGAGCAAACACCAGAATGTTCGTCATCCACAGCGAGGCCGCGGAGAGCAGTAAATCTCCCGGACTCTCTTTGTGCTGAGGCAAAGCGTCGATCAGCAGGACAAGTGAAACAATCAGCGCTAGCGTCAGGATGCCGCTCACGATAAAACCGAGAATCGCGTTGAGGCGGTGCATGCCCGTCCGATGGGCAATAATCGTCGGAACCAACAGGAGGATGACCACCGTCGGAAAGAGCCATTTGGGCCCGGCAATCAGCGACGATGGCAACGAAGTATAGAGACCGCCTACCGAGATTATTGCGATAACCGCCGGCCATCGAGGTTCCGGGTCCCATTGATCCGCCTCCGCCTCATACCGCTTCACCAGTTCTTTGACCATTGATCACTCTGCAGTGCCGAGAAGACTCCCACTACCCCGCTGACGTGGCAACATCGCTGCCGCGTGCCGCAGTCCGGCAGGATAGAGTCCTTGAAAAGGGATACGCGACGTGGATAGGAAAAGAATAAATCCGAGCGCGCCGGCTGTTCAACCGTTCTGCGTCTTATTCAACGGGGATGAGATCTATGAAGCGAGCGGAGTCCCCTGGGCTACTCGATGCTGAAATCCAGCTCCTGTCTTGCAACTGCCCGGCTCTCTTTCTTCCTCGACTTGTCTACGACTCTGATCTCCAATGTGTAGTCGCCGGGGTCGAGTTTTCGGAACGTCAACACTCCGCCGGCCAGGATGCGTTTTGGCGGCACGCTCCCATCGAGAGGCTTTATCATTCGGGGCTCGCTGGTGAAAACCGCGCGGCCAGCCTTGAGTACTCGGGTATGCTCTTCAAGCTGAGCTCCAGAGCCGCCTCCGCCTGTGGCAGCATTGTAGGTTACGAAGTAGTACTCCATCTGGCTGCCTCGCTTGTAGCGCCTCTGCGAGAGAGTCGCTCCTTGCCCGGCCGATTCGACTGGTTTGCCGCTTTCACCGGCGGGCGGTGTCACAAATATACTGCTCATCGACAGACGGTCGCTCTTAAGGTCCGGCACCTCGATGAAGTTGTTCGCAGTTCCAAGCTTTCCCGTATCAGGCTCGCGCACCAGTACTCGCATCTGGTACACGCCAGGCTTAACCGCGAGGGTTCTCGTGGACACCAGGCCGTTCTTCAAGCAAAGCTGATAGCGCTCGGGCAGCAGATTCAATTCGAGCACGTCGCTGAAGCCGTCGACCGTCTTACCGTTTGCGTCGAGTACGAATCCGATAAGATCCAACTTGTCGTGGTATCGGCCTTCGACTTGATTGAAACGCAATTGACTGGCGTCAATGTGCAGCAATGTGACCATCACCAGATCCCGCTTTTGATCGTCACTGTAGAACGGAGTCAGCCGCAGATCGATGTCTCGTTGTACAAAAGGTGAGTTGATGGCAGCAACGTTTTCGGCGACCTTGGGATCCACGTTCTCTTTGGCTTTGGGATTCTCGTCAGCGGCGATGTATCCCTTTCGAAACGAAACAGTGAGATCGGTGCGGCCTCGCACGGCAACTTTGATCTTGTGATACTTGCCGTCCCATTTCGCGGCCTCAGGCTGAAACCCCAGCACGTAATAGCCCGAGTTCTCTTCGAGCATCTGCGTCAGGCCGCGCTTAATGTCATTGTTGTCGCGAAAAAATTTGCCTCCGGTGTCGAGAGCGATGGCATTCAAGCTATCCTGAGACTCGCGGAAATCGTCCCGTTTGCTGTTGAGAAAGTCCAGAGGGTCCTGATCGCCCACGTCGTCGGCAGCATTGATCGACAAAGGATCCAGACCTCGCGGGTCTACGGTGTAGAAGACAACATTGGCTCTGGCAGCCAGATCGGTGGTCTCGTGCAATTGAATGGACGTGTCGGTTTGGAAGATCCTCATCCCCTCGGACACCAGCAATGCGAGCTTGCGTCCTGGAAGCTGTCTCATCGAATTCACCAGATTGTTCAGCGACGCTAGAGTCGCGCGTACATCGGCCTCTTCGAGGGGGTCAACATCATGTCCTAGCTGTGGGAACCTCGGTTGCTGACGGCCGCCCGGAGTCCTGCCCCCCGTATTCATTCCACCAGGCCCGCCGACTCCTCTGTTCTGACCGAAGGGGCTGTCGAGGCTGCGATGGGGCGTTGTGTCGTTAGTGAAGAAGAAAGGTCGAAGCCGATCAATTGCACGCCGCAGCATTCGCTGATCGGTAGTAAATTGCTGCAATAGTCCCGAACCCCCAGCGGTGGGCAGAATCACCACCAAGTCACCCGGCTGCATCTGACTCTCGAGGAATTTCTCCAGCATCTGGCGGGTCCGGTAGACGCTCTCCGGCTTCATGTGCAGTGTATCGACGACAAACGCAATGACTCGTTTTACTTCAGCGGCAGTGATTGTGCGCGGCAAGACCGATGGCGCTCTGGTGGGGCTGGAGACGGAAGTCGCGCTGGCATTTTCGTAAGCAAAATGTGTTATGTGCTGCGGCTTGTTGTTGTCGTAGATTTCAAAGTCTTCGCGATTGAGACCAGTCACCGGGTGATTGCTCTTATCGGTGACCAAGACGTCGATTTGGACCAACTGGGCGCTGATCCTAATGGTCTCCTGATCCGCCGGCTTTTGTTTTTGAAACCCACTTGTAGGCGTGCGAAATGCCGCAACCAACGAGAGAGCGAGAAAGATGGTAATAGGTTTGTTGTTCATAGGTCCGGCGGTAAGTTCGGAGTTCCGGGTTTCCGGATCGTAAGCTACGACCCGTTCGAGGCGGAAGCCTTCGAGAGATTCAACGCTGGGAGACTGTATATTCTATAAAAGGGCTTCGACCTTTGCGAGGCAAATCACTCAAAGGAGTTCTGAGTACTGAGTTCTGAGTTCTGAGCGTTGGCTCGTTTGTCCCTTTAGGCAACAACCTTCCTACTCAGACCTCAGTACTCAGTACCCGGAATTCATTGGCGCTGCGGCCGCCCTATCAATTCGTCAAGGTAGTATCGCATGAAGTCATCCCGCTTGGGATCGAGGCACACTCGAACCGGCTTTCCATTATCCCGATCGATTCGAGTGTAGCCTTCTGCATCCACTACGATGGGCAGCGTCTCGATTCTCGCAAAGAAAGTGCCCGGGCTCGCAGTCTCGACTATCGCCATCTGATCGTGCAGAGTCATTCGTTCGGTCGGCCCGCTGAGCCATAACCGGTACAGGCATTCCAGTGCGTACGTAAGCGGTGTCCCCGCGTCCGCAACCCGCTTTCGCTCCGCATCGCTAAGCCGTACATGAGTCGTCGAGTCGAGCGGAACAATAGTGAGCGGCAGGCCGGCGTTATATACCAGGCGTGCGTCTTCCAGAGCCTGATACACGTTCCATTCGCGAACCGGCTTGTCCGGGCTGAACGATGCTCCGTAAACACAGCCGCTCATGAAGACCACGCGTTTGACGTAGCTGCCCAGACGTGGCTCCTTTCGCAGCGCGTCAGCGATGTTCTCGAGCGGACCAATCGCCACCAGGGTGATCTGGCCCGGATATCGTCTTACAGTTTCGACAATGAAATCCGCCGCCGGCTTCGGTGAAGGTCTCTTTGCAACAAAGTCTTCCGCCCAAGAGTATTGCTGAAAGACTTTGTTATTGGTCTTTCTACCGACAAACACCGGAACATCGTCACATCCGGCGACGTGGAGAAGCTTGCAAGCGATCTTCGCCCGCTCGGGAGTATTGCCGTGTGCGATCGTCACGCCCACCAGGTCAAACTGCTTGTGGGCAACCGCAAACCCGAGGGCCCACGCATCGTCGATGTCGTCGCCTATGTCGGTGTCCAGGATCACTTTCGTACTAACGGTTTGTGCTGATGCAAATGAGGCACAAAGCGTCAGAGCGAAAGCTGCGAGGACCAGTGAGCGGCGGCGCGAACCAATGTAGTTCATGGACAATTGTCCTTATCGCCTGTGGGAACGTCTCGCGGGCCTTGTTGATCTTTCGCCTGGCGGCAGCGCGAAGGCGACGTAGGTTCCGCCAGGTGGGGCGCCGGACTTACCACCGCCGCAACCGATAACTACGTACTGATGTCCGTCTACTTCGTACATCGCGGGCGTTGCGTTTCCGGCAAAGGGCAGAATCGTCTCCCACAGCAGTTTTCCAGTCTGTTTATCAAACGCCCTGAACTTCTTATCGAAGTTTGTCGCAGCGATGAAAAACAAACCGCCGGCGGTCACGATTCCGCCGCCGTAGTTCTCGCTTCCAGTTTCCGGCAGTCCTTTTGCCGCGAGCGCCGGGTACTCACCCAGCGGAATCTTCCACGCGATCCTGCCTCGTTGAAGGTCTATCGCGTTGAGCGTACCCCATGGCGGCGCGATGGCGGGGTAGCCTTCGGGATCCAGGAACCGGTTGTAGCCGGTTATCGTGTATCTCAGATCGATCGGTGAGGGCGACACCCTCACCGCCGGCGTATCCTCACGAGTAACGACATACTTCATCAATGCGCTCAGAGCTTCATCACCGAGGCTTGAAAACCCCGGCATGCGACCGGCCCCTCGACTGATGATCGTCCGTATCTCTGACTCGCTGTACTTGGGGCTTATACCCAGCAGCGATGGAAACTCGGGCGGCGAACCGCTCAAGTCGCTCTTGTGACAACCCGCACAGCTTGCCGCGTACAGCGACTTCGCACTCGAGACGTTCGAAGCGCGGGGTCGCTCCACGAGGGTGAGTATCCACGCCATCTCGTTCGAGTTCACGTAGAGCAATCCGGTGGTTGGATCAAACGAAGCGCCGCCCCATTCGCCACCTCCATCGAACCCCGGAAAAATCACAGTGCCACGCTCGCTCGGAGGATCGAATTGCCCATTGCTAAGGGCGGAGAGAAACCGCTCGCGCGCGAACCTTGCTGCTTCGGGTGTTCGACTAGTCAGGTCTTCCACCGTGAGCTTTTGACGCGCAAAAGGGGGCGGCGTGAGCGGAAGAGGCTGCGTCTCAGCGAGCCTTTCTCCGGCCACCGGCGAAGGAGGGACCTTTCGATACTCGACGGGAAAAAGCGTTTTCCCGGTCGAACGCTCAAACACGTAGACGTGTCCCGATTTCGTGATCTGTGCGACGGCGTCGATCGATCGGCCGTTGCGCTTTATTGTGATCAACGCAGGAGCAGCCGGAAAATCGCGATCCCATACGTCGTGTCTCACCGCTTGAAAATGCCACATGCGCTTGCCGGTGCGCGCGTCCAGACACAGCAACGTATTCGCAAACAAGTTGTCTCCCCAGCGGTTTGATCCGTAGAAGTCAAACGCTGCAGAGCCGGTAGGCGCAAAGACGAGGCCTCGCTTTTCGTCCAGGGCAAGCCCGCACCAGTTGTTTGCTCCGCCAATGTACTCCCACGCATTCGGAGGCCACGTTTCATATCCGAGTTCACCAGGCTGAGGAATCGTATGAAAGATCCACCGCAGTTTTCCGGTGCGCACGTCGTAGGCGCGGATATGGCCCGGAGCGGCAGGCAGCGTTTCACTGACAATACTGCCCACTATCAGCAGATCTCGATATACGACACCCGGTGTCGTCAGACCAACCGTCAGCGTAGCAGGGTCTCGACCGAGATCCTTGCGAAGATCAACGCGACCAGCTTCTCCAAACTCTGGAGCGGGCCGGCCGGTCTTCGCATCTAGAGCATAAAGCCAGTTCTGATAAGCAAAGTAAATTCGCTCCTCGGTTCCTTCGCGCCAGAAGGTAAGACCGCGGTTTCGCATTTTCCCGAAATGCGTGTTTCCTTGGTTTGGATCGAAGCTCCAGTGCAATTGACCTGTTGCTGCATCGAGCGCGATGACCCTGAGCTTCGGAGTTGTTGCGTACAAGGTCCGGTCGATCACGATCGGATTGCATTGCATCTCCGAGCCTGGGAATGCGTCGCCGGAATCATATGTCCATGCGACCTGGAGTTTCTTCACGTTGTCGCGATTGATCTCTCGAAGAGTGGAGTAGTGGATATTTTCGGGACTTCCCCCGAATTGGCGCCACTGTCGGTACCGGTCGTAGTGTGATCCCTGCTGCCTTGCCTCTGCCGCGGAAACCAGGAGCGCGACAAGCAGGAATATTGGTAGGAGATGAGGAGATGAGGGGATGAGGAGGAACTGCGAATGGGCGACGCTGAGACTCGGCGACGCGGGGACGCGGAGACGCGGAGACGCGAACACGGAAACGTAGAGTGAACCGACGCCCTTCGCCAATTCGCCGCTTCGCACCTTCGTCTCCGACCTCCCCGCGTCTCCGCGTCTCTCCTCGTCCCTTCGCCCCTTCGCCCATTCGCCCTTTCTCCTCATCCCCTCATCCTCGTCCCGTCATCTCAAAACTGCCTACTGCCTACTGCCTACTTCTTCACAACCTCCAGCTTCACTTTGTCGTACTTCACTGAGCTGGTTCCAACCATAATCTCAAACACACCGGGCTCGACGATGTTGTTCATATTCAAGTCCAGAAATGAGAGCTTGTCGGGCGTGATCCAAAACGTCACCGTCTTACTTTCCCCGGCACCAAGATTGATACGCTTGAAGTCCTTCAGCTCCATCACCGGACGAGTAACCGAACTCACAACATCTCGAATGTACAATTGCACAACCTCGTCGCCCGATCGTTTGCCGGTATTCGTTACCGTCACACTCACCTCGGCTCTCCCCGCAGACGCTATCTGCGACGGCGCCACTTTCAAGTTCGAATACTGGAACGCCGTATAGCTCAGGCCGTAGCCAAATGGAAACAGAGGCTCCTTGCTGGTGAACAGATATCCTCGCTTTGCAGTAGGCTTGTGGTTATAAAAAATCGGAAGTTGTCCGACCGAACGCGGAAAGCTTATAGCCAGTTTCCCGCCCGGGTTGTAGTCGCCGAACAATACATCAGCGACCGCAGTGCCGGTCTCCTGCCCGAGATAAAAACCCTCGAGTATCGAGGGCACTTTTTCTGCGATGTAATTCACCGAAAGCGGTCCGCTGTTGATCAGTACGACCACCACCGGTTTGCCTGTCTCTACGATCGCCTTTACCAGCTCGTTCTGGCCTCCGGCCAGGTCCAGACTGTCCCGATCTCCCAGGTGATTGTCAGCCCATCCTTCTTTGTTGGTGTCTTCGTTTCCTCCTACCACCAGCACCGACACGTCGGCGTTTCTTGCCGCCTCTACAGCCTCGGAGATCAGCTTTGCATCTTCAGCAGGATCGCTGAGCCTCGAGGAATCAGCCCACCAGTTCCCGCCTTCCTGAGTAATCTTGCAGCCCTGAGCATGGGTGACCTTCACCTTTGCTCCCGCTTTTTGGGTTATGCCTTCCAGTACGCTGACTCCTCTTCCGGGATTGTCGCTGTAGCCGCCCAAGTGGACGCGATCGGCGTTCGGTCCGATGACCGCAATCGACTTGATTCGCTCGAAGTCCAGCGGCAGCAAATTGTTCTGGTTCTTCAGCAACACAATCGACCGTCGCGCCGCCTCAGCGGCGAGGGCCCGATGCTCGGCAGAATTTGTCACCGCCTCAGCGCGTTCCGGGTCTACGTACGGGTTTTCGAAGAGTCCAAGCAGGAACTTTGCCCTCAGGTTCCGGGCAACTGCCCGGTCCAGAATTGCTTCGGACACCTTTCCATCGCGCACCAGTTGTAACATGATTGGATAACAGTCCGGGTCCGGAAGCTCGACGTCGACTCCGGCTTCCAGAGCCAGTTTCGCAGCCTCCGCTTTGTCGACCGCTACGTGATGAAGGTCCATCAGTTGCGGTATTGCGTAGTAGTCGGACGCGACTAGCCCGTCGAAGCCCCACTCCTGCCTCAGGATTCTCTCCAGCAGGAACTTATTTGCATGCGATGGCACGCCGTCGATCTCGTTGTAAGACGGCATCACGCTCATCACCTTTGCCTCAGTCACCGCCGCACGAAAACTCGGCAAGAAGTACTCGCGAAGCACTCGCTCCGAAAAGTTTGCAGGTGCGATGTTGGTTCCGCCTTCGGGTTGACCATGCGCGGCGTAGTGCTTTGCGGTGGCCATCACGTGTTCGTTGTCAACTCCCGGACCACTGCCTTGAAGCGCTTTTATGCAAGCAACACCCATCCGGGAAACCAGGTAAGGATCTTCACCGTAGGTCTCTTCTGTTCGACCCCACCGCGGCTCACGTCCCAAATCGAGGTTTGGTCCCAGCACCTGATGACCCCCTCGCGCCCTGACTTCCTGCGCAGCCGCCGTGAACACCCTGGTGATCAAATCAGGATCCCAACTGCTCGCAAGCGAAAGCGGCTGTGGATAGGCGGTTCCCTTTTGTGCCATGTGGCCGTGCAACACTTCGTCGTGAAAAATTGCCGGGATGCCAAGCCGTGTCTGCTCCACCAGAAACTTCTGAACAGCGTTCGCGAAGATCGCGGAGTCGCGTGGATCCTTGCGCTCTCGTTGTCGCGAGATCTGCCCAATGCCGTTCTTCATTACCTCTCGAGCTCGCTCGGGGGAGAATGCTCCGCGGTCCGTCGAGAAATCGCGCTGCGGTCCGACCTGCGGCTTCGATCCCCAGAGACAAACAAGCTGCGCGACCTTTTCTTCAAGCGTCATGCGGCTGAGCAAATCAGCCACGCGACGGTCTACCGGCAACCTCGGATTCTTGTAGTCAGGAGCGCCGTCTCTGGATTGCGCCTTCAGCCCGACGGACGGATACGCGATCGTCACCGCATTGACAGCAACCAGACACAAGGCAGTAGGCAGCGTCCCGCGGATAATTCGCCCTCGCCTCCCAAGACTTTTCTTAATCGAAAACGGCTGAGTAATGCCTGCTGTATACTGACTGCTTCCCACGAGTCTCTTCAGTCGCATCTGAATTGTTTACCCTCCCGACAACCTTTCTGAGTTCTGAGTTATTGAATGTCGGGTTGCGTCGTCTGTTTCGCAAGCCCTTCGGCGTTTGCCCTCGACACCCAGTGCTAACTCAGAACTCAGAACTCGGTACTCAGAACTTCGAGTTGCGTTAGTAGTGCGCTCAGCGGCGGTTTATAACACTGATTGACGTCGCTTCAAAGATTTCACTGCCCGAGCGGGACGAACCTCGACAAAGTCCACCGCAGCGCTTTCCCCGCCATCGGGCAATCCTTCGATTCTGATTTGAACCCCAGGTCGAAGCGGAACACCCTCAATCAAGCGCCTCGTAGCCGAATGAGAATCCAACTTGTCGGTAGGCAGCTTCGCGTCCGCGGTCCAATGATCGATCTCGCGCCCAGCTACAAACAACTTGAATCGCGACGCGCCGTTGTTCTGGTCGAAGTATCGCACCGCTATGTCGTATCTGCCGGCCTTGCCGCCAAAATCAAAGCTCGCACGGCATTCGCTTTCGCGCTTGCACGAAACTGCCTTGGCTCGCGATGCCGCCTCCCACGGATTGATCTCTTGCACTGCGTATCCTTCAAGTGTCATTCGTTCGGCCTCTATGCGACCAGGGAAGTGACCCGCTCGGCCCTTCGCGTCAGGAATTCGAGATTCGTGCAGAAACCAATCGCAAATCGCATCGCGCCAGACTTCAGCGTGCCCGGCTTGATACTCGAGGCGCTCGAGGATCTCGTCGTAGCGCCGATCATCAATCGATCCCTTGAGCGATTTCCACTGATCTACAAACCGAGCGGCCTCCTCGGCACCCTCGTAGTGTGAATCGTAGATGTGCTGTATGACGGTCTTGCCCGAATGCAGCAGGTGCGAATACCGAACATGATGCATGAACAACAGAAGCTCGTCGGGACAAATCTTGAGGGACTCGTACATCATCGCGACTGGCTCGCGGTACTGCGCGGTGTACCCCGTGCCTGTCGCCATCGTGCGATCCATCCCGATCCCCTCGCGATCCGCACGATGCCACTGACCCCACCCGTTTCTTTCGGATGACTCGACCGCAGGACCGTAGTGAACATGGATGATGTCGGTCAGTGTTCCGGCCCCAAGGGGTCCAGTGTACTTTTCGTACGTCCGCCAGGAGCCGAGTTGCATCCGCACAATCGTACGAACCACTTCGGGATCGTTACCGAACGTCAGTCGAGTCCATTCTTCGGCGATTTGCTGCGCGCTCAGGTCGGGGTTCCACGCAAGCCGGCCGAAGCCGTAGAGGTTTGCCATCGCGAGATGGTGTCCCAACCAGTTCTGATCACGACCTACATTGGAAACGGCTACAAGTCCTCCCAGTGGACGATTGAAAGTCTTGCCCGCAACCAGTTCCTTCACCGGCGTAGCACCCTTGGCGCGCATATCGAAATCCAGAACCTGCTTCCACATCGGGACCAGAAAGCAAAGATGGCGTTGTTGGCCCGTGTACTCCTGCGTAATCTGAAGCTCTATAACCTGACTAGTCTTTTCCAACGCACCAAACAACGGAGAGGCCGGCTCGCGCACCTGGAAGTCGATTGGGCCATGCTTTATCTGAAGAAGCGCGTTGTCATCAAAACGGCCGTCGAGCGGCTGAAGGTTGTCATATGCAGCGCGTGCCCGGTCGTTCTTCAGGTTGCGCCAGTCCATGTGATGGTCGTAGACGAATCCTCTATAAAAGATGATGCCGCGGTGAGGCTTGAGTGCCCTCGCGATCACATTGGCCGCATCCGCATGCGTCCGTCCGTAAAACGATGGGCCGAGCCTTCCCTCAGAATCCGCTTTGAGCACTAACCCGCCAAAGTCGGGAATAGCCTTGTAGATTTCATCAACTGTTTTCACCCACCATGCGGCAACCTTTGAATCAAGCGGATCAAAAGTGTCGAGCCCGCCGATCTTCTGAGGGCTGCTGAAATCGATTGACGCGAACAATCGCACTCCCCACGGTCTAAACACCGAGGCCACGCGAGCCAGTTGCGGCAAGAACTCCGCGGTGATGACTCGTGGATTGGCGTTGACGTTGTTGATCGAGCAGCCGTTTATCCCTATCGATGCCATCATCCGCGCATAATCGCGCACTCTGGAGAGGTCTCGAACGACCGCATCGTTCTCGAAGAAGATGGATGCGCCCGCGTAGCCGCGCTCGATTGTGCCGTCAAGATTGTCCCAGTGATTCAATAGTCGCAGCGGAGCGTACGGATTCTCTACCCCGTCAATCGTCGACACGCTTTCGTGCATCGCTATTTTACGCAGCAGCGCAAACACGCCGTACAGTACACCCCGATCAGTGAGCCCGGTGATGATCAGGCGCGACTTTCCGGCGACTTGCGCGCTTCGCAACAGGTAACCGTCTTCCTTGAGTTCTGGAGCGACAGTGAATGACGGAATGGAGCTTGCGATCACTCCTGTTTTCCCAAGCACAATGGCATTCTCAGCGGGCAGATCTTGTGCAGCGCGCAAGTTTCTGCCGAGCATTCGCTCGAGACCGCTGAGCAACTCTTCCTGAGCCGTCCTTACGATCGTGGAGTTGTCGGGGGAGAAAACTACTGCGGGAAAGTCCGCGTAGATAGAACGCTGAGACCTTTGGTCCAGTGGTTCGTAGCGCAGCCATGCTTCATATCCTGTTTCATTTGGTTTTGTCGGGCTGGTTGGGTCTGGCCTCGGCGTGCCAAATGAATTCGTCACGAGGACCAGCGTCAACAGGATTGCGCGCGTAAGCAGTAACCTCTCCTTCGTGGATCTATTTTTGACAGTGAATACTATCCCGTCTCCGCCAAATCGTGAACCGCTGGAGGGCGAAGGGGCGAAGGGGCGAGGAAAGACGCGGAGAAGACGCGGGGAGGGATGCGGGGTCAATTAAACCGAAGGTCTCCGCGTCTCCCCGTCTCCGCGTCTCCGCGTCGTCTCCGTGTCTCCGCTCCCTACCACTCAAAACGATACTCGTGCGCCCAAGCGAATATTGCGCTCTCCCGTCCCCGTCGTAGAGGTGACGAAGCCGAATGTGCCGGCGTTCGAGATATCTGCGCCCGGGTTGCTGAAGTTCGGATGATTCAGCGCATTCAGCGCCTCGGCCCGGAATTGAAGCTTTACATGCTCGGTGATCGAGAACGTGCGGAACACACTCATGTCCACGTTGAACAAATGAGGACCTCGCAGATTGTTCCGGCCCGCATTTCCAAACCGCTGCGGTTGCCCAGCAGGAATGTTCACCGCCGCATAAGCGGAGGTGTCAAAATAAGCGTGACCCGTCCCGATTCCCCCAAGTATTCCAACCGCCGGTTTCACCTGATCCGGAACCTGCCCGCTACCTCCGGCATTCAGGTTGTTCCCATTGCCCTGCACGACGTAGAACGGCGTCCCACTCATCAGACTGAGCACCCCACTCACTTCGAACCCTCCGAGAAGCACGCTCCCAATCCCCTTATTCAGCCATCGCTGGCCCTTGCCGAACGGAACTTCGCAAACACCGTACGACTGGAAGTTGTGCGTGCGGTCATAACTCGCAGGCCCGCGATTTCGATCCGCCTCCGGCATGAACTGTATTCTCGGATTGCCATCGTTGTCCGCGAAGTTGATCGCCTTTGAATAGGTGTACACCGCGCCCACCAGCGAGCTTCCAAACCTGGCAACCAACTGCGACTGCAGCGCGTCATAGGTCGTCGTCTTGTATGGAAGAATCTCGTTGATGTCCACGGTCAGCCCGAACGCGGGAAACAGGGCTCGACCCGCGTTTCCAGTACCGGGTGCACCGGCATTGATGTTGATGAATTGCATCTGCCCGACCGCCCTCGTGCCTACGTATCCGATCTGCCCTGTCACCCTGCGCGTCAGCTCGCGCTCTACTATCAGATTCCAGGACTGAATATACTTTCTCATCCAGTCCTTCGGATAAGTCGTTGTGCCGCTGTTTGCCGGCAGCTTGAGCACTCCCGCATTGAGATCCGGTACGGGACCAGTGTTTATCAGGCCAAGCCGGAAACTAGTGACCGGCAGGAACGCGTTTGTCGCACCGTTCAATGTTCGCTGCGGCATCGCCCACGCGTTTACGATGGGGTATGCGTTTCGAAAATCGATGAACGGTCGCGGATCCGCCGATTGGCCATAGCCCCCGCGGAGTACCGTCTTTTCACCAATCCGATAAGCAAAGCCAATGCGCGGAAGGAACTGGCCCGGTCCGGAAGTGGCGAACGTGTCCCTCGGGATTACGCCGAGTCCACCGGTGTAGACGTTGCCGTCGGCGGGATCAAACCGGTTAATCCCGGTGTTGTCTTTATCGGGAAACGGATATCGCTCCCAACGCAATCCGTAGGTCAAAGTCAAATTGCGTCTGATCTGCCAGTGATCTCGCGCATACAACGCGTAGGACTGCATTCGAAGAGCATTTGGATTTCTGAGTTGATCCACCTTGCCCGCCTGGCTAGGCAAGCCAAGCAGAAAATCGGCCCACGCATTGAAGCGAATGTCCGCGGGCGCGGGGCCGTTTTGCAACCTCGTGGAGTTGCCGTTGAAGATGAACGTTCCGCGCACCGTCTGAAACGTTCCACCCTGTGGTTGAAAATGATTCAACTGCTGGTTCTGGTAGTCCAGCCCGAGCCGCATCGAATGCGCGCCCCTCAACCACGAAACATTCACCGTCGCAACGTACTGGTTGTCGCGGAACAGAAAAGGATTGCCGGTGTTTGGATTGCCCAGATTTGCCCAGGTACCGCTGAATTGAAACGCGGGAATACCGCCCTGAAGTCGATCCGGTCCGTTGGTACCCGGAATCTTCAACACATCGAGACCAAAGTTCGAATCTATGTCGAAGTTCTCGGCCCCGAGCCGCTGCCGAGTGTATCCGAGCGTCGCATCCAGAATCAGCGTAGAGCTGAAGGTATAGGTCACGCCGGCCCCGGCTACCTGGACTCGACCCGGCGCCTGCCCGAGCTGCCCGCCATTCAGCGCATCCCCGCCTGCGTCTCCAAGTATCGGCGGCTCGATGATATTTGTTGGTGAGATGCTGTACCGTCCGAAGATCATCAACTTTTCATTCGGGTTGTAGTTGATCTTGGTGTCGATGTTTGTTCGGTTGAACAGCGCGACGCCGTTCGAGATGAAATTGTTTACGAACCCGGGCCCCGTCGGAAGCGGCATCCTCTTTATCATCTCAACGGCGGCCAGGTCGATCCGATTAGCTGGAATGCGGTTGCCCGGAAACGGAGTGCGAAGCGCCGGATTCGGATTTGAGTTGGGATCGTAGATCGTCACACCGGTGCCGCTGAAGTCAACATCGCCCGCTGCGTTCGGCCTCAAACTCTGAGGCGCTATGCTGATCGTGTTGGTTCGCGAGGTGTTTCGTCTGGTGGTGCGCTCCAGATCGGTGAAGAAAAAGAGCTTGTTCTTGATGATCGGTCCACCGACCGCATAGCCGTACTGTACAAGAATGTCTTTCGGATTTTGAGGCGTCGTCTGGAAGACATTGCGCGCCCGCAAGGCACTGTTTGTGTCGTACACCCAACCCACGCCGTGAAAAGCATTCGTTCCCGACTTGATGATCACGTTGATCGCCGCCCCTCCTGCAAGCCCCTGCTCGGCGTCGAACGCATTTGTTACGATGTTCACGGTCTGAATGGATTCGGCCGGCGGCACATAAGCAGTATTCGTCGGCAGCCACGGATAGATAACGCTCGACCCATCGATCCGAGTGTTGTTCTGCAGTCGCGACACACCGTTCACGTTGAAGGAAATCGATCGCTGAGGGCTGCCGGCGGCTGAGTTCTGCTCACCCGCCAGCGTAGCGCCCGGCACAAGCGCCATCAGACTCTGATAGTTCCGGCCTACGGAGCCGGTGAGAGGCAGATCGTTAACTTGTCGAGCTGTCTGATTGACGCTGAGGTCCGCGCGGTCCGACTGCAGGACCACGGTAGACGCGGTGACCAGTACCGTCTCGGCAACGCCCGTTGGCTGAAGCTGGACATCGATCCTTCGAACGGTGTTGGCTTCGATCCGGACGTTTTCCTGCGCAGTGCTCTTGAAGGACGCTGCCGAGATCGTCACCTTGTATAAGCCAGGTTGAAGGTCGCTGAAGGTGTAGCGCCCTTCATCATCGGTGATGGCCTCACGTTGCGAGCCGGTGTTGACATTCAACACCTCGACCTTGGCTCCCGGGACTACCGCACCTGTCTGATCGCTGACGTTTCCGGTCAGCGATCCATAGAGCACCTGCGCCAGAGCAGCACCAGGGAACGTCATGCTCAGCATGCACGCGATGGTGATAGCTGCGAGGAAACTACGCGACGCGGTCCAATAGATCAGGCGAGTGCGTCTGCCTGGCTGTGTGGCGAGGCGAGATGAGCGGAGCCGCAAGATGAAGTCGTTCGGCTCGCGACTGAGATCTGGCTGGTTGATTCTGGTGTGGAACAGTTTGTTGCGGGAGAGCGCTTCGCGTTGAAGAAACATTGACGAACTCCTCCTTAGTTGTGAGCTCTTAATCTCGCCGGCACCGGCGCACGGTGTCGGAGTTGAATCAGCCACACCCTGAAATCCTCACCGTTACTTAATGTCCGCCGTGAAATGGAGGCGCGTATTCGAACGCTGGTCTCTGCACCCTCGGGAACCGCGTTCAGCTTGAACCCTGAGTGCCGACCGCTTGCCCTCCGAAACCCATCGCCGCCTGCGTTCCCAATTCACGACTTATTGCTTCTTTAGTTCGGGTCTACAACAAAATAGCTACGACGAAGTTGAAAAACAGATGGCTTCTTGATCTTTAGGCGAATGCCGGCGCGCCGAAATGCTTTTCCAGGACCAGCGCTATTGTGCCGCGCAGCCGCGGGTGAGTCGCCGGATCAGCAGGCACTACGCGCGTAGACGCGTGCGTGAAGCTCCGGCCCTTTACAATTTCCCCAATGATCGGTCCGATCCGTGGCCAAAGCCGGGTCACCTCCCCAACCACTACGATCACGTCCGGCGCCAGGCCGGTCACCAGCAGTGCAACTCCTTTCCCGAAGTAAGTCGCCATTTGGTCGATCGCATCTGTAGCCTTTGGATCCCCGTTCTCCGCAAGACGAAGGATGTCTTCAAACGTGGGAGGTGGAGTCAGAGATCGCGAACCGCTGCCGTTTGGTCTTCCGCCTGAAGTGGCTCGGGTGTAGTAGCGAACCGCGGCGGAATTCGATGCGTACACTTCCCAACAGCCGCGATTCCCACACCTGCATTTGGGACCATCTTCGATCAGGGTGATGTGCCCAAATTCGCCCGTCGCGCCGCTCGAGCCGCGCACGAGTTGGCCATTCAGGATGACCCCTGCTCCTATACCTTCCGACACTGTTACCGCCACTAAATCTCGAACGCCCTCGGTGTGGCGGCCGAACCAGACCTCCGCGAGGGCGCAGGCATTCGCGGCATTCTCGAGCTGTACTGGAAGCCCGGTTGCCACTTCGAGCGGCGTTTTCAGATCCACGTCACGCCAGCCCAGATTGGGTGCGAACACCAGGCGCTGAGTCGCGAGATCGATTCGGCCGGGAAGGCTTACGCCAATGCCCTCGTAGTAAATCTCCGGATGAGTGGCGATCAGAGCACGCAGCCTTGAGCTCAACTCGGTGATGAACCGATCGGGCTCCGACCCGGTAGGCATCGACTCCTGCGCGATGAAGTGCGCATCCAAATCCGCGAGGGCTACGATGGTGCGGGCCGGCCTTATGTTGATTCCGATTATTCCGACGCGTTCTTTGTTTAAGTGCAGGAACCTTGGGCGACGGCCTCGCGGCACTCGACCGCTTGCGCCTTCGGTGACCCATTTTTCTCTGATCAACTGCTCGGTTATCAGGGATACGGTGCTGCGCTGAAGGCCGGAGTGCCGGGCTAGATCCGCACGCGAAATCGGCTGATGTCGCCGAATCAGGTTCAGCATGATTCGGCGGTTGATGTCCCGGGCCGTTTCGCTGGTGGCCACCTGAAAGTTTGTCAGGTCTATTTTGCGCATTAGGAACCCGAGGTGAGCCGGCGCACGTCTACGCAGCTCGAGGAGACCCCGATGTACGCCCAATCACGGACTTCCGGCCTACAAACCAAACCGAAGCTTATTAATGAGTATTTAGTTCGAGGCCCCAACTATATGCAGGTTGTGGGTTAATGTCAATGAAGAAGTGCTGAGTGCTGAGTGCTGAGTACTGAGTTTCGTCGGTCCCGGGGAGTCCGCGAACCGGGGGTGCCGCGCACTAAAAGGACGAGAGCCCGCGCAGCGGGCGACAATGAGTTCGCGAGGCAGAGAACCGCAAGCCATCACGACGAGAGCCCGCGCAGCGGGCGACAGAAACGTAGCCCCCGGTGAGTCCGCGAACCGGGGGTACCGCACCCAAAAAATCACGAGAGCCCGCGCAGCGGGCGACAGAACTCTATCCCCCGGTGAGTCGGTGAACCGGGGGCGGTCCACCTATCATGCGATTTTCTGCTTCGCGAACTCACCACCGATGACACTTCTTGCCGCCCGCTGGGCGGTCTCCCTTTCTGCGAACTCAACGCGCTGTCGCCTTCGGTAAGTGCTGTAATGCGGCGGTAAGTGCTGTAATGCGGCGATACGTAACTTGCGCCTAACCGTACACTCATCGCTACACCATTTGAACCGTCACTGGAGATGTCTAGTTGTGCGACCCCTCTACAGGAATTGGCGATCCCAATATCGACTCACGGATGCGACTCCGAGTCGCGCTTCACGAAAATTTAAACTGGCCCGCGTATTGCTGATTTGATTGAGCGAAGTAGTGAGTCGAACAACCTCGAGCGAACGCGTGAACAGTAGCCTAATCGATGCACACTCAGTGTGCTTTACGTGAGCAACACCTGTTTTGTCCAAACGCCGAGTAGACCTTGAACACGGCGTGCTTCGCGAAAGGATGAAATCGACTGAGAGGGTAAGCCCGTGGAACCTACCAGAACAGTTTCAGCACCGGAACAAACCAGGGCGCTCGATGTGGCCGGACAGTCAGTTGGTGAATTGTTCGGCGAGGTCGCATCTGAATCAGCGAGACTTGTACGCGATGAAGTAGCGCTCGCCCGCCAGGAAATCCGAGACAAACTCAACTCGATGAGAGGAGTCGTAGTAGCACTCACCATCGCTGCCTTTACAGGTAATGCCGCGCTTCTCGTGTTGTGCGCTGCGGTGTGCGCCGCTCTGTCTCCGGCAGTCGGACTCTGGCAGGGAATCCTGATTGTATCAATCGCGATGGCGGTAATCAGCGGCGCAGCATGCGCGGTTGGCATGCGCAAACTGAAAAGAACAAATCTGAAGCCCGAAAAGACGATGCAGACGCTTGAAGAAAACAAGAAGTGGCTTAAGGAGCTGACCTGATTTCCAATCCGGCGAGCGCTGAAAGGAAAAGGACCATCGCCGCGCCGGTCAGTAGAAGTGCAAGCCGAGTCACAGGAGTTTCATTGCTATTCAATTCAAACAATCATCGAAGGAGGAACTGATGGATACCAGGACACAGCAACCAGGCAAGACCGCAGAGCACGGAACATCACAGCAGACAAATCCCGGCCTTGAGCAGACCACTGAGAAGGCGGCCCGCGGTGGCGGGTACGGAGCGGTAGCGGTGCCGGCATCTGAACATCGCATCGGCACAACCCAACCGAAGACTGCCGGTGAGCCCGGCATGGCCGGACAAGTGATTGAGCAAGTCAAGGAAGGCGTTTCGTCTGCGTATGAAACGACGAGCAAGGGCCTGAACAAGGGCTACAACATGGCTGTCGACTACGGCAAGAGCAACCCCGGGAAAATGACCATGATCGCGTTCGGGGTTGGCCTGGGTGTAGGCCTGATGATCTCGAACGGCTTCACTGGAAGAGGAAGAAGAAGCAGGATCATTCCTCCTATCATGGACGCTCTCTCGCAAATCGCGACCGAGATGTTCCGGTAACGGACGTCACTTGCTTCGGCAACGAACTTCCCGCAAGGAGGGCAGTCTAGAAAGGCTTGGTACCGTGGGCCTCGGACAATCGAGGATGACGCTCGCGGTACCAGCGGCGGTGAAGTAACCGGGCGCACTCGGCTGAGTTTCGTTCGTTTTCGAGACAAGGAGTGTCTGTGGATTTGTCACGACTCGCGCAGCAGTTGAGGTACACCCGGCTGCGTTCCGATGTCGCAGCGTGGCATCTTGCACGAAAGACATTCGAGTGCTTGCCCGATTATCCTGTAAACATCGGCCATCTTAGGAGTTCTTTCCGCGACTGAGCAGCCACCGTTGCGATTCTGTTCCCGCATAAGAGGTCGAGGCAGCACGGGGTTTGCTTGCACGGTGGTGGGCCTAGAACCTGCACTCGACGAGGGTTAAGACAGACGCTGCGAACGGAGCAATTTGTTCGCGCGCATAGTTCAATGGTTTTAGCGCAGAACCAAGGAGGTTGTTTTTATGAACAAGCGACTGGCTATCGTGGTTGTATTCATCACCATGGCGGTCTCTATTGCGTATTCTCAGGACAGTCAAAAGCCACAGACGCAACCTAAGACTCAGCCACCGCCACAGACGCAACCTAAGACTCAGGCACCGCCAAAGACACAAGCGCCGGCTAAAGTGCCGGGGACCGGGGTTGACAAGCAGTTCATCAACAAGGCGCTGATGGGTAACATGACGGAAGTCGAACTCGGGAGGCTTGCGGTTGAGAAAGCCCAAAGCGCGGATGTGAAGCAGTTCGGTCAACGCATGATTGACGATCACTCTCGAGCACTGGACGAGGCAAAGCAACTTGCATCGAGCAAGTCGGTCAACGTACCTTCAACCCTCGATGCGAAGAGCAACGCAACAAAGGAGAGGTTGTCGAAACTATCCGGTGCTGCGTTTGACAAGGCTTACATGTCAGCGATGGTCAAGGATCATCAGGAAGACGTGAGACTCTTTGAGCGGGCATCAGCTCAGACCGCCGACGCGCAGTCGAAGGACTGGGCCGGAAAGACTCTGCCTACACTCAAAGACCATCTCAAGATGGCGCGTGACATCACTGCCAAACTCAAATAGCGTTCGGAAGGATCGTTTCCGCGGCAAAGACGCCGAGGCCGCAAAGCCCGCAGGATAGCTTCTGACCACGTGGCGCCACTTCGTTTTATGATTCGAGGCTTTGCGCCTTGGCTACTTTGCGCTATCCATTCATCGTCTGGCGATGCGGAGCAGTTTGGGGGTCAGGGGTTGAAAGCCTCGATCTTGATAGTCGAAGACAACGCCGATGCGCGCGAGATGCTTGCGCTCTTCCTGCGTGACAAAGGGTACGCGCTGGCTTGCGCTGAGGATGGCAAGCAGGCTCTCGACATGATCCAGTCGAGCAAGCCCGACCTGATCATTACTGACATCCGAATGCCGAATCTTGACGGGATCGAGTTGATTAAGAGGCTGCGGGATCAATCGGAGATGAAGTCGATACCAGTTATCGTGATGAGCTCAATGCCCAGCGGCCGGATACAAGATGCGATGAACGCCGGGGCGGATGGGAGCATGATGAAGCCCGTGCAGATGGACGCACTGCTGAAGCTAATCAAAGGTTTCCTGGGCGCCAGCGTCCTATTATCCCTCGTCGCCATTCTTCTTCAATTCTGACGAGATCGTCTTCACCATCTCGGCCACATCCACCGGCTTTATGAAGCAACCCTGCGCACCGGCGCTCAACGCCCTGTCTATTTCAGTTTGATAGGCGACACCGGTATAAAAGAAGACCGGCGTGCGCTCATTGAAGCTTCTAATCTGTCTACACAATTCGATGCCGGTTTCATCTTCCAGAAACCAGTCGAGGAGAATGAGATCGAACGAGTTACTCCGGAGATGGCTCAACGCTTCAGCCGAATTCAGTGCAAGCACTGTCTCATAGCCGGCTTGATTGAGCGCGATTCTAACCAAATCGCGGGTGTCCTGATCGTCGTCTACAAAGAGAATCGATCCTCGAGAGGGCTGAGTACGGGCTACCTTCGCCTGATTCATTTAATGATCTCTCTTAAAGCGCCTTTGCTATCTTAACTTTTTGGATCGTCATAGACCTGCGTTCGAGGGTCCGCGCCAGCGGATTCAGAGCCGCTCTCGTTGTAGCGAGACCTTCTTGCAGTTCAAACGACCACTGCCGCCCTCGACTAGTCTACCGACGGAATCTTGAGTTCTTAGCTGCCCCTCAAAAATCGAGTGTCATCAGGTTCTCGGTTAGGAAGGACATGACCTCAGACTAGCTCGAAATATACGACCAATCATTGTTTGCTGTGTATCAGGAAGATGCGACGTGGTGGGGGGGGTTCCCCTACACCAGGTGGTCTAGTGCTTATGACGCAGAATACAAACGATTAATTGTCGTTTAGCCAACCCTGGAGAAGTGCATAGCGTACAATATCGATTCGACTGCTCAGTACCAGCTTCCGCATCGAATTCGCCTTGTGAGCCTCCACGGTCTTCACGCTGATGTCGAGCTTTGCCGAGATCTCTTTGTTACTGAATCCCCAGGCAATCGACCTGAGTACCTCCTGCTCACGCTCACTCAGCTTCACCTGGGGGCCGACGCCAGTGCCTGGTGTCCGGCCGACGTACGCGCTTGTCACTTTCTCGGTCACTGTAGGGTCGAGATAGCTATTTCCTTCGGCGACTACTCGAATCGCGCGAGTTAATTCGGTCGACGACGACTGCTTGCTGAGGTAGCCTGCTGCTCCCGCCGCCAAGAGTTGTTTTATCGATGCAATGTCGTGATGCCGAGTCAGGGTTAGGACTTTGGCGTCGGGACAAATCTCCTTTAGCTTTTTTGTTGCTTCAAGACCGTTCATACCAGGCATCGAGATATCCATTACGACAACATCGGGCGAAAGGCGCGGACCCTCCAGAACTGCCTCCCTTCCGTTCGCTGCCTCGCCGACGACTTCCATGTCCGGCTGAGCCTCTATGATGGCCCTCAATCCCTCTCGGACGACGCCGTGATCTTCCACGAGAAAAATTTTGAGCTTATTCATTTTTTCCTCTCCCGTCCGCGCTGATCGGCAATTTCACGAACACGGTCGTCCCCTGTCCCCGAGAAGATTCCACCTCGAGTTCCCCGCCGATTGCCGCGGAGCGCTCACGCATGCCCTTCAGGCCGAGGCCGGCCGCAACGCCTTCACCGATGTTGAACCCCTTCCCGTTGTCTTCAATGATCAGTACGACTTCGTTACCCCTTCGCTCCAGGATGACGTCAACGCTGTTAGCTTGTGCGTGTTTGCTGACGTTATTGAGCGCCTCTTGTGCCATGCGGTACAGATTGCTCTCGACGTCATTTGTGAGCCGAAGCGTGTCCAGTCCTGCTGTATGAAAATGCGCAGCGACGCCGAAGTGCTTTGACCACTCGCGAAGAAAAATCTCGATCCCGCCCGCAAGCCCTTGCTCCTCGAGCGCTGCAGAGTGCAATTCCCAGGCAAGGAAGTCGACGTCCGCATCCAATCGCGAGGCAATGGCTTTGAGTTTGTCGACTTGCTCCTTGACTAGAGCCTCCGCTTTCACCTGCTCGCTTACCGATTCGAGCGTTAGCCTCAGAGCGGTGAGCTGTTGGCCCAGATGGTCGTGAAGGTCCCGAGCGATTCGCCGGCGCTCCCGCTCCTGCGCCCCGACAATCCGCCTCAATAGCTCCTGAACCTGATCTTCCACGCGGTGTCGAGCGGCGGTGTCCCGCTTCAAGTCCTCATAACTTTTTTGCAGTTGCTCGGTTCGTTCTTTTACTCGCTGCTCCAGTTGGTCGCGGGCGCGCATCAACTCCGCTTCGGTACGCTTTCGCTCACTGATATCGTTGCCAACCTGCATTATCGCTGCTGGACGGCCGGCATCGTCCCTGTGTAAGACCCACAGCTCCGCGACGTCCAGGCGGCTTCCCTCTTTAGTGAAATGGACGAGCTCGCCAGTCCACATGTCGTTTTGGAATAGCCGCGTCATAATCTCTCCGCGCGGCGCGGGAAACTCGGTACGCAAGAGCTTGTAAACTACTTTGCCTATCGCCTCGTCCTTTGAATACCCGTAGAGCCTTGCGGAGGTTTCGCTCCAGAATGTGATCTTGTCTTCGGTATCGCGAAGAATTGCGTTGGTGACGTCGAGCAGCCGTGCCTGCTCCGTAACTCTGCTGGCGCGTTTTTCCATCTCCTCGGCGATTGCTTTGCGCTCGGTTATATCTACAAAGGTCAGTACAACACCATCGATCCGGTCCTCGATCGTGCGATAGGGCAACAATCGCGCGATATACCATCTTCCGGTCGCGCTCCGAACTTCCCGATCGACCCTGGTCAGCCTGTCGAGCACTGTCTGCGCATCGCTAACCAGGGCGGCATACTCAAGTCGGTGAGTGATGTGCGCAAAAGGACGATCGATGTCAGACGGTATTATATTGAACAAGTCCTGGGCGCGCGGGGTGTAGCGTTTGATGACCAGTTCGCGGCTCAGGAATATCGTTCCGATGTCCGTCGACGCCATGAGGTTCTGCAGGTCGCTGTTGAACCGGCTCACCTCGTCTATTTTTTCCTTCAGCTCGTAGTTGACCGTCGTAAGTTCTTCGTTCAGCGACTGCAACTCTTCCTTGCTGGTCTCCAGCTCTTCAGTAGTCGAGCGAAGCTCTTCGTTTATCGCCTGCAATTCTTCGTTAGAGGCTTTGAGTTCTTCAGTCGAGGTCTCGTATTGTTCGATTGACGCGCGCAGTTGTGTCTTTGTTCTCTGCAGCTCGTCTTCCAGCTGCTTCACTACGTTCTCAAAGTCGCGCGGTCCTACACCTTGCGCGGCGCTCGGAGTGACTTCGGGGATTTCTTTAGCTGTGATGTCTTCGATCAACACAAGCCAGAATCCCTTGAACTCGTCCGGCTTCAGGATTGGGCGGACCACTACGCTGACCGTTATCGCATCTCCGTCCAGTTTCACTCTGAGCCCACGGATTTCCGCCGGACCAGCCTCTTGTTGGGCTTGAAAGAGCGCCGCCCGCAACTCGAGTCTCAAGTCCGGGTGGACCGCCCGAAGCAGATTGCGAGAAGGCTCCCCGCCAGTGAATCGCAGATATTTTCCGGCGTTTTCGCTGAGGTGTACGATGTCGTAGTCAGGGTTTGCGACGATGCTCGGCGGCGCGTACTGCTCCAGCAGAGCCTGATGAATTTCACCGTATGGGAGGGGCTTTCGCTCATAGCCCGGTCCTTCCAGATACTTCCTGTCCCATCTGCTGACGTGTGGGAGAATCTCCGGTACCCTGTACTCGGTCAGACGGATGCTCCGCCTCTGATAGATTCGGAACTTCTTATCCACCGGTGTGAACAGCTCTACTGCCGCCTCCGCGGATTCCGATGAACCGAGTAACAGATATCCTTCCGGACGGAGCGCGAAGTGGAAAAGCTCCAGCAGACGCTCCTGAGTATCGCGATTCAAATAGATCAGAAGGTTGCGGCAGCTTATTAGATCGAGCCTGGAGAACGGAGGATCCCGCAGAACATTGTGTGGCGCGAACAAGACCATCTCCCGGATCTCTTTCTTAATCCGGTAGTGATGTTCTTCCTTTGTGAAAAAGCGTCTGAGCTTATCTTGAGGCACGTCGGCTTCGATGCTGTCAGGGAAGACACCTTCTCTCGCTCGCCCTATTGCATCGATCTCAATATCGCTTGCGAAGATCTGGATATTCTGCGCACGGCTATTATCGTCGGCGAACTCCCGAAGCAGCATCGCCATCGAGTACGCTTCTTCACCGGTAGCGCATCCGGCTACCCATACCCTGATCTGATCGCTATCACCGCGGTCCTCAAACATCCGCGGAATAATCTGAGCGGCGAGCGTTTTGAAGACCTCCTGATCCCGGAAGAAATTCGTGACGTTGATCAACAGGTCCTTCAACAGGTCATTTGCTTCACTTGGATGCTCGCGCAAGAACAGCAGGTAGTTTGAAAGGAAGCTGATCTGATTGACTTGAAGCCGGCGAGCTAGCCGTCTAAGGACAGTCGAACGCTTGTAGCTGGTGAAGTCGTGACCGGTTCGCGCGCGAACAAACGAGAGCACGCCGCGTAGCGCCTCGGCTTCGCGGCCTTCCGGCAGGCGGTCTCCTTCGGGCCAGAGCTGTATGCTCGCTGATATTTCGCGCAGGTCGGCCAGCTTCCTTGGGATCTCGTTCAGCGGCAGAATAAAATCGACGAACCCCGAGTTGATAGCACTGCGAGGCATCCCGTCGTATTCGGCTTCCAGCGGATCCTGGGCTATAGCGATCCCGCCCTGCTCCTTGATTCGTCTCAACCCGAGAGTGCCATCGGTTCCGGTTCCTGACAGGACCACGCCAACGGCACGGGTTTCATAAGCGTCCGCGAGGCTCCGAAAGAGACGATCTATCGGAACGCGCATCCCTCTTGGCTGGTCCGGCTCGACTAGCGCAATAGAGCCGTCCTCGATGAGCAGATGTTTGCCGGGAGGGATGACGAATACATGATTTGGTTCAAGTCTGGTTGCTTCGGTTACGACGCTGACGGGCAACCTGCTTTTCCGCTGGAGAAGGGTCCCGAGATTGCTTTCATACTCGGGCGAGAGATGCACAACGACGATGAACGTGAGATGGGCGTCCTGGGAAACCATCTCCAACATATCTTCGAGGGGTTTGATCCCGCCGGCCGACGCTCCAACTCCGACGACCAGATAGTCGTTATTTCTTTTTTTATTGTTTCGTTTCGTGCGGTGATTAGGCCGACTTGGTGCCTTGGCCATGGCAGCTTCGCTTTCTGAATCTCTTATTGAAAAAGATGCATTCGTTTCTGAAGCGCGTGAATCGCTGGTGGGAGCTATTCTAGCCCACTCGCGATGCGTTGTTACCCGTCGTTGCTGGGAGTGACCAGGATTAGTTCAAACTTTAGCTTCGTAATCATATTCCTATTTCAAGTCCAGCGCAAAAGAGAAGAACCGCAGTTTTGAGTCTGATCCCTGAGTTCTGAATCCTGAGTTCTGAGTTAGGCGAACTTAGGCAAATAGACACTCCACCGTAAGTAACAGTCCGACACTCAGAACTCAGGACTCAGAAATTCCCTGCACGACGATTGCAGGCAATTGAAACGCGTTTGGAGTGTACCGTCCGCAGACAAGACCGGCGTCTTGATTGTTTGCAGTAGGACGCTCCCGAGAAGCAGTTTTGGAGGGTAGGAACTTGCGCCAAGAGAACAAGAGAGCTTGCGCGAGAGCAGAGGTTGGGGATTTCGCAACGCAGGTCACTCGGTTGTTGGCGGCCGGCCTGTGGGTGCTTGCCGCCGGGTCGCTCGCTCTCACACTGGCCGGCTACATTCCTTCCGCAATGGAGCGCAGCACTGAGCAGAGTGCGCTGAGTGATTTTGATCGTCAGTTCCTGACCAAAACTGCACTCGCCAACATCGCCCAGATACAGCTTGGAGAGCTTGCGGTAGCACGAGGGGAAAACAGCGAGGTCCGGCAGTTCGGAAGGCGCATGGCGGTAGAACATACACGCACGCTCGCCGATGCTAATGCGATCGCCTCGCAGAAATCTTTTGCGCTGCCAAAAGGGGCGGACAAAGAACAGCGAGCGACTCGGGAAAAACTTGACAGGCTGTCAGGGGCGGTATTCGATCACGCATACATCGAGATAGCGACGAAGCTACTCGAAGACGCGGTTGAGCTCTTCCAGCGCGAGGCTACGGAGGGGGACGATGCTGAAGTGAAGGAATGGGCCACGAGTATTCTGCCTCTTCTTCGTGATCACCTTCAGATGGCAAGGAGCATCGCTTCGAAGCTGGGGGTGTAGGGAGTTCGGAGTTCTGAGTCCTGAATTCTGAGTTCTGAGTCCTGAGTTCTGAGTCCTGAGTCCTGGGTCACAACCCCGAAGGGGGTTGCAGATCCGAGTCCAGGGTTGCCGACCGCGGCCAGCCTCTCGGAGAAATAAACCGACCGTCGCCACACTGAGGCCGCGCAGCGGGCGACAGAGTGTAGCCCC
>DATFXM010000071.1:0-107703 GCA_035315885.1 Blastocatellia bacterium
TAGAGGCATTGCTGCGCAGGTCCGCTTCCGCTTCGATCAAGCCTGAAGAACTGAGCATACTGGATTTTGGCGATCTGAAGATCGACCTTTCCCGCCACCGAGTGACGCTGCAGGAGCAGGATGTGACCCTGACCCCGATAGAGTTCGACATTTTAAAAATGTTAGCTCGGCGTCCAGGGGTCGTATTCTCGCGAGAGCAGATTCTGGATGAGATATGGCAGACCAGCTACGAGGGTTACAAGCGGAACATCGATCCCCACGTTAACCGGCTAAGGGCAAAATTGGAGGCCAATCCAAGAAAGCCTCAATATGTCCAAACGGTATGGGGCGTGGGTTATAAGTTCAACGATTCTGCCGCAATCAAGTAATCTTCTGACCCGGTTGTTTGACGGACCGCGGTGATGTATCCTAACCCGGTGTTCCGGGGACCGGGAGCCTAGTCTCATGGCAGTAAACAAGCAAGAAACTCAAGGATCACTCGCCACGGTTCGGCGTAAGGTCGAAACGGATCACGATGTTCAGGACGGCATACCTTTCAACGGTTCGCACGTCGAGCAGGGCCTCGAGAACGAGCCCGCCAGAGTTAAGAGCAGGCCTGGGGCGGTGCGTTGGTGGCCGTTGGCCGGCGCCGGCGCTTTGATCCTGACGATCTTGACTATCCTGACTGTGTACTTGCTGGCAGGACGTTCGGCTACCGTCGACCAACTGGTCATTCTCACCGTTCCTTCAGGGGCTGCTGTCAACCTCAACGGCAAATCGTACGGAACAACGCCGGTAAAGATTGAGCAGATCATCGCTGGGAACTACCAGCTAACAATAACGAAGGAGAACTTCGAGCCGATCGACAGAATCATCCCGATTTCCGATTCGCAACCGCTTGAGTTCACGCTGCAGCCGCTAACTCCAAGCGAAGTGATTGCTCTTTCGAAGGAGGAGCGGCTTAATCGATACCGGCAACAGGCCGAAGACGCGTTCGCCAATTCACATCTCGCAATACCGTTTAAAGACAGCGCGCTGTATTACCTCAGCCTGTTGATCGGCGAAGATCCTGGGAACCAGTTTGCGCTGGATATGCGAGAGCGCGTTCGAAAAGTGCTCCATCAAACCGCTCAGGCTGCTGCCGCGCATGGGGATTTTGCCCAGGCGCAGGAATTGTACGCGAGCCTGGTGGAGAACTATAACGATGAGGATGCTCGTCAGGCGCAAATCCGAATGGAAACTCAACTCTACGCCAAGCGAGGCGACATTCGGGACCTGATTCGAAAGGCAGAAGATGCGTTCCAGCACAATCATCTTGTCGACCCGCCGCGTATGAACGCGCTCTACTTTGCGAAACAAGTGCTGGTGTTTGATCGGATGAACGAGCGGGCACTTGGAATAAAGCGAGAAATAGAAGACAGGCTCGTCAAGGAGGCTGAAGCGTACCGCCGGCGCGGCGAGACTGAACAGGCGATCACCGCCTTCGAGAGGATCGTGGAGCTGTTTCCGGACGACAAGGATTCGGAATCGAGGTTGCGTGATCTGCAGGCGACGAGACAAGCAGAACAGCGCGAAAAGGATCCTGACCTGTTGAGGTCTCGCGGGCTTCAAAGCTACCGCGAACAGGATTTTTCCGCGGCGGTTCCGGATCTGGAGCGGGCGGCCTTGAACAACCGAGGAACGCCGGAAGTGATTTTCTCATTGGCCCGCTCGTACATGAAGCTTGGGCAGCTCGACAAAGCCGTCGCCTACTTTGTACAGGTGCCCGAGAGCGACGATGAGTCTTATCGATCGGCCCAGGCGTCGCTGGGTGACATAGCGGAGATGCGGAGCGATACGAACCGGGCGGTCGAGTTCTACAAGCGCGCAAGGCGGCTCGGAGGAAGCACCCTTTATCCGCTTGGAACGCTGGATGAAAAAATTGAGCGGATTGAAAAGAAGCAGAAAGAGAAGGAAGACGAGCCGGTCCCAGTTACAATTCGCGTCAAGCATCAACACGGCGGACTTTTGGGAAGGTCGTGCACCGGCCTGTTGACTGTTGATTCAAAAGGCGTCAAGTACGAAGGCAGCGAGCACGTCTACTCTTCCAATCTCCTCGGAGTAGCGGTCAGGATTGTCGGCGATGAGATGACGCTGCAGCTTCAGAAGAGCACGGTGACATTCAAAGTACCGAGGGCCGACGCGGAACGTTTTCGGCAGGCACTCGGCCGATATCAACAGCAGGGCTTGCGCAGTCAATGAAGTTCTGAGTTCTGAATGCGCTACCAACTCAGAACTCAGTACTGGATTAGTTCCGCCATCCCCGCGGTTGCTTCAACAGGAAAACATAGCCGTTCTATTTGGTAGCCCCGCATGCTCCGCACAAGCTCCGACACTTCGCTGATTTCTCGGATTTCCTTTTTCAACTCATCCTCAATGTAGATCAAGCTGTGCGGCGCTACGTCAACCGGCGAATAGTAACCATAGAACGGGATGTCTGCGGCCCGATCCTTGACCAGGTAATAGTCGGGGTCAAACCCATGCCGCGCCACCACCCCTCGCGCACGTTCCCAGAAAGACTCCGAGTCCTGACCGCTGGCCGCAACATCGAGCGTCTTAAACAAGCGTCGATTGAGCAGTCGCTGCGAGAGGTCGCTCAGTACCGAATCTGACGACCTGGACCAAACTTTTAACTGGAACATCAGATCATTGTCGTCCAACTGCAAATACTCTTGCGGAGAGATTTGATCGCCCCCAAGTATTCTGGCCAGGACCTCCTTAGATTCGTTCTTCGTTTCCTTTCCAGAAACTTGAGCGGCTCCAATTGCGCGCGCTCGTTTCAGGGTGGCAAGCAGCACTGCCTCCGCCGATCGCAGAGTTCTGTGAAAGTACACTTGCCTGAACATGTAGTATCGCGCCTGCAGGTATTCTTCGACTGCGTATAGGCCCTTGATGTCCACAACGATCCGATCAGCCTCAGAGTCTATCCCAAGCGCGTGCAGCACCCATTCGAGGTCGTAGATCCCGTACTTCGCGCCGGTCATCAGACTGTCGCGCAACAAGTAGTCCATCCGATCGCAATCGAGCTGAGAGGAAACAAGCTGGGAAACAAAGGCGGGCTTATATGCGCGCTGGTACAGATCAGCCAGCAGGCTTGGAAGTCGAGGGTCAAACTCGCGAAGGATCTGATTGACCTCGGTATTCGGGTCGCTGACGATTTTGCGTGTCCAGTCCTCGTGATGAAAACCGAAGGCCTTTTCCACAACGTGTGAAAAGGGTCCGTGGCCCAGGTCGTGCAGCAGTGCGCCTGCTCGACCGACGACGCGAGCCTCTTCGCTGATTTGATTGCGAGAGCCCAGAAGGTTGAGTGCTCGAGTCATCAGGTGCATCACACCAATGGAATGGGTGAAGCGGCTGTGCTCTGCCCCCTGATAGGTGAACATCGCGAGGCCGAGCTGCCGGACTCGGCGCAAGCGCTGAAACTCGCTCGAGTCGATCAAATCGACGATGAGCTTATCGTCGGGTACTCGCTCGTCGAGCGAGATAATATTGTGAACGGGATCGCGATAGTTTCGTTGGTGCAAACGCCAGCCCCTCGCAATGTAGCGATAGTAGCACACTGCGATTGGACTAGTTCAAGTTCTGAGTTCTGAGTGGCGATGGTGTGTGTGCCGAGCGCTGGGTAGCCCGCAGAAAAAAGGACGCAACCCTGGACTGGGCGACGTAACCCCTTCGGGGTTGGCACTCAGAACTCAGAGCTTCTCTTACCTTCCCGCTTCGGCGGGCTCGATCGCTGGCTTGTTCGCCGGCGATGCCGTTGAAGGACGCGTTCTCATCACGCTGTGCCTGCGCCCATAGAATCCGTATATGCATAAGCCTATTGCAAGCCACACCGCGAGCCTCAACCAATTCTCAACCGGCAACGAGAACATCAACAGCAAACAGGTGAGGATTCCCAAAATGGGAATCAACGGCACTAACGGCGCGCGAAACGGACGCGGGGCATCCGGATTCGTTCGGCGCATTATCATGACCGCGCCGCACACGATCGCAAACGCAAGAAGAGTTCCGATGTTCACCAGCGTGAGCAATACATCAATCGGCAGGAAGGCAGCGGTCAGACCAACAAATACTCCGGTGGCGATTGTTCCCTTCCAAGGCGTACAGAACCGCTCGTGCACCGCGCCGAAAAACCTCGCCGGCAGAAGTCCGTCGCGCGCCATCGCGAGCAGAATTCGAGCCTGGCTCAGCATGGTCACCAAGACCACCGATGTTATGCCCGCAACTGCTCCCATCGAGATGAGCAGTTGCGCCCAGGTCAGGCCGTTTTGCTTGAATGCGTTGGCGACCGGAGCATTCACGTCGAGCTTGTCATAGGGCACCATCCCGGTCAGCACTGCGGTTACCGCCATGTACAGCACCGTGCACAACACCAGCGAAACGATGATGCCGATCGGAACGTCTCGCTGAGGCTTCCTGGCCTCTTCGGCGTGGGTCGACACCGAGTCGAATCCGATGTACGCAAAGAAAATCAACGCTGCGCCCGCCAACATTCCGAGCGGTTGCCCTCCCACGTCGTGCTGGCCGGCTATCATTTTGCCGAAGAAGCTGACCCCGGTCAGTCCGTACGGAGCGAACGGATGCCAGTTGGCTGAGTTGACGTAGAAGATTCCCACAAAGATCACCAGCAGCACTATTAAAACTTTGGTGATCACCATTGCGGCGTTGAACGAGGCGCTTTCTTTTATGCCGCGAACGAGGACGACGGTCGCGATTCCGGTGATCACAATCGCGGGGAAGTCTATAACGGTTCCGGTCGCGACCCATTTTCCCTGCTTGAAATCGAATGGGGCGCCGGTCAGAGCGTTCGGCAGATGGAGCCCGAATATGCCGATGAGGTCTTGAAAGTAGGCCGAAGCGCCGTGAGTGACAGTCGCTGCGCTGACCGCGTATTCAAGCACGAGATCCCATCCGATGATCCATGCGAAAAGCTCTCCCAGCGTCGCGTAGGCGTAGGTGTACGCCGAACCCGCAACGGGCACCATCGATGCAAACTCTGCGTAGCACAGCGCTGCGAACACGCATGCAGTGCCTGCGACGACGTACGACAGGATCAAGGCCGGGCCCGCTGTGTTATGCGCAGCCGCGCCGGTAGCAACAAAGATTCCGGCACCGATGATTGCGCCGACACCAAGGCTTGTGAGTTGCACAGGCCCAAGCACCCGCTTGAGTCTGTGCTCTCCATCCATTTCCTCGAAGAGCAGAGAGAGAGGCTTTTTCGCGAACAGACGAGTGGCCATTCTGGTTTACCTCGATTGGTATTGCGAACCCGATCAAGCGGGGGCTACCGGGGCTGCCCCGGCCAAGAACACCAAACCAGTGCTTGATGGCGCGACTATAGGAGCGAGTCAGACAGCGGGCAATGAAATTGGAACGAACGGTTGTTGGAAGGAATAAGCGCGCGTTTCAAGGGAACGAAGGACAGTGCTGAGTGCTGAGTCCTGAGTCCTGAGTGCTGAGTGCTGAGTATTGAGGGCTGAGTGCCAACCCCGAAGGGGTTGCGTCGTCCAGCCCAGGGTTGCCGTCGGCGGCTACCCTGGGTAAACCGGAGAACAAGGTCGCAACCCTGAAAGGGTTGCGTAATCGATCTAAGAAATCACCGTTTTGCGGGTCACGACGCAACCCCTACAGGGTTGCGACCTTGTTCTGCGGTCTACCCAAGGTAGCCGCAGACGGCAACCCTGGGCTGGACGACGCAACGCCTACAGGGTTGGCACTCAAGACTCACCACTCAAGACTCAGCACTCAGGACTCAGGACTCAGCACTCAGCACTTCACAAGGAGCCTCCGAGCAATTCCCCAAGCTTCTTGCGGCAGCTTCGGCTCAACATCAGCTCAGTGCCGTCGTGCAGCACAACGCGATATTCGTTATGAAACCAGGGCTGCAGCTCGCGCACCCTCTCGATGTTGACGATGGTTGATCGGTGAATGCGTGGAAAGCGAGAGGGATCCAGCTGCGCCTCCAGAGTGCCGATCGCCTCGCGCAACAGGTAGGAATCGTTTCCGACGTGGAGCCTGACATACTTGCCCTCTGCCTCAATCCAGTCGATCTCGTCCGTCTTCAGAAAGAAAACTCGGCCTGATGTCTTGATAACCAGCCGATCAAGACTATTGCCCCTTGTCTTGAGCTGTTGAAGCAACGCGAGCGTCTGCTCGCGAAAACCGCCCTCGCGGTCAGACGCCAGTCGGGCCTTTGCTCGTTCAACCGCTTTCTCAAATCGAGAACGGTCAAACGGCTTCAAGAGGTAATCGACCGCCGAGACTTCAAAAGCACGGAGCGCGTACGAGTCATAAGCGGTGACGAAAATGATCAGAGGCAAATCTAAGCCGGTTACCCGTTCGAGTGTTTCGAACCCGTCGACCTCCGGCATTTGAACGTCGAGAAAAACCAGGTCGGGCTTCAGACTGATTATTGCATCTGCCGCGGCAGTACCTTCTCCGCACTCGCCTACTATTTCAAACTCGTGGTCGGATGCGAGCAGGCGGCGAATTCGCCGGCGCGCCAGGGGCTCGTCGTCGACTAAGAGGGTGCGGATTGATTTCGTGCTCATACCTCGGCAGGCTGAGGTTCATGAATCGGGAATCTATCCAAAGGAATGGCCAGAGTAACCTCGAACCCTCCTCGATCTCCCTGTTTGAAATCAAAGCGGTGCTCAGAACCGTAGAGCTGCTGGAGCCTCGCTCGCGTATTTGCAAGACCTACTCCGGAGCCGGTCGCCGGTTGGAACTCGCCCGGTCCGTCGTCGGAGACCTTTAGCAAAAGCGTAGATCCTTCTCGGTGGGCTGCTATTTCAACCACCCCCGCACCGGCGCGCTTCGAGATCCCGTGCTTGATAGCGTTCTCAACAAGCGGCTGAAGCACCAGGTTGGGTACTCGCGCGGTCAGCGTTTCCGGATCGATCGAAAACACCACGTGCAGTCGATCCTGAAACCGCACGCGTTCGATATCCAGATAGCAGCGAAGAAACTCGAGCTCTTCGTGCAACGACAACTCCTGCGCGCCGGAGTTCTGCAGGGTCATTCGCAGGAAATCCCCGAGCCGGGCGAGCATCTGATCGGCGGATTCAGGGTCTTCCTCGAGCAGCGCTGAAATCGAGTTCAATGTGTTGAACAGAAAATGAGGCTGCAACTGCATCTTCAACGCATCGAGTTGAGCCTGCGCGACCCGCAGTCGTGCTTCGGCAAGCTCAGTCTTGAGCCTGGAGATCTTGAGCGCTTCGTCTTGATGACGTCGATAGTAGTCGACAAGCTGGCTGAACAGCAGAATCGTGCCGTAGCTCATGAACCCGGTCGGCAAATTGAACAGAAAAAGATACGTGTACAGTCCCTGCAGCGACGCCAGCCTCTGATATGCGGCTACGTGCAGCAGCCAGCCGACCAGCAGGTAAATCGCGCGGTGTCCCGCGGAAACAAACAGACAGGCAAAGATATGCATCAGTCCGTGCATGATCCGCTGTCCGCGCTCCAGCGGGAACTTTCGCGATACCCAGAATACAAGCGGCGAGAGAGCTGCCCAGATGAACCAGTAGGGCAACTCCCAGACAAGCATCTGCAGAAGGCTTGGCTGTTCCTTGAATATCGCGACGTAGTGATCGGCGAACAGATAGTAGTTCAGCGTGAACGACAGACCTACAAGCGTCCAGCCGATCAGAATTGCCGTCCACAGTAGACGCTGTCGTCGTTGCATTACGCCTGCCTCTCAGATTGTCAACATAGTAAATAGTTGGCGATGAATAGTAAATGGTGCACTCAGAAGTTCTGAGTCCTGAGTCCTGAGTTCTGAGTCATGAGCGTCGACACTCCCGGGCTTCTGAGTTGCTGGACAGAAAAAAAACAAAACCAAACCGCGTTCTGAAACGTCTTTTGTTGGGAACGGATGCTGAGTTCTGAGTCCTGAGCTCTGAGTGGTATTAGCTTGTCGAAGCTCACGACTCAGAGCTCAGAACTTCCTGGAGGTGAAGCGAGTGTCGTCTCGACCCATGCGAACGCTTGTGCCGTGTTGCCTGTTGCTGTTCCTGGGTTTCATCGTGCAACCAAACGCCCAAGCCGCCGAATTGAACAACGGTACAATCAGCCTCCAGCTTGGCGTCGACTCTGCCGGAGTCCCCTCGATCCGAGACGCATCCTGGGTTGAAACCGGCGCTCAGATATTCTCAGACCAGGAACTGGAGGACGGACTAAACGCATGGGTTCCCCGGGCGCTGATACCTGCAAGTGGGTTAAAGATCAAGGGGGATCCCTGGGTCATCAGCGACGGCGCGGTTTTTACTCGCGCCGAAGCCACCGGCAAACTCGCCGGTGGAGTGAGGATCACCTGGGTGGTGGAGCTTGCGAACTCGGGCTCGATCCTCAGGCTTCACGTCAGGTTGAAGAACTCGGCGCTGATGTCGCAAGCAATCGATTGGTTTCCGGTATGGGCCGCAAGCTGGAGCGCTGAACGGGCCTCGTCTCAAGTAAGGTGGTGGCGGTCCCTCGAGTTCACCCCAGTCGAAGAACGACTGGACGATGATGAAAAAGTGAGGATGGGCAGCGAGCTTCACAGTTCCGATGATGCGGCGGACGGTGTGAACCCGTTCTGGGTGGTGTTCGGAGAACAAGGCCGGATTTACTTTGGAGTTGAATGGTGTGGCGGCTGGGGTTCAAAGCTGAAAGGAATGGAGCATGGACTCAAGTTCAACGTATGGCTGCCCGCAGAGGATACGCAGTTGACACTGAAGTCGGGGGAGGCGGTCGACGGACCGGCTCTTCTGGTTGTGCCTACGAGGTGCTCGGATGATGCGTCTGCGCGCAGGGACTGGATGTCGCAACGCAAAGAGCTGGCGACTAATCTTTATGGCGGAGGCGCTCCGCAGTTCCCATTGACATATAATCATTGGTACGCAGCAAAGCTGACGTTCGACCCCGATTTCCTCAACCGGCAGATCGCTGCGATGACGCCTTACGATTTCGATTTCTTTATCGTCGATGCCGGATGGTACGACGAAGCGGGGAGCTGGCAACCGGATCGCGCTAAGTTTGCCGCGGGACAACTCGAAGAACTTCTATCATCGATCAGATCCAGCGGAACAAAGATCGGCATCTGGTCCGCGCCGCAGTTTGTAAGCGCGGACGGTTCGAGGCTCCCGGCTGATGCAGAAAGCCCGCCTCTCTTTTCAGACTTTCTCAACGCCTACTTGCTCGACCTTGCCGACAGTAGTTTTGCATCTCGGCTTAACAAGCACGTATCGGGCCTCAGGAGCCGATTTCAAGCCGACTGGTGGAAGTATGACCAGCAGTTCTTTACTGCGCAGTCTCGGGCAGGAGCGATGCGCAACGTACTTGCGTTTCAGAGTGCGCTCTTGTCTGTGCGCGCGCAGAATCCGGATATGGTGATCGAAAACTGCCAGTCGGGTGGGAGGATGCTGAACGAGTTTACGCTGCAAGTCACCCAGACGAGCTGGTTGCGTGACGGAAAGGACAACGGGCTGGACCACGCGCGCCAGAACATTGAGGTTGCGCTCGGGGCGCTGGAATTTGTTTTCCCGTGGACGGCGTATCGCTTTACAAACAATCTTGATCGAATGGACCAGAGCGATGACGAGACTACGCGAATGTATTGCCGTAGCGCAATGGCAGGCATCTGGGGAATCTCGGCTGACCTGGCCGGCATAAGCGAACGCCAACGGGCAGTTGTACTCGCGGAGATAGCAAACTACAAGCGGTTGAACTCGCTGAAGTCTCAGTGCCTGTACTCGCTGGAACAGCCGGCTGATGGCGCAGACACCGCGGGAGTCACCTACTTTGATCCTTATCGCAAGAAGGCAGCGGCGGTGATTTATCGTTGGGACAAGGCTGGTGAGTTCGACAAGCAGGTAGCGTTAAAGAACTTGAAACCATCCTCGTGGTACGACGTGACCGACGTCGATACGGGGATTACGACTCGAGTCCGCGGAAGAGATTTGTTGAAAGGCGGCGTTCAGGTTCATTTCTCGGCGGAGAGAATGTCAGCGATCGTGTTCATTGAGAGCCGAAAGTACTGAGTTTTGAGAAGCGCCGAACGCGATGATGTGAAGGCGATGCCCGAAGCGTGTCCTCGCGGCATTGGCAGCCTTGCTGACGGATTAATCAGAAGTCACTTGGGTTTGGGAAGGACCGTTTCCAGGCGAGACAGAAGGTCGAAGAAGAACCCCTCCTCGCGACGCGTCGGTCGGATTACATGACCGGCTTTAAAAGTCATGAAGCCTAGTTCTGTACTGAGCGTGAAATACACGTTGCTCTCGGTAGAGATCTTTTCAACGTCTACGATGAACGCGTCCTCCCGCTTATCCATGAATCGGGTAGTAACGGATTCTTTGGTGCCCACAGCATCTGTTGTGAAGCAGAATTTATCGGCCTCGTTCATCACCGCTCGCAGGACTTCGAGCTGTTCGATCGAGAAAGAACCGGACGCCGTCCGTTCCTCGTCGTCGGAGATCACCAGGCTATACCGGCGAGGATTCTCGGCAAGACGATTCAGCGTGAACGTCGCGGTCGTTTGAGGAGGTACCCAGGCAGCGTCGGTTGCGAGGGCGACACCGTTAATAGAAGAAGCTGCCAGCACCAGCACTGAAAGTGTGGTTGAAATGTGCCGGATTGCTTTCGATGCTTTGGATATACGAACGGTGCTCATCGGTACCTCGGTGGATGTTAAGGGGTTTAGGTTGTTGTCACATGAAGCAAGCTAAAGCCAGTCTGAATCGCTCGCATCATATCTGTTGCCTTCGAAATATAAAACAGCATTAGGAACTCAGGCAAACCGACCCTCAATCTTAAGACGTCAATTGCCTCTAAAACTCTCCATTAGAGTTTTCGCATAGATGCCGAGCTTCATTCTCGTTTCGATCGACGGAATTCCTCTAATCCTTCGCCAGCAATGAGCGAGCGCCACAACGAACGTGTTGGCAAGCACATTCGAAACGAAATGAACTCGCGACAACGAATATCGCTGAAACCGTAACCCCTCGGTCAATACTCGCAATGAGTGCTCGAGTGTGTCCCACCGAACTGCCGCCGATTTCGATCCATGATGGATCACTACAGCAGCCGGCTCAAACACAAGCCGCCAGCCTGCCCTGGTCGCCCGAAGACACCATTCGTCATCTTCGGCGTACATGTGGAAACGCTCATCGAAGCCGCCAACCTCATTGATGACCGGGCGCTTCACGAGGAGCGCGGCTGCAGACAACATTCCAACGTCGCGACGATGCGAGTGATCCCAGAATTTTCCCAGGAGCAACTCGCCTCTTGTTCGTCGAGGGATGAGGTAAAAGAGACGCAAGCCTCGAACGAGTATGTCCCACGGTGCGGGAGGATTGCGCCACGCACTGACCTGGAGAGACCCGTCGGAGTTGACGAGCCGCGGCCCGCACGCGCCTATGCGAGGGTCGGAGTCAATTGTTGCGAGTAGCGCATCGATTGCCCCCTCGGTGACCTCTGCGTCGTTATTGAGAAGCAGAAGCATCGGCGTACTCGCTTCGCGTATCGCCTGATTGTTTGCCCTTCCAAATCCGACGTTTTCGCTGTTCTCGATCAGCGTGATCTTATGGCACAGATCGTTACTGATATTCTGTGGTTTAAGCCAGTCCACGGATCCGTCGGTCGAGGCGTTATCCACAACCATGATTTGATAGGAGGCGCGAGGCTGATGACGAATGACGCTATCAACGGCCCGTCGGAGGAACAAACCGCCGTTCCAGTTCACGATAATCACGCTTAAGTGCGTTTGGGTCTTGTCCGTCATCGCTTGTGTTAACAATCATCTCCGCGACTTGTCTGATTGGAAAGGACTTTGCCACTGCGATCGTATAGGTTTGTGACAGGTTCAACAAACCAAGTTTTCGTAATCAAATGCCGTCATTAGTCGACTAGGGGGCAGGGGGAGTTTAGTGAGCAGATGTTCGGTCGCAAAAAATTCGGTTGAACTTGGAATGTGTTGGTGATATAAACGCCGGTCGCTCGCTGTTGTTGCCTTGACGCTCGCCAATCGAACGATATCCGAGGAGACTTCTCTCAAGAGTTTTGCCCTCTTTAAGCAGTCATAAGCGGCAAGGAGCAACCTACAGGCGGATCCCGCTCTCCCGACGAATGGATTCGCCTCACATTTACGTCAATGGGTTTTAGGGGATCAATTAGTTATTCGGATCACCTAACGCGTGTCGACGCTCAATAACAAAGGAGAATGAGGATATGAAGAAGTTGATGTTCAATACCATAGCCACGCTTGCCCTTTGCTTGCTGGCGAGCTCCTTAGCTCGGGCGCAAGCTACCAGAACGTGGGTATCAGGCGTAGGTGATGATGCTAATCCCTGCAGCCGCACGGCACCGTGCAAGACATTCGCTGGCGCAATTTCAAAAACTGCAACAGGCGGCGAGATTAACGTTCTGGATCCGGGCGGATTCGGCGCCGTGACCATTACTAAATCGATAACCATTTCCTCTGAATGCTTTGAAGCTGGCGTGCTGGTGAGCGGCACGAACGCCATCGTTGTGAGCGCTCCTTCAAACGCCGTCGTTGTGCTCCGCGGTTTGGATTTTGAGGGGCTCGGCACTGGGCTGTCAGCTGTAAAGATTCTTTCTGCGGGCGCAGTCTACGTTGAGAAATGCACGATAAACAACTTCACAAACCCCGGCATTGACGACCAGGCAAACGCGTCCTCAAAGCTTTCGGTCAAGAACACGATCATCCGCAACTGCAGTGGTGCGGCCGCGGGAGGGATACTCATCGAGCCCACGGCTGGGACTACCACGGCGGATATTGATCACGTGGCTTGTGAGAACAATCTCTTTGGCATTCAATCGCGCGACCGGGTGCAGTGCACGATTACGAACAGCGTCGCAGCGAATAACGTTAACAATGGATTCGTCGCCGTTGTGCTGGCTGGTGGTACTTCGGAGATGAACATATTGAACAGCTCCGCGTCGAACAATGGCAACGTGGCCACGAACGGCGGGGTCAAGTCACAAAACGCCGGAGCTACAGTGCGCATCGGCAATTCTATTGTGACCAACAACTCAGGTGGTTTTGTTGTGGCGGGAGGAGCCCTGCTGTCATTGGGTAACAACATCGTATCCGGAAATAACGGGAATGACGGAGCCGCCACCGGCGGAGGCCTAGCTAAGTAGCCCGCTTCTACAGGAAGGAATCTCGTACTGTGTCCCGCTGGAGCCGCTCGCGGCTCCGGCGGGTTTTTTCATTGAATCGCGTGAGCTGAGACCGTTGGTGGTCAACCTTGTTAACAGGCTAAGGTTTGGCGCACCGATCGATTGTCCGGGAAGGGCCACGCTCTGGCCTACGAATCTAGAGATGTTATACTGCGCTTGACATGGCGCTCTGGAAAACGCCCAGCCGATCGTCTACCGAGCAAAACCAGGGCCTTGGGCTTCCGATTGGCTCTCAGCACTACCGTGCGTTTGTGGGTCCGCCAGAGAAATACGACCTGGTCGCCGCGAATCAGTTCAGTCTCCTTAATAGTCTCGGGCTACGAGACTACGACAGGCTTCTGGACATCGGTTGTGGGTCATTGCGTGCCGGACGCTTATTCATTCCTTACCTTCTGCCTGGTAATTATTATGGCTTAGAACCGGCTACCTGGCTGGTGAAAGAGGGTATCAAGAAGGAAATCGGACGCGACCTCTTGAAAATCAAGCAGCCGGTCTTCAGTAATGATTCGAATTTTACGCTGACGAGATTTGGCGTGATGTTCGACTATCTCCTGGCTCAGTCGGTGTTCTCTCACGCTTCGCAAAAGCAGATCGCGAGGTGTCTCTCAGAGGCCAAGAAGGTCATGCACCGCGAATCAAAATTCGCTGCGACATACGTCGGCGGCAACGAGAACTACGCCGGAGACGATTGGGTCTATCCGGAGTGTTGCGAGTACACGGAAGATCGTATGCGGCAGCTAGCCCGCGAAGCCGGGTTGGCGGCGCAACCGTATTCTTGGCCGCATCCAAACGGACAAAGGTGGTTGTTGATACTGAACCATGGCTGATAAGACTGACCGATTAGACTTTCTCGCCAGATCCGGGCAGCGGGTTTCTGGAGGACTCTGGCCGTAACGCCCGTAATGCCGGCAACAATACCTTGTGCTTCAGCTTGCCGTACGCACTAAGCAGCCGCCAACCAAGCGTGCTGTTGATTCTGGTTAGCTCAGCTTGCTTGGCATTTAACTGGACGCTCAGCTCCGCAATCTCGGTTTGAAGCGATGAAATCTGAGACTGGAGCTCGGCGACTTCAGCCTGTCGACGATCAACCGCAGTCGCCGGATCTCGTTCAAGCTCCTTATAAAGTAGCAGCCCGAGGTACAGCTCCTTCGCTGCTTCGCAAACTGCCGAAGACTGAAGCAAATCGTTAAGTGACGACTTGTTGTGTTGCAGCGCAAGTTCGATGAATGCCGCAAGCTCCGCAGCCTTTTCCATCGATTCGCTTGGATCCGGAAATTGCACGAAGGTTGAAAGAGATGAGACCTCGCGTTGCCAATTGGCCATGATATCTTCGTAAAAAACCAGCAATCGCAACTGCCCGGCGGTGTTTCTCAGCACTGCCTTGTTGTAAGAAACCCAGAGGTCAGCACCGTCGGTGATCGACAAGCCATCTCTCTTTTCAAGTGAAAGGGCTACGTCGAGCGGATTTCGGACGCATATCACGTAACGAAGCGGCGGCAGAAGGTTCTGCCAAAATGGCAGCGTGAGACAACTGCGCGGGTCCTTCCAAGCCCAGAGATCGTCTGAAGAGAAGTCCTCCCTGATCACCGTTCGAGCGCGTTCCCTCAAATCATCGAGATCCGGTGACACGAACCAGTCGTCCGGAAGGTCAGGCGGTGAGTCCCATCGTCCGCCTAACCGAACCAACAGCTCATCATTGATATCTACGATCTTTTGGCTCTCCCAGAAGCCGCTCCGGTTGGTTTCTTCGTGCGGCGGCATCAGATGCTCCGGCGGCCCCAGGGATGCCCCTAGCACGTTTATCGCCCGCGCTACCAGCGAAGTACCAGAGCGGTGCATTCCACTCACGCATATGATATTGGGACGAAAACGTCTTGCGCTTACGACGCCCTTGTCGTCGATGGTCAAATCCGATTTGGCCGAGTCGTTCACAGAGGCATGTTGTCACAGGTCATTTGATCTCACAAAGCGAAGACCAAATGGCGTTCTCGGAAGATTGACTGCAGCTTGTTGACTATCAGATTCCCGATGAGTTGGACTTTGACGCGGTGGCGTCTGCAGAATCCCCGGTGGCTGGCTTGGCTTGTGGCGTTAGCTCTTGAGTTGCCGGACTCGAGTCTGAAGGCGGGACTACTGATGGGAGACCGCCGTTCCGGTCGTGATTCCACGAGAAAACAGCCTTCACTGGGCCAGGACCGGAGCGCCCCGCAGCCTTGCCGACAGGGATAAAGCGCCGCCGGATCCATGACTTGAAACGATAGGTTGTCTTCCAAACAACTGCGCCAAAGAGATGGTTTTCTGCGCCAAGCGTTTCGGTCACGCCGCGCACGCTTCTAAGACTTCGCAAACCTAACCAGACGACTGAGCGCATCAACTCGTCGAGAGACACCATCCGTCTGAGAGCGGCCCGTTTTTCTGGTGAGATTCTTTCAGCGCATCGTAACAACAAAACGCGCGCAATCAGCTCCGGCCTCATCAACTCGTGGAAATATACCGCGCGCCAGGAGCCAAGTGCGTTCCTGAACTTCAACACTCTGCCCGCAGCGCCTCTCAGTTTCTTGACAAACGTCCTCGGAGGAGGAGCGCAGTGCCCGATCACGTTGCCTGAATGTTGAACATAATTGTGGAGCGGTCGATCCACATACTTTACTTCACCCAAAGCCAGGGCCACGCAGGCAATCCAGTGGTCGTGGTACGAATGCCCGATTCTCTCAGGGAATGGGAGGATGTATTCCAGCAGCTCACGCCGAAACATGGAGGCCGCTCCGGTAATCGTGTTCGCCAGTATGAGAGAGGAGAAATCAGTGTAGTTGTTCGGTCTGGTAGTCCAATACGTGCCGGCGATGAGGGTTCCCTCGCGATCGACGATGTTCACGTCGGCGTAAACCAGTGTCGTTTGTTCGGAGAACTCCGCAAGCAAGGTCGCAATCTTGTCAGAGTGCCAAACGTCATCCTGGTCTGAAAGTGCGATGTATGACGCTTCTCCGGGAGCAAGTCGCAGAGCACGCTCAAAATTCCTGTAGAAGCCAAGTCGCCTCTCTGAGCGAGAGATCGAAAACCGTGGATCGTCTCCAACAACTTCGCACAGAGTACGAAATGCGCTTTGATCTGAATGGTCGTCGCTGATCACACAAACCCAGTTCTCATGAGTCTGCGCGCGGATAGTATCGAGCTGCCTTATGAGCAAATCGGCCGGCGGATTGTAGGTGGCCATGCAGATCGCGACGAGAGGCCGGCTTGTATCCTGGTCGCGTCCCGCATCAAATCCACACTCCTGGTCTTTGCTTTCCGGTTCAACAGGAATCCGTGCAAGAGTCTCGATCAGTTCAGTTCTATCATCGAGGGTCGCCTTGAGCTGCAATGCGACGTGGGTTTGTTCAACGCCTGCCGGAACCGACGCAAAACCCCAAAAGCCGCTGGTGTAGCTCTTGCCGAGCGGATCTATGGATGGACCATGTGCGGCCCAGAGATCAGCTCGCGACATGCGCAGGGCTTTGAGCGGTTGATCGTGTTCATCGACCCGCAGCTCCAGATCCGTTATTGTCTTGGTCGAGTGATAGCACCAGCCCGATATGAATAACGAGTTTCCTCGGCCGATTGAAATTGAACTCGGGAGCGGGTGGTCCAGCGCCCATCTCAATTCCGGTTCGGCCTGCCCATGGGATGGCCGTTGACCAAACAGTGCATAGATCGGCAGAAGATATCGATACTTAATCTTCCCGTAAGCCGCGAGTAGCTTCCAACCCAGGGATGCTTTGGTTGCCGCCATTTCAGCGCTCATCTCGTCAATCTCGAGGCGAAGGGATTCTGTAGCCCGTTTGTGCTCGTCTCGCTGTCGTTTCAGTGTTTCTAGCTCGGACTGAAGGGCCAGGATTCGACGGTTCGCGTCAGTTCTCAACCTGTTGGCGTCGCGTCTTTCTTCTTCGAGTTGCTTTTGGCTGAAGAGGAGTTCCGAAGCTAACAGCGATGCTCTCTTCTCCGTCTGTTCCAATTGGCCGGCGATTGTCCTGAGCGAAGCTGTCCTCGACGCAAGGTCAAGCTGCGTTCCTACCGACTCAGCCATCGCCATGCCCAGGGAGCGATAATGATCCATCACCTGGCGGTAATAAGCTTCCGCGTAGTTTCCGCTTGCGTTTGTCGAAGGGTGGCGAGACAGCGTTCCCCTGCGATCGGCGCAGTGCACCACTCGATCGAGCACGTTCAGCACCCGGCCAGTGTCCGCGGCTATCATTGAGGTGAAATCCAACTTCGACTCAAACAAGGAGCGGCACTTGGACACGAGCTCAGCGCCGCTTTCAAACAACAGCCCAGTCAATCCGCGGTCTTCGCAGAAATTCCTGATCTTCTGCGCGTATGGGTAGACCAGGAACGGAACATTGCTGGCACAAGCGAAGATAGCTGCGTGGAGCGATGAACAGATTAGCGCGTCTAACTGCTCGATAGTTTGAAAAGTTTCACGCGGGTCTTTGACTGGAGCTACGGAGGCATTGTTGATCCTGGCGGCGAGGCGGTTCATCAGCTCAAAATCAGCGTTGTAACGAGTAAATGGGATGAACACAAGCTTCCATCTCTTCGCCAGTTCTTCCAACGCAGCGGCGATATCAGGTACTCCCGAGACGGTTCCATAGTGAACGTGAACCCCAAGTGTTCCTGTCGTTTTCTCGGAACCAAACCGACCCGAGAAGAAGTGCGGCATAAGAGTGCTCACGCACGGCATCACTTCAACGTTAGGTACCGCGCCTCTTATCAATTGAGCATCGTACTCCGACCTTACGGTCACAATCTGATATTCGTTGAGGTATTCGAGGTTGGCTGGACTATGCGTGCCTGCAGCGAGCAGCACGTGTGGGCCATGCAGCCGGAACCGATCGTAGTAGGGATCACCTTTCGATCGGAGCAGCTCTCCTCCTCCGACAATTACAAAGGCAGACGAACTAGCGTCATACGAGAGCGGATTCAGCACCTCATAAGGCAAACATAGGTCCTCAAGATAGCGTTTGAGGACCACCCCAATCGCTTGATCTCCGGTGTTATCTGATAATGAGTCCCATAGTAGCCCAATCGGCTTTGCGGTCATCGACATACCTAGCGAGAAAAACTGGCGCTTTCCCACCACCCACCATTTTGCGCCGTGCAGCTTCTGTGAGGTCCATAGAGTGTTACGTCTTACGCTGAGCAGAGTCAAGAACGAGAAGCAAGAAAGTGAACTTAGGCCAGCTTAACCATCTGGAGAGGGACACTCAAAAACTCGCTCACGCTGTGCGAGTTCGAACTCGGAACCTGATATCGCGACGCGCAATCGGTGGGTGTGTCCGTCTTTCAAGGCGCCAGGTGTCTCGAACCGAAATCCGTACCGACCATCTCCAAACGGAATCCTCTTAAGATCGAGCCTGAGAATGTTGGCGGTCACTGAATCTATCACTCTGTCCCCATCGTACAGCAACGCGGTGAGCCTCCTGAGCGGATGGCTTTTGTCCCAGACCCATCCGGAGATTTCAGCGCAGTCGGCGTGATCGAGGGAACCCTGATAACTCGGCGGGGCGGTAAGCGAGCACGGCTCCGGTGGATCGGGAGGTTTGGACAGCTCCGTCGAATTTGGGGATGACATGATCTCAAAAATCGAAAAGCTGTCGTTGGCCCCCTTCGCTACGAGATGGAGGTTTGTGGATTCCAACTCCGATTGACCGCCGCCGATGGCTAGCACGTAGCGCGCGCCCCTTGAACTAAACGCAGTGTTCGTTGGCGCGATTCGCAAGGTCAAGACATAGACTCCGAGGCGATCCAGCGTGATCGGACAATCGTTTTTCTGATATGCCAATAAGAGATGATTCATGCGGTTGTATGTGTCTTCAAGTTCTCCCTGAGGGTCCAGTTGGCGCCAGAATAAGAGCGGAGGCGGCAGCAGCACTCCGCCAATCGTCCTGCCCCCGAGCATGGTGACAAGGGTGCTGGGATAATTGTCGCCATAGCAAATCCACAGTGGACGTTCGCCGGGCTGCGAGTTCAATGATTGTATTCGAGACGCTATCTCTGACTTGTAGATGTAGTCCAGGTTAGACGCGAGCGGGTTGAAAAAAGCGGACGTAACCAGGCACAGGACACCCATCAGGCCCATAAACAATCTGGTTTTGCCGGCCAGCATGAACCAGCCGGCGACTCCAAACAAAAGTGACATCACCAAGACGATAGCCAGTGATGGGAACCAGCCAGTTTGCCTTCGTGTCTGCAACCCCGCTACCACGACCGTGGCAACCATCGCAACGATTCCAGCGATGAGCGGAATGCGCTCTTGGCTGGTCGATTCGGCTGCAAGGTCGCGGGTCTTCGCGAGCGTCATCGAGCAAAGCAGGATAGAAACCAATCCGAGTGCGAGGTCAATCCTTAGGCAGTTACTGTAACTCAGTAGCGTCGCCCGTGCGAGATTCTCGGGCAGACCGACAAAAGCATAGAAGAGAAGACCAACCAGGCAAGCGAGGAGCGCCAAGCCTACAGCTCCGAGAGCCGATCTGAGCCGCCGCGAAAACGCGTATGCTGCCAAAACCGCCGGAAACATGAAATAGAACGAGGAGGCCTCGCTTTGATTTTGCAGAATTGCATCGGCGTGTGCTGGAGAGTAGGTGGTCCGCCAATTGTAGACGCCTCGGAAAAGCAGCGTAATATTCAAGCCCCCGCCGACTGCCACTCGCTGTCCGGGATACACGGTCTCACGCATTGCTTGAAGGGCCGGTCCTGCTGAGATCAACACCGATATTGAGATGCCGGCAGCCACAACTACAGCGAGTATTAACGAAACCAACCGACTTGCCGACGGTGGCCATAGCGCCTTGTACAGTTTGTCCCGATACACCAACCCGCCGAACAAGAATAGCGATACATAGACAACCGGCACCTGCCATGCCGGATACAGGATCATAGCGAATCCCGGAATGGCGAGCCCGAGAAGCAACGCCGATAGCAACTGAACGATCGTCTTTTGACTGTTAAGCAGATGAAACGCCGACAGACACGCGAGGGCGGCGAAAAACGTCAGATATGCCGGCCAAAGCGACCAGCAGACGACGTAAGCCGAACCGCAAAACCAGAAAGACCCAAATGCTGCGATAAGTTGCTGGCCTTGAAGTACAATCTCGAACAACAGAAACAGTGTCGTAAAGCAGGCGAATACTTGAAACCACCATTGCCACGCAAGTCCTCGCTGAGCGCCGAGAAAGAAGTAACCCCACGTGGCCGGCCTTGCGAGTGTGCTAATGTGTAGCACCGGCGTCGCAGGGATCATCAGCATATTCTGCCCGTCACAGAAATTCGAATTGATGACCGGGAACCTCGGGTTGTGAGAGAGCTGGCTCAGTGCCCAGGGCGTGTAGAACATCCACTCATCGCCTCTGACCTGGCGCGATCGGGCTTGCACAACTCCATCGCGGCCCTCAGTAGCTGAGCTGACCCGCGCCTTCAAACCGCTGAGCAGATACGTCGAGTCCGCAGAGCCGAGCGACCAGAGATCGGTGGTGCACGCGATTGAAGAGCCGTGCAATCCGAGCGCGACCAATAGCAGGAAGAGCAGCCAAGTCGCGACAAGGAGACGAGTCCTGAATGACCACTGCGCGAAAACCTCGCGTATCAACCGGCCCTCCTGAATGACGTGAGAGGTGTCAATCTAGCGCTCTGTGCGCAAGAGTACAAGAGATCGGTGGTGACTTAATTTGATTGCGGGCGACTTCATAATTGTCGCTGTCCCCGCTATGCGCCGGTTTCACGCCTGTGGGATTCTTTGCGGTCTTGGTGTGAACCCCCGGCTTGGCACGTAGCTAATGGTGGGACCCCGCCAACATTATTCAAAATCAAACTAAGACAGCGTAGTAGTCTCACCACCCGAGCCCGGATCGCTGCCCTCTCACAGAATGTTAGGTCAATGGGTTCTCTTGTACTCCTGCCATCGCAGCGTTAGATTGACACCTCTCATGTCATTAAGGAGGGCCGGTTGATACGCGAGTCGTTCGCGCGTTGGTCATTCAAAACAAAATTGTTAGTGGGGACCTGGCTCCTGTTCGTGGTGCTCGTTACCGGTGGAGTGCACGGGTCGTCCTTCGGATGCACCGCGAATCTTTGGCCCCTTAGCTCTCCCGACTCGAGTTACCTTTTCAGCAGCTTGAAACAGCGGCTCAGCTTTTTGACCCGCGTCCGTCCAGCACTTTTCATGGCTCAGCACCGCGGCATCAGATCAGACGAATACGTATTCTATACGTCCTGGGCTTTGAGCCAGCTCTCCCACAGACCGAAATTCCCGGTCATCAATTCGAACATTGGTGACGGTCAGAACATGCTCGTGATACCGGCAACGCCGGTGATGCACATCAGCGCGCTTGCGCGTCCAGCCACGTGGGGCTACTTCTTTCTAGGCGCTCAGCGTGGGCTCGCCTGGCAATGGTGGTTTCAATCATTCGCCTGCTTCACGGTTCTATTCTTGTTGTTCGAGATTGTCCTTAAAGGACATCAACGAATCGCGTCGTTTGCTGCCTTCTGGTTTTGCAGCTCGTCGTATGTAGTCTGCTGGTCGCTTTGGCCCGCCTATTTGACTTTCTTCGTCGCTCTCGGATGTCTTTCCCTGTTTCACCTTCTTGCCAGTCAAAAGAGCAGTGTCCAATTTGTATCGGCGACGCTGCTTGGCCTCGCAATTCCTGGGTTTGGCATGCTCCTGTACCCTCCCTGGCAGGTGCCGGTCGTTTACTTGTTTTTGGCTTTATTCGTGGGGCTCGTCTTGCGCGACAAGCTCTACAAGCGGTTATGGCCGGTCTCTCTAACTCGCGTGCTTGCGCTTTCGCTCGGGCTGCTCGTAGCAGCGGGGCTATCGACATCGTTTCTGATCTCAACCTGGCCCGCCCTTAGTCTGATCAACCAGACCGTATACCCTGGCAAGCGCGTGATACTCGGAGGTGGTTACCCGCTGCTCCACTTGTTCAGGGGTACGTTCAACCTGATGACAAACTACGTCTATCAGCGTGCGCAGGAGGTGTTTCTGAACCAGAGTGAAAGCGCATCGTTCTATTTCCTTTTTCCGGCGGTAGTCGCAGCAAGCATCGTCTCGAAACGCATCAGGGTTCAACTCGGAATAATTGGGTTCGCAGTTCTTGCGGTCATCGCGGGTCTGTTGGTCTATATGCTTATAGGATTCCCCGAGCCGATCGCCAAAGCGACGCTAATGAGTCACAGTTCGCCACATAGAATGGATCTGGCGCTGGGCCTCGGCTCGATCCTCCTTTGCGCGATGATTCTGGTGCGCAAACGCGAGGATGTCCCCTTTGAATCTGGTTGGCGATGGTTTGCTGCGACGATGGGGGGAAGTGCGATCTCGTTCTTTGTCGTTGTTTTGACTGGCCTTCAACTTTCCAAGCGAATCGGGTCGTTTCCATCACTCACCGCGACGTTATTCGCTGCGCTGTTGTTCGGCATCGCATCCTGGTTGATGTTGTCTGGAAGGACCCGATTCTTTGTTGCGTTGGTAGGAACTGTCTGCATTGCAACCACCGCGTTCTTTAATCCGTTAGCCACGAATCTGGACTACTTGTACAAATCCGAGATTGCAGCTCAGATACAATCTTTGAATGCGGCAGCGGGGACCGAACGTCCGCTATGGGTTTGCTATGGAAACAACTACCCCAGCACGCTGGTATCGATTCTTGGTGGCCGAACAATTGGCGGAGTCATGTTGCCGCCTCCGCTTTCGTTCTGGCGGGACCTCGACCCTGACGGAGCTCTTTCCCACTCTTACAATCGTCTGAATCACTTGTATCTTAAATACGAAAGCGACGACTGCCGCGCCGCGGTTGACCTGGTGGGCCTCGAGGTGGTCACACTCAAGATATCGCCGACAAATCCGGTTTTTAGAAGGCGGGGAGCCCGATATGTATTAGCGACGGGCGAGTATCAGGACGACCTGAAATCGCCGAACCTCAGACTGGTTTCGCGAGGTACAGATGATAGTTTTTCAATCTTCGAAATAGATCCGCTCTCCGATTCCAACAGAGCTGCTGAATCAATGTCCGCCGACGGGCGCCAACAATGCGTCCTGACTGGGGCGCCCAGTTATCATGGCGTAATCGATCAGGTCGATTGCCGAGCGATCACGGGTTGGGTATGGGACAGCAACCATCCGGCGATTCGATTGACCGCCGCTCTTTATGAGGGAAGCAAACTCATTGCGACAGCGCCTGCCAACACGCTAAGGTCGGATTTGGCGCGAGTTCCAATGGGCGATGGTCGTTACGGCTTTAGCTTCAATTTACCGGACGGGTTCCGAAACGGAAATGCACACAGAATTCGAGTGAAAATATTGGAGGACGAATTTGAAATCACAAAAACTGAGGCCCTGGTTGAGTGTCCGGCTTCTGACGGCTAAGTTGGCAACCGATGACTTCCGCTTATAACCTCTTCAGCCGGCAAGAGCGCAGTTGATTCTTTGTTTCGTTGAAAAGATCAATGAACATTCCCCTGGTCGACCTTAAGCTACAGCATCGCATACTTGCTCGCGAAATAGATTCAGCAATAGCAAGGGTGATCGCGGATGCTGATTTTGTTCTCGGTAAGGACGTCGAGGCGTTCGAGATCGAGTTCGCAAGTTTCTGCGAGGCATCACACGCAGTAGGCGTAGACTCCGGCACCTCCGCTCTGGAACTCGCACTGCGGGCCTTCAACATTGGCAAAGGCGATGAAGTCATAACCGTCTCTCACACCTTCATCGCTACCGTCACCGCGATCTCGCAAACCGGAGCGCGACCCGTTCTGGTGGACGTTGACCCGAATACTTACCTGATGAACGTAGAGCTGATCGAGCGCGCTATCACCGCGAGGACCACAGCGATCGTGCCAGTTCACCTCTACGGTCAGGCAGTCGACATGGATGCGGTTACCGCTATCGCCCGCGCGCATAAGCTTGCGGTGATCGAAGACGCGTGTCAGGCGCACGGTGCCCGCGTGGAGAAGCGGCGCGTAGGAAGTATAGGAGACGCCGGCTGTTTCAGTTTTTATCCCGGCAAGAACCTGGGGGCTCTCGGCGAGGCCGGCGCAGTCGTCACAAACAATCAAGAAGTCGCCCGCCGGATACGATCCTTGCGCAATCACGGGCAGAGTCAGAAATATCAACACGAAGAGATTGGGTTCAATCGCCGTCTGGACTCGATTCAGGCCGCGATGCTGAGAGTGAAGCTCCCTCTCGTCGATGATTGGAATGCCGCGCGTGCTCGGTCGGCATCGGTCTACGATGAGATGCTGCGCGGTGTTGAGGGGGTCATTACGCCGGCAGTGTCGCGCACCGACCCTGCTTCACACGTTTACCATTTGTACGTCATTCAGCATCCGCAAAGGGACGCGCTGCTGAAACATCTTCAGGGCTTGGGAGTGTCCGCTCAGATTCATTACCCGACTCCGGTGCACCTGCAGCCGTGCTATGAGGCTCTCGAACTCAAGCGCGGAAGTCTTCCAGTGACCGAGGCATTGGCAGGTCGAGTCTTGTCTCTGCCGATGTTTCCGGAGATCACCGAAGAGCAAATCGAGTACGTAGCGCGTTGCATCCGTAGCTTTGCCTGATTGAAAACGTACCGAGTTTCAACCTCCGACTTTCGCGGCTGTGACTCAGCACTCAGCACTCCCTTGACGTTGATTCAATACATCGCAGCGTAGTCCCCTACAACTTCCGCGGCGGGACCACTCCTGATGACTTGCCCCTGGTCGAGAAGGAGCGCTCGGTGACAATGTTCCTTTACCAGCGACACGCTGTGCGTTACGAACAAGACCGTGCGACCGTCGCGTTGGACGTCATCAATCTTGCCGAGACACTTCTTCTGAAAACTCGCGTCTCCCACCGCCAGGACTTCATCTACGATTAGAATCTCGGGATCGAGATGTGCGGCAACCGAAAACGCGAGCCTCAGGTACATGCCGCTCGAGTAATGTTTGACTGCCGTCTCCAGAAATCGTTCGACTTCCGCGAACTGAACTATCTCATCAAAACGCGCGCTTATCTCTCGTCGTCCCATTCCGAGCACCGCGCCGTTCAAAAATATGTTCTCTCTTCCCGTGAGGTCAGGGTGAAAACCAGTCCCAAGCTCCAAAAGGCTCGCGACCCTGCCGTACAACTCCGCGCGACCGCTGGTTGGCTCGATGATCCTCGACAGCACCTTCAACAGAGTCGACTTTCCTGCGCCGTTCGGGCCGATGATCCCCATCACTTCGCCCGGCATCACTTCAAAGCTGACGTCCTTCAAACCCCAGATCATTTCTTCGCGGGGACGGCGCTTGCCCCTGATGCGGTCGAATGCAAATCGAGTAGATCTCACGATCGATTCGCGAAGCGTCGGATAGTGCACAGAGGGAGCATCTCCGGGGCTGATAAGAAACTGCTTGGTAAGACTCTCAGCTTTGATGATCGGCTTCATTCGAATGCCTTCGGTCTCAGGTCTATGACGTCTAAATAACTTCGGCGAAGTCCCGCTCCATCCGCCTGAACATGTAAGAGGAGTAGACAAGCAAAACGAGCGTCACGACGCATGAGTAGGCCAATGGCAACCACCGGATCCCGTGATTGAACAGCACTGCCCTGAATGCCTCCACGAGGCCGGTAATCGGGTTAAGAGACATCAACCATCTCCACTCGCGCGGCACTACGCTCGACGGATAGATAATTGGTGAAACGAACATCCATATCTGGATGACAAATGGCAGCGCGTACCGGACGTCACGATATTTGACGTTCAACGCCGAAAGCCACAGGCCCACTCCGAGAGCAAACAAGGTGGTCACCAGTACTAACGGCAGGAGCGCGAGGTAACTCAGAGTTACCGGGAAACCGTAATAGATGAGCATGAAAATCAGCAGCAGCGATGCGATTACAAAGTCCAGCAGCCCAGCCGCTACCGAAGCCGTGGGGATAATCAGCCGCGGGAAATAAACTTTGGTTATGAGATTCGTATTGCCTATCAAGCTGTTTGCGGCGTTAGACACTCCGTTGGAGAAGTACGTCCAAATCAGAAGACCGGTATAAAAGAAGATTGGGTAAGGCACTCCGTCATTCGGAACTTTCGCGAGTTTTCCGAAGAAGTAAGTGAAGATGATCATCGTCACAAGCGGCTGCAGGAGCGCCCACGCCGCACCGAGCACCGTCTGCTTGTACCGGACCTTTATGTCTCGCCAGGTAAGAAAGTAGATAAGCTCGCGATGCGCCCACACTGCGCTGAGATCGAGCGGCGCCCAGGCCTTGCGCGGTTCGATCACCACGACAGGCTTCTCCGGCAGCTCGAATCTACGCTGTCGGTGGGCGGACGTTACGGAACTACCCTCGACCTGCTGTTCAGGAGCACTCGGCAGTTCGGCCTGATTGGCGTTTTGACCCGGCGAAAGATTCATCGCACTTTTGAAGGCGGAGTTTTTCTTGGGGCGAGTCTCGAAATCGATAACCTGTCGAAGTGTAGTTTCGCCCGAGAGTCATTGTCAACGAAGCAGTGTGCAGTATGCAGTAGGCAGTATGCAGTAGGCAGTAGGTTCGGGTTCAGGGTTTCGGGTTCGTCAGATTGAGACTCGAATGGTGCGCAATGCCTCGACCCCGAAATCCGAAACGCGAAACCAGAAACCAACTGCCTACTGCCTACTGCTTGTCTTTATCACCGCGCGGACGATATATCTACCGGCTATGGCCGAAGCGCCGCTCGTAACGGTGATCGTTCCCTGCTACAACTCGGAGCGCACTATTCAAAGCTGTCTGACCTCGCTCGTGAATCAACGGACCTCGGTTGACTTCGAGATAGTGGTGGTTGATAGCTCGTCGGACAAGACAGCGGAAATCGTCGAGCGAGAGTTTCCCGCCGTCAGGCTGATTCACCTGGACAAGCGAACCTTTGCCGGCACCGCAAGGAACATCGGAATTAAGGCAACATCGGCGCCGTTCTGTTTCATGGTCGACTCGGATTGTATCGCCGAGTCAAACCTGATCGAAAAAGGGATCGCCCATCATAAAGAGGGGACCTATGCAGCAGTCGGTGGATCGCTCCGCAACGGCACACCCTCGAGCGTCAGCGGCTGGATCGGCTACCTCATGGAATTCAAAGAGTATTCGCCTTCATCGCCGCGGCGGCTCGAACGCACTGTGCCAACCGCCAACGTCATCTACCGGCGTGAGTCGCTGGTACGTCACGGCCTCTTTGACGATCAGATGCGCCTTTCCGAAGACATTTCGCTGAATTGGAGAATCTACAGTGCGGGCGAGCAGATCCTGTTCGATCCCACGATGCAGGTCACTCACCTTAACAGAACCGGGTGGAGAGCAGTGCTGCCTTATCAAACCGAGTTGGGATGGTTCTCGGCACTGGCGCGCATTCGCGGTGGATTACCAGGACAAATCCTAGTAGGTCATCCTGCCCTTGTTGTGCTGATGCCGTTTGTCAGGCTGTGGCGAGCTTTCGCGTGGCTGGCGTCAAATGACCGCAGGGCCCTGGCAGTCCTGTTGTTGATCTGGCCGATGTACCTTTTGGCTGGTGTCTTCTGGGCCGCAGGCTTCTTTCGAGCCGTAACTCGACGTTGCGCGGACATCCCTACAGGTGGAGGAGACGCGGCATGAACCTTCGTAGCCGTCTTGTTCCTTTGACGCGACCCGGTCCGCTAGAGATCCTTCTTTATATTGGCGCAGCCTCATCGCTTACCTACGCCATCGTCACTGCGCACGAGCGATCAATCGATCTTCACCTCTTTTACAACGAAGCGCTCGCCCTGACGTCTCGCGATTACACGGTCCACGCTACACTATACCCACCCTACGCGCGGATCTTGTTTCTGCCCCTCGCGGCGTTCAGCTTTGACTGGCTTGTCTACGGCTGGCTAGTCCTTCAACTAGGGATGATGGTCGGGATCTTTTATCTTGCGATCAAGCTGTGGGGTGAGAACTGGTCGGCGAGAGCGGTCCTCTTTTTTTGTTCCTATGTATGCATGTGGGCGCCGGTGAGGGTCGAGCTTAGAAATGGACAGATCGCCTCTTTGATTCTGCTGATTTTGCTTGGAGCATTGTTGGCGGCCTCCAGGGACCCCATCTTCGCAGGGGTACTCCTGGGTATAGCGCTTTGTAAGTACTCGTTGACTTATCCTTTTTTCTTGTACTCGCTCTGGAAGCGCAATTGGAAGACGGTAGCCGCAGCCTTATCAATCCCGCTGATCCTCTCAGCAGTGTTCCTGCTCATGACCGGCATCTCGCCAATCGCCGCAACGGCCGAATACTTGAAAAGCACGCGAGACGTTTATTCAACGGATGTGGTGAGCGGGTCGACTGAGATAAAGCTCCTGCTGATGAGCTTCACCGCCAACAACCAGACAGCCGCGTCGGTAATCTCAGTTGTCTTGGCGATCATCGGCCTTGCGGCGATCGTGATGGTTATTCGGCGCTCGAAGGAGAACGAGCCTGAACATCTGGCAGTGCTCGCGCTGTTCGCGCTCTGGACTGTCTATCACCGCATCTATGATGTAGTGCTCTGTATTGTGCCTGCGGCGATCATGATTCGTTTTTATCTGCGAGGAACCCACAGGAGATTTGCGATCTTTTGGCTTTGCGCGCTGGCGGTTCTCGTGGCCGACCCTCCCGGCGTGCTGGCCGACAGGTTTGGCTTCAGTGTCGAGGCGCTGAACAGCTCGCTCGCCGGCTGGTTGGGTCTGAATATCGAACGAATCGTCGTGTTCACAATGTTCTGGTCGATGATCGTTCTCCTGTGGAAGGACACGCGCGCTGCACCAAAGCTCGCAAAAGTGCGGTCTGAAACTGCAGAGCCCATAGGCGGGACTCACTCGACTTTGTAAATAAAGATCGAATGTCCTATGACCGCGGTAGGTTTCTTGTCACGAAACCAGGCGTAGAGATTATGCATGTCGAAAACCGCGCCCTGCAGGTTCGTTGCGCTGATGGCATAAGTCCCCGGAGGTGGATGCAAAAGGAATGGGGGGAAGGCCCCACCGCGCCACATGAATCGTGGATAACCTGGAAGCGGATCGTACTTGATTCCATACGCTTCGGGTTCCGCGCGACCGAAGTAACTAAACTTGATCGTGTCGAGGCGCGAGGCATCCATATAGCTCCGCAACCCGATCAGATCCTGTCCCCAATCCAGATTTGAATCGACCAGCACTTTGTATCCGTTTGATGAACCCCCGACCGCCTCGTTGAAATACGCCAGACAATCAGGCGCCGAGAGATTCGTTCCAATCACCAGCCACGCTGCAAGTGCTCCTCCAGCCCACACCGGGCATTTGGTGCGAAATCGCTCTTCCACAACCTGCGAGGCAAAGACTAACAACAACACGACGGCAGGAAGCAGGTGGCGATAGCCTATGTTCAATCGGCTGACAATGGAAAAACCAAAATACAGAAGTGCAGGAATGATCAGTATCAAGTCGCGACGCCACGTCCCTCGCGCTACCGCCATGACCGTAGCCGCGCCCACGAGCAACAAAGTCGGTATCGGGGTCTTCACCAGGAAGGCCACCGGAAAGTAGTACCACCAGCCGCTGGGAGAGTACGAGCCGAGCAAGAACGTCGAAGTGCCGTTGCCAATCCTCGCAAGCGCAAGCCGAAGCTCATTAACATACAACGCCCCGGGGACTACGGTGCTTGAATTATGCAACACTCCCGACTTGAACCCATAAATCATCAGCAGAATGATCGCGCCGGCCACGCACATTGCCGCAATCGCGCCAAGCGCTCGCAGCAGTTTGGATGCCCGCTGCTCGCGATCAGAACTTGTCCACCAGTGCACCAAAGCCACCACGATGAGCGCAGGGACGAGAAAGATCGCCGAGAACTTGCTTGCCTGCGCAAGGCCGAACGCGATGCCTGCGCAAGCCGCTCGGCCCCAGCCGGGCTTCTGCAGCCAGCGCCAGAAGGTGTACAGCGATAGAGTCGTGAAACAACTCACGCCGACATCGTTTGTTGCCAGGCTGCCGTGCGCGAGCACATTGGGGTCAAACGCGCACAGCGCGAGCGCCACAAGGCCCGCATTCTCCCCGTAGAGTTCCTTGGACCAGAAGAAGAGTAGCAACGCCGTGAGTAGGGCCAGTGCAACCACCGGGAGTCTTGCTCTGAAAATCATCGAGCGAATGTTCTGGTTGGCCTTCCAGAGGAACTGATCTGCGAACAGGTCGAGCTCCCGAGCTTCCCACATCGGGTGATCAGTAGGAAGGACAACCCGGCGATCCAACGCGAGCGGCACACCGATCAACAGATCAACGAGCGGAGGATGGGCACGAGCAAGACGCAGGTCACCGGTTCTCAGATATGAAACTCCTCGGGTGATGTGATTCGGCTCGTCCATTGTTGCGGACTTCACCCAAGCCATTCTGACCATCTGCGCTGCCATGAAGATGAGCAACCCGCATATCAACGCAAGGCGCCAGGGCAGGTTTGTTTTGATCGACGGCGGAGGTGAAGTGGGCTTCTGTACGGCGGCTGGTGTATCGCGAGGAAGTTCTCTGGCGGACTTGGCGGAGACGGCTTCTTTGCGCTGCTTCTTTTTGGGTTTCGGCATCGACCTCAGCTTCGATCACCACTTAGTTCGTTAACAACCTGCCTCATTAGCCGCAGAGGAGAAAGAAGCTAAGCGTATCGCACAGTGATTCGCAAGTCACTCAGTCGGAGTGCTCGGTTCTCAGGCTGATCGCCGGGTGACAACCCCGAAGGGGTTGCGTCGTCACCCGCGAAACATCGATTTATAGATGCGATTACGCAACCCTTTCCGGTCTTCGCGTCTCTCCTTTCCGCGTTTCTCTCTCCGGGCCGACCCTTCGCTCTCCCGGTCCCTTGACACTAACACCTTCTCGACGCTATATAACCAATCAGTTTTGAAACTTGAGGGTTATAGAATGACTCCATCGGATCGTCTCAACGCAACCTTCGTAGCGCTCGCTGACCCGACACGTCGGGCCATCCTGTCGCGCCTCGCCTCCGGCGAAGCCTCAGTGACCGAACTGGCTGAGCCGTTCTCTATGTCTCAGCCGGCAATATCAAAGCACCTCAAGGTGCTGGAGCGTGCGGGACTCATCTCGCGACGCCGTGATGCGCAGCGCCGGCCTTGCCGCCTCGAAGCGGCTCCGCTGGCCGAGGCGAACGGCTGGCTCGAAGGCTACCGCCAACATTGGGAAATCAGCTTCCAACGCCTCGATGCTGTCCTCGATGAACTGAAGACGCAGCAAAAGAAACGTGCACGAACGAAAAGGTAGATCGGGCGAGCGCCTCTAAGCACGCGTCCTCGTTGCACGAGGCCGCGTGTCGATTAGCGGACTCACCGTTCGAGTTAACCGCAGGAGGGAACACAGATGATGAATACGGGAAATCTCAAAGTAACTACGCCCAGCGATACGGAAATCTTGATGACTCGCGTCTTCGACGCGCCCCGAGCGCTTGTCTGGGAAGCTATGTCCTCGCCCGATCTCATTAAGCGCTGGCTGCTTGGACCTCCCGGCTGGACGATGGTGCTCTGCGAAGGCGATACGCGCGTTGGAGGCAAGTTTCACTGGAGTTGGCGCGGACCCGATGGGGCCGAGTTGTCGATGAAAGGCGAGTACAAAGAGGTAAACCCGCCTGAGCGCTGTGTCCGCACTGAAGCGTTTTCATTTGGACCGGACTCGCCCATTGGCGAGCAATTGGTGACCATGGTACTCAAAGAAGAAAACGGCAAGACGAACCTCATCTTGACGTTGCTCTACGATAGTAAGGAAGCGCGCGACGGCGCGATTTCATCCGGCATGGAGCATGGGGTGGCGTCAAGCTACGACAGGCTGGCTGAGCTTCTGTCCTCAGGCGGCGCTAGGGGAGATTCTCAAGCCGGGGCCCGATGACTAGTCAAAAAAGCGCGCGTTCTCGATCAGGCTGAGCGCTTGATCGAGCGCGCGCCGTTGTCGTCGGCAGGCTTTTGATCAGGAGAGTGGATGCCTCGGAAATCAAACAGCAAACGCGCCAGCCAACGATCGGTCGACGAAGAGGTCGCAGCAGTAGTCGCCTTGCTAAAAAGACGCGGCAGCAAGCGGAATCGCGAGGGGATGGCTCGATATGCGATCCCATCGGACAAGGCCTTTGGGGTCCCGATGAGAAAGATGCAAGACATCGCAAAACGACTCGGACATTCTCACGAGCTTGCCGCTGCATTGTGGGAGGCGGGTTGGTACGAGACGAAAATCCTGGCTGCGTTTGTCGACGAACCTGAACGCGTCACGCCCGCGCAGATGGATCGATGGTGCAAGGATTTCAATAGCTGGGCGGACTGCGACACCGTTTGCTTTCATCTATTCGACCGCACGCCGTACGCGTACCGCAAAGTAGAGCAATGGGCCCGGCGGCGAGATGAGTTCGTTAAGCGCGCGGCTTTCGCGTTGCTGGCGTGCCTGGCATTGCATGATAAACAGGCCGAAGATGAAACGTTCTTGCGATACTTCCCGTTGATTGAGGCCGCATCAGCGGACGATCGGAACTTTGTGAAGAAGGGAGTGAGTTGGGCGCTTAGACTGATCGGGCGGCGCAACACGGCTCTTAATGAGGCCGCGGTGAAGCTGGCCAGACAGCTGACTGAGTCTCCGCATCAGTCAGCCCGGTGGATCGGCAGAGACGCTTTCCGGGAACTCACAGGTGCCACGGTGAAGCGCCACCTCGCGAAGCGCACTCGCTAGTCTGCGGAGTGCTGGGTGCGGAGTGCTGGGTGCGGAGTGCTGGGTGCGGAGTCCCGGGTGCGGAGTGTTGGGTGCGGAGTGTTGGGTGCGGAGTGCTGGGTGCGGAGTCTTGCGTACTGAATGCTGCGTGGCAACCCCGAAGGGGTTGCGTCGTCCAGCCCAGGGTTGCCGTCCGCGGCTACCCTGGGTAGATCGCAAGCAGCCTCCGCAACCCTGTAGGGGTTGCGTCGCAACGCGCGAAACGGTGCTAGCCTATCCGATTACGCAACCCCTTCAGGGTTGCTACCGTTCTCTGCGGTCTACCCAGGGTAGCGGCGGACGGCAACCCTGGGCTGGACGACGCAACCCCTTCGGGGTTGTCACGCAGCATCAGCACCCAGCATCAGCACTCAGCACTCAGCACTGAGCACTCAGGACCTCAGTAAGGCGGTGTAGGTTTCTCCAACCCTGAAGGGGTTGCGGGGGGACTGCGGAATTCAAGATTTTCGGACGCAACCCTTTCAGGGTTGCAGGGAATTGACCATCCGACCCAGGGTTGCCGCGGACGGCAACCCTGGGCTGGACGACGCAACCCCTTCGGGGTTGTCACGCAGCATCAGCACGCAGCATCAGCACTCAGCCCTCAGCACTGAGCACTCAGGCCTCAGTAAGGCGGTGTAGGTTTCTCCAACCCTGAAGGGGTTGCGCGCAATTCAAGATTTCGGACGCAACCCTTTCAGGGTTGCAGGGAATTGACCATCCGACCCAGGGTAGCCGCGGACGGCAACCCTGGGCTGGACGACACAACCCCTTCGGGGTTGTCACGCAGCATCAGCACGCAGCATCAGCACTCAGGACTCAGCACTCAGGACTCAGCACTCAGCACTCAGGCCTCAGCACTCAGCACTCAGCACTGAGCACTCAGCACTCCTTTTCAACATCGATTGATCCGCAGGACAAGTGCGTGATACAGTCCGCTCCGCGTATCAGGACGCATCCAGTCCGCGGAGAGGGCCGAGCCCACCTGATCAATCGGATATCAGATTTACCAATCTTCTTTCAGCTCGCTATGCGGACCACGAGCGCTTACGAAAGGAGATTGTCGTGACTGACACACCTTCGCAGTTACCTGCCCGCCCTTCTCTCGAACAGCTTCACAAGCAGGCCAGAGAGCTCCTCGAACGATACAAGGCTGGGGAGGCCGATGCCCTCGAACGCTTTCGTGCGAGCGGTAGTCGTGCGGCCGGCCAAACGAGCGTAAGGCCGGTGAGCCTTGCGGACGCGCATCTTGTGCTCGCGCGCGAACACGGCTTCGAAAGCTGGGCGAAACTCAAGCGCCACATAGAGTCATTGCCCGACCCCAGGCTCCAGCCCTACGAGAAGCTCGCAGAGGACATAGTGACCGTTTGCCATTCCCAGGACGAAGCGGCGTTGCAACGGATCACCGAACTCTACGGCAGGACCTACCCGTACCCGGACCGCCGGTCTCAGCTTCAACAGCGTCTGGCGGTCGTTCGAGGTCCCGACAGAGTTATTGAGGACATCACACTCGAAGATGCGCGGCTGCTGGTCGCAAGAAGGTTCGGCTTTGAAAACTGGGCTGAGCTCATCGCTAGTGTTGATGTGTCGCAGACCGCTCCTCCCAGCTCGCGGCACGCCAAGAAGAAAACGCCTCGCCAACTGGACAAGCTGGGGATGAGCACGCGTCCACCGTTCTATAAGATCGACTGGAAGGACAACACGATCGAGCTGCGGCCGCCGCCGCTTTCAAAGAATGACTGGAATGTAGTCTTCGACGTGATGAAGGAGCACCGGCTCACGAAATTGAACGCCGGCGGGATGATGACCGACATTGCGATGGGGCAGCTCGCGCGTCTGGACCACGTAACCGATCTCTTGCTCGAGGGCTCGAAGATGCTCACGGACGAAGGACTCAGACATCTCGCGGGAATGCCCCAGCTTCGTTCGCTGGACATCAGTGGATGGGACAGTCAGATCACCGATCGCGGACTCGAGGTGCTTGGGCACCTTCACAACCTGCGAGAGTTTCAATCATGCTGGAACCGGGGGATTTCCGACTCGGGCATCGCACACCTCGCCGGTTGCGATCAACTGGAGAGCGTCAATTTGTTGGGTTCGCCTACCGGGGACGCAGCGATCAAGGCGTCGATGGGCAAGACGAAACTGCGACACCTCAAAACGGGAAAGCAGGTTAGCGATTCCGGTCTGGCTATGCTGCACAATGTCCCGGCATTCAAGACCTGGCACGGGGGCGAGATCGAGTACTCTCTGATGTCGCCCAATGCCGGGCCTAATCACCTTCTGCTTGATGGACCTTTCAGCAACAAGGGTTTCGAAAGCATCGTGGGGCTCGACGGCTTGTTTGGCTTGACCTTTTTCTGGCACACGTCCGGACTATCGTCCGCAGGGTTGAAGGTACTTGCTGAGCTGCCGAGGCTCGGGTTTCTGGGGTGCCAGGATCAACTCTGTGATGACCAGGCGATGAGATACATCGGTTCCCTGCATGGTCTTCGAATGCTGATGGGTCAGGGAGCGGTTGCTGGTGACGAAGGCTTCAAGGCGCTGAGTCGATCGCGAACGATTGAGTACATCTGGGGACGGGATTGTCCGAACCTGAATGCTGGAGGTTTTGCGGCAATGGCTGCGATGCCTGCGCTTCGCGGCTTGGCGGTGAGCTGTGAGAACGTGGACGACGGGGCGCTGTCGACGCTGCCCCGCTTCCCTTCGTTAACGAAGCTAGCGCCGATGGGGTTCAACGACGATGGCTTCCGTCATATTGGTTTGTGCGAGAAGATCGAGGAGCTCTGGTGTATGTACTGCCGGCGGACCGGTGACGTAGCCTCGCGTCACCTTGCGGGGCTACACGGTCTGAAGACTTATTATGCCGGCGCGACTCAGATCACCGACGAGAGCCTGCGAGTGCTTGCCGGGCTGCGATCGCTCGAGGTCATGGAGTTCTACGAGTGTGCGCGAATCACCAACGCGGGGGTAGCTGTGCTTGCAGGTCTTCCGCGGTTGCGAGAGGTGACGATAGGAGGCTCAGCGAATGTGACGCGAGAAGGAATGACCGTTTTCCCACCCACGGTGCGAGTGCACTACTGGTGATGGTGGCAGCAGTGAGTTCTGAGTACTGAGTTCTGAGTCCCGTGTATGGAGTGTACAATCGACCCTGCTACGAATTACTAATCAGAACTCAGTACTCAGTACTCGGTAATGCGATAAAAAGATGACCCTCAGATCCCTCAGAAAGGAGTAAACATGCAATCCTCCACTATCAGGTGGCGTCAAAGCACTCTGCCTCGACACGATTCCAGGTTTGCACGTTGTGTCTTCTGGTTCATCGCCGCTCTGTCCGTTACCATACGAGTTTCAGCGCAGAACCCTCAGCACAACGGCCGCATCGTTATTGCCGCAAGCGTAGCGCTCGACGGCAAGGGGCACGTTCTGCGGGACACTCATATTGTGATCGAGGGTTCGCGTATCGTGTCGATAGATCCAAATGCAGGCCCGGTCGACTACGACCTGCGAGGTCTGACGGTGTTGCCTGGATGGATTGACGCTCATGCCCATGTCACCTGGAGCTTCGGCAAGGACGGCAAAAACGCCGGGCCGGGAGGAACGACACAGGACGCCGCGTATTCGGCGGCTTCGAATGCCTGGGTCACGCTAATGGCTGGGTTCACTACAGTGCAGAGTGTAGGGTCGCCGCTTGACGGTCCGATTCGAGATGCAATCGACGGCGGCCAGCTTCCTGGTCCAAAGATTCTGACATCCTTTGAACCGCTTCAGGGGCGTGGTGAGCAGACCGGGACTCCTGATGAGATACGCGCGTTTATCCGGAAGCAAAAGCAAGCCGGCGCCGACGTGATCAAGATCTTCGCGTCGCAAAGTATTCGGACGGGTGGTGGAATGACTCTTTCGCAGGATCAGTTAAATGCCGCGTGTGATGAAGCGAAGAAGCAAGGGCTTCGAACTTTGGTACACGCCTACAAAGAGGCGGTGCGAGCGGCAACCTTCGCGGGCTGCACGCAGATCGAGCACGGAACGATGGCTACGGATGATGATCTGAGATTGATGGCGCAGAAAGGCACCTATCTCGATCCTCAGGCAGGGCTGGTTATCGAGAATTATCTGTTGAACAAGCAGAAGTATTTAGGTACGCCCGGATACACCGAAGAAGGCTTCGCAGCAATGGAGCGCGTGCTGTCGCTGAATCACGATCTGGTTCAGCGAGCGACTAAAATCCCGGGGTTGAAGATTGTTTTCGGCACTGATGCGGTAGCAGGCGCCCACGGACGGAATGCCGAAGAGTTTATCGATCGCGTACGCGATGGGAAGGTAGACCCGATGGCGGCGATGGTTTCCGCTAATTCCCTCGGTGCAGAAGCGCTCGGCATGGCCGATAAGATCGGCTCGATCGCGCCGGGACTGCAAGCCGATATCATCGCGCTGGATGGAGACCCATTGAAGGACATCACCGCGGTTCGACGAGTCGTTTTTGTGATGAAAGGTGGTCTGGTGTACAAGAACGTCGCTCGGGCGCGGTAGAAGTTCTAATCGGCGAGTTCTTTCGTGCGAGTTCCGACTGTTTACTCAGGTTTGAGCGAACGACAATACCAATCAGAACGCGCACTGTAGGCAAAGCTCTCGGCATCAATTCTCCTCGACAGAATCGGCGTTGTTGCCGATTAGCTCTTGAAGGTAGGAACGTGAGAAGCAAGACCTGCGTGCCCGCATTTGTGCGCCCGGAGCGAACAGATCGACCGTCTGCCGTGCACACGCAGGCCTCACTTCTCACGTTCCGTCCATAACGAAGCTCGGAGCCCTCAGGAACCAGGCCTTCGGTCCTGATCACAACGTGAGGCGCTTCGCTCTTCGTCAAAGTTGTTTACGGAAGAGGCGCGTTCGGGAGGAAATTCCTCGTGGACAGCACCGCCGTCCCAGCCTGCCCGTCTCCGTCGAAAGGCGTCGTTACGTTGGTCCCAGGCGCGACGCAGAAGTCGTCATCGGCCGGATCGGCAAACCAGATCACGACGTGATTCAGGTCCTTTCGGACGCGGCTGGTTTGGTCAATCGTGCTTGTGAAGGCCTCGTTGACGATCGTGTCGACTCGGAGTGACGCTCGGCCGGCACCGTTGGTGATGAATTCTCCGATGTACTCCGTTGCGCCGAATGGGAAAACTGCGAGCTCGGTCAGGAAAACGGTGAAGCTCGTATGCGCGGGCAGCCCCTCGGCTCTCAAGTCCAGGGTATCAACACCGCGGCTCTCTTCTCCTGGGAGGGCTGTTACTCGTGCTGAGGCGTTTGGAAGACAAACTCCTATGGCATCAGATGCGGGAATTAGTTTGAAGCTATTGAGATGCTGCTCCTGATGTCCAGACTGATTAGAGTTCTGGGCTTGAGCAGCAAATGCGAGCATCAATCCGGCGAGGACTATTGTAACCATAACTCGATATCTGTTTACGCGATTCTCTGTACGAGACATTGCATTGTTTCGGCCTAACAAAACGTCCTTAAACTTCATTTTCTACCCTTTCTTCGAGTAATATGTCGTGCGGGTCAGCAGAGTGATAACCACTGGCTCGATCTATACGAAAAAAGAATTTTTTTTCATTGCTGCTGCCACGGGACTGGAATGCCCTTTTTGATATGGCGTGGTAGCGCTGCATAAGCTTCCTCACTAAACTGAAAACTCAATCCTGAAATGATCGGGACATCAAACCGTGAGGATAGTCCCGGTGGCCGTGGAAGTCATAACCGAGATGTAAACATGCGGTAGTGTTTCGGTAACGCGGGCGAGGTCGGAAAAGCAGGCGATTTTAGGCGTACGGGACGTAACTGCGAAATGGTCTTTGGTGGTTTTTTAACAACTCGACTACGACCAGAATCTGCGAGAACTATCGCGCAATTTGTGGTCCTCCCTCCATTCTGAGTTGAGAAAAGTCCGAGCTTAGGTCGGAAGTAATGACTCGCTGGCGGCTCCGATCATTGGGTAATTGAAGTGGCTCACGATAAACGTTTAAAGCTCGACCCATTCTGCCTGGACCTGGTCAACGAGCGTTTGCAGCGGGGCTCGCGCGCAATTCCGCTACGACCGAAAGCCTTCGCGGTGCTCAACCATCTTCGCGGGCGGGCAGGCCAACTTGTAACAAAAGAGGAGCTCCTCAATGTTGTCTGGCCCGAGGCCTTCGTCGGCGAAGCAGTACTGAAAGTCACCATTAGACAAATTCGAGAAGCGCTCGGTGATGATCCAAAGTGTCCTCGGTTCATCGAGACCGCCCACCGCCGGGGCTATCGGTTTATTGGACAGATTGCGGAATGCAAAGATGAAGACATCTTAATCGACGACGCAGACCTGGCGGTACCGCTGCGCGCTACGCTCTCACCTTCAAATGTAGTTGGACGCGACGGGGCTCTTTCGCGAATGCAGGGCTGGTTGGACAAGATGCTCGCAGGCGAGCGGCAGATCGTGTTTGTAACCGGAGAAGCGGGAATCGGGAAAACTGCTCTCGTAGATACGTTCGTGCGGAACATCGCATCCGATCGCAGCATTCGGATTGGCCGAGGGCAATGTCTTGAACAGTACGGGACAAGCGAGGCTTACCTTCCGGTGCTGGAAGCTGTCGGACGCCTCTGCCGCGAACAAAGGCGGGTCGTGGACGCGTTGCGAGCCCACGCGCCGATGTGGCTGCTGCAAATGCCCTCGCTGGTCAGTGCATCCGATCGCGAATCACTGACGCGAGAAGTATTCGGAGCGACGCGCGAGCGGATGCTGCGAGAGATGGGCGAAGCACTCGAAGCTCTGACCTCCGAACGTCCGCTGGTTCTGATTCTGGAGGACCTTCATTGGAGCGACTATTCGACGCTCGATCTGATTTCATACCTCGCCAGTCATTGTCAGCCCGCTCATCTAATGTTGATCGGGACCTTCAGGCCAGTCGAGTTAATCGTAAGCGGGCATCCGCTCAAGGCAGTCAAGCAGGAACTTGTTGCGCGGCAGCTCTGCGATGAGTTGCCGCTCGAGTACCTGACCAAAGAGGCGGTCGCCGGTTATCTGTCCATCAGGTTTCCCGCGAATAGATTTCCCGCGGGGCTTGCGTCGTTGATACACGCTCGGACGGACGGCAACCCGTTGTTCATGGTCAACGTGGTGGACTATCTGGTCGCCGAGGGTTCTATTGCCGAGTCAGGCGAATGCTGGGAGTTAGTTGTACCGATCGAGAATTTCGAGTTGGGTGTGCCCGACAGCATCAAGCAGTTGATAGGAAAGCAGCTCGATCACGTCGACGCCGAGGAGCTGCGGACTCTCGAGGCGGCAAGCGTAGCGGGAGCCGAGTTTTCAACCCTTGCAGTTGTTGCGGGGCTGACAGCGGAACAGTCGGCGGTAGAAGCAACGTGTGAGAGGCTGGCACGCCGGCGACAATTCATACAGGACTGCGGCATTCACGAGTTGCCGACGGGGGAGCCGGCAACACGGTACGGCTTTATCCACGCGGTGTATCAGAATGTTTTGTACGAGCGCGTATCAACCACAAGGCGTATCCAACTGCACCGGCGAATCGCCGAACGCGGCGAGGAAGTCTACGGCGAGCGCTCGAAGGAAATCGCTGCCGAGCTTGCGATGCACTTTGAGCGGGGTTCGAACGATACCAAAGCGGTGCGGTACCTGCAGCAAGCGGCGGAAAACGATATTCGCCGCTTTGCTTATCGCGAAGCCGTGGGGCTGTCACGCCGGGGGCTGGAGCTGCTGGAGAGACTTCCGGATACGCCGGAGCGAGCGCAGCGGGAGCTTTGGCTTCATATCACTTTGGGGGTGCCGCTAATCGCGACGCAGGGTTACGCCGCGCCTGCTGTTGGTTGCGTTTATACGCGGGCCCGCGAATTGTGCCAACGCCTGGGCGAGACGCCCGAAATATCTCAGGTGTTGTGGGGACTGTGGACCTTTTATACGTTGCGTGCGGAGCTGGGTACGGCTCGCGAGATTGCTGAAGAAATCCTGAGGCTTGCTGAACGACTTCCATACCCGGGGCTTGCGATGCGAGGTCATTGGGCTATGGAGATCACCTACATGCACCTCGGAGAGTTTGCTCTGGCGGTTGACCATTTTGAGAAGGCACTCTCGCTTTACGATCACGAGCGACATCTCGATGACGCGCTTCGGTATGCGCAGAACCCGGGAGTTGCGATGCGGTGTTTTGCTGCGTGGTCGCTCTGGTTTCTCGGGCGGCAGGATGAGGCATTGAAGCGGATCGAGGAAGCGCTGAGCATGGCCCGCGCGCTATCCGAGCCTCATGTTCTGGCGCACGCATTGTTCTTTGCAGGCATTCTTCATCAGCTACGGCGAGAGGAGAGTCAGGCGCAGCAGTATGCAGAGGCTGCTCTTGCGGTTTCAATCGAGCACGGGCTTGTGCTTTATCAGGCGATGGCTACGATCACGCGTGGCTGGGCGATGATGTCGCAGGGGCAGCACGATGAGGTGATCGAAGAAATGCGACAGGGAATCGCCGCGCACAAAGCGACCGGCGCTGAAGTACTGTTGCCGCACTTTCTTGCATTGCTGGTCGAGTCGTTGGGAGAGCAGTGTCAATGCGAGGAGCGCCTTCGGTTGTTGGAAGAGGCGTTAGCCGTGGTGCGTCGGACCGGGGAATGTTGCTACGAGGCGGAGCTGCATCGTATCAAGGGCGAAGTAATGCTCAGGCAAGTAACCGGGCGGCGTCTGTCGCGCGCGGCCGCGGGCGGTGCATCGGTGTTCGAGGTTGAGTCTCCCGCCTTTGCTCACGCCGAAGCCTGTTTTCAGAAATCAATTGAGATCGCGCGAGTACAGCATGCAAAGTCACTCGAGCTGCGCGCTGCAATGAGCCTTGCGCGCCTCTATCGGAATCCTTACAAGCAGAGAGAGGCGCGAGGTCTTCTCATCGAAATCCACGACAGCTTCACCGAAGGATTTGACTCGGTAGACATGCGCGAGGCGAGAGAGTTGATCGAATCGCTTGGCACAACGAGTAGCTAGTGGACGATATCAGCGTTATTGCTAGGGCCGCACCCGAGCCCGCGCAGCGGGCGACAGGATGTAGCTCCGGTGAGTCAGCGGACCGGGTGACGACGCGAGAAAGGATACGAGCCCGCGCCGCGTGGCGACAGAACGCTATCGCCCGGTGAGTCCTCGAACCGGGGGCAGTGATCTAATCTCATTGGGCGCGCTGACGCCGAACGCGTCACGTCTGTTGGATGCTGTGGACGCCGACCCTCCGGTTCGCTGACTCACCGGGGCTACACTCTGTCGCCCGCTCCGCGGGCTCGGGTGTGGAGGTCAGCAAAGACAAGCGATATCCCGCCGATCCAACGATCACGTCGCTCCCGTTGCAGCTAAGCCTGTTTGCGCTAAAATCGGAACCGCGTAAACGCTAAAGAGCACACCGCGCAAGGAGACGGTGCTCGTGCGAAGTGCAATTCCCCCCGACTGCCTTTTCTGCCGCTCTGCGGTGCTGCTGGTGATACTGCTTTGCGGCGCATCGATAGGCTTGGCGGCGCGACAGCCGGTCAGGGTTTACACCACAGCCGACGGGCTTGCGTTTAATCGCGTCGGGAACATCATCCTGGACTCGAAAGGCTTCCTGTGGTTCTGCACCGCCGATGGGCTCAGCCGATTCGATGGCAGCCGATTCACCAACTACAACCTGGAAGACGGGCTGCCGGTTTCTTCTATCAACTTCCTACTCGAGACCCCCGAGGGCGCCTACTGGGTCGCGACTAACGGCGGAGGAGTCGCACGACTGAACTCCAGGGCAGGCTTTCGTGCCCAGCCCAGCGGTCAGTCCCAACTCCGATTCACAGCCTATCAGATCAGCAGTGAAGCGGTGACCAACCGCGTAAACATCTTGCTGCGCGATGACGCCGGCATCTTGTGGGCGGGAACCGACGGCGGCCTCTTTCAGTTGGACGAGCGAAACGGCGAGCGCGAGTTTCGTCGCGTCGACCTCCAAATCCCATCGCATACGGACTTATCGGTTCAGGTTTGGGCCCTGGTCGAAGGGGACGACCATAGCCTGTGGATAGCCACCAAGTATGGTCTTGTGCATCGAGATGCCGGCGGTCGAACTATTCACTACGAGGTTCAGCCCGCAAAAACAGGCGATACGGTTTGGTGGATGTTGAAGGACGCATACGGCAATTTCTGGCTCGCTCACGATTCAGGAGTGTTGGTGTTCCGGCCCCAATCCGATCAGGAGTCTCGTGCAATGCCGGGCCAATCCCTCACACTTCAATTTGCGCGGCGGTACTCAACGGACACTTCGCCGGGAACGCATCCTCGACGGTTGTTCCAGGATTCCAACGGCCGCATCTGGGTTTCGGATACCAGCCCGGGGTTGAGTGTTTTTGACGGCAAAGCGTTTCAACCGTATCCAGTCAAGGAGTTCCTGGATGGAGCGGTGTCCATCGCCGAAGATCGCGGTGGAAACATTTGGCTCGGCACGCAGGCGGCGGGTGCATTGAGGCTTGCGATGCAGGGCTTCAGCACCTATGACTCGCGCGACGGACTCGGAGGCCCTGTTGGTTCAGTGTTCGAAGGGCACGATGGCGAGTTGTATGTGAATGGCAAGTGGCAGATCAGCCGCCTCGACGGAGACAGGTTTGTAAGCGTGAAGCTCAACATGCCGAGTTCGGTCACCGATACCGACTGGCGGCCAACGGGGAATGTGTTGCAGGATCGCGCGGGCGAATGGTGGGTTGGAAGTCGCGTCGGATTGTATCGGTTCGGAAGGGTCGGCAAATTGGAACAGCTTGCGGCATTGCAGCCGAAGGCTGTTTATACGCGCAAGGATGGCCTTGCCGACGACGACATTACTCGTCTGTTTGAGGATTCACGCGGCGATTTGTGGATAGCAGGATTCTCAACCGTTCCGGAAGTGTTGACGAGATGGGAACGCTCCACTGGGAATTTCTATCGTTATTCGGAGGCCCAGGGCCTGCAGCCATTCAAGCGGCCTAACGCATTCTATGAAGACCGAGCCGGCAATCTCTGGATTGCATTTGGGGAAGGTGGCTTGGCGCGCTACCGCGATGGGCGCTTCAAAGTCTTCGGCGAAAACGACGGAATGCCCGCCGGGGCAATAATGTCGTTGTTCGTCGATCAATCCGGGCGCCTCTGGTTCAGCGGGTCTCAAGTTGGTGCGGTATTTCGAATCGATGAACCTGATGCCGTTCAACCTCAGATCGTCGCTTACGGTAAGGAAGACGGACTGAGCACTCATCGTCTGGGGAGCATCACCGGTGATGAGGCCGGGCAAATCTACGTCTCAAACAGCCTCGGCTTAGATCAGCTCGACCCAGCGACTCGGCAAATCAGACATTACACGTCCAACGATGGAGTCGGGATTGGGGAAGTGATAAGCGCTTTTCGCGACCGTCGCGGGAGCTTGTGGTTCGTAACGACAAAAGGAATCCTGCGGCTCGTCCCGAGACCTATTGCCCGGGGCGCACCTCCTACAATATCAATCGATAAACTGCGCATCGCCGGTGATGAGTATCAAGGCTCCGATTTCGGCGAGGCAGAAATATCGGGACTCGAAATCGAACCAAATCAGAACCAAATTCAGATTGATTTCTTTGGGCTGAGCTTCGGTGCAGGAGAAACGTTGCGCTACCAGTACAAGCTCGAGGGCGCGTTTTCAGACTGGAGCGTGCCTTCAAGGGAGCGGTCGGTTAACTTCGCGAACCTCGCACCCGGATCTTATCGCTTCCTGGTGCGCGCAATAACCGCCAGCGGGTTAACGAGCGAACGCGCTGCGGAGGTACAGTTCAGAGTCCTCGCGCCGGTTTGGAGAAGATGGTGGTTTTTGAGTCTGGCCGCAATCCTTGGATTGTCGCTCGCTATGCTTTTCGCACGCTCGCGCCTTGCGCGCATTCGCGAGGTCAGCGACAGTGAAAAGAGATTTCGAACCCTCGCTGAAACAGCTTCCGACGCCATAATCACGATCGATGAAGATAGCAAGATCATCTACGTAAACGAGTCCGCGCAAAAAGTGTTTGGTTACGCGGCAGAAGAGATGATGGGCCAGGAGCTCACAATGTTGATGCCCGAGTACCTGCGCCACCTTCATCGGGCCGGCTTGGCTCGTTACATGCGGACCGGGACGCGACACATGTCCTGGCGTGCGGTAGAGCTTCCCGGTCGCCACAAGAGCGGCACGGAAATTCCGCTCGAGCTGTCATTCGGCGAGTTCAGCCGCGACGAAAAACGTCTGTTCACTGGCATCGTGCGCGACATAAGCGAACGAAAGCGAGCCGAAGAAGAACGCAAGCAGGCTGATGCAGAACTGCGCAGGACTCGCGAAGAACGACTTGCGGAACTCGAACGAATCCGCAACCGCATAGCAGCAGATTTGCACGACGATATTGGATCCAGCCTTACTCAGATTGCCATTCTCAGCGAAGTAGCACATCAAAATGCGAGCCACGATAACGGACAACACTTGCAGGAACCGCTCGCTCGAATCACAGACATCTCGAACGAACTAGTCGAAACGATGAGCGATATCGTCTGGGCTATTAATCCAAGGAAGGATCATTTGAGTGATCTGGTTCAGCGAATGCGCCGATTTGCCTCGGACGTCTTCACATTGCGTCGGATCAACTTCAGGTTTGACGCGCCAGATCCTGGTCGCGACTTCGAGCTTGGGGCCAACATACGACGCGAGGTGTTTCTGATTTTCAAGGAGACGGTCAATAACATCATCAAGCATTCCCACTGCACTCGAGCCGACATCAAGTTTCAAATCGAAGGGGACTACTTGATTCTGCAAGTGAGCGACGACGGCGACGGCTTCAACTGCGAACCCTACCGTGACGACTTTCGGGTCACTGGATCTCTCAGAGGCGGCAACGGAATCCCAAGCATGCGAAGGCGAGCACGCGAAATGGGCGGGCGATTCGAAATCGTCTCGGCTAAGGGCGAGGGTACCACCGCCACTCTGACGGCATTGGTGGCGAACAAGCAACAAAGTGAGGCGCCCACCCACATGGGTGGCGCCCAGAGTCAATAAAATGGCTTAAACTTGCGGCAACTTAAATGACACTTGAAGAACAACGGACGATCAAGACGGCCATCGTTGAAGACCAGCGCGACATTCGCGAAGGACTCTCGATGCTGATCAACGGCACTGCGGGCTATCACTGCACTGGAAGCTATCGTTCGATGGAAGAAGCACTCGAAAGAATGAGATCGGAGCTGCCTGACGTTTTGCTGTGCGACATAGGACTGCCGGGCATGAGCGGAATAGAGGGGATCAGCATTCTGAAGGAGCGATACCCCGACCTTGTCGTGTTGATGCTCACGGTTTACGACGACGACGACCGCATTTTTGACGCGTTGTGCGCCGGCGCGTGCGGGTACCTGTTAAAGCGAACCTCACCCGCCCGTTTGCTCGAGAGCTTGAAAGAGGCGGTGAGCGGAGGCGCACCGATGTCTCCTGAGGTGGCGACCCGGGTCATCAATCTTTTCCGCGAGATTCGCCCGCCCGATCGTGCGGATTACGAACTGACGCCGCATGAATCCAGATTGCTGAAGCTGCTCGTGGAGGGTCACAACTACACAACGGCCGCGGAAGAACTCGGCGTCAGCTACAACACGGTGAAGTTTCATATGCGGCACATCTACGAGAAGTTGCAAGTGCATTCCAAGTCCGAAGCAGTCGCCAAAGCGATGCGTGAACGGCTGATCAAATAAGACTGTTCATAAGTCACGCAGGCGTTGTCCCCCGTTAGGGTTTCGGGTTCGTTTGATTCAATAGTCTTTCGTCGAGCATTGCTAGCCATCCGAGTCTCTATCTGACGAACCCTAAACCCTAAGCCCGAAACCACCTTTGCGGTCCTTGCGTGAAACCACGGTCAACAGAACCAAACACCCGCCGCACGCGCTAAAAAACGTTTCCACCCGCATGGGTGGAGACCAAACCCTCTCGTCGAAGTATCCTCGCCACGTAATGACCGGAAGACATCCTGGAGGTGAGCAGAACTTTTTGACGAGGTGGTATGACACTAAGACAAACCGAACTTGTGCGGTCGAGTTTCGCGGAAGTCGCGGAGTTGGCCGACGCCGCAGGCATTGTATTCTTTGGTCGATTGTTCGAGATCGACCCTGCATTGAGGCCTTTGTTCAAAGGAGATTTGCAGCAGCACTGGTCCAAGGCGATGGAAATGCTGGGTCTGGTAGTGAGCTGGATTGATTGGCCGGAACTGCTGCTTCCCGCCCTAAAGTCACTCGGCCGGAGGCACGCGGGTTACGGAGTCAAGGACCAACATTATCTTATTTTTGCTGACGCGCTGATTTTCACTCTTAAGGTAGGTCTCGGCGATACGTTCACTTCAGAAGTCGAAGACGCCTGGATCGAAGCTTATCAAATGATCTCAAATGCAATGCGAAAGGCAGCGCCTGTGGCGGCGGTCGTTTAAAAGCGGCACGGCAGAACTGCAGGAACCATTTTCATTCAAATAACTCTCAAGGGTTGAACTATGAGTCACGCTTTTACACCCGCAATAAATCATCACGACAGTTCGGGCCCTTCGGAAGCAGTAAGTGAGTTGATGCTGGACTCTTTGTGCTGTCATGACTGCGTGATCGTAACCACTGCCAACGCGACTTACTGTTTTATCGTCAGCGACCCTGCAAAAAAACGCGGCCTGCTGAGCGGCGGAGTGTTGGGAGGCATGCCGGTCACCGCGGTCCTCCTCGGCGCCGAAATCAGAAAGAGCGGTGAAGTGTCGGCTCTGTTCTCGAAGCTGTGCGTCGGTTCCCGAGCCATCTTTTTCATAGCATCATCGGATAACGTCCATCAGATGGTCACTTCGACAATAACCAGGATCGTCCATACGCGATTGGTGGTGGCCGCGTCAGGCGGGCACTCAAGCCACTGATGATCCGAAAACTCTCTTGATCTACTACAGGAGGAATTCAAAATGAGATTCGTAGTTCTGGCGATTGCAAGTCTGCTGTTAATGAGCGCGACTGACTTTCTGGGTCAAACCCGCAGTTCGCAAAAACCTGAGACGTTTGCTGCATTTCTCGAAACGTTCAGAGCCGCCGTGCAGTCGGGCGATAAGGAAAAAGTTGCGTCGATGACTCAACTTCCATTCTTGTTCGAAGGCGAAGAACTGAATCACGACGGATTCATCGCAAAGTTCGACGCGCTGTTTGACACGGGAATAAAAAAGTGTTTTCTCAAAGCACGACCGGTGAGGGACGGAGCATATTTTGAAGTGCCGTGCACCGAGACGAGCTTTATGTTTCGCAAGGTTTCGGGCAAGTTCAAGTTTGTCGAGATCGGAGTCAACGACTGAAGCCCGCCAGTCGTGTTGGAGGTCGCAAAATGATGAGTGAATCTCAGTGGAGCGTGAGAACTTCCGGGGCTCTTTTTGCCAACTTCTTTCAACCTGATGGCAGCAGCCGACCCGGCGCGGATTGGGCCGTCAAATTAAACCAGGGCGCTAACGATTATAATGTGACCGTTCGAGCCTATCTAAGCGACGACGCGACAAGGAGAGTACGAAAGGACTCGCGTTATCAGGCCCAGACCGTTATTGGATTCATTTATGATCTACTTGCGCAGGGCTGGACGCCTGATCAGCGGCGTGACCTGGTGATCGTCATCCAGAATCCCAACGAAACAAAAGAGGGATCACGCAAGCGATGGTGGCAGTTTTGGAGCTAACGGATCGCTGAAACGAGGACAGTCGATCGGGATCACAGGCCTTGGAGGAGAAAGCTATGCTCAAGACGAATTACATCGGAGTTGTGTTGATAATCTTGTTGTGCGCCCTTGCCGGTTCAGCGCAAAAGGCGCCGAGAGGGTCGGCGCAAGGAGGCGCGAAGAAGGAAACCACGCTGGACTTCAACCAGACGCAGTATCTTCATCGGTGGTCACAAAATGACCAACACGAATTCACGCCTCAACATCAGGAGGATCTATCGAAATGGATCGATATGATCACTATCAATGTTTATCGACAGGTGAAAGACGGTGGAGGCCTCGCAGCCGTCGCGAATCAGGTTCTCGAGAATTATAAGAGCCATAGAGGAATTGTCATAAAGACCGACTCAGTGCCGGCCGCCGCCGGAAGACCAGCCGAACACCTGATAGTGGTCGTACTAGGCACGCCTGGCTTTCTGGAAGCAGTGCAGGCTAGATTCAAGCTGATCAACGGCAAGGGAGCCGCGATCATTCATTCTCATCGAGTGTACGGCAAGGAGGTCGGGAATGAGATGAGCGAGTGGCTGAAACTCAATGGTCAGTCGCTCGAGAAGACGCTGATGTCGTGGGACCCCCCGCCCTCACTTTCCAGTCTGGGCCTGTAGTTGGATTGCATTACGTCAACCCCGGAGTCTCCGCGCGGTGACCTTGTCTGTTTCTGACAGGGGAGTTGGCGCTTTCCCCGTCTTGCGCGACTAGATGAGTCGCGTTTCACGCAAAGACCGCGAAGTTTCGCAACGACCGCAAAGCCCCAAAACTTTGACGGTCCTTGGTACAACCTCACCGTACGTTAGCGAATCTTTGCGGTCTTTGGGTGGAATGGGAAGTTCTGAGTCCTGAGTCCTGAGTTCTGAGCAGTATTGAGGGCAGTGTTCAGCACCAAGACTAATTGCTCATTACTCAGAACTCAGAACTCAACTCATGACTCAACAGGGGGTGTGTCGCCTGGAAGACTCGCGGTATGCCTGGCCACAATCTGCCAAACACCAGCGCGTTTCAACCAGACGTTGGTGACGCACAACTGCCGTTTTATAGCGGTGCCCTCGAACGTCGCTTCTGCATTCATCCGATAGCTCGAAACCGCAACATCGCCGAAGGCTCGCACCTTTAGATCGTCCTTGTCATAGCGTCCTATCGATGCTTTAGCGCTAGCCTGGCGTACTTCCGCCATCACCGCAGGTTTATCGACGCAGATGCCGATCGGAGCCGTGACCATGATGTCATCGGCATAAATCCGATCGAGCGCGTCTACATCCACGCGCAGCTCGGTTCGTGTGAGTTCTTCTTCCAAAGCTCGTATCTCTTGTTCGATCTTGTCCATCGTCTTGCCTCCTTTTCGGGTGGAAGACTAACCGGGTGGCGGTCCTTAAGTCCTTCAAGAGTTCGGAAAGATTTCAGAAAAAGCTCCAAATCTGACATCTGTGGCTCGAGACGAACCGCCGCGCCTTGAAAAAATCGCGGCGGAGTTGTGAACTCTAAACTTCATACCACGCAAAGGCGACCTGAAATGTTTCTGCACCCGAACATCTCTTACGAATTCGGGCCCTTTCGCCTGGATACCCGCGAACGGCGACTCCTTCGCAACGGTGACGTCGTCCCGCTGACGCCAAAGGTTTTCGACGTCCTCCTCGTGCTGGTACAAAACAGCGGCCGCCTGCTCAGCAAAGACGACGTTATGAGGCTCGTCTGGCTGGATACCGCAGTGGAAGAAGGTAGCGTGACGCGAAGCATCTCGACGTTGAGGAATGCCCTTGGCGAAGGCCCGCGCGAGCAGCATTTCATCGAGACTGTGCCCTGGCGCGGCTACCGCTTTGTTGCCGCGGTGAGGCAGGTCGATACTGAAATCGGACTGAGCATCAATTCGATCGCAGTGCTTCCCTTCGTGAACGAAGCCGGCGATCCCGACTTCGATTATTTCACGGACGGAATCACCGAAGCGGTCATCAACAAACTTGCTCAACTAACTCAACTCAGAGTGATGTCGCGCAACTCGACCTTCCGCTACAAGGGTCTTGAAACGAACGCATCGATGGTCGGTCGGGAGTTAAATGTCCTCGCGGTAGTCACCGGGCGCGTCGCAAGGCGCGACGACCTGCTGTCAATCAGCGTTGCGGTCGTAGATGCCCGTGACGACTCGCACATCTGGGGCTCTCAGTATGTGCGGCCCTGTTCGGAGGCGTTCGAGCTACAGGAGAAGATAGCTCACGAAGTTGCGAGCCAGTTGCGGCTGAGACTGAGCAGCGACGAAGAGAAGCGTCTGAACAGACGCCAAACGGACAAGTCAGAAGCTTATGATTTGTATCTGAAAGGTCGATATCATTTCAATAAACTGACGGTTGAGGGAGTTCAAAAGGCGGTAGACCATTTCAAACAGGCCATCGAAATAGATCCCCGATATGCGTTGGCTTACGTAGGCTTGGGCGATTGCTACAACTACTCGGCTAAGCCGGCGGACGCCAGGGAGTCAATGATCAAAGCGCTTGATCTCGATGGAACGTTAGCCGAGGCGCACGCGTCACTGGGGTTTTTCAAGTTCGTTTACGATTGGGATTTCGAAGGCGCAGAAGCCGAGCTCAAGCGGGCTCTAGAGTTGAATCCGAATTATGCCGAAGCCCACCACTGGTCAGCGATCTATTTTGCAAACATTGGCCGCCATGATGAAGCCGCTGTCGAAGCGAGGCTTGCGACCGAGTTGGATCCGCTCTCACTGCTGATGAACATGACTCCGGCAATGGCGATGTACCTGGCTCGCGACTACGATGCGGCAGTCCGATACCTGCGTGACGTTATCTACCTCGAGCCAAACTTCCTCGCCGCCCACAGCGTGCTGGGAAATGCCTACGTTCAGCAAGGGCTGTATGACGAGGCGATGGCCGAGTACCAGAAGGTGCTCGATCTGTCGAAGGGAGTTGTGGTCATTGAAACGAGTATGAAGGCGGTGATAGCGCATGCCTACGCCAGGGCCGGCGACCGAGCTAAGGCGCGCAAGCTCCTTGAAGAATTATTGTCCGATAGTCAGAAAGCCCTTCAGCCTATTGTGTCTCCTCACTCGATTGCAGAGATCTACGCAGCGCTCGGCGATATTGATCAGGCATTCACATGGCTCGACAAGGCTTATGACGCACACGATATGCAGATGGTTAGCCTGAAAGCAAATCCCACCCTTGACTCCCTTAGAGACGATTCGAGATTCATCGATGTGATCCGTCGCGTCGGCCTCCCGCAGTAGTAGGAAGCTTTGAGGTCTTTAGCGAATCTTCAGGATCTTTGCTTGAGCCCGGATCGATTTGCGGCTACACGAGAGTCACCGCCGACTTACTCAGACACAATCAAACTGCGACGGCGTCGAGGCGGGAAGAAAGATTCGAATTGTGAAGATGTTGTCTTTCACTTCAGCGGCTATTCTGCCGCTTAGCGCGTTTACGATCAGTTTTGCTGTTGCTAAACCAAGACCAAAGTGGACCCCCGTGTTGGTCCGCGAAGCGTCACCCCTCCAGAAACGCTCGAATACGTGTTGAGCCTGCTCTACGCTTAACTGACACCCGGAGTTCGCAACCTCAATTTCAACCGATTCACCCTGAAGTCTCGCGAACACTTCTATCCAACCATTTTCATTCGCGTATTCAACCGCGTTCGCCAACAGGATTCCCAGCGTGACCATCAGCTTGTTTCGGTCCGTCGAAAACTCCAGGTCTACAGGGACGCTGTTCTCAACTGCCAGCCCTCGCGCCAGCGTCTTATGCCTCAGTGGGCGCCACGCGCTTTCGAGGGCTTCGCTTAGTAGAAGCCGCTCAGGATGCAATGAGGCCAGGCCTCTATCCAGCCGCGACAGCTCGAGAAGGTTGTCAACCATCGTCTGTGCATGGCCTACGATGTCGAGACTCTCACACAGTGCCTGGCGGTAGTCGTCACTCAAACGCGGGCGAGTGAGGGACACCTCCATCACCGATCGCAAACCGGCAAGCGGAGTCCTCAATTCATGAGCAACGTCTGCTGTCAAAGCGCGTTCGCGATCGAGCGCCTCCTCGAGACGTGATAACAGGTCGTTCAGCTTATCAACAACCGGCTGCATTTCAGTTGCGATCGTATCTGAAGGAATGCGCACAGACAGATCATCTTGGCGGATCCCTGCGATTCGCGAAGCCAACGCGCCGAGCGGGCGCAGGCTCTGTCGCACTACAACCAAACCAACAATGAGTGCGAGCAGAATCGTCCCGCCGGTGACCGTAGCCAATAATGTCCGAAGCAGCGAAACCTCGGAATCAAGGGTAGCGGTGTCACGGGCGACTACAAGGATGAGCCTCCTGGGTGTGACTAAGCCTGTAGCCTCATCGTCGATTCTTGGCTGAAAGAAGAATGAGACGGCCCGGCCGCGCCGGCCGTCCGGCAGGCTCGCCGGTCGAAAGACGAACGAGTCAGGAGCGCCTTGAAAGCGCTCCAGGGTCGTGGCGCCGCCAAGGGAACGCGAGCGCGCCACGATGTTGCCCCTTTCGTCCCACAGCTCAAAGTAGTCAGGGCGCTCGGCACGGTAAAACTCGGGAAGCTGACGCTCATCGGTCTCTACCGTCACTCCTTCCTCGTCCTGTTCGATGAAACTGCAGATGGTGTGTGCGGTTGAGGTGAGCACTTCATCGAAGCGGACTACAAAAGATCTTTGCAAGACCTCGTACAGAATCAACGCGAAGACGATCAGCAAGAGGGCCATTGCGCCAATCGTGCCGAGCAGCAGACGCGCTTTGATCGAACGGATCACCACGAGCCCCCCAGAGCGTAACCTCGGCCACGCAGCGTGTGGATCAGCGGAGTCTTGCCCGGCCTCTCAATCTTCTTTCTCAGATATCCAATGTACACGTCCACTACGTTTGAATCCGCTTCGGAATTGAACTCGTAGACATGTTCCCAGATGTCGGCACGGCTAACTACTTCTTCGGCTCGCATCGCGAGGTATTCGAGCAGTACGTACTCGCGGGGCGTAAGAGATATCTGCTCGCCGCCGCGCCAGACTCGATGCGTCGTAGTCTCGATCTGAAGATCTTCAACTCTAATTCGTGGGTTCTTCGCGCGATAGGCGCGGCGAGCCAGCGCCCGTACGCGCGCAAGAAGTTCCTCAAATGCGAAGGGCTTGACCATATAGTCATCCGCACCCAGGTCAAGCCCTTTTATCCGGTCGGAGACAGTGTCGCGGGCAGTGAGGATAAGAACGTGCGCGCCCCGCCCCGCAGATCGCATCCCCTGTAATATCGTCAGCCCATCCAATGCCGGCAGCATCAAGTCGAGGATCACGACGTCGTATTCGTTCTCGCGGGCATACCAGAGCCCTTCTTGCCCATTCCCCGTAACATCGACGGCGAAGCCAGCTTCCCTCAGTCCTCTGGCAACGGACCTTTGAATCGGGACGTAGTCCTCAATGAGCAGCACACGCATGGTTACGTCTCCCAGCCTTCCTCAGCTAGAGAACGGTTGCGAAAGTGATTGCCAGTGACGACCCTCCGCGTCGCTTCGTTGCGCGCCCACGCACGATCGCCGGATGACCACGCATTGCTACAGCTAAGGCATCGGTAGGTTTGCACATCGAGAATCGAAGTTGCAGTTGACCAGTTGCAAAACCTCGCCGGTGTCGGGGTTGATTTCCATAATGAATCCGATACCGCGGGCGTAGTACTTGCGCGTGGTTTGATCGGGCTCAAGCGGTGATGAGTTCCTGGTGACAATGCAGTCATTGTGAGAGCAGAATCGCTCGGCTAGCAGTCGTGGAACGAACCGGTCGAGTTCTCGATTGCCGCCGAATGAATAGTTGATTGATAGAATCTCGGTTACGTCTTCGGCGTTGCCCAACGAGAACTCCTCGCGATAGACCCTGCCTACCGTCGGAGCAGCCAGAAAGATTATGCCACTCTTGTCTCCCTCACGCCCGTGCTTGAAGGTCCCGTCGATGCTAACCAGTTCCGGCTTTCTCGGGTTGTCACCCTCAAAGGTCTCGTAATCCTTAACCTCCTCTCCAAAGTAATGGACGGTCCCATCTTTATTCATGGCGAAATAGTCGGAGGTGTCCTCCGAGAGGTCTCCGTTCTTGAAGACCACATCGTCGAACACGATGCAAGTTACTCCTTCGATCAGCTTGGTGCGATTGGTGGCTTCAACCGTGTTGAACTCGTCTCCGCCGCGGTATTCCCAACGAATCCCTGGAGTCAGCGGGAAGTATTGATTCGGATGGGTCAGGTTTCTAAAGTCGGTGTCGAATGTCGCGGGGTCGATCTTCGGATCGTAGCGACCCTCATTCAGCGCGTCGCAAGCCGAAAGTCGCGCAGTGCGCTGGTCTTCACAAAGAGCGTTTCCTTCCCGTTTCGCCGACTCCACATCCTCGAGACACTGGTCGCGCTTATCCGGATCAGAGATGTTCATACAGTTTGCCTTCTGCGTGAGGCGGTTGGCGTTGACCTCCGCCTTGCACGCATCGAGCAACGTATTGGCGGTTTGGGAACAGACATCACGAGAGCGCAGAGTGTGATTGCTCTGAGCCGCAAAGACCAACGGCATTCCGATGCTGAATGCAAGTGCCGCAATTACACGTGCCCTTGAGCTCTTAGGTGCGTACATAACGTAACTCCTTTCCTGGATGGTACGAGCTCCTAATCAGTTTCTCTGAAGATGAGACAATTTGGTTCGTTGTTCGCTCGACATATCAACGGACAACTCGCGGGGCAGGATAAGTGCGGTTGTTTCCGACCAATCTATGGAGCGCGGGCGGCGGGTTCACTCTTTCTTTGACGGCTTGCCCTTCCACCTCGGACCCTCTATGACCTGACCTTCGGGTGTGACTTGAATCTCAGCAATCTGGTTACCTCTCGAGAGTTCCGCTTCGTAGACGTATCTGGGCGTGGCGAGCTGAACCACCTTGCCGTCTTTGACCTCGGCTCGAACTTCGGATTTCTCGAGTTGAGTTATTTTCGCGTTGCCGGCGCCCTTGCGAATGGCTGCCAGAGCGGGCTTGGGGACGTCTTTTGGCTGCACGATGACCGCGATGTCTATTACCGTGCCGTCTTCGGCAACCTCGATTTCTCCCTCATTCGCCTGGAACTCGATGTCGTACAGATTGACCCCCGACTCCTTCTCTACTTCCAGTTTCGCTATCTTCGCGTTGGGTCGGTTATCGGCGAGTGCCTTGGCGACTGGTGGCGGCAGGTCCGGTTTCGCTCTTTCCTTTTGAAGCTCGCTTTCATTTGTCGACCAGCCGGTTGTCACAACGCACGCGACAACCGCGGTGGTTGCTATGGCCAACGTGATACGGTCGCGTCGCATGTCCAATCCGTCTTCTCGAATTAAGGTCGATGCGCCCGGCGAGACTCAGCCGCAGCACACGCTACCGTGCGGCCGCGTACTTGGGCTCCCGCCGGACAGCGTTGAGTGGGATCGAGTATATTCCGAGGATGATGAGAAGATGGTGAGAACCTGTTGACCAATACGTCAACCGGAGTATAGTCGTCTTCGCGATCGACGCGCCGGGTTAACGGCCGGGCGCCCGCATTACCATTCTGAATCAGGTTCGGTGATTAGATGAGGAGCATCATTAGAGAAGTTGGAGTAAGCTGCCTGGCGCTATTCATTGTCCTCGGTCTGGCCGCAGGGTGCGACAGCGCGGGATGCGCCCATGCCCAAAGACTGCGTGCACTCGACTGCGAAGTCCTTGCGCCAAGCGACACGAAGAGCGTTCAAGGGAAAACGCGCGCTTTGTCGGCGCTGCTCAATCTGGCTTACATCATTCCCGCCGGTGATGAAGAGTTTGGGTTGGCCGCAGGCTTGCGCCTTCGCTTCAAGAATGGCAAGCACAACGGAAAATACAGTGCTTGGATCGATAAACGCGAAGTAGCTTTTGGTGATCTCAACGGTGACGGGGCGACGGACGCTCTTGTGATTTTCAGAATTGAAGGCGCTAAACTTGGCAACCAGACCTTATGTTTTCTGGCAGTCGTACTGAACGTAGATTCCAGCCCAGTCAATCCTGCCAGCATCGAGCTCCCGGGTTGGGACATCCGATCTACGAAGATCGAGTCGGATACGATAAAGATCGAGCTAATGACGTGGGGACCTGACGATCCCCGTTGCTGCCCATCGGTGAAACAGCAACTACAATATCGCTTCGCTGGCGGGAAAATAGTCGAAGCTCGCCCTTGAGAAAAATCTCCTTACGATCTTGTTTGCCGTACCTTCGGTGTTTATGATAGCCGGGCCCAAGGAGGAGAGATCACGATGAAACGATTAGCCGTATTGTCAGGCCTATTGGTGGCTGCTGCTCTCTCGTTGGTTTTCGCGCAGCAACAGCAACAACCGAGACCCGCAGCGGCTCTCGAAATTCAAAAGGTGAAGGACAATCTCTACGTCATAATCGGCGGAGGCGGAAATACCGCCGCATTCATTACGGCGAATGGCGTGGTGATCGTTGACACCAAGAACCCGGGAATGGGTCCAGCCATCCTGGAAAAAGTGAAATCAGTCACGTCAAAGCCGGTGACGATGATCATCAACACCCACACACACGGAGACCACGTTGGAAGCAACAGCGCGTTTACCGGAATGGTGGAAATAGTTGCCCACGAGAATTGCAAGACGAGCATGGAAAAGATGCCGATCTTTCAAAGCGACGAAGCCAAAAAGTTTCTTCCGGGTAAGACCTATAGCGACAAACTAAGCTTGTTGAAAGGGAACGACAAAATCGACCTCTATCACTTCGGGCGGGGACACACAAACGGCGACACGTTTGTGGTGTTCCCGGCGCTGAAGACTATGCACTCGGGCGATATGTACGCGTTCGCCAAAGCGCTCCCGATCATCGACGTCACCAACGGCGGCAGCGGGCTTGAGTATCCCAAAAGCCTTATGAAAGCGGCCTCTGGGATTAAGGGCGTCGAGAGCGTGATTCCAGGACACAGTCCGGTGACCGACTTTGCTGCGTTTAGGGACTACGGAGAATTCATGGGCGATTTTGTCACGGCTGTCCAGCAGGCGAAGAAAGAAGGCAAGACCATCGATCAGGCCGTGACAGATTTGAAACTGCCGGACAAATACAAGGACTACAACATGGGTCGCGCAAAAGCAGCGGTCACGGCGATCTACAATGAATCGAAGTAGCGAAAGCAGTGTCGCTGCGTTGACTAACGATCCCTGCCGTCTTAAGGACGCCAGTTTAAACGTGCCGCGCTGCTTGTTCACAGTCAGGTTCGCGGGTTGAACTCCATTGATCTTCGGGACGTCGCTGGACATTTGTAAGCCCACTGGTTCCGTATGCAGAGCGGGCGAGTCTTGTCGATACTCAACCCAGTAGGTAGCAAACCAACCGCGCGGCTCAGGTTAGGCCGCGCGGCTTTGCGTTTTGCAGTCCTCGGATTGTCTCTCCTCGCAATTTTCGTCTTCTCCATTCACGCTCATCCGATTCCATTTAGTTATCTTGACCTCAGGATCAACGGCGGACGTATCGATGGCACACTGACCGCGCACATAGTCGACCTCGCACATGACCTGAACATCGAACCGCCCGAGCTGCTGATGGATCCGGATGTCGCACAATCGTTGAAGAACGATATCGCTCAGATCGTAATACCGCGGCTTATTGTCCTTGCCGATGGCCAGCCGATCGAGCTGGAGTTGTCGCGAGTCGAGCCAATTCCTGATCGCCAGGCGTTGGCCTGCGATTTGCGCTTCAATACAAGCAGCAGACCCGGAACACTGAGAATACAGTGCGAGCTTTTTCAGTACGATCCTGAACATCAGACCTTCCTCAACGTGTACGAAGACGACAGGCTGCTTCACCAGGAGATCTTCACTCAGGGACATCAGATGTTCGTTTATTACCTGGGGGGCGGTCAGGGAAAGATATCGGTCATCAAGCAGTTCGTTGTGCGAGGTATCCATCACATCTTTACGGGCCCGGATCATATTCTGTTTATCACAGGGCTGTTGTTGATGGGTGGAAGCTTGATGCGACTGCTTAGAATCGTGACTGCATTCACGATTGCCCACAGTGTGACGCTTTCGCTCGCGGCGCTAAACGTGGTCAACCCTTCGCCTCGACTGATTGAACCGGCGATCGCATTGAGCATTATCTACGTCGGCATAGATAACCTGATGGCGGGCGAACGTGGGCGCGATGTGCGCGCGTGGATAGCTCTCTTTTTCGGTTTCGTGCATGGGTTCGGCTTTGCCGGAGTGTTGAAAGAGTTCGGTCTGCCCAGCGAGGCTCTCGGGTGGTCGTTGTTCTCATTCAACCTCGGCGTAGAGATCGGACAGGCGTGCATCGTTATAGTTGTTGCTTCTCTGATGGCATTGTTGCTGAAGAAAAAAGAGACTCTGACGCGACAAGTAGTGGTAGCGGGCTCCGTTTGTGTGACCTTGGCAGGAGTCTACTGGTTCATCCAGCGAGTGTTTTTCTGACCACCGCTCTAGTCCGGGATCTCTTCCGGGGATCGCGGATCGGTTAATCCTCTGTTCATCTTCAAACGCTAAAATGTTAGGTCTCACTTCGCATTGCCGAGTACCGTCGACCATCCAGCCAGCATTCTGTTCAAAACTAGCGTGTGGCCATCGAAGGCAGACGCGTTACAGTTGCCGGGCCGGTTTAACGCGGTAGCCAATCGCCGCCTGGCGAACTGACATTTCTCGAAGGGAGGGAGAGTGTTTATGCCGAAATGCTTGTTCATGATGCTGTGTGTTTCAGCACTGACGCTTCAAGCCACCACGCATTATAAAGTTGAGACCCGTTATCCAGTACCGGGTAACGGCGGCTTTGACTACATCATGATCGACGAGCCGACTCGCAGGCTCTACGTCTCGCACGGTATGCAGGTCGATGTGGTGGACGCCGACAACGGCAAACTAGTGGGCACAATTCCCGATACGCCCGGAGTCCACGGCGTCGCCATCGCCGCGGAGTTCAAACACGGGTTCACCAGCAATGGCGCCGAGTCGAAAGTCTCCATGTTCGATCCGGCTACTTTGAAATTGATCAACAAGATCGATGTAGGCAAGGGGCCGGACGGGATCTACTACGATCCGAGGACTAAGCGTGTCTTCACCAACAACCATGGGTCTCACGATGTCAGCGCCATTGATGCAAAGACGGGCACTGTCGTCGGCACAGTGAAATTGGAAGGAGACGGCGAACAGGCGATCATCGGCGCCGACGGGTTGATTTATGTAAACAGCGAGGACAAATCGGAAGTCGTGGTCTTTGACCCGCAGACCCTCGAGGTCAAGAAGCGCTTTCCGATTGGTGTAGCGAAAACGCCTACCGGACTCGCCTACGACGGGAAAACGAATCGTCTGTTCATCGGCTGCCGCAACGAACCGAAGATGGTCGCAATGGATGCGTCAACCGGAAAGGTAATTGCGAGTTTGCCTATTGGGAGAGGCGTGGACTTCGCTGGCTTCGATGCCCAAAGTAAACTCATCTTCTTTTCGTGTGGCGACGGAACATTGAACATCTTCCACGAAAAAACCGCTGACCAATACGAAGACGCGGGGGCAGTCAAAACACAGCCAAGCGCGAAGACGATGGCTTTTGACCCGAAAACAAAGAAGGTGTTTCTTTCGGCCGCTGAGATTATCGAGACACCCGCGAGCGATCCTTCTCAGCGCCCACAGCGTCGCATAAAACCCGACTCGTTTGTGATCCTCGTGGTGGGCAAGTAAGCGGTTGCTGTTTTGTCTGGGTGAACTTGCTGCTGCAGACACCCTGAGGAATGGCACATCGGCTAGCGCGCGTGCTGAACACGACGCCCGACGTCTGGATGAACATGCAGGCCGCTGTCGATGTGTGGGTCGCACTCGATGCGAACGCTAAGGGCTATCAGAAGATCAAACCCCTGAAGGGAGCCTAGGAAGTCACCATCAAGAAGGAAGATCCGTTGCCAGCCGAAAATGTCGCGCCGAATGCGAGCGGTCCCTCGCTACGTTATCCCGGCCTACACAACATTCGGACTCTCTTAGTTACCGCTTCGATTGGCTAACCTTGTGGCGCGGCACCCTTGATTTCCTGCAACAGCGATCTAACTTTTTCAGCGTTCTTCTGGCGCCACGCGGTTGCCATCGATGAGATCTTGCTCCTGAGTCCCTGATCCGCTCCAATTGAGCACTTCGATTTAGGATCGTTCCAAAGCAACCCGTTGTTGACGATGTCCTCAGCTTGTCCTTCATACGCCGGCAATGGGTCCTTCGAAGCAATCTCTACCAGCCGGTCGACGCAAGCCTGAACTCCTTTAGGGATGCCGGTCCGCTTTGCCCGTCGGTTCTTCTTAGGAGCCTTCTTCTCCTGAACTTCTTGAGCCGGTTTCGCTGTCTTAGATGACTCTTGAGTGGTGAGAGCTGTCGACGAAGACGAAATCAACAAGCCCACCGCAAGAACGAAAGGTACTTTTGATACGAGCATGGCTTTCATCGTTCGCGCTCCTTGTGGAAAGCGGTTTCCCGCCGGGATTAACATCTCGTGTTATTGCAACTCCACGCGTTCTTTGCACCAGACGGATCAGTCTGGAACAGTTTATACCTTCGATGCGATTTCCGCCTAATCGAGAGCGCGCGGTACAGGTTATTGAGAACTCGTCAGGGAGGGCTTGCACTAACCGGATCGCTTTCTTACGCTTATTGGAGGTCTGACATTCTCGGAGTAAGTGTGGTAAACAGCGCCTGAAATGTCCCCTGTTTTTCGAGCGGTGCCTCACTCCCACCGATCTTGAGAGTCCCAGTCTCCTCACGCCAGCGACTCAGAAAGGATGATTAATGCATCCTCTCTCTCTGCTTGCCGCAACGGCCGCCGCGTGCGTTCGCGGCTCAGGGCCCACAAACATTCTGCATCTCGAGAGCACGGCCGATACCAATCGGGCGTTTAGACCAAAGATGAACCAGCAATATGTTGCAAAGAAGGAGGAGAAGAAATGGAACGCAAATCTCTAAGAAGTGTTGTGCTCCGCGCAATCGCTCTGCCTTTGTTTTTTCTAGTGTCAGCATATGCGGTCGCGAGACCAGAGCTCGGGGGGCAGCCTGGAGGACCCGTCACCGAGGTAACCGCGATCACAAACACTGAGCAGAAACCGAGCTTCGTATCGAATGCTGTACTCGTGAAGCTTACGCGACAGGCCCGCGCAAATCTCAAGGTTACCCGCCAGGAAGTGAACCCCGCAGCGACTGGAATAGCGTCGCTTGACGCCGTCTGTCGCGACGCTGGCGTCAGTAGGTTCCGTTCCATTCTAACGTCAGGCCCGCATCGCGACGCCGCGGCGCCGATAAACGCCTGGCACAGACTGACTCTGGCCGGGCGGGAGCAGCGGCTCGACCTGATCGAACAGAGCAACGACGACACGTTGAATCTCACTTACTCGGGGGCTGAGCCTCTCGGTCGTTTGGTTGCGCGCCTCAAGCAGGACCCCAGCATCGAGTCGGTGGCCCTTGACTACGTCATGCGGCCGATGCTCGTTCCGAATGATCCCTATTACTCCACGCCCTATCCCACCTCTCACGATGGCAACATCTCGCAGTGGGCGCCGCAATTCATCGGCGCGGAGCAAGCCTGGGATTCCACCTTGGGCGATCCCTCTATCATCATTGCTGTTGTGGATACCGGCATCGATGCCAATCATCCAGACTTGGCGGGCAAAGTCGTTTTGATGAAAAACTACGTCAATGGCGAGCGCGCGTCGGATTCGTTTGGGCATGGCACGCACGTGGCTGGCATTGCGGCGGCTAACATCAACAACGGCACCGGAACCGCCGGCATCTGCGGTCGCTGCAGTCTCATGTCAGTTAAAGCGCTCGGAGCCGATGGTTCGGGACTGACCTCGGATGTCGCCTCCGGCATTGTCTTCGCCACGGATAAAGGGGCACGCGTCATCAATCTTTCTCTGGGAAGTCCCTCGCGCACCACCATCATACGCGACGCCCTGGACTATGCCTTTAACAACAACGTTCTCCCAGTAGTTGCGATGGGCAACGCCAATTCGGACCAGGTGGGAGACCTTGCTTACTGGTACGGCGCCTTGAGCGTAGGCGCTGTAGATCAACGCGGGAACAAGGCTTCATTCTCGAACTTCGGCCTTCAGACCGACGTGACTGCCCCGGGGGTAGCGGTCCTTTCCACCATGCCCACCTACTCAGTGACACTCAATACGCAGTTTGGCTACAAGATGAATTATGACGCGCTCTCCGGTACCTCGATGGCGACGCCGGTTGTTGCCGGACTGGCCGGTCTGCTTTTTTCAAGAAACCCGAGCCTCACCGCAGGCCAGGTAAAGGGAATGATCGAGTCATCGGCGGGCGATGGAGCGAGCTTCGACCTTACCTCCGGTTTCGGCCCTGTTCACGCCGCGGCAGCGGTTAACGCCGCCGGCCAGGCGGAGAATTCAGCTCCTGAGCTGATCTCTTTGTCGCCCGCATTCGGTTCAGCGCTGGTGAGAAATGTTATCTTTTCTACGGCCGCCAGCGACAACGTTGCAGTTCACCATGTTGACTTCATCAGCGCCGGAGCAAGATACTTTTTGCCGGCGACCTCAGTTGGCTACCCCGGCGGAAAGGGTAAGAATGGAGCGCCTCCGATCCCACCATGGTCCTCGCTATTCTCTTCTACAACTCAGTGGAATGGTCTGTTTGACGTCACAGCGATTGCCTTCGACCGGTCAGGTAACGGCTCAATTCCGAGCGCAGGCAGCTACGACGTCGAGAATGCATATGTAACGAGGTCATTCACGACGCATCTGTGCGATCCGAGTCGAACCGGTTGCCCTCGTTTCGCCTGGGATGCAACGTTCACCCTGACCTATCCCGCAATCGCCAAAGAAAGAATCGAATGGTTCAATTCGAACTTCTCGAGCAATTACGCCGGAGCTCTATCTGGGAGGGTCAGCGATGGGCAGCGCATTTTCTCGAGCGGGGTGTTCCCGCGATACTGGACGGGCAATGTCTTCGAATTTGATTTCGGGCGCCCCGTCTTCTGCGGTGGTTGCTCCTCCAACCGAATCGGCGGTGCTCTTGGGGACCTCTATCTTTGCATAAACAAAGACTGCCCGATCACTCCCGGAACAGCTGAAACGGATATAACTGTGAGCATCACATATCCGCAGTAGTAAGGCGCTAAAAGCGTGATAGGCAAAGTGCGCCATCCGGGACGCACCAGGACAAAGTGTCTGCTACAGCGGTGACAGCTCGTTCGCCGCTCACACAAAGGAGGGCGAGGTCATCGGGACCCCGCCCTCCATCATGAAAGACCACTCTCGAGCCGCTGGGTGGGCGCTGCCAGATCCATCTAAGACATAGCACTCAGACTATTGCCGTTCGATGGTCGTTCTCGTTCTGCGGGTCTTTTTCATGCACGATTCTCAGAATCAGTCTTTCCCGTCGTGTCGAAGGCGCTCCTCATTGCTCCGTTCGTGGCCCTTGCGTATAATGGCGGCCGCCTAAACGTTCCGGCGCAGGCTACAGCATCAGCGGCCAGGAAGTATTTGAAACCGTCTGACAAAAAATTTGATTTAAAATCTGATTACTCCCATCGCGTGCGCTTGAGAGGTAACAATGCAAGCTCAAATAAAGCGCATATATGAGTTCGGGCCCTTTCATCTCGATGCAGGCGAGCGACGCTTGCTGAGGTCGGGCCAGCCGGTAACGCTGACGCCCAAAGCCTTCGATACTCTTCTGCTGCTAGTCGAAAACAAGGGGCGACTGGTTGGAAAAGAAGAGCTAATGAAGTCGGTGTGGCCCCACAGTTTCGTCGAGGAGAACAATCTCAATCGCAGTATCTATCTCTTGAGAAAGGCTCTGGGGGAATCGTCGGATCAAGCCAAGTATATTGAGACTGTGCCCAAACACGGCTATCGCTTCGTGGCGAGTGTCGTCGAAGTAGATATTGATGAAGGTGACCTGATAGTTGAGAAACACATCTCGGCGGAGGTCATCACCGAAGAAGAGATCATTGATGCCAGCCAAGCCGACCTTGTTGAAGCGTTCGGGCGGCTTACGCTTACTGATCGTCGGGCAACGGACGTGAACTTGATTTCCAGATTGCGCCGACACACTTTGCCGCTGTCAGCAATGCTCCTGCTGGCGCTGGTAGCGGCGGCCGTTTACGTGTGGGCAGTCGTGAGACGCGGGCCCGCCGCGACGAGCATCGGGGTGAAGTCTATTGCGGTCCTTCCCTTCAAAGATATGGGTGGGGCGGGCGACGAGCATCTAGGCCTTGCCCTCGCCGATGTGCTGATCACCCGGTTGAGCAACCTCAAAGATGTGAAACTGCGGCCCACCAGCGCGGTGCAGAAATTTGAAGGGCAGGAACAAGAGTCAACCGCTGCCGGGCGGTTGCTCGGCGTCGATGCGGTGCTCGAAGGCAGTATCTATCGCAGCCACGAGAAGATTCGGGTGACCGCCCGTCTGCTGCGTGTAAGCGACCAGTCGACCATCTGGTCCGGGCAATTCGATGACAAGTCGAATGACGTGCTCGCGGTGCAAAACGCCATCGCCGAGCAAGTGGCCGACGCACTAGACTTGAATCTGAGCGCCGGTCAAAAATCGGCACTCACCAGACGTTACAGCGAAAACGCCGACGCTTATCAACTCTACGTCAAGGGCAGATATTTCTGGAACCAACGAAGCTGGTCAGGAATGGTGCAGGCGGAGTATTTCTTCCGGCGGGCCATCGAGAAAGACCCCGACTTCGCCCTCGCCTATCTCGGCCTCGCTGACAAGCTCTTCACAGAGTCGGCGAACCCGGAAGCCTACACGGCGCTCAGCAAGGCCCTTGCGCGTGATCCCAACCTCGGCGAAGCCCACGCGACCATGGGCTTTGCCCAGATGTTTCACCACTGGGATTGGCGGAAGGCCGAAGAAAGCTTCAAGCGCGCAATTGAGCTGAAGCCCGGATACGCCACAGCGCATCAGTGGTACGCGACGCTGCTGGCGATCACGGGTCGAGTGGATGAGGCTAAACAAGAGATGCGGCGGGCGCTTGAGATCGACCCGATGAGCGCGAACTTGCTGGCCGACCTCGGACAGATGCACTACTTCGCGCGAGAGTATGGAGAGGCCGAAACCTATTGCCGCAAGGCGCTGGAGGTAGCGCCCAATTTTGTCTTCGCGCACGCGTATCTGGTTGACATTTACCTGAAGACAGGAAGGGAGGCGGACGCTTTTGAGGAGTACCACAAGTGGGCCCGGTCCGACACCTTTGATCCGGCGCCGGCAAACATCGGCCAGTCCGACGACATTCGTTTAAGGGCAGAATACTTGCAGTCAGGCATGAATGGGTTTTTGCGGCATCGCATTGAGGACCTAGGCGTGCGATGCACGGGCGCCTGCTACGTACTCGCCAAGTCATACGCGTTGCTGGGAGACAAAGAACGGGCGCTGGCGGGACTGGAGAAATCTTATGAGAGCAAAGACTTCCTCCTGCCTTTTGTAAAGGCAGATCCAGTTTTCGATCCCCTGCATAACGAACCGAGGTTTCAAAGGCTGCTGATGTTGATTGGCCTCACGCGGTGATTAGTTCCGCTATCGTCTCCTGCTCTTTCGCCAATTCTTTCCGCAACTGGTTTCATTGATTTTCCAATTGAGCAGCGGTATGCCGCACTGGTTCGTTGAGTAAACGGTTCCAGAAAAGCTCGTGATTACTGCCTGTTCTGCGGCCGGAACTCAACTTCGGACATTTGTTGATTTATTGAATCTAAGGTGCGCCCGGCACGACTCGAACGTGCGACCTTTTGCTTCGTAGGCAAACGCTCTATCCAGCTGAGCTACGGGCGCATATCAGCGCAAGATCCAAAGGACGAACGCGGAATTATGTCAGACGCTTTGAAAGAGTGTCAACTAACGCTCCTTTAAGGCTTCGTCGTGTATTGTCTATTGTCTTCGATTTCGGGAATCGAGTACTGATAGACCGTGTTGGTTTGGATTGGTTATCCGGTCTTCAGGCTTCCGTTTTGTTGTCGCGCGGTTAAGATTTTCATGATGCTTTGCAGGATGAGACGATGACTATTATGTCGTTGCGAGGTGACATCGTTGCGAGTGTTGCAAACAGAAAAGGCACTCATCGGACGATGCAAGCTGGGGTGCTATTCAATTTGGTAAAAGCTGAGGCGCTGTGATAATTTTCTCGGTCCTTAATTCCGGTATTTTGATTCAGGAGAAAGGTGTGACGCAGCGTGAGCGGGCCAGTACCCGCGGGCGTTGACGCATTGGCTAACGAGGGCGGACAAGATGATGAATAACGCGGGGAAGGTTCTTCAGGTCATCGGGCCGGTGGTGGACGTAGAGTTTGACGAGACGGCGCTGCCGCCGATTTATCAGGCGCTGGAAATCACCAGTGATGGTTTCGAAGTGCCTGAGCCGATAAAGGTCACGGTTGAGGTTCAGCAGCATCTTGGTGAGGGGCGATGCCGTTGCGTCGCAATGGAACCCACCGAAGGGATGATACGAGGGATGAAGGCGATCGATACCGGCGGCCCCATCACCGTTCCGGTCGGTCCTTCGACGCTTGGGCGGGTTCTCAACGTGATCGGCCAGCCGGTCGACAAGCTCGGGCCGGTGACTGCTCAAAAAAGATATCCGATCCATCGACACGCGCCGGACTTTCAGAACCAATCCACCGAACTTGAGATGTTTGTTACAGGAATCAAGGTCATCGACCTGCTGGAACCGTTCCTGCGAGGTGGCAAGATCGGGTTGTTTGGCGGGGCCGGTGTGGGCAAGACGGTGTTGATCATGGAGCTGATCAACAACGTGGCAATGAAGCATGGCGGTTTTTCGGTGTTCGGAGGGGTTGGCGAACGGACCAGAGAAGGCAACGATCTTATCCGTGAAATGGTTGAGTCTAAAGTAGTTAACTTCGGCGAGAGCTTTTACCAGAACCTCGAGAAGACGGGAGATTTTGACCTCAAGCACGTAGACATGGGAGCAGTCGGGAAGTCGAAGGCGGCGCTGGTTTATGGACAGATGACCGAGCCTCCCGGAGCTAGGTTGCGGGTCGCTCTGACCGCACTGACGGTGGCCGAATACTTCCGGGATGAAGGCGGCACCGACGTGTTGCTGTTTATCGACAACATCTTCCGCTTTACCCAGGCTGGCTCGGAGGTGTCCGCGCTGCTGGGCCGGATGCCGTCGGCGGTAGGTTATCAGCCGACTCTTGCGACCGAGATGGGCGAGCTGCAGGAGCGGATCACTTCCACCAAGAAGGGATCGATCACCTCGGTGCAGGCGATCTACGTTCCGGCGGACGATTACACCGATCCGGCGCCCGCCACCACCTTTGCGCACCTGGATGCGGTGAGCGCGCTTTCGCGGCAGATTGCTGAGCTGGGGATCTATCCGGCGGTGGATCCGCTGGCGTCGACTTCAAGGATCCTGGATCCGAGGATTGTTGGAGCGGAACACTACAACACGGCGCAGGAGGTCAAACGCATTCTGCAGCGCTACAAGGATCTGCAGGACATCATTGCCATCCTGGGGATTGACGAGCTGTCGGAAGAGGACAAGCTTACGGTGGCGAGAGCCAGGAAAATTCAACGGTTCCTGTCGCAGCCGTTCCACGTTGCGGAGCAGTTTACCGGGCTTGCGGGCAAATTCGTGTCGCTGGAGGAAACGGTGCGGGGATTCAAAGAGCTGATCGAAGGCAAGCACGACGATCTGCCCGAGCAGGCGTTCTACCTGGTTGGCGGCATAGACGAGGCGGTCGAGCGTGGGCGCAACATGTAGGTTGTAGCAGCGAGGGCTAAGGCTGATGCCGGAGAAGATTCGATTAGAGGTAGTGACGCCGGAGCGGGTGGTGTTGGATGCTGCAGTTGACCGGGTGGAGGTGCCGGGGCTGGACGGCGAACTGGGCATCCTGCCGGGCCACACCGAGCTGGTTTCGCGGCTCAAGCCGGCTGGGCTGTTGACCTATCACGATGGAGACTCGAAGGGTCAGATGGCAATCAGCGACGGTCTTGTGGAGGTCGGTCCGGAGAGGGTGACGGTGCTGGCGGTAAAGGCCAGCCGTCCCGAGGACATTGACCTGACGAAAGCGTTGCAGCTCAAGCAGCAGGCGGAGCAGAGGCTGCAGAAGGCTCTTGCGGACCCGGATGCCGATGTGAGCCGGGCCCTGGTGGAGCTGGAACGGGCCTCTGTGACGTTGATGCTGGCAGAGCGCCACACCTGATTCAGACCCGACGGGCAACAAATTTGTGTCCGAAGTTTGTTCGGGACCCCGGCTCGTCGCTCGGCCGGCAATCCTCAGATGTTCCACGTGGAACATCGACAAACCCAATCCTGAAAGTGCCAGTCGCTCACGACCACTCCATGGCGCGAATAATTGCCATCGCAAACCAGAAGGGTGGGGTCGGGAAGACCACCACCGCCATAAACCTGGGCGCCAGCCTTGCCTCGGCAGACCTCAAGGTGTTGATCGTGGACGCGGACCCGCAGGGGAACACCACCAGCGGGCTGGGATTGCGGGGAACCTTTGAACGCACTCTGTACGACTCGGTGGTTATGGACGCGTCGCTTGCCGATCTGGTCCTCAGCACCGAGCTCCCCAGCCTCAAGGTGGTGCCGTCCGGAAAAGTACTGGTTGCCGCCGAGATTGAGCTCGTAGATGTCGAGGATCGCGAATTCAGAATGCGAAACGTGCTCCAGCGGGTTGAGCCCTCCTACGACTACATCTTGGTGGATTGTCCTCCGAGCCTCGGGCTGCTGACTCTCAACGCCCTTTCGGCGGCCGATTCGGTTCTGGTGCCCATCCAGTGCGAGTACTTCGCGCTGGAGGGAGTGTCGGAGCTCTGGGATACGGTGGCGCGGGTGAGAAAGACGCTTAACCCGCGGCTGGAGGTCGAGGGGTTTCTGCTGACTATGTTCGACGAGCGCACGAACCTTTCGAACCAGGTAGCCACCGACTTGCGCTCGGTGCTCGGCTCGCAGGTATTCGAAACGGTGATCCCTCGAAACGTTCGGCTCGCTGAGGCCCCGAGTTACGGGAAGCCGATCATCCTCTACGATGTAAAGTCCAAAGGGGCCGAGTGCTATATAAAACTGGCAAGGGAGGTAATCGCCAATGTCCAGAAAGGCGCTGGGCAGGGGGCTTAGCGCGCTTTTCCCGGAAACGCGCGGTGGCCAGAGCGATCTTTTGGAACTGCAAATCGACCTGCTGGATCCGTCACAGTATCAGCCGCGCACCTCGTTCAACAACGAAGCGATGGATGAACTGGCGGCCTCCATAAAGGCGCGCGGGATCATTCAGCCGCTGGTGGTCCGACGAAAGGGTGAGAGGTTCGAGATCGTTGCCGGGGAGCGGCGCTGGAGGGCCGCGCAGCGAGCCGGCCTGAAGCAGGTTCCATGCGTCGTCAAGGCCATCCGAGACGAGAACGTGCTGGAGGTGTCGCTGATCGAAAACATCCAGCGCCAGGAGCTGAACGCCATCGAGGAGGCCAACGCATTCAGACGTCTGGTCGAGGAGCTCGGTATAACCCAGGAGGAGGTCGCTCGCAGGGTCGGGAAAGAAAGATCCAGCATCACCAATTCCCTGCGGCTGCTCAAACTTCCAGCCGAGGTCCAAAAGCTGGTCGAAGACGACAAGCTCTCGATGGGACACGCGCGAGCGCTTCTGGCGATCAGCCCGATGGAGAGACAGAAAACCATCGCCATCCAGATCGTTGAGCGCGGGCTCTCGGTTCGAGAGATCGAGCGACTCGGAAAAAAGACCGAAGGGACCAGGCGAGCTCGAGACCCCGAGCGCTCCCGTAAATCCGCCAATGTCTCGTTTGCCGAACAGAAGCTCAGCCGGAGGCTCGGTGCGCCAGTGAATATAAAATTCAGCGGCAAGGGTGGGGCAATCGAGATCAGGTTCACCTCTTCGGAAGACCTGTCGAGGATTTTTGACCTGCTCATCAAGAGGCCGGCGCAATGAGCCGCGGGCGCGATGAGCAGACGACGCACTCCGGCGAATTCGGGGCCGGCACTCGACCAATCGGACCACGACAAAAACGACCCGCATTTGCCGTCCTCTCTAACAACGACTTCCGGATGAGGTGCACCGTGAGACGAAGAACCTCGCTCGCAACCACTCTGATCCTGTTGATGACTTGCGCTGCGGCCGCGCAACAGAAACTCCTGACGATCGACGACATCTACGACCCGGTGAAAGGAGTCGATTTCGGCGGGAGCCCGCCCACCGGACTCCGCTGGCTGAAGGACGGGGAGCATTACCTCGAAGCGAGGCGCGAAGGTGAAGGCGGGACCTCACAACTGCTCAAGGTCGATGCGGTCAGCGGACAAGCTTCGCCGCTGCTGGACGTTCGAAAGTTGGAGCGGGCTTTCGCGGCCTTGCCCGGTCTCAGCGCGCAGGACGCCGTACGAGTATCTCGTCTTACCTCCTATAAGTTGAATCCGGCGGAAACCGCGATACTGGTCAACGACTCAGACGACCTGTTCTATTACGAATTCGGATCCGAGAAGGCCCTGCGGCTGACCCACACTCCTGAACCCGAGCTCGGCGAAGAGTTCAGTCCCGACGGCCGGCTGGTCAGCTTTACCCGTGGCGGGAATCTGTTTGTGGTGGATATCACAACACAAAAGGAGCGGGCGTTGACTACTGATGGCGGGCCGAAGCTCCTGAACGGGCGCCTGGACTGGGTGTATCAGGAAGAGCTGTACGGTCGCGGCAGCTACAAGGGCTACTGGTGGAGCCCGGATTCTTCGCGACTAGCCTTTCTAAGGCTCGACGAATCGCCGGTGCACGAATTCGCGATAGTCGACCACATCCCGCATCTGCAGGACGTCGAAATGGAGTTGTACCCCAAAGCCGGCGATCCCAATCCGCGAGTCCGGCTGGGAGTCGTAAGCGCCGCAGGCGGAGCGACAAGCTGGGTGGACACCTTCAACTACGAAGGAAGCGAGCCGCTGATCGTCAGAGTTGATTGGAGCGGCGACGGTGCAAGAGTGGTCTATGAGGTACAGAACCGCGAGCAGACCTGGCTGGATTTGAACTACGCCGACCCGGCCACCGGCAAAACCGAGAGAATTCTGAGGGAGACATCCAAGGCTTGGGTTGCAGTGATCGACAACCCGTACTGGCTGAAGGACGGGAGCTTTCTTTGGCTGAGCGAACGAAGCGGGTTTCAGCACATTTATCGCTACTCGCCGGATGGCAAGCTGATAAAACAGGTGACCGATGGACGATGGGAAGCAGACTCCATCGCAGGAGTGGACGAGACCGGCTGGATCTATTTCGTCGCGAGCGAACACAGCTTCAGCGCCTGGCACGCGTATCGGGTGAAGCTCGATGGAACCGGACTCACGCGGCTGACGCAGTCAGAGGGGAATCATGCGGTGAACTTCAGCCCCACGTTCAAACACTTCATAGACACCCACAGCGATCTGCGAACACCTCGCGAAGTATTGATCTGCGGCTCCGGGGGGAACATCGAGCGGGTGGCACATAAGCCGGGGACGGCGCTCGCTCAGTACAAGCTTGGAACCGCCGAGTTTCTCAAGGTGAACACCCGCGACGGGTTCGAAATGGATGCAATAATGATCAAGCCTCCGGACTTCAATCCTTCCAAAAAGTATCCGGTGATGACATACACCTACAGCGGACCTCACGCTCCTCAGGTCCGCAACGCATGGTGGGGAAACGTCTACGTATGGCACCAGATGCTTGCCGAGCGAGGTTACATCATCTGGATCTGCGACAACCGGACCGCGAGCGGCAAAGGGATCGAATCCACGTGGCCGGTCTACAAGAACTTTGGCGAGCTGGAGCTGCGAGACCTCGAGGATGGCATAGCTTGGTTGAAGAGCCAACCTTACATCGATGGTTCGAGAATAGGCCTGTGGGGCTGGAGCTTTGGGGGGTTCATGACTACGTATGCCCTAACCCACAGCAAGACGTTCAAACTTGGAATCGCCGGCGGCAGCGTGACCGACTGGCGACTCTACGACTCGATCTACACCGAGCGGTACATGTCTACACCCCAGAACAACCCGGAAGGTTACGCTCGCAGCGCGCCAGTTGGTACGGCCAAGGACTTGAGCGGCAAATTGCTGTTGATACATGGGATGATCGATGACAACGTGCATATGCAAAACACGATTCAGTTTGCATACGAGCTTCAGCAGGCCGGCAAGCCATTTCAACTGATGCTCTATCCGAAGTCTCGTCATGGGCTGACCGACCCACTGCTGGTGAAGCACCTTATGTCCACTATGACCGAGTTCATTACCAGTAATCTATAAAAGTATTATTGATCACAAACGTCGCGGGCTCGGGCACCGTCGTCGCGGGCTGGGGTACCCGTCGCGGCGTTGGCGCGACGGTTCCGAAGTCCAGGCTCGGAAACTGCCTTGGGCTCGGCGATCCGGGGGGCTGAGTCGGCGATCGCTCGAGGCTGGCGGAGGAAAGAAAAATAAGGCGGGTCAACGCGCGCGGTAGCTTTTGTTAAAAGGTTTTTTACTGTATAACTATCACCTTTAGAACTTTGGTCATTCTTCCAACGTAGACTGGCAAGAGTTTCTAAAATCAACCCCGAAACCAGGAGAACCCATAATGCAGTTAAGACGGATCACCTCCCTATCGCTTACAGTGCTGTTGCTCGCCGCCACGGCGACTGCGGCAATCTACGCTGATAAGCCCACCAACGTCTCGGGCAAGTATGAAGGCGTCGCCAAGAGCGATCAGATGGGCGAAATTCCACTAACGGTGGAGATCAAAGACGAGGCCGGCAAACTAACCGGCAAAATCGAGACGCCGCAAGGACCTGCGGCAATCACATCAGGTACCTACAGCGATGGCAAGATCACACTCAAATTTGATGCCGGAGGAAACGAAGGCACGGTCACGGCAACTGTAGAGGGCGACAAGATCTCGGGCAAGTGGGAGCTCTCTGGCATGGGTGGCCCGCTTGAACTGAAGCGCGCGGGAGCTGTTGCCGCGAAACCCGCGACCCCCTCGGCTCCCTCTGCGCCAGCAGCGTCTGCCGCCGGCGATCCGGTAAGCGGCGAATGGGATTGCTCCGCCGACGCTCAGGGGACCGCCATACCGTTCACGCTCAAGCTCAAGCTCGAGGGCGACAAGGTATCGGGCAGCTCCGAATCTGCTCAGGGCAGTTTGCCTATCAGCAAGGGTTCTTACGCCGGCGGTAAGCTGAGCTTCGCGCTCGAAACGCCTCAAGGCGCGATAACTCTGACCGGCTTGATCAAGGAAGGAAAGATTGCCGGCGACTTCGACTTTGCAGGTCAAATGACCGGCAAGTGGGAAGGCAAGAAGAAATAGCCACTACTCGTTGACTGGGGACGCTGCCTCGCCGATATCGCAGGTCCCCGGTCACACATTACCTGCCGTCCGTTCTCTGATAAACGATTTCGCCGCCAATGACGGTTATCAAGCATTGAGTCTTGAGAATCTGAGGCTCTGGAATCTTCATAATGTCGGCAGACAGGATGGTGAGGTCCGCGAGTTTCCCGACCTCAATTGATCCCTTGAGGCCTTCTTCAAAGGCGGCATAAGCCGCCCAAATCGTAAACATCTTAAGGGCCTGCTCGCGAGAAACGGCCTGCTCGGGATGCCAACCCTCGCCGCTGAAGCCTCGCTGATCCTTTCGCGCGACCGCCGCGTAGAACTCGATCATCGGCTCGCCGCGCTCGACCGGCGCGTCCGAACCGCCGGCGATTATCGAACCGGACTTGATGAAGCTTTGCCACGCGTAAGCTCCCTCGAGGCGCTTGAGACCCAGCCGGCTCGCGGCAAAATGCAGATCACCGATCGCGTGCGAAGGCTGCATTGAGGGAATGACTCCCATCGAGGCAAAGCGAGGAATATCGGTCGGATTCACGATCTGCGCGTGCTCAACGCGCCAGCGAGGCTGCGCTATTTTCCGCTGTTGCTCCGGCACCGAGGCGAATGCCTTCTCGTACAGGTCGAGTATTACTCTGTTAGCGCGGTCACCGATGGCGTGCGTCTCAACCTGAATGCCCTTCTTAAGCGCGTCGACAAACATTGGCAGCAGTTCGGCCTCAGTATGAGTCAGAAATCCCGCAGTGTCGTAGTCCGAATAATTCTCGAGTAGCGCTGCTCCCTTGGAACCGAGCGCGCCGTCGAACACCACCTTGATGGTGCGTAGAGTGAATTTGCTGTCGAATTCTCCGACGCTCGCGCCGTCGGCGAGCAGTTTGGTGGATGCCGGCGTCGGTCCGTGAACCGCCTTATAGATACGCAGCCTGATTTTCCCTTCGCCATAGAGCTTGCGCATCAGGGTCACGTCGCCGTAGTTCCCTCCTGCGTCTTGAATCTCGCACCAACCAAGCTCGATGCTGCGCCGCACCCCGGCGAGGATCGCCTGTTCCTGATCGGCTCGGTTAGACGAGGGTACAACGCGCCATAGCAACCCCTGCGCATTGTCGAGCAGCATACCGCTCGGCTCGCCGGTGGACTTGTCTTTCATGATCTCGCCGCCAAAAGGACTCTTGGTGTTGCGATCGATACCGGCCAGTTTCAACGCGGCGCTGTTGGCAACCACTGCGTGGCCATCGGCTCGCGTGACTGCCACGGGGTTATTTGGAGAGACTCGGTCGATATCCTGGCGAGTGGGGAAAACAGGTGGCTTCCAGAAGGTTTCTATCCAGCCTCTTCCGGTCACCCATTCGCCGCTCTTTGACCGATCAACACGCTCCTTTATTGTGGCGAGGAACTTCTCAAGGCTGTTAATGCCCTCGAGGTTCAGGGTCATCTCGCGCTCGCCAACTCCGGTCAAGTGATAATGCGAATCAGTCATGCCGGGTACAATCGTAGCGCCGCGCAGATCCACAACTCTGGTGTTAGGTCCCGAGTACTGCTTCGCATCTGTGTTGGAGCCGACGAAAACAATCTTCCCGTTCTTGACCCCGATGGATTCAGCCCGAGGATTGCGTTCATTGACGGTGTAGACGTTTCCGTTGACAAAAACCGTATCAGCCGGGTCGGCCACTGCAGATGATCGAGGCGGCGGGGCAACAAAAGAAAGCAGGCAGAGAATGACCGTTAAAACGGCGAGTCTCATTGCATTCCTCCTCCGGTGTAGAAATTGGAGAAGGATAGTATCAAAATTGATTCGGATCGCGCACCTCGCAGGACTCTGCGGCGCTGTTCTTAGAGGGAGTGAATCTCCGGCGCAAAGCTCAAGCACTCAGTGGTGCTGCTCGATCAATCAAGGCGCGGCGGTAATCTTCACGAGGTCCAGGTAGTGCTTCCATTTTCCGCCAGCCACGTCCCCAGTCTGAATTCGCACCCGTACTTCTCCCGAAGAGGACAAGTATTTGGACGCGTTCGACAGCGATACCGAGCTCATCGTATCTACGCTGCTGGTCAGGGTTCGATCGTCAACCTGTTCCCATTGCGACGTTGCGGGATTGAACACGAAAATCTGCTGGCGAACGGGCTTCACCTTGGACCGCTCTTCAACCGTGATTGCCAGGCTCGAGAGGCTGGACAGGTTCGTTTGAAAAACGCAGGTGACTATGTCGCTGAACTTCCCGTTCAGTTCCTTCGCCTTCAACTTCACGTAGACATCGTCTGATGCGTGCAGGCTTGTGTGATCGCCGCTCATGCGCTTGCCGAGATCGATCACCATCGACGAGCAGAAATAGTCTGAAGCCGCGGCCGGAGTCACCACGACGTAGCTGTTGCGCGTCCGGGTGCTTTGCCCCCCGGCGTTCGAGGTAACGAGCCTGACGGTGAAAGAGCCCGCGACTGTATACGTGTGTAATGGATTTCGTTGAGTCGACGTCCCTCCGTCGCCGAAGTCCCACAGCCACGATGAAGGCGAGCCCGAAGACTGATCGGTGAAGTGGACAATAAACGGCGCAGTGCCGGTGGTCGGCTCGGCGATGAATTCGGCGACCGGCGCCGACGGAGGAGCGGTCACCACTATGTACTCGGTGCGGGTTCTGGTGTTCTGACCAGACGCATTCGATGCGGTAAGAGACACAGTGAACGTACCGCCGCCTTGATACACGTGGACCGGGTTGGTCTCGGTAGAAGTAGCCCCATCGCCGAAATTCCAGGACAACGAAGTCGCGCCGGTTGACTGATTCAAGAATTGTACTGCCAGGGGAGCGGCCCCGCTTGTGGGGTTCGCGCTGAAGTCGGCCACCGGCTGTGGCGTGGATGCGCTCACCGAAATATAGCTTGTTCGCGTTCGAGTGTTCCCGCCCGCGCCGTTGATTGCAGTCAGCCGAACGGTGAAGCTTCCGGCTCCTTGATATGTGTGCGAGGGATTCTGTTGCGATGAAGTTGATCCGTCTCCGAAGTCCCACGACCACGTCGTAGGTGCTCCGGTCGAAGTGTCGGTGAACTGGACCGACAACGGTGCTGTACCCGAAGTCGGGTTCGCGGTGAAATCGGCGGTTGGCGGACTTGCCGCGGAGGACACGGTTATGTAGCCATTTCGTGTGCGAGTGTTCTGACCGCCGCTACCGGTTGCGGTCAGGCGCACCGTGAAGGTGCCCGCAGTTTGATAGGTGTGAGACGGGTTCTGTTGAGAGGAGACCCCGCCATCTCCAAAGTCCCAGGACCAACCAGTAGCCCCGCCTGTGGACAGATCGGTGAACTGCACCGCGATAGGTGGAGCCCCGCTTGTTGGTGAGCCTGAGAAGTCCGCGGTCGGTCCTCCGGCGGTCCCGGTAGACTCGAAGCAGCCAATGTCGTATCCCCTTCCCCTCGGACGCGCTGAGCCGGTCAAATCGTCAGGCACATCGGTTGACAACGACATGCCCGCGTCGATCGCCGGCGATCCGATGCCCAGGGAATAGTCGTCGCCCGCCGGGTTGCTGAATACCTGCTCCGCAGTCGAGACAATCGAGTGCAGGTCGTATCCGAGCGCCTGCCACGCGGCAAGCGTCATATTTGAACCGCCGCCGTCGATGCTGAAGCGATTCACAACGACGTTGTAGTCGCTCGAGAACCCGGGAACGGAGTTGGACCAGACACTGACAGAGCCTCTGAAGGTGTGCGAAGTGTAGAGAATGTTGTTTCTGATCTGATTGCCGGTCGCGTTGGGCTGTCCTTCTGTAGAGGCCGGAATGTTTACGCACCAGCGTCCGTCCGACGGCATGACGATCGTGTTGTTGTAGACTCGGTTGCGGCTCGAACCTTCGGCGCCATCGATTGCGTAGAGGGAAATGCCGCTGGCGTGATTGTTGTAAAGCAGGTTATTCCGAATGATGCTGTCCGAAACGCCATCGCAATTGATGCCCGAGCCTCCGCCGACACCGTTTTCCCAGACGATGTTCTTCTCTACAACCGCGAATGAGATGATCCCATCGCCCGGCGTAAAGTTACGGTCGCCGTTCATATGGAGCCCGGCGGCATAATTGTGATGAAGGTTGTTCCTTCGGATAGTGGGATAGTCGCCGCTGTTGCTTTGATATATGCCGTGCTCGCCGTTTGAATATGATTCGTTGTCTTGAATGAGCGGATGATAGCTGAACGCGAGCAAGATCCCGGTTACCGTGTTGTTGTGAACTACGCAGTTCTGTACAGTGACGTACTCGGTGTCACGCAGGTCGATTCCGTAGCGCTGTGCCCCGGCAACTTCAAACCCGTCTATGACCCAGTACCTGGTAGTTGCGTCGAAGTTTTCGATTTCGATAAGGCTTTGATGACGATTTGATGGACTCAATGAGTTGATCAATACCACTCCGGCAGACTCGGCTCTCAGAGTAATAGGCGAGGCGGCGATGCCTGATTTCCCGATTCGACACCCGGCGTAGCTGCCTGCGGTTACTACAATCGTATCGCCTTGCGATACGGTATCGACTGCGTGTTGAATCGTTCGCCACGGCTGAGCTTGAGATCCGGTGTTGGTGTCGGAGCCTGACAACGAGACATAGTAGGTCGTAGCTGATGCAGAGATCGCGCACAGGATCATGAATGAGAGCGAGAGAATGAACAGGCGAAACGCCTTCATTGAGCGCGTCCTTTCAAGCGTTGTGGGCGAGATTCAGGTGGAGCCGCGGCCGATTTTAGATCGGTCTGTTTGTTACTTCTGACCGGGATTACAGCCTTGGAGGGGCAGACAGAAGCTTCATTCTAAGATCGACGCCTCAAGCGATCAACAGAAAAACTTCCACGCGACGGCGAAGCGTTTCGTGCATTGAACCGATTACGCCGTAGGGTCGCAAACGATAACCTATGTTCGGCAGAAGGTAACGCGATTACATCTACTCGAAGCCGCTAAGAAGCCTCGCGACTCAAAGGTTGTACCTGCCTGCGCTGAGAGCCGCGGCCGCGATCCTGCGCCGCGCCGAGATCACTTTGATCGGCGATCGATGGACTACGCGCTCCAGTATCGCCGAGTAGTTTTTGTCTGCGAGCTCGGTAGCAATTATGCGGGCGGCTCTTTCGATCCGAGCGGAGGCATCGCGGGCGAATACTCGAGTAATGTCCGACTGGACATTGAATCCACCGGACGGCGACTCGGCTATTAGCCGCTGAGTTCTGAGCAGCGCGCTCTCCATCGCAAAAGTGTCCATAACCATTTCAGCGATGAGTCCGATTATCTCCTGTTGATCTCGAGCAAGATCGCCGTAGACGCGCGCGGCCCCCGCAAGAGCGCCGACGGTCATCGCCTTGGCTGCCTTTATCAGCAGCAGCTCTTCGGTGAACTCGATGTTGGCTTTGTTCAGACTCAGAGTGTTGCCGGTGCTCGTGCCGGTTCTGGACGTTTGCTTGTCAGCCTCGAACAAGGCAAGTTCGCCTGCGCTTGCCCGTCTTAGCAACTGCCCCCCGATCACGATGCGGTTGATTTCGTTAGTACCCTCGTAGATTCTGGCGATTCGAGCGTCGCGATAAGCGCGTTCCGCCGGGTATTCCTTCGAATAACCGTAGCCGCCGAATACCTGAACCTCCTCGTCCACCACGTATGCGAGAGCTTCGCTCATCCAGACTTTGATGATTGAACACTCGACCGCATACTGTTCGAGCACCTTGAGCATTTTAGTCGGGTCGTCCTTGTCCACGCGTTCGAGTGCCTGGTCGATCATTCCCAGCGTGCGGTAGAGGATCGATTCTCCGACAAAGGCTCGAACCATCATCTCAGCCAACTTGTGCTGGATGAGGCCGAAGTTTGCGATGGGTTGACCAAACTGGTGGCGTTCTTTGGCGTACTGGATTGATTGCTGCAGCGACAGCTTGATCGTACCCACTGATCGGGCGCCGAGCTTTAGCCGGCCGATGTTCAGAACATTGAACGCAATCTTGTGTCCGCGTCCGATCTCTCCGAGCACGTTTTCAACCGGGACGCGGCAGTCTTCCAGCATGAGTGCAGTTGTTGATGATCCGTCGATGCCAAGTTTCTTTTCTTCGTGTCCGCTGACAAGGCCGGGTCCGCGCTCGACCAGAAACGCGGTGAACTTCTCACCGTCAACCTTGGCGAACACGGTGAACAAATCGGCGAAGCCGCCGTTTGTGATCCACATTTTCTGGCCGTTCAGGATGTAGGATTTTTGGTCTGAAGAGAGGACAGCTCGCGTTTTTGCGGCGAGGGCATCGGACCCTGATTGCGGCTCGGTTAATGCGTATGCACCGATCCACTCGCCGCTGGCGAGCTTCGGCAGGTATTTTTGCTTCTGTTCTTCTGTGCCAAAGAACACAATCGGCAGAGTGCCGATATTCACGTGGGAGCTTTGAGTTCCGGCAAACGAGCTCTGAAGCGCGAACTGTTCGCCCACTACAGCGGAGCTTACCTTGTTGAGACCCAGCCCGCCGTATTTTTCCGGTATATCGATGCTGAGCAGTCCCAGCTCGCCTGCCTTTAGCATCAGCTCTCGATGAGTTTGATAGTCCTTGGCGTAGATTTGCTCCTCGCGTGGGATAACTTCCTTGCGAAGGAACTCCTCGGCGGTGCGCGCAAACATGCGCTGCTCTTCGGAGATGTCTTCCGGGACAAAGATCTCCTGCGGAGTGAAGTCTTCGATCAGGAATTCGCCGCCCTTTGGGGAGCGCACTTCGGGTTTGGTTGTCATAATTCCTCCGGGGGTTCGTGAGGCTAAGACGATACCAAATCTGGTTTCTGGTTTCTAGTTTGTGGTTTCTGATTGCGTGCGCTGAGCGAATCGATTTGATTGCTGATGTGCCTTAAGCCACCAACAAACTCGCGACACGGCCGGTCGCCAGGTCAATCGGCAGCGTTGATTTCCGCTGCTACTCGATTGCCCGATTGTAGCGCGCCGTTCTGCCACCTGATGAACGCGGACGTGTGATCCCCAGCAAAATGAACGCGGCCTTCCGCCCTTGCGATGTGGGGCCACAACTCAGACATTTGTCCCGGTCTGTACCACGACGAAGCGCCGCGTGCCCACTCGTCTTCGTCCCAACACTTCGACGCGCCGCCCTCAAAGTTCTCCTTGATGCCCGGGTAAACCTTCTCCATTTGATCCAGGACAAACCGGATGCGATCACTCTCGTTCATCGACGCGAGGTTCCGAGCGTTCGGCCCGCCTGCGTAGCAATGAAGTATTCCCCTAGGTCCGGGATGGTTGCTTGTCATGTCCCAGACGTCGGTTATCGGCAGGTCAGTGGACGCGAATCCGTCCAGCCCTTGCTCGATCCAGAACTTCTTTCGCGATTGAAGGTAGACGCGACTAGCAGAGAAGTAAGGCAGCGTTTCGATGGCTTTTTGTTTGCCCGCTGAGAATCGCGGTTCAATTTCGATTCGACGGAGAACGGAAAACGGTATCGCGCAAACCAGCCGATCGGCGGTGAGCACGTTCTGCGATCCGGACTGCATGAAAGTGACGCGCACCGACTGATTGGAATGTTCGATGCGAACAACGGGCGAGCCGTAGTGAATACAATCGTTGAGCTGTGCGGCGAACGCCTTCGGCAGCAGGTCGTTTCCGCCTTTTACCTTGAACCCGGGGAATTCGATGTGAGCATTATCTCTGAATACAGTGAGCGCTGAGACGGTTTCGGGTCCGTCTCCCCAAAGCATTCCCAGCGAGATCAAGGCAATCGCTTCTTCCGAGGCGCCGCGTTTCCTGAGGAAGTCGGCATAGCTGACGTCGTCGTACTGCCTGTACGACTCGATCTTCCAGTCGGGCGCCGAAGGAACGCCTAGCGCCTGCCGAGTGCCGGCGAGGTATTTGCGGCGCAACCCGTCGGCGCCGAGCGCTGCCTCTTCGCCTGTGAGTTTAAAGGGCTCGAGCGGCGTGCCGTTCAGGACCTTGTAACGGCGGCCTCTGATGTAATTGATGGTGTCCAGCCCGTCCACCCAGAAATGCTCAAGCTCTAACCCGAACTTTCTTATGTAGCCCAGTGTGAAACTATGAGTTTGAGGTATCCAGGTGGCGCCGGCTTCGGCGTAGAGGCCGTCTGAGAATGGTTCGCGAAGGGTATAGACTCGGCCGCCGGCTCGCGTTCGGGCTTCGAGAATTGTTACCTGGTGTCCGGTCTTTCTAAGTTCGTAGGCGGCTGACAAGCCGGCCAGACCGGCTCCGATTATCAGGACACGTTTTTGGGCAGAGCTTCGCCGCGACAGAGCACTGCTCAGGCTTCGTGCGCCGGCCGACGAGACCCCCGCGGCAGCGAGCGCCGCCGTCTTCAAAAAGCCCCTGCGAGTTTGATCCATCGGTTTTACTCCGCACCGAAACTAGAAACTGATCGAGTGCTTCTCGAACGTGGTGATACGCTTGCGAATATCTTCGGGCACTCGAATCTTCTCCAACGTTCGCGGATCTACGCACACGTAAAGCGACTGTGCGGAACAGATCAGTTGGTCGTTGTTCTCGACGTAGATCTCAAAATCAAAAATGAGGCTCGTGTTGCCGACCTTGGAAACGCGTGTCCACACCTCGAGCATGTCATCAAAGCGCGCCGGCGCGCGAAAGTCGATTGTCGAACGGGCGAGCACGGTGTCCACGCCGCCGTCGACCATTTCCTTCCATGTAAGTCCCATCGCCCGGAGGTACTCAGTCCAGGCGACGTCGCAATAAAGGAGGTAGTTTGCGTTAAACACGATGCCCTGGAGATCGGTTTCGCCAAAGCGAACTCGCAGGACATGCTTGAAGTGGAAGTCAGATTTCACGCGGCGCATGATGCCTGAGCAGATCAAGCAATTCAACACACGTCGGGGTGAGGGTATGTGGGATGAGGAAGAAGAGGGGAACGGGCGAAGGGGCGAAAGGGCGTCGCGGAGACGCGGGGACGCGGAGAGGAGAGACGCGGAGACACTGCGTAGCATGTTTGTCGTTGTCTCTATGTCCGCGTGTCCCTTCTCTCCTCCCCGCGTCGCCGCGTCCCTCCTGTCCGCGTCTCCGCGTCGCCCCTTCGCCCCTTCGCCCATTCGGCAAATCCCTCATCTCCACATATACCTCGCGTTGACTTCACCGGCCAAAATAACTACCGTCAATTTTGATGACGGTCGAAATTGATGAGAGCACGGACAACTTCATATCGTCCCATCGAGTTGCTCATCTTGCGACTGCGGACGACGCCGGTCAACCGCTGGTTATACCGGTCTGTTACGTACTCAGTCGCGGAATCCTCTACTCTGCCTTGGACGAAAAACCCAAGGCGATCGCGGCCCGATCGCTTCGCCGCGCCAAAAACATCCAACAGAATCCGCGCGTGTCGCTGGTTATAGATGATTATTCCGACGACTGGTCGCAACTGGCGTACGTGCTGATCAGCGGCAAAGCAGAATTGATCTTTCCCGATCACGCTGAGCACGCGCGGGCCGTCGAGCTGCTGCGCAACAAATATGACCAATACCGGTCGATGGCGATTCACGAAGCGCCGATGATCAGAATAGTCCCCGAGCGCGTCAAACGCTGGCAGCCAGCGAGGAACACAAAATGAAGAGGAAGATTCGTTTCGGCATTCAGACACCGCAGCAAATGACAACCTGGGAGAATCTGCGTTCCACCTGGAAACTGATCGAGCAACTCGGATACGACACCGCATGGTTGTTCGATCATTTCTTTCCTATCCTTGCCGACCCGGCAGGACCTTGCTTCGAGGGTTGGATCGGGCTCACTGCGCTCGCAGCGGAAACAACGATGACGCAGGTTGGGATCCTGGTCACCGGCAATACCTACAGAAACCCCGCGGTGCTGGCGAAGATGGCCGCTACACTGGATCACACCAGCGGAGGTCGTTTGGTAATGGGATTGGGTGCCGGCTGGTTTGAACTGGAGCACCGTGCGTTCGATATTCCGTTTTACACCACCGCTCAACGAATCAATCGTTGTGACGAATCGATCGAGATTATCAAGCGGCTGTGGACCGAGGACACCGTAGATTTCGACGGCCAGTATTATCGACTCAGCGGTGCTCGATGCGATCCGAAACCGCTTCAACGGCCGCGGCCGCCTTTGATGATAGGAGGTTCGGGTGAGAAGTTGATGCTGAGAGTGATTGCGCGGCATGCCGATCAGTGGAATACATTCGGTCCGCCCGAATTATTCCGCCACAAGATAGGCGTTCTGAAAGAGCACTGCGCTTCTGTAGGTCGGAAGTTCGAAGATATCGAAGTGTCGTGGGCGGGAACAATGCTGGTCACTGAATCGGCGGCGGAGAAAAGCGAAACCGTAGCCGCAATGGCGCGCGCGTTCGGCGCCCCACCAGAAGCCGTAGAACCCGGTCTGCTCGTCGGATCTCCATCCGAACTGCGCGACCGCATTCATCGATATATTGAAATCGGGGTCACGCACTTCATCGGCATTGCGAATCCGCCATTCAATCACGACTCGCTCAGGCGCTTTGCCGAAGAAGTAACACCAGCTTTCAGAACGTAGACTGTTCGAAAGGATCGCTCATTCGCCTTTGCAAGCCTCACCGGTGCACGATGCTGGTCATATGATGATGAGGGCGCAACGATGACTGCGAACCGCGGTGTTCATCAGATATCGAACACCCCAGGGACCGCGGTGGCCGGGTTGCCATTCGACGAGGCGCTCGCGGCTGCCGGCGAGGGCTACGTTGCGCGACAGATTGCCTCGGCGCTGATTCGCTCTCAACCCGGAGAGCAATTCAACGAGTTGCTGAGCGCGGCCTCGGGATTACGTGCGCAGCTCAAGGGCATCACCATCACCTTTTCAAAAAAGGTCTTTATCCCTCTGACAAATCTTTGTCGCGACTACTGCGGCTACTGCACGTTTCGAAAAGATCCCGATCAGCCTGGGGCTCGCACTATGACTCCCGATGAAGTCATCGCTGTGGCTCAAGCGGGAGCCGAGCTCGGGTGTAAGGAGGCCCTGTTCAGCCTAGGCGATCGACCCGAGGCTCTGTTCCCGCAAATGCGCGTGACCCTCGACAAGCTTGGGCACCGCACTACGCTTTCGTACCTGGCTGAGATGAGCCGGCGTGTACTCGAAGAGTCGTCGCTGCTTCCTCACGTCAACCCGGGGCTGATGGGAAGACGTGACCTGGAACAACTGCGCGAGGTGAGTCCCAGCATGGGCCTGATGCTTGAATCAACGAGCGAGCGATTGCTGCAGCCCGGGATGGCGCACGACAACGCTCCTGACAAGCCTCCCGCGCTGAGGCTCAGGACCATCGAAGAGGCCGGTCGACTGAAGATACCTTTTACCAGCGGCATTCTAATCGGGATCGGTGAAACGCTCGATGAAAGAATCGATGCTCTGTTTGCGTTAAAAGATCTGCACGAGCGCTACGGCCACATCCAGGAAGTAATTGTGCAGAATTTTCGGGCTAAGCCCGATATTCCTATGAAGGATCATTCTGAGCCGGACTTCTACGATCATGCGCGGACGCTGGCGGTTGCTCGACTGGTGCTTCGAGACATAAACGTACAAGCGCCGCCGAATCTCTCGGACGAGAATTATCCCGCATTGCTGGACGCGGGAATCAACGACTGGGGAGGCATTTCCCCTTTGACGCGCGACTTCATCAATCCGGAAAAGCCGTGGCCGCAAATTGATTCGTTGAGAGAGAAGACGGCGGCGAAAGGACTGTCGCTGCGGGAGCGGTTGAGCGTCTATCCGGAATTTGTTTACAAGGATGAGTTCATTGATGTGGGGCTTATGAATCGCGTTCGAATGATGAGTGAAGGCAACGGGATGGCAGCTTCCTGAGGGGCCACGAGCTGGTTCGAGACCGCTGACGCGACAGATAGCTGGCGGAAGGTGGGTGCAAAAGAGATCGATGGGCGGCGATACAGAAACCGCATTCAGCGAACTCGCAGCAATCGGCTGCGAGTTTTATTCGCGCGGATGGGTGCTCGGGACCAGCGGAAACTTCAGCGCGGTCTTGTCGAGAGAACCGCTGCGACTGGCGATAACCGCGAGCGGGGTACACAAAGGCACGCTTGATCCGGCGAGCATTCTGGAGATCGACGCAACAGGCAAGGTGATCTACGGTTCGGGAAAACCCTCGGCGGAGACGCTGTTACATCTTACCATCGTGCGGTTGCTTGGAGCGGGAGCGGTGTTGCACACGCATTCGGTGTGGAGCAATATTCTGTCTGGCATTCATCGGGCGCGAGGCGCATTTGAAATCACCGGGCACGAGATGCTGAAGGGTCTCCAAGGCGTCACGACGCACGAGCATCGCGAGTCGGTTGCGATCGTGGATAATTCGCAGGACATGAATTCGCTTGCGTCAGTGGTCGAGGAGTTATTGAAGAGGCAAGACTCGGCGCACGGGTTCCTGATTGCGCATCACGGGCTCTACACGTGGGGGAGTGATCTCGCCGAAGCGAGACGTCACGTTGAAATCTTTGAGTATTTGTTCGAAGTCACCGGGCGTCTCGAACTCGCGAAGGTGGTGTAATTGTCCGGGGAAGCCCGGATCAATCAACGGAGATCGGCAATGGCAATAGTCAGTATTCTGGATGAACAACTTGTGCTGCGCGACCCTGATGAAACAACGGGCTATCTGCGGTCAATTGGCATCGAGTACGAGCAATGGGCGCCCTCGCATGCGCTGTCGTCCGGCGCATCAGCGGATGAGGTTTTGGAGGCGTACTCGGAAGAGATCGAGAGGTTGAAGGAGCGGAACGGCTACGTCACTGCCGACGTGATCGACGTGCATCCCGAGACTCCAGGTCTGGATGCGATGCTCGCGAAGTTCGCGCGCGAGCACTGGCACGATGAAGACGAGGTGCGCTTCATCATTGAAGGTCGAGGGCTGTTCAACATCCGTCCGAGGTCCGGGCCGGTGATCGCGATCGAGGTTGAGCCCGGGGACTTAATCATGGTTCCAAAGGGTACGTGGCACTGGTTCAACTTGTGTGACGACCGCAGGATTCGCGCTATCAGGCTTTTTCAGGATCCGGCCGGATGGGCGCCTACGTACACAGAAAGCGGAGTCGACGCGCGGTATGCGGCGGTCTGTTTCGGAGCGAGCTACTTGCCTGTTGCTTAGGAAGTTCTGAATACTGAGTCTTGAGTCCTTGATCAACGCGTTCCTCCTGGACATCGAAGGTACGACTACACCGGTAGACTTCGTGTACCGCGTGCTGTTCCCCTACTCAAAAGCCATGATCGAAGAGTTCTTGAAGGCGCATGGTGCGGATGGCGACATCGCTAACGACATCGCAAGTCTCGAGGCCGAACGCGAAACCGATAAGGCGCGAGGACTGTGGCCGCCGGCATCTCAAAGTCCGAAGTCAGGATCAGACCTACTTTCAGAGTATTTCCGCTGGCTAGTGGATCAAGACCGCAAATCAACACCGCTCAAATCGCTTCAGGGCCGTATCTGGCAGGAAGGGTATCGAAGCGGCGAACTTCGCAGTCAGGTTTTTGAAGATGTTCCGCGAGCCTTAGCGAAGTGGCGTCGCGAAGGGAAGCAGATCTTCATCTACTCATCCGGAAGCGTACTTGCCCAGAAGCTGTTGTTTGCCAACACCGACGCAGGAGATCTTACAAAGCTTATCGATGGGTTTTTCGACACGAACGTCGGGCCAAAGATCGATGAAGCAAGTTACGCACGCATCGTGTCGTCTGTTGGCGTTCCCGCCGGCGAGATCATGTTCGTTTCGGATGTTACCGCAGAGTTGAACGCGGCTCGAAAGGCCGGACTTCAGATCCTGTTGTGCCTTCGTCCCGGCAATCGTCCGCAGGCGGACGCCGAGTCGTTCATGCAAACCGACAGCTTGTTACTCGACGAGTAACCTCCGGCTCTGTGTTTTGTGTTGAACAGCTTCTATTTGTTCGGCTCCAGTGGAGGCGGCACGCGCTTCTTGGTAGCCTGTTCGAACGCGTAGGCAAGTTCGATCAGCCGGGGCTCGCTGCAAGCCATCCCGGTAAACCCGACTCCGAACGGCGAAGGCTTCGCCGCGAAGCCTTCGGGAAAAGGCGTCGTCGGGCTGTTCGGCACAAACCCAAACGGCACAATGACAGTCGGGTAGCCCGGTTTGGCCGCGATCGCCGCACTGCCCGGGCCCGGAAACAGAAGGGCATCGAGCTGATATTTGTTCATCGCCGCGTCTATGCCGTTCGTAGCCGCCAGCCGGAGGTCCTTTTCGCGATCGGCCTGATATCTTGCGCGATCCGCCTGAAGGTCAATCTCATCAGAGATGTCCAGCAGGGCCTGTCCATATTTGATTGAACCCGCTTTCTGATGAGCCACGTTCCACTCTCGCAACGCAGTAAGTGTCTTGAACGGAGCAGCCGGGCCAAGCGACGCAAGCCACTTATTGAAGTCCCGCTTCATACCGTATTTGAACACTATGGAGCACGCCGCGTCCTTACCCTTTGAGTTGTCCAACCCTGAGCATGTGGGCCACAGCAGAAAGTTCTCGTGCGGATCGGTGCTGACGATGCTCGGAATTTCAACCGGGTCTACGATGACTGCTCCTTGCTGCTTGAGGATTGCGATGGCCTCCTCCATCACTTTTGTCTGCGCAGGATCGAGTCCACCGCGCGGTTCCTTTGCGCCGGGCGGTGTGACCTTCTCGTAAAAGAATGCGCGAGGAATGCCTATGCGCGCGCCTTTCAAACCGTTCGGGTTGAGAAAGCGGGTATAGTCTCCCCCGGGGACTCGCGAACACTTCGAGGTCGCAGGATCGTTAGGATCGGGTGCTGAACCTTCCAGCACTCCGAGCATGATCGCCGCGTCGGTCACCGTCTTAGCCATGGGTCCCGGCGTGTCCTGATCGGCGGTGATCGGAATAACGCCGTACCGGCTGACCCGGCCGACCGTCGGCTTGATCCCGACAAGCATATTCTGGTTAGACGGACTAAGAATGGATCCGGAAGTCTCGGTGCCCACATTAGCGGCCCAGAAGTTCGCAGACGTTCCAACGCCGGAGCTGGAGCCTCCGGTGAATAGCGCGGGCCGTCCATCGAATGTTGCTTCGCGTGGGTCGCGCCGCGGATCGTACGGGTTGAAACCATATCCAACCAGCGCATTGTAGTTCGCCGGCATTCCCGTAGCTACCCAGTTGGCGAGCTCGGTCATGTTGGTCTTTGCAATGATTATTGCGCCTGCTTCGCGCAGGTTCCTGGTTAGAGTGGCCTCGTATGGCGGCACAAGTCCGTCAAAGGCCAGCGCGCCTCCAGTCGTCGGCATGTCCGTAGTATGGATGTTGTCCTTGATCGCGACTGGAATGCCGTGAAGGGGTCCGCGAATTTTGCCTTGCGCGCGTTCACGGTCCAACGCTTCTGCCTCTTCCAGCGCGTGAGGGTTCACGAAGATGATCGCGTTAAGCCTGTCTTCGTAAGTCGCGATGCGCGTCAGGTACTGCAGCACGATTTCGCGAGAGGTGATGCGACCCTGCTTCATCGCCTGTTGCATCTCGCGGATGCTTGATTCGACCACGCTGAAGTGCTGGTTGCCGCCGTTGGCAGGTGGCCTGCTCTGACCCGCAAGAAGAAGCGCCACCGTCGCAAGAACGAGGGAGTTTGTCATTTTTTCTTCCTTGTTTCGGATTTTGAAAGCTTCAGCATCGGCAGACCGATCAGCCGATAACAAAAGGTCGCACGTGGAAATGGAGATGAAGCGTACCACGATGTCGGCGCGGATACTACTTAAGGTTGCCGTTCTACGTTGCTGCGATTGGGCTTCTGATTGCTTGTCCGCTCGCGCTTGCAGTGCAACGTGACAAAATCCGACAAGATGGCTGATCTCAACTACACCAAGATGGGATAACGTCCCAAAGGTCGCCCCTCTTGACACCCGATTGAGCCATCGGTTAGGGTTTACTGTTCGTCTGACCTCCTGATAGTTGATTAAGTGAGGTCTTAACAAAGAGGAGCGGTAAGAGAGTGAAAGCAGACATTCATCCGAAATACGTCAACGCCACCGTGCACTGCGCGTGCGGGGAGACTTGGCAGACCCGCTCGACAAAATCAGAGATCCGACTCGAGATTTGCTCGAGCTGCCATCCTTTCTTTACAGGCAAGCAGAAGCTTGTGGACACCGCTGGACGTGTAGAAAGGTTCAACCGCAAGTACGGACGTAAGACAGAAGCTTAGCTTAAGAACAACCAAATATTGGTTGCCTCGTTTTGGGCGGCGCTCACGAGATCATTCCGAAGAGAGAATGTCTCCGCAAAAGAGCCAAAAACGCGGCAACCAATATTTTTTTGTCTGAGCCCCGACCGTTGAGACTTCATTTGAAACCTGAAGCACCTTTTCCCATCGAGGAGTAGAATCAAGTTTGCAGGTGAATGGGCGACGAGCCAGGCAGCAGAATTTCAAAGGCCCGGGAACAGGGAGCAGTTAACCAACAGCAGGCAGTCTCATGAAAGATGAAGAAATTATCGTCGGTGGTCAGGCAGTCATCGAAGGCGTGATGATGCGCGCGCCTCATTCGTACGCCGTGGCGGTTCGAAAGGCGAACGGCGAAATCGTAGTGCAGGCGGAGCGACTTCCAGTTCTATCCGAACGCTATCCCCTGCTTAAACTGCCCATATTGCGCGGGTCGGCGCTTCTGATTCACTCGATGGTGCTCGGAATAAAGTCGCTTAACTTTTCCGCGAATGTGATCTTCCACGAGGTGCAGAACGGAGGAGCCGCGGGAAGATCCGGCTCGCCGGCTACTCTGGCCAACGCTACGACAGCCTCGCTTGGAACGGCTACGGTTGCCACTCAAGCGCCGGTGAGCGTTGCTCCTTCCAGGAAGGCGAGCGGCACCTCGAGCACCGCGGCGCTGGGGTCGATAGCCATAGCTCTTGTCTTCAACGTGGTTCTGTTTATAGTGTTGCCCCTACTGCTGACCAATGCCCTCTTTGTGTTTCTAGGAGGCGGTGCAATCGAATCGCATTCCACTTCGGGAGCCTGGTACGCACAGGCATGGGCGTGGGTTCGGGCTGCTCTGCACCCAATCAGGCCTTCGATAGCATTCAACCTCGTAGACGGCCTGATCAGGATGACGTTCTTCCTGATCATGATCACGATGTTTTCGCTTCTGCGAGACATCAAACGCGTTTTCGAATACCACGGCGCCGAGCACAAAGTAGTTTTCACCTGGGAAGCAGGCGAGGAGCTGACGGTCGGCAACGCCCGAACGAAACAACGGCAACATCCGCGTTGCGGAACGAGTTTTCTGATGGTGGTGATGCTGGTGTCGATCGTAGCGTTCTCGGTGGTCAAGTTTGATTCTCTGATTCTCAACTTCCTGGTGCGCGTCGCGTTGATTCCAGTTATTGCGGGCGCATCGTTCGAGATCATCAGGGCCTCGGCGAAGAGCCGCGCGCAGTCTCTGTTTTCGATAATCACTCGCCCGGGACTCTGGCTGCAGAACGTCACCACGCGCGAACCGGATGATTCGCAGTTGGAAGTCGCCATCGTCGCGTTGAAGGAGTCGCTGAAACTCGAGACCTGTGAGGCGTGACTCGACAAAGACTGTTCATGATGCAACGAGTCGAGCTTGCGACGAATCACGAATGATCATTGACTATGCTTAGCAAACTAGAAGCCATCGAACAAAAGTACGAAGAGCTGACCGGCTGGTTGTCTGATCCCGAAGTGCTCGCCGACGCGAGTCGCTACACGAAGTTCGCCAGGCAACATCGCGAGCTTGAAGAAGTGGTAGCGAAATACCGGGAGTATCGCGCGCTGGATAAAGGCATCAACGACTCGCGGGAATTGATCGACACCGAAGAAGATCCCGAGATGGTTGCGCTGGCGCGAACCGAGCTTGCCGATCTCGAAGCTCGTCTGGCTCGCGCCGAGGAAGAGCTGAAGGTACTGCTGCTGCCGAAGGATCCCAATGACGAGAAGAACGTCATTCTAGAGATCAGAGCTGGAACCGGGGGAGACGAAGCCACGCTTTTCGCCGCGGAAATAATGCGGATGTACGCGAGGTACGCCGAACGTCAGAAATGGCGAGTGCAAGTCCTCGACGTTTCGGAATCAGGCATCGGGGGAATCAAGGAAGGCATCTTGCTGATCGAGGGAGAGCGCGTGTTTTCAAAGCTAAAGCACGAATCCGGAGTTCATCGCGTTCAGCGAGTGCCTCAAACCGAAGCTTCGGGGAGAATCCATACGTCGGCGGTCACGGTAGCGGTATTGCCGGAAGCCGAAGAAGTCGACATCAAAATCGATCCGAAGGATCTCCGCATCGACACGTTTTGCTCTTCGGGACCGGGAGGGCAATCAGTCAACACGACATACTCTGCGGTCCGAATAACTCACCTGCCATCAAACACGGTTGTTTCGATGCAGGACGAGAAATCCCAGATCAAAAATCGGGAAAAGGCGATGCGAGTTCTGCGGTCTCGATTACTGGAAATGGAGCGCGCCCGTCAGCATGAAGCGATCGCCAGCGAACGGCGCACGATGGTCGGGTCCGGAGACCGGTCGGAGAAGATTCGAACCTATAACTTCAAAGAGAACCGCGTAACAGATCACCGTATCGGTTACACATCTCATCAACTGGACCTCTTTATGGAGGGCGACATCGGCGAGTTGATAGACGCGCTGGTCTCGCACTACCAGGCGGAAAAACTTAAATCCGGAACAGAAGCGCCCGTATAAAGTTCTGAGTTCTGAGTGCCTCCGGAGTTGAGCCTGCTCATAACTCGGAACTTCTCCGGACGCACTCTGAACTCAGTACTCAGAACTTCTTTAGCCTGTATTCCACGTTTGGCTGAAATCAAGGAAGTCATCGCAGAAGCAACTGCCCTCCTCGACCGAGCGCGAGTCGACCAGCCGCGCCGCACTTCTGAGGTCCTGCTAGCACACTCCCTTGGCGTAGACCGCACCTATTTGGTGACACACCCCAAAGCGTCTTTAAGCCTTGATGTGCTCGAATCGTTCAAAGTGCTTGTCGAGAGACGAGCCGCGCACGAGCCCTTGCAATACATAGTCGGTCACCAGGAGTTTTACGGGTTTCAATTCAAAGTTACCCCTGATGTACTGATCCCGCGACCAGAGACTGAACACCTCGTCGAGACCGTGCTGAAGCTGGCGCGAGGCGTTCCTAACGACACTGAGCACGCCGGTCCGATGATTGTTGATGTGGGAACCGGCTCCGGTTGCATCGCGATCACCGTGGCGTTGCTCGTGCACAAAGCACGAGTCATCGCGATCGATATTTCAAGCGCGGCGCTTCAGGTTGCGGCGGAGAACGTCAATGCTCACAATGCCGGTTCACGAGTTGAGCTACTGGAGGGCGATCTGCTTCAACCGTTATTGCGGCGGAATGTGAACGGTGCCGTGGATATAATCGCGTCAAATCCGCCTTACGTCCCGCTTATGCAGATGGCTTCTCTTCAGCGAGAAGTAGGCGAGCACGAGCCCAGAGTAGCGTTGAGCGGCGGACGAGACGGGCTCGACTTTTATCGGCGACTGCTGATCGAAGCTCCCCTTCTGCTGAAGCCGAATGGATATCTCGTCTTTGAAATAGGATTCGGGCAGTTGGATTCCGTTCGCTCGATGATAGACGATTCATGGGAACTGCTCGAGATAACAAGCGACCTTCAGGGGATTCCTCGTACATTGACTCTGCAAAAAGGAAGTCCTGAGTAGTGCGGCGGATTGCGTTCGGGCACTAACACTTCGGCTGTCAGAACAAAATGGTTGCTTGCGTCGGTGCGTGATAATCTCGAACTTTGCGGAGGATGTCATGAACTGGCTGGCTTTTTCTTTGATGCTCTTTGTGGGACTCCAACAGCCGCGTGGGCTGGCGCAGCTCCCACCGGCGGCTCCACTGCTTGGCCCGGAGATCTGCGGTAAAGGAACCTATCTTCTAAAGCTAGACGGCAAGCCGGCAGGCGAAGAAAAGTTTGAGATAAGCTGCCGCCCCGATGGCGGCTTTTCTGCCAGCGGCCATACAGAATTCAAGGTTCCGGGCGTCGCCAGCGATCTGAATACGACTCTCGAGCTGGACAAGCAAGGCTTGCCCCTGAGCTCCACCGCGAAGGGAACGGTCACCGGTGAGCCTTTCGACCAGTCGTTGACGATCAAGGAAAGCACCGCCGTTTTGACCACAGCGAACAAGTCGCGAGAAGTGCCATACACAAAAGGCACGCCGCTGCTGGGTGGCAACATCTTCTACATGATGCAGTTCGTGCTGGCCAGATATGACGCAAGGCAGGGCGGCCGGCAGGAACTCACCGCCTTCCCGTCTGTAAAGATAAAATTGGAAAGAGTGGCCCGCGATCAGATTGCGATGGCCCCTGAAAAAACCCCCGAGGCGCTGGATCGCTACGACGTGTCAGTGGGTCTTTCGCCGGCGATCGTCTGGTGCGATCACCGCGGCCGAATGGTTCTCTTTGCGGTGCCGTCACAAAAGTTTGTTGTAGTTCGCGAGGAATATGCAACGCTGGTCGATTCGTTCATCAAACTTGCGGGAGCCTCCGATGCTGAGATCGACTACTCCGCACCTTCGGGAGCACCTTACACTTCTGAGGAAGTCAACGTTCCTGCTAAGGGCTTCTCTCTTGGCGGAACCCTCCTGCTGCCAAAGTCCAATAAGTCCGGTAAGCAGCGATTCCCGGCAGTCGTTACGATCACCGGCTCGGGACAACAGACTCGCGACGAGCGGATTCCACTCTCGGGGCTCGAGAAGTATCGGCCGTTCGGCCAGATTGCGGAGGCCCTCGCGGCGTCTGGAATCGCAGTCCTGCGAGTCGACGACCGCGGAGTAGGAAAGTCCGGGGGACGAGATACCCTGGAAAAGGCCACCACCGCCGATTTCGCGGACGACACTCGAGCCCAGATCGCTTATCTCCGATCGCGGCCCGACATTGATCCCGACAAAATCGCGCTCATTGGACACAGTGAAGGGGGCGTCATAGCTCCGATGGTTGCCTCGAGTGATTCCAAGATTGCAGCCGTCGTTTTGATGGCCGGCACCGCGAAACGCGGCGATGAAATCCTGACGTTTCAATATGCAGACGCCATTCAGCAAGACCCAACGACTGGACCCGATGAAAAGAAAGAGCTCATAGAGAAACGCCGTAGTCTGCTAACGGCGGTAGCGGATGGGCGGGCCGATTCCACCGTTCCCGAGGCGTTCAAGAGCAACTGGATGAAGTTGTTTCTTTCGTACGATCCAATGGCGACCATTAAAAAGGTTCGTCAACCAATCTTGATCCTGCAGGGCGAACTCGATCACCAGGTGACTCCGGACCAGGCGGCGATGCTCGAGAAAGCAGCGCGAGAATCGGGCAACAAGGATGTAAGCGTAAGAATGTATCCAACGTTCAATCACCTGTTCCTGCCGTCAAAGACCGGCCGCCCCGACGAATATGGAGACCTTTCCACCGCCCAGCTCAGCGATGATCTGCTAAAAGTAATCACAACGTGGTTGGGGAAGAGACTCGGTGCGAGTCACTAACTACTTGAATCTCGATCAAACCAAGAAAGAGAACCGACATCAGCCGTCGTCCGGCTATTCCATTTGTTGTCTTTTGATAGTTCTGTGGTCTGCGAGTTCGATGGCGGCGCCTCGGCGAACCAATGCGCCTCTTCGGATCGCGCTGCTTGCGGTGAAGTGCGCGGCACCTTCTGAGACGCCGGTAGACATCGAGACAACGCTTCGAGATTCACTCGACCGCGACACAAGAATCTCGCGGCTGGATGATTCAATGGTGCGCGCGGCGCTGAAGGGTTTCGGCTATGAGTGGTCGACTAACATGACCACGGCCGAGGCGCGCAGGCTGGGAGCGGCGATCGGCTGCGATTATTTGATTCTCGGGAAGGTAGAGCTTCTCGCGCGAAGCGCCGCAGCGGGCGAATCCCACGAAGAAGCTTACGTGGCCCTTTTCTTTGTCGACGCAAGAACCGGCAAGCTCCAGTTGTTCGACTTTGCTCAGCAGAAGACGGATACAAAAGAGGCCGCAATCGGCGGACTAAAACGGGCGATTGAAGCGCGGGTCGCTTCTTACGTCGATCAACTCTTGAATGCTCGTTTGTCTAAGCCCATCGCGAATCAGGCGCCCGCAATGGGCGAACCGGTCGAGAGTATTCCGGAGGAGGGTTCCGCGCGAGCGGAGGGTTTTGCGCCGCCCCAGTTTCTGAACCGTGTGAAGCCCGAATACACCGCACAGGCGGATCTGGCGGATGTGACCGCAACAGTTGAAGCCTCCGTGGTGTTCAAATCATCGGGCGAGATTGGCATGGTGGAGATCCTTCGGTGGGCGGGCTACGGTCTTGACGAGTCTTCGTTGCGAGCCATCCAACAGTTGAAGTTCAACCCGGCTATGCGAGACGGGCGGCCCGTCAGTGTACGAGCTACGGTTCAGTACAACTTTCGACGACTCGAGGATCGCAGGACTAAGCCGTAGCCTCTGCTACCGGCGCTCGAGCGCGTTGTGAACTGCGTGCAACGTCCCGTCCAGAATTTCACGCGTAGTTTTCGACTCAGTAGCCACGATCGTGCATTCGACTGCCCCAGTCGGCGTCCATCGATCTCGAAATCGCTCGGACGGCGCGCCCGCAAAAACGTCTATGCACGGAACCCCAAGCGCAGCGGCGATGTGTTGGCCCGCGGAATCGTAGCCGATGTAGAGATCGCTTGATGCTATCAATCCTGCGAGCATACCCACGCGACCGGACCACGTCAGAAGCCGGCAATCGCGATTTCCGAGGCCGAGCAGGTCATCGAGATTTTTCTCCTCCGCGTGGATGGCAACAGTTTCGCCGAAGACATCGCGGGCCCTCGCCACCACCTGCGCCGCCCGCGACCTTTCTTCAGGGCTTGCGCCCGAATCCAAAATCACCAACAGGCCCCGTTTAACCAACGCTCTAACAAGATCTGTTTCGAAGTCATCACCCACTCGCTTCGAATTGTTATTGCCGACGCCGAAGTTGACGGTAACTACTTTCAAGTCTCTTCGCATTCGCATTCCGGCGATGAGGTCAGCGGACCTCCTCAAGTCAATCTCCTGCGGCCGGACGAACGGCGAGGTCGGCCGGTTTTCGCCGGTGACCTGGTCAAGCCACTCAGACGTGAGACGAGCTAGCGACAGGCGGGTCCCAAATCCGTAGGTGCGGCTTGGAAAGAAGAGGCATCTCGAAGTGCTAGTCACCGGAAGCACGCCGAGTTGCGTCAGTCTCGAATCGGGATCGACGATCAGCACTTCGTCTTCAGCGCCCCGTGATAGCTCGCGAATCCCATCCAGGACGTCGGTCCATCCGGCTAGTCTTCGAATCAAATCGCTCTGTTGATAAGGAATCTCCGCGAAGCTGATTCGCCGGTCACCGCCAAAGAGATCTCGCAGCTTTCCGCTTCCGAGCAGCACGATATCGGCGCCGGGATACAGGCCTGCGAGACGGTCGATGATCACGCTGGTTATCGCAACATCGGCACCGAGTGTCACTCGGGACAGCACTATGCATCGAGTAATTGGGTTCGCGGTTTTGGTCCGCGCTGCACCAGCAAGCGACTTACGGGAGTCATGAGCCCAGTCCGCTCTCGACTGCAACTGATCCTCTGTCGTCACTCCGAACGAATCCAGCTCTTGCGACAGTCGGGCCGCGATCGTTGTAGTTCGGGACTCATGAATCAACTGGGAGAACAGCGCGTTATAGATCGCAACGTCGGTGGGCGAAAACGAATCGCATAGCGGTTCTACTACGTGAGTGAAGAAGTCAGCCGATCTTTGTTGGGTTTCAGAGGGGTCGCCGCTCGTCAGGAACTCCATGACTTCTGACACTTGTTCGCGTGGATAGGCGTCGCGCGCTCGCAGTCTCTTGAGCAGCTCCGACATCGATATTGAACCCGAATTAGCGGTCATTTACCCGTCCGGGTTAGAGCCTATCTCACGCTACAAACCGGAACAAGAGTCACTCGAGTGCGTTTGCTTATCGTGACTGCCTTTCCGTGCTCCGGCGTTGATATTCGTTGAACTGCAACACGCCGGATAACTCTTCATTGGGAGAATGCTATGACCAGACATTTGATCGTGTTTGCAGCCGTCCTGTCGATGGTTGGAACAACCCTCGCCGATTCAAGACTGGGTGAGCCGGCGTCTCGCCGCGCGATTTCTGAAAACGAAGCTGAAGCCGCCAAAGCCATTGCCGAACTGCGCGCAATGGGCCCTGAGGGGTTGAAGGCTTTTGTTGACGCGAATGATTCGGAGATTCGAGCCGCGATCGGTAATCCGGGACCTCGTCGCGAACGGGTTCTGTCGGCGCTCGATTCGATCGCCGCGCAGAAGGACGCTTACGCGTCGAGGCTTTACTGGTACACGGATCTGGATAAGGCAAGAGCTGCGGCGAAAGCAACGGGAAAGCCGATTCTGTCATTGAGAATGCTCGGGCGACTGGACCAGGACTTGAGTTGTGCAAACAGCAGGTTCTTTCGCATCGTCCTCTATGCCAACTCGATGGTGTCTCAGCTCCTTCGCGACAAGTTTGTGCTTCACTGGCAGACAGTACGGCCGGTGCCCAGAGTAACTATAGATTTCGGCGATGGCCGCAAACTCGAACGCACGCTCACCGGGAACAGTATTCACTACGTGCTTGATCAGGACGGCAGGGTTGTCGACGCGCTTCCGGGCCTGTATGGACCGGTTGAGTTTGTTGAAGGCTTGACTCAGGCTGAGCGTGCGGCCGCGAGGCTTTCCACGATGGCCGGCGCAAGCCAGAGGGAAGCGGCGTTGAGAGAGTACCACCAGCAACGCCTGTCGCAGCTTAAGGCAGATTGTTTTTACGACATGAAGCGAGCGGGGCTCGCGACAATGCCGTCGACGCTTACGGACACTTTGCGAAGCGAACCTGGAAATCCGCCCAGCGCTTCGATCGCGGCTTCGAGGGCGGTCGCAAAAGTTTCTCAGATTGAAAGGCCGGTGCTGCGAGGCATGAGCGAGCGGCCTGCAATTCTGGACTCAATTGGCACCGATCCAGGTTGGTCAGCAATCGCCGCTCTGCACGCGGATGGCGCGCAGCTGGATCAGTCCACGCGGGATCTGATGGTGTTCAAAGATCCGTCTCTGAAGGGCGCGAAACTGGAAATAGCGGTGCAAGAGCTTCAGCGAGTGATCGCAGAAGACACTGTTAGAAACGAGTATGTGTTTCACGCAAAGATTCACAACTGGTTGACCGCGGGCGCGGCTCCTGACCTTGAGCGGTTGAATGAGAGGGTCTACAGCGAGCTGTTTCTGACGCCGAGTTGGGACGAGTGGCTTGGGCTGAGGCCTCGCGAAAGCTATTCAGGCCTCGACAATGATGGAGTTGTGAAGAGATGAAGGATGAGGGGAGACGCGGAGAAGCGGGGAGGAGGGACGCGGGGACACGGAGACAACTGCTAAGCGTGTTCGTCGCTGTATCTATGTCTCCGCGTCTCTCCTCTCCGCGTCTCCGCGTCGCCCATTCGCTTGATTCCGCTTCAGAACTTGATCTTCAACCCGAGCTGTATCGCCCTCGGGCCGCCTGTCCCGATCACCGGGTTCGCTCCTGCAACGTCCGGTGTCGCAGTAACAAGCCCAAACGTGTCCGGGACTCCGAGATCGTTGTTGAATTGAATTGCCGGATTGGCAAAGTTCGGATGATTCAGAACGTTGAAGAACTCAGTTCTTAGCTGCACCGAAATCCGCTCAGTAGCCTTCCACGTCTTCACAAGTGAAATGTCCCAGTTCTTGAAGGTCGGCCCTCTGAAGAGGTTTCGACCCATGTTTCCGAACGTCCCGGGCGCGGCAATCGTCAGCAAACCATTAGCGTATGCGGTGCAAATCCCATCGCTGTTGAACGCGCTTTGCCCCGCGCTGTTTGTGCAGGGGACCGGAGCGGTGGCCGACCAGTGTATTCCGCTCGGATCGCCATGGATGTTCCAACGGTCGCTGAACTCGCCGGTCAGGCTTACGTCGTTTTCGAAATCGACGCCACTGAACGGCGTCCCGGACTGAAGCGTCAGAATCGAATTGAATTGCCAACCTTCCAGAAGCTGCCACGGCGCATGGATCGCCGGAAGTTCGTAGGTCAGCGCCCAGGTGAATCGATGGCGAATGTCCAGATCCGAATTCCCTCGCTCGAGGTCCGGGCGTCCACTGTCCTGTGGCTGTGATGCGCGCTGCAGCGAAACAAAATCTATCGAGTGGGCGTAGGTGTAACCCATCACGAAACTCAGCCCGTGCATGGACTGTTGCGTGAGGGTTGCTTGCAGCCCGTGATAGTTTGCGCGATAGCCGTTCTCGAGGAAGTTGATAAACCCGAGGAACGGGAACTTGGAATTGAACGGTCGACCGAACTGCTCGCTGCCGTCGTCCAGGGCCGGGTTTACTTGGTTGATGTCGCGAATGCTGGTGAGCTTCACTCCGTGACTGCCGACGTAGCCGACCTGTACCGAAGCCTTCCTCCACAAAGTTTGTTGAATGTTAGCGCTCCATTGCTCCACGTAAGGCGTTCTCAAATTCCTGGCTACGCCCAGAATGTCGCAAGGACTGCCGCCTTGGGAGGGGTCGCAGTTCGCTTGAACGTTGAATATCGGTCCGGCTGCGCTCCAGTTGAGCGTACTACCGGATTGCGTCGTAGCAGCGGCTACGATGTTACCCTTGATGTTCGAGCCGATCGCGCCCGTCGGGATGACGTTTATCCCAGGCGTCGTGGCGTTGTTGACGCCGTTTTGTCCGAGAAACATCGCGAGGATCGGAATCTCGTACGTGATTCCGGCTCCCGCTCGTATAACGGTGTTTCCTTTTCCGAACGGATCCCACACGAAGCCGACACGCGGCGCAAAGTTGTTATGATCACCTTTGTACGGTCCGTCGATGTTTACGCCGACCTGTTGTAAGCCAACCGCAGGATCGAAGTTCCCGAGTAGATCATCCTGTTCGTGTATGACGCTGTTCAGGTCGTATCGAAGGCCGAGGTTCACTGTCAGCCTTCTCGAGACGTGCCAATCATCCTGTATGAACCAGCCGAATGAATTCATGGACACGTGCCGCCTCGAATCGCCGACAAAGATGTCGCCACGATCGGGGAAGCCCGCGATAAAGTCCTCGAGCGGGCTGCTTCCCGGAAATGCATTGTCGCCCAGGAACCTGATGCGTCCTTTGCCGCGGCGATTGCGCAGGTTGTCGGTCGACCCGTGACGGAATTCAGCGCCGAACCGGAAATTGTGCGCGCCGCGCTGGTAAGCAACGTTGTCTACGAACTGAAACGTCTGGTTTGGCGTTGTAAGAAGCGGCCACCCGCTGTTGCCGCCGAGGTTGGTGAACCCGCCGATCACGATCGTCGGCATCCCGAAGTTGACTGGATCAGTCACACCGGCATTGATTCCGTAGGTCGCTAGCGGGTCTTTGGTGGCGTCGGCAGTCAGGATCGCCTGCCAGAATCGGTTGTATCCGAACTTCGCTTCGTTGACCCATCTACCGTTTGGCGTCCAGATCCAGTTCAGCCCCACTACCTGCGCATTCAGGTCGGAAGTCGATCGCCACTCCGGCCTCAACACCGGAATGTCCTGTTCAGTCTGGAGGCTGTCGCCGTAGAACCAACGTCCGGTGATGTTGTTATGCTCGTTCACCCGGTGGTCGATCTTGATAATGAAGTTGTCCATCCTGTTCTGGTTCGGAAATCCCGAATTGATTTGCGTCGGGCCCGCCGGGTTGGTGCCGATGTTCACCGGGAACAAACCCGGGAAAGCGCCATTGCCGGTAAACGATCCCGTGCCGATCAGATTGGCACTGAGCGCGTTCACTGCGAGACCGTGGCTCTGAATGCTGGCGATCGCATCGGGAATGCTGCTGGAAGGATCGCCTCCGAGCGATACGGTTGCAGGAGTGGTAACCAGGTTCGAGTTGCTTACGATCGCGCGTATCGCTTCATAGGCGCCAAAGAAGAAGGTTCGGTTCTTGATGATCGGGCCGCCGATGCTGAACCCGAATTGATGCTGTCGAAGCGCCTTTTGCGGCAGATCGTCGGTGTTGAAGAAGTTGCGGGCATCCAGCGCGTTGTTCCGATGGAAGTAGTAGAGACTTCCGTGAAGGCTGTTTGTGCCGGACTTGAGCCCGAGGTTGATAATTGCCCCCGGCTTCCAGCCGTACTCTGCGGACGGGTGTTCCTGTGCGTTGAATTCCTGTATTGCGTCGATCGGCAGAATTGTCCCGGGAGTGCCCTGAACTCCTTCGGCGTTAACAACGGTTGTTCCGTAGTAGGGATCGTTGTTATCGGTCCCGTCCATTATAAAGTTGTTGTTTTCGGGGCGATTTCCATTCGAGCTTATCGAGAGGAAGCCGCCGCCGGGCGACCGCTGGACGCCGGGCCGCAACACCACGAGGTTTTGAAAGTCGCGACCGTTCAGCGGGAGATCGTTGATCGATTTGTTTGAGAAAGTGCCGCCTAAAGTCGTATTGGTCGTCTCGATGGCGGGCGCTTCACCGGTGATTGTGATGGACTCGGAGAGACTGCCGGCGCTGAGAGTGATGTCCAGACGAACGTCTTTCGCGACTTCGACGCGAACGTCTCTTCTCTCGTACTTCTTGAAGCCGGTGGCCTCCACCACGATGAGGTACAAACCAGGAGCCAGATTTGGCGCGGAATAATCGCCGAGATCATTGCTCTCTATCGGGCGTTGAACTCCGGTCTCGACGTTGGTGATTATTATTTTTGCCGACTTGACTGCGGCCCCGTTGGCGTCGGTGATCGTGCCAAGGATGCGACCTTGATAGGTCTGCGAGAAAACATTACCCGTAGGCAGAAGCAGCGCAATCACTGCAAGCGCGCAAACAAAACGCATGCGGTTCATCATTCCCTCCGAGCGAATGGTAGTCCTGCAAGTTTGGAGAACGTTACGCTGGGTGTTCATTGATTGTCAAACTTTGTGGGACAGTTGGGACGTTTGTTCGCCGGTGTTCCAGTCGAAGGGGACGGATGGGCGAAGGGCGAAGGGGCGACGCGGAGACGCGACGCGGCGATGAGGGGGATGAGGGGATGAGGAGAAGGTGCGAATGGGCGAACGGAGGTCACAACGCCAGTTCGGCCATCGTACGGATTGAGTTTACGTCGCCCGTTCCGCAAATCAGAGTCTTGACGCCGAAGTCCTTCCAGACCGCTAATAGATCCCTGACTCTTTCCTTTGGACCGCACAACGCAAGTTCATCGATCAGGTCGTTGGGGATCGCAGCCATCGCTTCGACTTTGCGGCCGGCCAGGTACAGATCCTGAATCTTTGCGGCCGCCTCCGCGTACCCGTATCGACAGGCGAGGTCGTTGTAGAAGTTCTTTCCTTTCGCTCCCATTCCTCCAACGTATAGAGCGATGTTCGGCCGAACCTGATTGCGACACGCTTCGAGATCGTCTCCGATCACTACGCTGACGGTCGGCGCAATATCGAAGTCGTCTGTCCCGCCGGTATATGCGCGCCTGGCGAAGCCCTCGTTCAAAGACTGCTTGAACGAATCCATTCTGTGCGGAGACAGAAAGACCGGAAGCCATCCATCGGCTATTTCAGCGGCGAGCGCTACGTTCTTTGGTCCGATCGCTGCGATGTAGATCGGGATGTCCTTGCGAAGTGGGTGAACGATCAGCTTGAGCGGTTTGCCCAGACCCGTGCCGCCGCGCAACGGAATGTCGTAATACTCGCCGTGATATTCGAGCGGCTTTTCCCTTGCCAGCACCGCGCGGACGATATCTACGTATTCCCGCGTGCGGGTCAGGATCTTTCCGTAAGGTACGCCGTGCCACCCTTCGACCACCTGAGGTCCTGAGGCTCCGAGTCCCATCAGAAATCTGCCGCCGGTTAACAAGTCGAGTGTTGCGGCAGTCATCGCCGCATTGGCAGGCGTGCGCGCCGGCATTTGCATTATCGCGGTCCCGACTTTGATGCGTTCGGTCTTAGCCGCAAGCCAGGTCAGCGGAGTAATGGCGTCGGAACCCCACGCTTCAGCGGTCCAGAGCGAGTGAAATCCTGCTCGCTCCGCTTCCAGTGCGAGCGATACGTTGTCCGCCGCTCCTGCACCCCAGTAACCGAGATTCAAGCCCAATCGCATCAGACCTTCTCCACTGCGGGCTCAGCCTTTAACGATCCCGCCGCCTCTTGTTTTTCTCTGAACGCCAGCGCAAACACCAGCGATACTACCGCGGCAAACACGCACGGAATCCACCAGATCATTCTCCAGTCCTTGGTGGTTCCGATTGTAAACCCATCGACCACGCGCCCCGCGAGAATCGAACCAAGTCCCTGACCAACCCCGTAGGTTATCAAGGCGATGAATCCCTGAGCACTGGCTCGAATTTCCTTCGGCGCCTTTTTGTCGACGTAGATTTGTCCGGTCACAAAGAAGAAATCAAAGCACACACCGTGGAGCAGGATTCCAAGATACAGTAGCCATACAAACGAACCAAGATTGCCGGTTGCAAAAAAGGCGTAGCGCACCACCCACGCAAGCATTCCGACCAGTAGCGTCTTCTTGACTCCCAGACTCTTCAAGAACCAAGGCATCAGAATCATGAACCCGACTTCCGACATCTGGCCCATGCTCATCTTTCCCGCGACACCCTTCATTCCCAGGTCATTCAGAAAAGGATTCGCAAACGCGTAGTAGAACGCCAGCGGAATCGAGATCAGCAGCGAACATAGGACAAACACCGAGAAACTGGTTTCTTTCATCAGCCGCAGCGCCTTCACTCCCAGAACCTCTCCCACGCTGACTTCCTTCCCCGCATTTCTCGGCGGCGTGTTCGGCAGAGTGAACGAGTAGAACCCCAACAGAATCGATGCTGCCGCTGCGATCTTCAGCGGAAGAGCGCTCTTCTCAACATTGGGATTGAACTGAGACTGAATGAGAGTGATGAGCAAGCCCGCGGCAATCCAGCCGATCGTTCCCCACACTCGAATCTTGGGGAATTCAGCGTCCGGATCCTTTATTTGATGGAACGACACCGCGTTTACCAGCGCGAGCGTCGGCATGTAGGTCAGGTTGTAAACCAGAAGTCCGAGAATCAACAGTCCCGCAGTACTCAGGTCGGCACAGAGGTAGAGAACAATACCTCCGAGAACGTGAAGGAATCCCATAACCTTCTGCGATGCAAAGTAACGATCGGCGATCATCCCCACGAAGAACGGAGACACGATTGCCGCGATGTTGTTCATCAGGTATGTATTGCCAACCTGCCCGCCCGAAAACCCGATGCTGCCGAGATGAGTTCCCAGCGTCACAAACCACGCACCCCAGACAAAGAACTCCAGGAACATCATCACGCTTAGCCGCAGGTAGATTTTAGAGTCCATTGATCTCTCCAGTGAGTGAGGTGTTCCTACAGGTTGCCGCGCTTGAATTCGTCTACGATGTAGTCGCAGGCTCGTGCAGTGATGGCCATCATCGTCAGAGTTGGATTCTGACAACCCTGCGAGACAAAACACGCGCCATCGGTGATGAACAGGTTCTTGACGTCCCAGGTCTGATTGAATTTGTTCAGCACCGACGTCTTCGGATCGATCCCCATTCGGGCGGTCCCGACTTCGTGAATGCACAGACCCGGCGATGCAAGAAACGGGTTCGCGTAGACCGCTTCGAACTTCGCTTCGTGCACCATTTCCTTGATCGCTTCCAGCCCGTCGGCGGCCATCGCTTTCTCGTTATCGCTATGAGCACAGTCGACGTGCACTACAGGAATTCCCCACGCGTCCTTCTTGTCTTTGTTGAGGGTCACCCGGTTTTCTTTTCTTGGGAGCATCTCGCCCCATATTCCCAGCCAAAATGGAGCGGGGTCCTTTGATTCCCTGACCATCTTCTTGAAGTCCGAACCAAATCCCGGGATGGACCGCATCGTAGTTGGCAGCATCCCTCGCTGAACGCCGCCCTGCATGCCGTAGCCGCGGATGAATTTCGGATTCTTGTCGCTGATGTTTCTGAATTTCGGGATGTAGATTCCGTTGGCTCGGCCATCGTCGTGATTGTACGGATAGTTCGCAACCTGCGGGACCAGACCGCCGACCGACACCGCGTAAGTATGGTCCATCAAATAATGGCCGAGCACCCCGGACGAATTCGCGAGTCCGTCCGGGTGATTCCGATCGGCGCTATTGAACAGAAGCCGAGTGGATTCAATTGTCGAAGCGCACAACACGATGACCTTTCCGAACACCTCGAACGCCTGCTTACTAATCTGGTCGATGCACCCCACGCCCTTTGCCAGCCCGGTGTTTGCGTCCAGAATGATGTGACTCGCAACCGAGGTCGGTCTCAGCGTAAGCCTTCCCGTTCTCTCCGCGGCCGGCAGAGTAGAACCCGGGCTGCTGAAGTACGACCAGGTGGAACATCCACGGTCGCAGTGCCCGCAATAGTGACAAGCCGCGCGGCCGTTGTGTCGACGAGTCAGGATCGCCGCTCGGCCGATTATCACGTGCCGATCTTTCCAACGACGCTCTACGGCTTTCTTCAGCAACCACTCGCCGCAAGTCATCTTCATCGCGGGGAGGAATTTTCCGTCCGGCAGATTCGGAACGCCGTCGTTTCCACCACTCACGCCGATGAACTCTTCTACTCGATCATAATAAGGTGCGAGCTCCGCGTGGGAGATGGGCCAGTCTTCGCCGTATCCGTCACGGCTCGCAGCCTTGAACTCCCAATCAGAGAGGCGATACGACTGGCGACCCCAGGTGATCGTTCTTCCACCCACCTGTCTTCCGCGGATCCAGTCAAAAGGTTTGCGATCAGGGGTCGTGTAGGGGTTGTCGATGTCATCGACAAAGAACTGATAGCCGTACTCATTGCACGCGTAGCATTTCGATTGGACGCGCTGCCGCTCGGGCTTGCGCTGCAGTGCTCTTTCGCGCATTTCGTAGGGCCACGCGTGTTCGGTGAACTCTTTTTCGGGGTCGACTTTTCGGCCCGCTTCGAGCACCAGCACTCGCATTCCTTTTTCGGTTAACTCCTTGGCAGCCCACCCTCCAGTTGCGCCCGATCCTACTATCACTGCGTCGTAGATTTCGTCTCTTGCCATGAACGACCCTTGTTCTCAAATCTGAAAATCGGAAATCTGAAATTTGAAATCTGAAATCTCAAATTTGAGATTGCCCGCTCAGCCAGCCATCTGCAAAACACTCCGAAGAGCATCGTCAGCAGCATGCGAAGGCTTGAACTCAAGCCCAACGAACCCCTTGTAGTCCGATGCCCCAATCGCACGAAACACGTTCGCGTAATTGATCTCGCCCGTCCCCGGTTCGTGCCGCCCCGGCACGTCCGCAACGTGAAAATGCGCTATTCTGGCGATGTTCTTCGTAATATCCTGAATGACGTTCCCTTCCATGATCTGGTGGTGATAGATGTCGAACAACATTTTCACCGACGGGCTTCCGACTTCATCGAGAATCTCGAAGCCCTCCTTCGCGGTGGTCAGGTAGTAGCCGGGGTGATCCACTTTCGTGTTCAGCGGCTCAAGTACCAGAGTGACGCCTGCCTGTTCGGCGTAAGGCGCCGCAGCCTTCAACGCTGCAACATAGGCCGAGTGCTGTTCCGCTCTCGGCCGTCCCCGGTCTTCCGAACCCGTTGTGACGATCAGCGTCTTCACGCCAAGACGTTTTGCAGTCGCCACTGAGGCCTGTATCTCGGCTACGAATGCCTTTCGCGCGTCTTCGGTGAAGAGCTGCTTCCATCCGGAGCCCATCATCGTTGCGATCTCGAGTCCCAGCTCGTCCTTCTTCTTCTGAATTGCGTCCAGATCTTTGTTCTTCCACTCCCAGAATTCGAAGGCCGGATACCCAAGCTGTTTGACGCGTGACATGCGCTCGAGGAACGGGCGGTCGGTCATTATCATGTCGATG